>NZ_JBEZDC010000001.1:0-664922 GCF_040647935.1 Micromonospora sp. NPDC049204 | reverse complement strand
TTCTGGGTCTGCGGGTAGCGGTCGGCGACCCGGCTCCCGACGAACTGGCAGGTGAAACTGCAGTCCCAGCTTTTTCAGCAACCGCCAGACTGCTCACCGCAGCCGTCGACTACGACGCGAGCTGCGAACCCAACTCTCGCCGCCATCATCGGCTGAACTTCGTCCTCCTGTCCGGCTCCGTACGCCCGGGCAGGCTCGACGCACGATGATCCCGGTAAAGCATGCGGATCGCGGCAGATCCGTGCACGTGATCATGAGCTGGGGCCGACTCGACGGCTCAACCGCCGGAAACCAAATGGCGGGAGATGAAGTCACGTCAGAGACCGCCCGTGCCTGATGGCTGCCCGTATTGTCGAGGACCTGTACAAGTCGATGACCAGGATGTTTCCTCGCTGACGATCAGCCTAGGCACTGCGGTCGGCGACATTGACGATGTGAAGAGTTCACTTCCCGTGTTGCTTGAACTTCCTGGTCATCGCCACCGACCTCGGGCTTGACGTGCGCGCGGACTGACGGCAACGTCTGTTGCCCCGATCATGGCCGAGTGCTCGTCGATCGGGGGTCAAAGCACGTACATCAGGCGATGATCGGCGCAAGCTGTCCACGCGGGACGCCGGTCGGGCCGCTCAGCTCCGCTAGGAGGGCGTCCACCGCGGGCCGTTGCGGCGTGCCACCGAGGGCGCGGGTGACTGCGAAGATGCGCCGCTCGGTGACCGGCTCGACCAGTGGCTCCACGTGCACCCCGGGTGGCACGTGGCGCAGTGCCAACTCCGGCACCAGCGCGGCGCCCAGCCCGGCCGCGACGAGGTCCAGCGTGAGCGCGAAGTCGACGGCACGGTGCCTGATGTCCGGTTCGAAGCCGGCGAGCCGGCAAGCGTGCAATGTGGACCGTAGACAAGGCGTGTGCTCGGCGCTGGCGATCCATGGCACGTCGCTCAGTTCGCTCAGCCGGCCGGTGCGACGGCGCCACGCGACCGGGGTGATCAGGTGCATCGGGTCGGTGGTGACCGGATGCCGGTCCAGGTCATTGACCAGCGGCGCGGGCACGTGATCGTACTCCTGCAGCACCACTACATCGAGGGTGCCGGAGCGCAGGTCGAGGCGGCTCTGCTGGTCTTCGGCCTCGATCACCCGCACGTCTAGTTTTGGGTGCTTCGCCCGGAGGCGTGCGGCGGAGGGGGCCACCAGCGCGCCGGCTGCGGACGCGAACGCGCCGACCCGCACCGTACCGCTGACGCCGTGGCGGAGCGCGGCGAGCCCGGCCACCGCCTGCTCCACCGCGCCCAGCACGTCCTTCGCGTGGCTGGCCAGCACCTGGCCGGCAGGGGTGAGGACGATCCCGCGCCCGGCCCGCTCGACCAGTTCGTGCCCGGCCTCTCGGGACAGCTGAACGAGCTGCTGGGAGACCGCCGACGGAGTGACGTGCAGCGCCGCAGCGGCGGCGGTGACGCTGCCGCGCAGCGCAACCTCGTGCAGCACGCGGAGCCGGCGTACGTCAAGATTCATGTAGCCACGCTACATCAGCGATGAAGAACATTGAACTGGTCCTTAAGCGTTGCCTCGGGCAGCGTAGCCGGCATGAAAGCATCACACCGACTTCTCGCCCTGCTCGTCGCCGCTATCTGGGGCGTCAACTTCGTCGCCATCGAGCTGGGCCTGCGCGACCTGCCGCCGCTCGTGCTGACCGCGCTGCGCTTCGTCGCGGCGGCGGTGCCGCTGGTCTTCCTGGTGCCGCGCCCCAGCGCCCGGCTCCGCTACGTGATCGCCTACGGGCTGGTGCTCGGCGTCCTGAAGTTCGGCGCACTGTTTACGGCGCTCGCAGCCGGTATGTCCGCCGGTCTGGCCTCGCTGGTGCTACAGGCGCAGGCGCTTATGTCGGTGCTGCTGGCTGCGGCAGTGCTCGGCGAGCGGCCGGCGCGGGCGCAGGTGGCCGGCGTACTGGTCGGATCGGTCGGGATCGGGGTGCTGGCAATCGGCAGCGGCGGCCACGCCACGGTGATCGGCTTCGCGCTGACGCTGTTCGCGGCGGCCAGCTGGGCCACGGCAAACCTAATCATGCGGGCCAGCGGCGAGACGCGACCGCTCTCGCTGCTGGTCTGGTCGAGCCTGGTACCGCCGTTACCGCTGCTCGGCCTGGCCGGTGTGGTCGACGGCGGACAGGCGGTGCTCGATGCGATCACCGGCCTGTCGTGGCGCGGACTGCTAGCCGTGGCGTACATCGCGTACGTGTCGACTCTCGTCGGCTTCGGTATCTGGAACCGGCTGATCGCCCAGTACTCGATCGCGAGAGTGGCGCCGTTCAGCCTCCTGGTGCCTGTCTTCGGGCTCAGCGCGGCGTGGCTGCTGCTGGATGAGCCCGTCGGCGTGACGGAGCTGGCTGCGGCCGCCATCGTCATCGCCGGGCTGGCGCTGGTAGTGCGGCGCTCCACAGCGGACCCCAACAACGCCACGAATGCGAGCGAGGGTCGCGAGCCCGAGTACGCCCCGGCCGCGACTGCCTAGGGTCTGTCCTGTCGATCATGGAAGCCAGATGACGGCACCGATCAGGATGAGGCTCGCCGGTAGAGGGATGCGCGTTTGACGTAGCGGGTGGCCAGGTCACGCCACTGTTTGAGCCGGTTGAAGCAGCGTTCTACGACGCTGCGCTTCTTGTAGATCGCCTTGTCGAAGGCTGGTGGTCGTCCGCCGGTGCTGCCCTTGGCTGCCCGGCGGGCGGACCTGGTCGCTGCGTTCGGGGATGACGTGCCGGATTCCTCGCTGCCGCAGGGCTCGACGCGTCGAGTCAAGCGCGTAGCCCTTGTCGGCGATGAGCACCTCGGGGCGCTTGCGGGGTCGTCCGGGGCCGGGCTCGTTGACGCGGATCGCGTCGAGCAACCTCAGGAGCTGGGGATTGTCGCCGGTCTGACCGGGGGTGAGCAGGAGCGACAACGGTCGGCCGCGTCCGTCGACCGCGAGGTGGATCTTCGTGCTCAGCCCTCCACGGGATCGGCCGATGGCCTCGCCATCTCGCGCACCAGGCGTCGCCGGACTTGTTGTGGAGCCCCTTTTTTGCGGGCGCCAGCGGATGCTGGTGCGCCCGCACGATCGACGAGTCGATACTGATCGTCCACTGCACCGGTGTGCCGTCGTCATGGACCTGCAACGCGGCCAGGATCCGATCCCACGTGCCGTCAGCGTTCCACCGCCGCAGGCGCTCATGGCAGGTCTTCCACGGCCCGAAGCGTCCCGGCTGGTCACGCACGGCGCGCCCGTACCCAGCTTCCATAGAATCCCATTGATGACCTGCCGATGATCCCGCCACCGCCCCCTCGAACCGCCCGGCTCGGAAAGCAGCGGCGCGATCACCACCCACGCCTCACCGGTCAACTCACCACGACGTACCACCGGCACATCGTCAACGATCCTCGAGGCCGACTGTTCTCGGGGGATACCCGCTCCCGGATCCGGCCGGGGTTGGTACGGGTCTCCGACCGGTCATGCCGCAGTCGAGCATCGCGGCCCGATCGAGGTCGGCGCCTGCGGAGTCCAGGTCGGTGAGCCTCGCGTAGCGTCGATCCGTGTTTGGAAGTCCGACGTGCCGACTGTCGTGGATCCGTCCCAGGAGGGTAAGTGCGGCTTGGACATCCACGGCCTACACGGCCAAGCTCGGTACCTCCACGGCGTCGGCGGCGGGCTGATGTGGCAGCGGTGGCGGCCACGGCGAGTACGCCAGGACAAAGGAGTCATGCGCCCGTTGTGGCCGGCGCGTCAATCGCAGGCCCGGCATTCGCCTCCCCTGAGTGCGCCGATACCTGACGAGCATCGCCGGTGCCGGCGCGCGCGTGGCGGTGAGGTGCTTGGTGATCGACTTGTCGTTGTGGGCCCGGTCAGCGGGACGGCGGCGGGTAGAGGGTGTTTATGCGTACCGTCCACGGCTGGTATGGGCCGGGGCACGGGGTGGGGTCGTGGTTGCACGCCGTGTCAGTTTGCGTGTAAAGGTCGAACGAGGCGCCCCCGACCGCCCGGAACAGCACTCTGAGCGGCTGCCCGGTGGGGTAACCACCGGTGGTCCACACGAGGGTCAACGCAGAGTTCACGGACGTGAACGGCCGGTAGTTCGCGGGTAGCGACACGCCGAGTGTCTGCCCGATGACCAAATTAACCGTGGTCCGGTTCGCGGCCTGGGTCAGGTTGACGTCTCCGGCCGGCGACGCGGGGACGACGTTGACGTGAACCGTCCACTGCAGGACCGGTCTCGCACACGGTGGCGTCGTGTGGAAGCACGGGTCGTCGCTCACCGTGGACAGGTCGAGCGAACCGGTACCGGCTGCCCGGAACAGCGCGGTCAGCGGCTGACCGGTGGGGTATCCGCCGCTGCTCGACACGAGGGTCAACGCCGGGCTGGCGGACGTCAACGGTAGGTAGCTCGATGGCAGGGACACGCCGAGCGTCTGCCCGAGGACCAGGGTCACCGCGGTCCGGGTGTCGGCCTCGGTGACCCTGACGTCCTCAGGCCCCGGCGGCGAGTTGGAGACCGGCGGCGAGGAGGGCGGTGACACGGCATTGTTACTGCAGCTCAACGCCGGTGCCGAGCTCGAGCCGGCCAGCTGCATCCCGAACGTCGTGGAGGCACCCGGAGCCAGCCTGCCGTTCCATGCGAGGTTGACCGCGGTCACCGTCTGGCCCGACGTGCTGACCGTGGCGTTCCACGCGTTGACGACCCGTTGGCCGTCCGCCAGCGTCCACGTCACCGACCAGGTCGTCGCGGGCGTCGTCGCGGTGTTGGTGATCGTGACGACGACGACCGCGCCGCTCGTCGGACCATTGCCCCAATGTGAGTCGGTACGCGCCGTCGCCCGGCATCCACCTGCCATGGTGTCCGCCGAGGCGCTACCAGGCACCACAGAGATCATGGCGAGGGCGGTCAGCGCGCCCATTCCCGCTACCAGCCAGGATGCCGCAAGGGCCACCCGTTTTGATAACGCCATGTCGACACCCCCTGCGTAATCGATATCAGCCTATGTTTGCCCGTCACGGTATACGTCCGGGTGGGCGCACGGGGCGCCCACTATGACCGAACGTTCAGCAGTCGCACCAAGGCCCGATCGTTCAGGGCCCACGACGTCGAAGCGGAGGCCGGAAGCGAGCTCGGCCCGGCGCGGGATCCTGGGCACGGCCGGCCCACGGGTGCAGGCTGCCGTCGGCCGGCGGTAAGGCGGGTGCAGGTGTCGCCGTTGTGCAGGTGGGCCAGGGCTAGCAGGGCCTGGCGGCCCGGGTTCAGCCGCCTCCACCGGGATTCCCGCTGCTGGCGGTGGTTGCGGATGCGGTCGGCGAGGTGGTTCAGGGTTGAGCTGGACAGCGAATCGTGGCGTGGTAGGACAGCACGGCGAGGCTCCCGGTCGGGCCTCGGGTTGGGCGACTTGCTGTCCTACCTGGAGCCTCGCCCTATCGATCAGAGCCCCTGGCGACCTGGGCCGACCTGCAAGATCACGTTGAAAAGGGCTCAATGAGTAACTGGTGGACGTGAGATATCGCCGTTGCCAGGACGGAACTCTGGGGACCCGGCTGAGGTGTCGAGCTCAGTTCGGTGGGCGTCGTTCACCGGCCGTCGAGTTGCTCGCGTACCAGAGCGGCGATGCGGGAGAGCGCGACGCCGAGGTGGCGTTGCTGTGCAGCGCTGAGTGGGTCGAACACCAGTTGCCTGACCCGCTCGACGTGAGCTGGGGCACTGTCCTCGACCTTATGCAGTCCGGCGTCAGTCAGGGTCGCGAGGGTGTACCGACCGTTGTTTGGGTCAGGGAACCGGGTGACCCACCCCTGCTGCTCGAAACGGACCATCAGCTTGGACAGCCGTGGTTGCGTGCTGTCGCACTGCGCGGCCAGGTCGCTGAGCCGCATCGTGTGCGTCTCGGTCATGGACAGCCGAGCCATCACGCTGTACTCGAAGTTCGAGATGCCCTCGTCCCGCTGCAACTGGCGGTCCAGCAGCGTGGGCAGCGCGATGACCACGGTGCGCAAGTCCTGCCACAGCTTCTGCTGCTCGTCGTCGAGCCATTGGGGGGTGCCGGTCATACGCGCAGCTTACTTGACTGGGCAACCCTGGCAGCCGGATGCCTTTCGCTGCTCAGAGGCAGGCACTGACCTGGTCGGTCTCTGTGATGCCGCGCACCTTGACTTGCCTAGGCAAGTCAAGCACACTCGTTCACAGTTGCCCAGGCAAGTGTGGCGGCGGCGCGGCGTCCGGAGATTCCCCGATCGCCACGGATCCGACACCCCGAAACCATGAGGAGAGTGCAGTGAAGGCTATTCGCTACCACGAGTTCGGCAGCACCGATGTCCTGCGCCAGGAGGAGGTGGAGCGTCCGGTCCCCGGCGCCGGCCAAGTGCTGGTGAAGGTGGTGGCCACCTCGTTCAACCCCGTCGACGACCACATCCGGCTGGGTGTCCTCGCTGAGATGATCCCCACCCCACTGCCGATCACCCCCGGCCTCGATGTCGCGGGCACCGTTGCCGAGCTCGGCGACGGAGTCAGCGGACTGCAGGTCGGCGACCCGATCATCGCCATGTTCCCGCTGCATGAGCACGGCGGAGCCGCCGAGTACGCGGTCGTGGCGGCCGACCTGGTGACCGCCGCGCCCCGCAGCATCCCTCTGACCGACGCCGCCGCACTACCCCTGACCGGGCTGGCCGCTCGCCAAGCAGCCGTCGAACTCGCCGGGATCAAGACCGGCCAGACCGTTCTCGTCAACGGGGCAGGCGGTGCGGTGGGAGGCATCGTGGTCCAGCTCGCCGTCGAAGCCGGCGCTAAGGTGACCGCCGTCGACGGCCCCCAGCATGCCGACCGCCTGAACGGCTACGGTGCGGAGAAGGTCGTCGACCCGCTGGACCTCGACGCAGGCCCGGCCCCTGTCGGTGGTCCCTTCGACGTGGTGGTGAACCACGTACGCCTGGCTCCCGAGGACCTCGCGAAGCTGACCCCCTACGTGGCCGACGGCGGCATCGTCGTCAGCTCTGCCGGCCCGGTGCCGGCCGACGA
This sequence comes from Micromonospora sp. NPDC049204, assembly GCF_040647935.1. Taxonomy (NCBI): domain Bacteria; kingdom Bacillati; phylum Actinomycetota; class Actinomycetes; order Micromonosporales; family Micromonosporaceae; genus Micromonospora; species Micromonospora sp. NPDC049204. The sequence continues at coordinate 657,907 of NZ_JBEZDC010000001.1, read as the reverse complement.
CGCACGCTCGGTACGCACGGCCGGCGTGTGGGTCGGCCCGGACGCCTCCCACCTGGCCGACCTCGTCTCCCGCATCGACAGCGGCGTACTCGAGCTGCACATCGCCGACCGCCGGCCGCTGGAGGAACTGCCGACCATCCACCAGGATGCAAGCAACGGCAAGCTGCTCGGCAAAACAGTCATCGTCGTCTGACGCCACGCCGCGTCCACCATCGAAGCCCCTCTTCGGTGGTGGGCGCCGACGTATCCGGAGTAGTCCGGCCGGCTGGTCGGAGCCGCGGCCAACTCGGCGTCGTTTGTAGTCGTCAGGGGCGCGGTGCTCGCAGCCGCCCGGCGACCGACACTCCGTCTTTCCCGTTCGGAAGGCTGCCATCGGTGACTGCGCGGAAATCACGTCGCACTCAGCGCGCAGTCGACCGCGGAAGCGAATGTCGTTCGGCGCGAAGGGGAATGTGGTCTGGCCGGTCGAGGCAGGGATCGCATACGCACTCATCGACATGACCGGACGTTGCGGCACCGGGTATCCGGTCACGGTCCGTAGGGTCCGGACGCGGCAGATCCGGATGTAGGCGGAGGTGCAAGCCGGCCACGGACTTTCGAGCTCGGGGCTCGTGATCGCGTCTGAACGGAGCAGAGGCGTAGGTCGTTTCCCGCGCAACACCGGCAGCGACATATGAATGACCGTCGCGACAGCCGTAGCCATCAGCTCCCACCGAGGTCCCCGATCAGATGCCGCCAAGATGCGTTGACGCGATGGAGAGGGCCTGCCCGCTGGAGCAACATTGCGCCGCCAGCGACAGTGCCGAGGCCGGTGCCGACGACGGCAACAGTCAAGACATGGCTGACGTTGCACGGAACTTCTGTGTGTCGCGACAGGGTCAGCAACCCTCCGACCACAGCAACCACACCTAATGCGATGGCACCAACCCCCCTGTGAGGTCGGTCCGTTTCAGGATCGCCACCGCTGCCCCGATCCAAACCCGTCGGCGCGTTGCGGTCCGTGGGTGGTTGCGCAGGCCCACCCCCGCCTGCCACCGACCCGGGCAAGCCGAGCGGGCCGCCGCCCAACCCGCCGGCGTCCGACCGTGCGTCACGGTGGTTTTGACGTGGCGGGCTGGGGCGGCGGCCGCTCCCCAGGAGGGCGGGTCGACAGACGGGATGGCAGTCGGACCGCGTTCTAGTCGAGGAGCAGCGCCAACAACCCGGTCAATGCAGCGGTGAACGTCGACAGATGGCCAGGAGTTGCGTTCACGAGTAGGCCACTTCCACGGGCGGTTCGGCGAGCGTACGGTTCTACCGTGGATCAAGACGTTGTTGCCCGCCCCGATGTGGAGCGCCTACCCGTGTCTGGTCGGGATGCGTTGTTTCGGTCGGCCACGGGTTTCGGCGTTTCCGTGGCAATAGTCTCCTTTGTTGCGCTGGTATGGCCCGACGCAGTCGAACTAGCGCTCTCCTCGATACTTATTTCCTCAGTCGGTTGGCTCCACGAGTCGAAGGACCATCGCCACAGAGTGGCTGCCGTGGTGTCCGGCGGGCCACCGGACTTTTCTCGTGATGTCGCTTGTGCTGCGCTGGGTGTACTGGCTGGCAGCCAGATCTATGCCGCCATTACCCGCCGTTAGTGACAAGGTGCAGGCCGTGCCCGCTGCGTGTCCGACAGGGCGGTCAACAAAGGTCAGCAGCGGGTTGCCCTGCCGCCTTCCCTGCCCCGTCAGCGGAGAATCATCCTTGTCACCAGCACAATTACGGTCGCCCACGTCGAGATCGACGCGCCGTCCAAACTGATCGTGCACAGCTGCGACGATCGCATCATGACCAGTCACGATGGCGAGCCCTGTCCCGAGTGCGGACACGCGCCCCAGGTGCACCCGAGGCCGGACGGCCGGGACCTCTCTATCTGTGCGACCTGCATCTACGAGGAGGACGAGGGGCTGCGCGATGTCGAGGCCATGTGTTCGAGGATCTTTCCGGCAATGCGGATGAGTGGCTAATACTCCAGCAGGAGATCCGTTTCAAGGCTGGTGATGGCTTGTCGGGGGCGTAGTGGCTGATCTTGGCTACGATGCGTCGTTACCCTGGGCAAGGACGGCAGCATCTCCGGCGGCTTCCCGCTCAGCGGCGAGGGCGTCAGAACCAACCCGCCGGCCTAACCACCGCATCCACGGGAGACCCATGGAAGTCAACGATTACGTCCGGCTCAGCCCCCGGATCATCGACCAGGTCGCACCCAAGATCAGCCCGAAGTACCGGTCGATGGTCCTGATGGCCAGAGGCGCCGGCGCCTGGGACCACGCGATCACGGACCTCGTCGGCGCCCTGTCGGAGGAGGACGTCGTGATCACCACGGCGGAGAAGGACGCGCTGCGGGAGCTCATGGAGTACCTCCGGGAACCTCTGACCTACCTGGAGCAGATCCGGACCTCGGACTGACGGCCGAAGCGTCGACCACCCACACCTGAGGCGTCACCAGATCAACCGCGGCCGTCGCCAGCCGCCGCCGCACACCGGCGACATCCCAGGTCGAGGACGTCAAGAACTGCTGCAAGTGCTGGTGATCGACCCCGAGCCGCTGCGCCATCGGCTGCATCGACTTACGCCGGCCGTCCAGCATCAGCCCACGCAGATACCGCAGACCAGTCGCCCGCTGATCCGAGCGCCGCAACCCCGCGAAGATCCCCGCCGCGAAGTCCTCCAACCGCGCCCGCAACCGAACGAGATCCCGCTCATCCACGCACCGCAGCCAAACACCGCCACAACACCCATACAAGCGACACGCCACAACGACCTAACAAAGCACTACTAGTACTTCAGCAGGAGATCCATCCGTTCTGACCTGCTGCGGCGGTGTGGTTTTGTCCGTGGGCGGGGAGCAGCCACCGCTGAGTCTCGTGGTTGTGTGGACCAAAGATACGGCGGTGGCTGCCGCCTACAGAGTAGACGTCCAGCGATGGTCTGGGCTGTTTGACGAGCTGATGGACGTGGTCGGGTCGCGCTTCGGCCGGCCTGAGCCGCGTCGGCGGGTGCGGGACTTCATGGCCGGGCTGCTGGCGCCGTTGCCGACGAAGAATTGTTGGACGATCGCGGAACACGCCGGTGACGACGGGCCAGGAGGAATGCAGGACCTGATCGGTCGGGCCAGGTGGGACGACGCGCAGGTCCGCGCCGACGTGCGGGACTTCGTCGCGGTCAAGCTCGGGCACCCGGACGGTGTGCTGCTGATCGACGAGACCGGTGACCTGAAGAAGGGCGTGCACACCGTCGGGGTGCAACGGCAGTACTCCGGCACCGCCGGGAAGATCGAGAACTGCCAGCTCGCGGTGCACCTTTCCTATGCTTCACCAGCCGGGCACACCCTGGTCGACGTCGCTCTCTACCTGCCGAAGTCCTGGACCGACGACCCCGCGCGTCGGGTGGAGGCTGGAGTGCCCGACACCGTCGGCTTCGCCACGAAACCGCAGCTGGCACAGCGGCTGATCGACACCGCCGTCTCCGGTGGCCTGCCATGCCGATGGGTTGCCGGCGACGAGGCCTACGGCGGTGACCCGCACCTGGCCGCGGCGTTACGCGACCATCGACTCGGTTACGTCCTCGCGGTCGCCTGCTCGCACCGGGTCCCGACCGGGCTTGGCATCCAGCGAGCGGACCAGATCGCCGTCGGCCTGCCGATACGGGCGTGGCAGCGGATCTCCGTCGGCCAGGGGGCGAAAGGGCACCGCTACTACGACTGGGCGTTCGTCACCCTGCCCCTGGCCGTCGACCAACACGACGGTCACCACTGGCTGCTGATCCGGCGCAACCGCACCACCGGTGAGCTGGCGTTCTACCGCTGCTGGTCACCCAACATCGTCCCCCCCTGCACCACCTGGCCGCCATCGCCGGCCGACGGTGGAGCATCGAGGAATCCTTCCAGGCCACCAAGACCGGGCTCGGCCTGGACCAGCACCAACACCGCCGCTGGCGGGCCTGGCACCGCTGGACCACCCTCGTCATCGCCGCACACGCGTTCCTCGCCGCCGCCGCAGCGGCCAGCACCACCACCCCGGACGGCCTGATCCCGATCACCGTCAACGAACTCCGCCGCCTGTTCCACGCCCTGGTCATCGAACCCACCCGACGCATCGGCGACCTCATCGCCTGGTCCATCTTCCGACGCCAGCACCAAGCCGAAGCCAAGATCAGCCACTACGCACGACAAGCCCTCACTGAGCCCTGAAACGATCTCCTGCTGGAGTACTAACCGGGTGACGACGGGCGCGGCGGCGGTGGACAACCACGGACGCTGGCGGACCGCTCGGCCAGCTCAAACGAGTCGCCAGCGCAGCTCACAAGCCGGTGGTTGTTCCTTCCGGACGAAGGGGTCAAGCTCCGCCAGGAGCCGGTCGACGGAGCTTGACATCCATAGGAGCATCGGGGTGGCAACATCGCGCAGGGTTGCTGCCGCCAGCTAGAGCAGGGTGAGGGCGGCGTCGTACCCAGGGCTGTTCTCTGGTGGGCGGCACAGCGAGCACCGCCGGTGGCGTTGCCGCAACGCTGAGGACCCGGGACGCCACCGGATCTCGGCGGACAGCGTGTTCAGAGCTTACAAGTGAGGGGTCAAGACTCGGGCGGGCAGCTGGCTTCATGCTGGTCGATGAGGACCACCTTTGCGAGGCAGAGGGTAAGCCGGCTCAGCACTTCATCTGCTGTTCGGCCACCGCTGACGGCCTTACGGCGAGCAGCGGGTATCCGACCGGAACCTCATCGCCCTCGCCAACGAAAACAGCCGCAACCGTTCCGGCGGCCGTGGCCGGGATTTCTGTATCGACTTTGTCGGTCGATACCTCCGCTGCCGCGTCACCAACCTGTACCGGCTCGCCCACGTGCTTCATGATCCGGATAACTGTTGCGGTCGTGATTCCCTCGCCCAATTGAGGCATCTCGACCGCCACTGTATCCCTGGGCAGATCTGGCCAAGCCGATGCGTCCACGGCGGCTCGCGCTAGGCGACGCCTGCGAGCATCAATTGCCAGGGCGATCACCGCCGCGAGGCCGACCAGTGGCGCGACGATGATCCACACCTCGTGCAGCAACCTCATGCCGCAGATTATGGCTGGGGCCTCGCAACCGCTGACAGTTCAGCGAGGGTGCGCCTGCCCCTGCTTGTGGCCTCCGGGGTCGGGCCGCTCGACGAGGACCAGGTCCAGGCCGTCAAACGCAATCTGGCAGCATCAGCGCTGGTCTGAGCCCATCGACCCCAGACCCTGATCGGTGTGCTCTTCCTCGTTCGTCGGGTTCCCGGTACTGGCTATTCCAGGGCATCGAGACCGGCATCTTCGTCGCCGTCGCCGCCCTGCTGCTCTACCTCGCCGTCCGCCGCATCCGCCGCGTCGCGTGACCGCGAAACCATCGAAGGGAGGCGCCATGCGCACACGCACCCACATCGCCGCGGCCGCGCTGGCTGCCGGCGCGGCGGCTGCGTGGCGAACGGGACGAGGAGACGTTCCTGCGCGAGGGTGAGCGCATCGGGCCGTACCTGACGTGTCTGCGCGGCCGCCGGTTCGAGCAGGAGAACCGTGAGTGGTGCGAGCAGGTCGCGGTGCTGCTGCGCGCCCGGGCGGCGCTGTCGGACTGACCCTGCTGTCGGTGTCATCGGCGGGTCGGTCCCGGCTGGCCGACGAGAGCCGGCGGTCGGGCCGACCGGATCGGCCCGACCGCCGGCGTCAAGCAGTTTGGTCGGCCCGCTCAGCCGCCCGTCACGCAGAGACCGGTCAGCTGCAGGACGGGCTCGTCAGCCGCCAACCCGGTCCAGTGGCGTCCGTCGGACGAGCCGAGGAGCCGGTCGACGCGCTGCGCCCCCGGGCGGGCGACGATCCGTTGCACGCTCACGCGGCGTCCGGTGCCAGCGGCGGCGGCCGCCACGGCGGCCTCAAGGGCGGTCGGGCAGATCGCGGCGGTCGGTGGAAACGGCATCGTCCACAGGTCGGCGGCCGTCCCGGCCGACAGGTCGGCCGAGTACCCGCCGTCGTGCCCGACCCGCCACCGCGGTCGGCTGATCGCCAGGCCGGACCAAAGCAGCCGAGGTCCACCGGAGCGGGGTGGAGCGTCAGCGGCTGGCGGGAAGGTCGCCGCCAGCGCCGAGGGCTCGGGCGGATCCTCGGCGTACCGCAGGGTGGCCGTGGCCGCCGGTTCGCCACCGTCGCCGAGCACCGCCACGGTCACCGTCCAGCCGTTCGGGGTGTCCGCGCCGACCGCGTGGTTGACGAAGCGGGTTCCCTCCTGCCGTAGCCGCAGCGCGTCGATCTGCACGGACACGTCGCTCAGTTCGACCAGGTGGCGGCGGGGCCAGCCCGGCGGGGCCACCCAGTCGGCCACCGAGCACATCTGCTCGATCAACACGCTGACCGGCAGGGCGGGGACACCGTCCACGGTGAACTCGCCGGCCAGACACGGTTGGTCCCCGGCGCGGTGGGTGACCGCGCTGCGGAGCTGGACGAACGGCTCGAACAGTTCGACCTCACCCAGGAAGTGGGCCAGCGAGTGCAGGCGTGGCAGGTCAGGGTGACCGGTGAACCGCCAGAACCCGCGCAACATCGAGGGGACCAGGGCGACCCCGATCCGACCGATGAACATCACCTCGCTGGTCGTACCCGCCCGCATCTCGTCGGTCCAGCGCCGGACGCCGTCGTCCGGCGCGATGGTGGAGACGTACCGCACAGCGTTGTCGTAGTTGGTGATCACCCCCAGCCGTTCCCAGGTCGGCCAGCACAGCGTCTGTGCCGGTAGGCCGTGGGTGCGGTGCGCCCAGAAGCCCAGCCGGGCGAGGGCTTCGTTACCCGCGGCGTAGTCGATCTGTCCGACCATGCCGCCCAGCCGCCCGGCGAGTGACCCGACGTTGCAGAACATCTTCAGCGTCGCGCGCCGGCGGTCGTCGGCGAGCACCTGGTTGACCAGGTTGGCGAAGCCGGTGACCTTGACGTCGACGGTGTCGACGACCTCTTCCGGCCGTTTCTCGGCCAGCCTTTTGGGCAGGTCGATGCCCGCGTTGTGGACGATCACCGTCGGCGCGCCGACGGTGTCGAACAGGGCCTCGACCTGGGCCTCGTCGGCGCAGTCGCACGCCTGGTAGGTGATCCGGAGACCGGCGTCCCGGGCGGCGGTGACATTGTGGTGCACCGCGCGCAGCTCCGCCTGTCGCCGCAGCACCTCGCGCACCTCGCGCAGTCGCGTCGCCGAGGTCGCCGCCGCGACCTCGGCGCGCCGGTATTCCTCGAAGGCGGCGTCGTCGAGGGCGAGCCAGGGCTCCTCGACGGACATGGCACTGCGTCCGGTGACCACCACGTGGCAACCGAACTCCCTGGCCAGATGCTCGGCGAGCGCGAAACCCACGCCCCGCGCGCCGCCGGAGATCAGGACCAGGTCGTCGACGCCGAGGTCGAGCCGGGGTTCGGGTACGTCCTGCCGGCGTGCCTCCAGCACGTAACGCTCGTCGCCGGCGTAGCCGACCTCGAACTGGTCCCACGAGCCGAGTTCGGCGTGCACCACGTCCGCGATGCGGACCGCTTCCGGCCGGTCGAGGTCCACCACCTTGATCGCCAGGTTGGGCAGCTCCCGGACCAGGCCCTTGGCGAGCCCCGCCCAGATGCCGCCCAACGGTTGTTCGATCGGAACGTCGTCGTACCCCATCTTGCCGCCCATGACGGTGACCACGAGGTACCAGCAGCCGTTGGCCAACGGCTGGGCCGCCCAGTCCGGATAGCGGTGCGCGAGCATCCGGACGCTGCGGTCCAGCGCGGAGCGCCAGTCGCCGTCACCGGGGGAGTACCGGGCGCCCGCCACGTTGAGGTCGACGATGCCGCCCCAGGCCGCCGGGGCCGGCTCGACACCGCGAGCGGCCACGTCGACTGCGAGACCTCGCGCCCGTAACCGCGCGGCGACGCCCTCCGCCAGCGCCACGTCGTCTCCGACGACCAGCAGCGGTCCCACGTCGGCTACCCGGGCGGTGACCGGCCGAGCCGCCGGGACCGGTGTCCACACGAACCGTTCGACGGGCCGGACGAACGATTCGGTGGTGAACGAGACCAGGTGCGGCCGGAGGGCGGGAGCACCCGGTGGGGACACCGTGGCAACGGTCACGACCGCTCCTCGAGGTACGCCGGCACTCCGCCGGTCGGGAACAGGGTGATGTACGTGCCCGGCCGGATGTCGTGACGCACCAGGCGGAGCCGGAACCGTTGACTGATCATCGCCACCGCGAGGACGCAGGTCGCCAGTGCCAGAGCCTTGCCGATACACATCCGTCGTCCGCCACCGAACGGGAGGTACGCGTACCGGTGTCGGCTCGTGGTGGCGGTGCGGAACCGGGCGGGGTCGAAGGCGTTCGGGTCGGTCCAGAGCTCGGCGGAGCGATGGGTGCCGTAAACGCTCATCAGGAGCGTGGTGCCGCCCGGCACGAACCGCCCCGCGACCGTGTCGTCGGCTATCGAGTCGCGGGGGAACTGCCACACCGGCGGGTAGAGCCGGAGCGCTTCGTCGACGGCGGCGGCGACGGCGGGCAGCCGGTCCACGTCGTCGATGGTCGGTGGGTTACCGGCCAGCACCCGGTCTACCTCTTCCTCGACCACCCGCCGCTCGCCGGGATGTCTGGCCAACTCGTACAGGGTCCAGATCATCGCCTGCCCGGTGGTGTCCGAGCCGGCCAGGAGCAGCGTCCGCAGACTGTCGGCGACGCCCTGGTCGGACAGGTCGGATCCGAGCAGTCGACCGGCGGGGTCGTCGCCGGTGTCACCGGTGCGTCCCCGTGACGTGACGGCGTCCCGCACGATCGCGTCGATCTTCTGATGGGCCCACCGGCGCTCCCGGTGGTATCGGGTCGGCAGCGCCTTGGGCAGCAGCTCGTTGATCCCGAAGACCGTCTTCGTGTACATCACCTTGGACGCGATCGCGGCGGCCTCGGAGTAGCCCGTCTCCGGCTTCGAGAGATCCCGACCGACCACGGCCGCGCCGATCACCCGGGCCGAGATGCTCATGACGTCGTCCGCGATGTCGACCGGTTCCCCTCGGTGGGCCAGCTCGGCCCAGCGGTCCAGCACGGCGCTGGTCGCGGTGATCGTTTCGACGGCGTCGTTGCGGGTCCGCTGCGGGGTGAACGCCGGCTGGACGACCCGTCGGTGCGTCTTCCACTCGGCGGTGTCGAGGGTGAGCAGGCCACGACCCATGTACGGGGCGAATCCCCGGTACAGCTTGCCCCGTACGTAGTTGTCGGGGTTGGTACGCAGCACCCGCTCGATGGCGTCGGGTTCGGTGACCTGGATGAACGGCACCGGCAGCTTGACGCCCACCATCGGGCCGTACCGCTGCTGGGTGTCGAGCGTGTACCCGAGCGGATCGCGGAAGTAGGGACCCGCGTCGCCGATGAGAGGCAGCCCCTTCGGGCCGTGCGGCACCGGGCACACGTTGCCCCGCTGCCCGCTGACCGGGCACGCCGCCGGCGGGCTGGTCGAATTCTCCGACTGCTGTTCGATGGACATTTGGCCTGCTCCTGTCCTTGTGCCCTGATCAGGGCCGAGTCGCTGGGGCGGGAAACATCTCGTCGAACGTCTTGCGGTCGACGATCTCGCCGGTGGACTGGTCGAGGTAGCCGACGATCGCGCCGATGATGTCCTTGACCTGGAGTAGCACCTCACCGTCGCGGGACACCGCGATGGCGCGATTGTCGGGGTTCGGGTCTTCGAGATCGAGATCGACCGGAGTCACGTACAACTCCACGTCTTCGCCGCCGGTAGCCAGGCTGGCGTCCGTGTGACCGCCGTACAGGTCGATGCGCCGGACGTACCGGGGGATCGCCACAGGCGTCCAACGGCCGTGCGCACGTTCCAACACGGCCACGCGGACCAGCCCGTCGAGTAGGACGGACGGCACCAGCAGGTCGGGGAACCAGCGGTGGATGCCGGCGGTGTCCAGGGCCAGCCGTCCGCGGCGACCCAGCGGGTGCACCCGGGTGTCCGTCGTGGAGCGGAACACCTCGCGCAGCAGCACCGGCGAGCCCGGCGCGTGGTAGGGGTCGATCAACGCCTCGCTGCCGTGTTCGTCCCAGTGTGTCCAGCGAGGCCCGGGCGTCGGTCGGTCGCGTAGCCGCACCACGACGGAGAAGTGCAGCCGGTCGCGTACCAGGACCCGCCCGCCCGGCCCGAGCACGTCGCCGGAGATCCGCACCTGCACCACCGACTCGGTGTCGTCGCTGCTCAACAGTCGCGCGGTCAGCCGCTTCGTCCTGCTTCGGCCGTCCCGGTAGACCCGCAGGAAGGACTCCAACCGGAGATCCTCGAAGACGACCGGCACTCGGTCGGGCACCAGCATCACGGCCACCTCGGCGGCCAGTTCTGGTACGAACGTGCCGGGCAGGGTGGGGAACTCGAAGACCTGGTGGTGCTCCAGGTAGCCGTCGCGATCGAGGTCGAAGGTGCGTACGGCGGTCAGCGACGTCGCGTCCCGGTGCACGACATCGTCGATGAACGGTAGCCGCCGCTCGGCCCGGGGTGCCGGTCCCGCCGGCGGCACCGCGGGCTGCGGTGGTGTGGCGGAACGGGGTGGTGCGGCGGGCACCTGCCGTGTCGTGGGCTCGGGTGGTGCCGCGGCGCAGAAGTCGAGCAGACCGGGGAGCACCGTGGAGAGCGCGCCCGCCTCGCGGTCACCGAACAGGACGGTCGCGGCCGGCGGCCTCGGACACGCGAGTTCGGCCAGGAAGTGCGTCACGCCCTCCTCGGTCGGGGTGGCCGTGAACCAGCCGGTCCGACTGAGGAACTCCTGCATCACGGTGCTGGCGCCCAGGCCGGTGTCGCGCCACAGCGTCCAGCCGATGGTGTGCTCGGTCGAGCCGTCGTCACGGGCGGCGGCTGCCGTGTTGAGGAAGTCGTTGGCGGAGGCGTAGTCGGTCTCGCCTCGGGTACCGCTGAAGCCCACGAACGATCCGAAGTTGCACCACCGGGCCGGTGGCCGCTCGCGCAGGGCGTCGGCCAGGTTGAGGTAGGTGCGGACCTTCAGGTCACGCACCGTGCGGAAGTCGGCCAGGCTCTTGGAGCGTAGGTCGGAGGCGCGGTTGATGCCGGCGATGTTGATCAGCAGGTCGATGTCGCCCTGTTCGGCCAGGACCGCGCCGATGGTCTCCCGCACTGCGGCGGTGTCGCGCAGGTCGCAGCGCAGGTACTGGACCCGGCCGGGTCCGCAGTGCAAGGCGAGTTCGGTCAGCGTACGGCGCATGTGGGCCGCGTCGCGTAGCCGGTCGAACCGCGCGTTGGCCGCCGCGACCGATACCCGGTCCGGGCCGGTGACCTGTTCCCGGATGTACCGGCTGCGCTGCTGCGGGTCGTCGAAATCCAGCACCGGATCGTCGTCTGCCGGCGGCGCGGAGCTGCCGAGGAGCACGATCCGTGGCGCGTAGTGCCGGGCCAGGGCGAGCAGGATCGGCGCGCCGATTCCTCGCGCACCACCCGCCGCCACCACCAGCGACGAACCGTCCAGCGGTGGCGGCGCGACATCGGGCTCGTCCACCTGCTCCGGACGGGCTCGCGGGGTCGTCCGACGGCCGTCGACGTGGTACACGCACGGCAACAGTTGCTCGGCACCGAGTTCTGCCACCGAGGTGGCGAGCGTGGCCGGTACCGGCCCGGCTGCGTGGACGGTGGCGACCACCAGCGCACCGGGACAGTCCAGCGCCAGGCTCTTCGTCAGCCCGGTGAACAGCCCGGTGAACGGCCGCGGCGTGCCGTCGGCGGTGATCCCGTCGAGGACGGTGACCAGATAGCTGCCGCCGTCGACCAGCCGGTCGGCGCTCTCCTGCGCTGCCAGGAACGCCCACTCGTGCAGCCGGAGCAGATCCCCGGACCGGGTCGACCAGCCCGCCACGTGCAGTTCCGGGTCACGGGTGTCCACGATCACCCGTACGTGCCGGGGTGGCGCCTCCCGTGGTGCCCGCGCCTCGGGCCAGTCCGCCGGTGACAGGTGGCGCGCTCCGCCGGACGTGCGTACCTCGACCGTGTCGTCCGAGACGACCAGGACGGTACCGTCGGCCGGCAGCGAGAGTTCCGCGGCGGCGGCGGTCGTGTTGGTCAGCACCAGCACACCCGCCGGCAGCAGTTCCGGCACCGGCCGTATCGCCCGGTAGGGCAGCTCGGCCAGTTCCAGGACGTGCCGGCGCAGCAGCTGTCCGGTCGGTGCGTCGGTCGCGGCCGGACCGGGCCGGCGCAGCCGCAGCGCCCGTACCGAGCCGGCGGCATCGGCGCGTACCGCCACGGTGCCGTACTCGACGCGGCCGGACAGCATCGCGGCGAGCCCGGCGGCGCCGCTCGCCCCGGCCAGTTTCGTGCCGAGCCCGCTCATCGGGTCACCTCCGCTACGGACAACCGGTCCAACTCGGCGAGGATGGGCAGCCCCTCGGCCTCGGCCACCGACCGCCGGGTCAACGCGAACAGGAACGCGCCCTCGGCCAGCTCGCCCTCCGAGGCGAACACGGCCCGCCACGATGCCAGGGTGTTGCCGTTCACCCCGGCGACCAGCGCCAGGTCGAGGTCGCCGAAGCGCAGGTAGTGGGCGGCGACCTCGAACGCGTCCGCCAGCGAGGCACCGCCGCCGTCCACGGTGATGTTGAGGCCGCGCAGATCGAAGTAGTTGCAGAGCCGGGCCGCGATGACGTTGGGCATCTCGCCCGGGAAGGAGTCCTCGGTCGGCGCGGCGATCCGCCCGGTGACGTCCTGCCGGAGCTGCTTGAGCAGCCGGGCCAGAGCCTCCGGATCGCGGGCCTCCGTACCGACGCGGTCCAGCTCGTCGAGGTAGCAGCGCAGCGCGAGCAGGACCGCGTTGCGGGTCGGACCCGCGTGCGCGACCACCACTCCGGTCCGCTCGCGGCGACGCTCGCAGGCCTGGCGTACCTGCCCGTCGAGGCGCTGCATGCACTCGACCAGCATCAGTTGGGTCCGGTCGGTGGCCCTCGCCGCCGGCGGCGGCATCTGGAGCTTCGGGAACGGCGGATGGGGATAGACCGGACCGAAGGTGTGCGGGGCACCGGCACGGCCGACGGAGCAGTCCGCGACCGCTTCGGTGTCGTCCACTCCGGGCAGGTGTCCCGACCAGCCGACCAGCACCAGCGGATCGGTGTGCGGCTCGCCGTAGCCGTAGGCGCCGTTCACGTCCGGGCGGTACTCGCTGACCAGCAGATGGGCGTTGGTGCCGCCGAATCCGAAAGCGGAGACCGCCGCGGTGCGGCACCGGTCCGGCAGGGGCGGCCAGGCGACCGGCTCGCTGGGTACGGCGAGGTTGGAGGTATCCGCTCCGAACGACTCGGGGGTGCCGGTGAACCGGTACTGGGCGGGTATCACCCCGTGCCGCAGGGCCAGCAGCGCGTGGATGACCGACACCACGCCGGCTGCCCAGCCGGTGTGCCCGATCAGCGACTTGTTCGACGTCACCTGGATCGGCGCGTCGCCCGCGTAGGCGGCCCGCAGGGAGAGGAACTCCGCTTCGTCGCCGGCCGGGGTGCCCGTCGCGTGCGCGATGACCATGCCCACGTCGCCGGGGCGGACCGTCGAACGGGTCAGCGCACGGTGCACCGCCAGCTCCTGCCCGCTGCTGGACGGCGCGTAGATCGCCTTACCCTTACCGTCGGCGGAAAGCCCGGAGCCGGCCAGGATGCCGTGGATCTGGTCGCCGTCGGCGAGCGCCCGGGAGAGCCGCTTGAGCGCCACCACACCGGCACCGTCGGAGAAGAGCACCCCGTCGGCGGCACGGTCGAGCGCGCGTACCGCGCCGGTCTTGGACAGGCCACCGAGCTTGGCGAAGAGCACCGAACCACTCGGCATGAGCGCGAACGAGCCGCCGCAGAGCGCGATGTCCGCATCCCCCGTGAGCAGGTCGCGTATACCCAGATCGATCGAGTACAGCGAGGACGAGCAGGCGGTGTCCACCATCGTCACCCGAGCGTCGTCCGGCAGGATTCCGGCCACCGCGGCGCGCCCGACCTGGTGCGGCAGGGCCGCCGGCCGGTCCGGGGACTGGTGCGGCAGCACCCGGTCGAGCAGGGTACGCAGGTCGTCGCGTACCGCGGGCTCGTCCGCCGCGGTTCCAGCCATCGCGAGAAACTCTCGGCTCGCCAGCGCCTCGAACAGGTGCTGGCTGCCGTCCGGCGTGTACCCGACCCAGACGCCGTACCGGTCGCCGGGGCGCCGTTTGACGCCGTCGAGAGCCTGGTGGACGCAGTGCCGCAGCCACCGGATCGTGAAGTCCGTGGTGTCGTCGTCGACGATCGGCTCGCCGGCCATCGCCGGGTGTGGTCGCAGGTCGGTGATGAACCCCGACCTGCGCTGGTAGGTCTTGTCCGGCGCGGTCGGGTCCGGGTGGTGGAAGCCGTCCATCCACCAGCGCTCCGGAGGCACCTCGACGAACAGTTCGGCACCCTCGTTGAGCAGCGACCAGAACCCGTCGGGGTCGGACGCGCCGGGCACCGCGATCCCCATCCCGACGACGACCACCGGGTCGTACGTGGCGTCGTGACCGGTTGGTACGGGGGTGGCATCGCTCGTCGCCTCGGGTGGTGCGACAGCCGCTTGCTCGGGAAGCGTGACAGCCGCCTCCTCGGACGGTGCGACAGCCGCTTCCTCGGGGGGCGTGACAGCGGTCGACGGGGCGGGGGCCGGAGGGGCCGCGTCGGGTGACAGCGCCCGATGATGCAGGCTCAGCCCGCCGTCGGCCAACACCGTCTGCCCGGTGATCCAGCCGGCCTCGGGCGACGCGAGCAGCAGGACCACGCCGGCCAGATCCTCTGGCGTGGCGAGTCGCCGCATCGGCGTGGCGGCCACCAGATTGTCCCGCAGCGAGGGAAAGCCGGGAAAGCGGCGGCCGACGTCGTTTTCGATCAGGCCGGCCGAGGCGGTGTTCACCCGGATGTCGTCCGCCGCGAACTCGGCGGCCAGATACCGCGTCAGGCTCTCCAGGGCCGCCTTGGACACCCCGACGGACAGATAGTTGGCCGGGGCGTGCGTGGCGCCCATGGACGAGACGTTGACGATGCACGACCCCGGGGTGACGGCAAGTAGCGGGCGGGCGGTGCGTGAGCACCACAGCGGTCCCTTGACGTTGATGTCGAAAGCGCGGTCCAGGTGCTCGTCGGTGATGTCGTCGATCGTGGCGAAGGTCCCGGTGGCGGCATTGTTCACCAGCACGTCGAGCCGGCCGTACTCGTCGCGCACCTGGTCGAACATCTGCTCGAGCTGCGCCGGTCGGGCCACTGACGCGCGCAGCGGCTTCGCCCGTCCGCCCGCTGCGACCACCTCAGCGGCCAGTTCCTTCGCCGCTGGCCAGGAATGGAAGCAGTTGATCAGGACGGTGGCACCGGTCGCCGCGAAACCTCGGACGATCTCCCGGCCGACGCTGCCGGCCCCGCCGGTGACCAGGACCACCCGTCCGCCCGTCATCGGACCTGCCCGCTCGCGAGGTTCCCGTGCACGAGGTCGACCACGTTGCCGAAGGTGCGGTACTCGCCGATGCGCATCCCCTCGGGGCGCATACCCAGCGCGAACGTCTGGCCGATGCGGTTGAGCAGTTCGGTCTGCTTGACCGAGTCCACACCGAGGTCCGCCTCCAGTTGCGCGGCGTCCTCGAAGACCTCCTCCGGGTATTCGAGAGCCTGGGCGTACATGGCGCGCAGTTGCGCGGCGATCTCGGACCGGGGTAGCGCAGACCGACCGGCCGCTTCCCGTACCTCCGGGGTCGCCGCGGCCGGCGTGGGGGCTGGCGGAGCGGGCGGCGCAGTGGGCGTCGCGGTCGGCGGAGCGGGCGTCAGGTTCGGCGGGACGGGCGTAGCGCGCACGGTGGCGGCCGGCGGGACGGCGACTGTCGACGACGGTACGAGGAAGGCAGCGGCCTCCGCGATGGTCGTCGCGGTCTCGGTCACCGGCGTCAACACCGTGACGTCGGGGTGGAGCGAACGGACCACGTTGGTCAGCGCCCGACCCGCGCCGAGTTCCACCCAGACCCGAGCGCCCGCCCGGTGCAGCCGGCCAACGGTGCCGGCAAAGTCCACGGGCAGCACAAGGTGCGCGGAGAGCATCGCGGCGAGGTCGTCGTCCGCCCGATAGAACCGGCCCAGGATCGGGGAGAAGACCGGGGTGTGCATGGGCGCGGCACGCAGCCCCGTGAGCCGCTCCGCGAGCGCCTGTCGGGCGGTCGTCAACATGGTGTGATGAAACGGGTACGCCGAGAGCAGCGGTGTGGCCGGCACTCCGATCGCGGCGGCGATCGCCTTGACCCGGCGCAGCGCGTCGGCGGACCCGGAGACCACCACCTGTTCCGGCCCGTTGTCGGACGCGATCACCGGGCCGGCGTGGTCGAGTAGCGCGAGCACGGCGTCCATCCGGTCCCGGCCGCAACCGACAGCGACGAGCCCGCCTTCGGCCGTGGCGTGCTCCCGCAGTACGGCGATCCGGTGGCAGAGCACGGACGCGCCCTGCTCGACGCTGAGGGCACCTCCGGCCACCAGCGCGGCGATCTCGCCCATGCTGTGGCCGATCAGCGCGCCGAACGCGCCGCCACGGCGGCGTAGCGCGTCGTGTGTCGCGACGGTGGTGGTGAAGATCGCGAGCTGCATGGTGTCGGGCGAGTCGGCGAACAACTGTTGGGTGCTCGGCGGCTCACCAGCGCGTAGGCCGGCGATCGGATGGTGGCCGAGCATGGCCGCGCTGACCCGATCGACCTGCTCGACGAGCATTTCCAGTTCCCGGTCGGCACCGATGAAGTCCAGGCAGCCGGGGAAATAGGCACCCTGTCCGGGGAAAACACCGACAGCAATCTCTGGTTGATCGAACATCAGATCTCCTCCGCTATCCCCTCGTGTGGTGTCACCGACGCTGAAGCGCCGCCACCGGCCGGAGGTCTGGCGAGCCGGCCCTGTCCTCCTGTCCTCCGCTCCTCGGCCGTGCCGAGGCCAGCTCCCGACCCCTTGGTCCAAACACAGGAGACGGTCGGCCGGTGGGAAAGACGTTAGGTCGTCGACTGGGATGCACGTTAGGTCGTCGACCGAGATACATCAGGTCCGCGACCTCTCGCCGGCGGCCGTAGCCCACCTACGAAGGAGCCGAGTGCCCACCCTGGACGTGTATTTTCTCGCCCCGCACGAGCCGTACTCGGCGCCGACGCACCTGACCGATCGTCCTCAGCAGGCAGACGTCGGGTTACGAGACATCCCTCAGCTAGTGGGCTGTCCACGAACGTTTTCCGGTTTCGGACACGTTGGACGGCGGGTGCCGGCTGGCACCAGCCGGGTGCGGGATCAGTCGACGAGGACGGCCGAGGCGCCCAGGACTGTTGACCTTGCCCAAGGGTGAAGGCCGACACTGTCTGTGGCGAGCGAGCTGGTGAGGTGTGCGCTTGTCGCTGACCGGACACCAATGAGAGGGGCTCGCATGGATGAGGACGGTCTCCTGGCAGAACAGATGGCCTACTACCGGGCCGGTGCGGCCGAATACGACCGGCCCTATACAGAGTACGAAGACCTGCAGAGGTTGTTGGCTGTCGTCGATGACCTTCCGATCGCCGGGGATGTGCTCGAGTTGGCCTGTGGAACAGGTCAGTGGACCTCTCTGCTCGCCGCACGGGCACATTCGGTGACAGCTGTCGATGCGGCATCCGAAGTGTTAGCCCTGGCTCGGGCGCGCACCGCATCCCCTACCGTGCAGTTCATTGAGGCCGACTTGTTTGAGTGGCAGCCGCCACGACGCTACGACATCGTGTTCTTCGCCTTCTGGCTCTCCCATGTACCGCCGGCACGCTTGCCCGACTTCTGGAACGCCGTCGCCACCGCGCTCGCGCCGGGCGGCAAAGCAGTCTTCATCGACGACGGCCCCGCCGTAGCCGCCAGCGAAGAAGTCCTCGCGAACCAGCCGACCCCGGCGGTGCTGCGCCGGCTCGATGACGGCAGCCAGTACCGCATCGTGAAGGTATTCCATGATGCTCAGACCCTCACGGACGTCCTCACAGCGCTGGGGTGGTCGGTCGGCATCCGGCCCATGGGCGGGAACTTCGTCGGCATCGCAGAACCCCCGACCACCCCAGGCGAAGAGCCCGCAACCGTGCCAGCATCCTGAGCCAGGCGGTGCCGTACCGACACGGCCACCCGCATTCTCCAAAGGTCGTGCGCTGACGAGAGGACACCGCGTCCGGACGGGCCAGTCCTGGCCCGGATGACCGCGCGGGAAAGGACCACGGCCTGCGGCGGGTTCAGTGCACGGGTGACCCGTGCAAACGACACGGTCGAATCATGACAGCACGGGGATCGGCAATGTGTTCCCCGGATGGGCAGGCTGAGGTCATGGAAGACGTCGTCATTGAAGTGAACCAGCTGCGTCGTAGCTATGGGGAGTTCGAGGCGGTCCGGGGGGTGTCTTTGGCCATCGGCCGGGGCGAGCTGTTCGCCCTGCTGGGCACCAACGGCGCCGGCAAGACCACCACGATCGAGGCGCTCGAGGGGTTGCAGCGGCCGACCTCAGGCGAGGTGCGGGTGCTCGGCCTGGACCCGATCGCCGACCGCTCCGCTGTACGTCCGCGGACCGGCGTGATGCTCCAGCACGGCGGTTTCACCGGCGCCCTGACCGTACGCGAGACGATCGAGTCCTGGCGGGCGCTCACCGTTCGTCCGCGCACCACCCGCGACATGCTCGAGACGGTGGAACTGGCCGACCGGGCCGACGTCGCCGTCGAGCAGCTCTCCGGCGGCGAGGGCCGGCGGCTGGAGCTGGCGCTGGCCGTGCTGGGTAGGCCGGAGGTGCTCTTCCTCGACGAGCCGACCACCGGTATGGATCCGGCCTCGCGGCGCCGCACCTGGGATGTCGTCCGCGAGCTGCAGGCGGGCGGGACCACCATCCTGCTCACCACGCACTACCTCGAAGAGGCGGAGGTGCTCGCCGACCGGGTGGCGATCATGCAGGGCGGGCACATCGTGTCTCGCGGGACGCCCGAGGAGGTGGTGCACACGCTGCCGGCGCGGATCACGTTCCGCTCACCGGAGGGGTACGACCTGCCCGATCTGCCGCACGGCACGCTCTCGGTGGACGGCGACCGCGTCGCCTACGAGACCCGCGACCTGCAGGGCGACCTCTCCCGGCTACTGGACTGGGCCAAAACCACCGGAGTGCGGCTGTACGGGCTCTCCGCGCGCCCCGCCACCCTCGAGGACGTATTCCTGGACATCGCCGGCGAGCACGCTGACGCCGGTCAGCGACCGGAACGTGAGGAAGTTCGATGACCACCGTCACGACGGATCGGGCGGCGCGGCCGTCCTGGCAGATGCTCGCCCTGCTGCGCATGGAGCTGCTGGCGCTGCGGCGCAACTGGACCGCCACCGCCCTCTCCGTGGTCACTCCGCTGCTCATCGGGTTGCTGTTGACCAGCGGATACGGCGGCCAGGCCGTCCCCGGAGTGCGCCGGGTGGTCAGCGTGACCGCGCTGATCATGGTCTTCGTGGTGCACCACCACCTGACCACCGTCTACGCCTCGCGCCGGCAGGAGAACGTGCTCAAGCGGATGCGTGTGGGTCTGCCGTCCGACCGCACCATCCTGCTCGGCACCGCCAGCAGCACCGTGCTCACCTTCCTGGCGCAGACCGCCGTCCTGGTGCTCTACGCCATCCTGGCGCTCGACCTGCCGGTGCCGCGACACCCGCTGGTGATCCTGCTTGCCTTGCTGCTGGGCGCCGCGGTGATGGCAGCCTTCGCCGCGGTACTGTCCGCGGTCACCCGCAGCTCCGAGGCCGCGATGCTGACCACCCTGCCATCCATGGTGATCTTCTTGGCCGCCCCGGGTGCACTGCTGCCGCTGGGCGCGCTGCCGGAGCCGATCGAGCGGGCGCTGTGGTTCCTGCCGACCGGCCCGTTCACCGAACTGCTCCGCGTCGGGTGGCTGGCCCAGACCGACGGGGGCCGGGCGCTCGGCTTCTGGGACAGTCACCTGCTCGCACTGCCCTCGGCCGGTGTGCTGCTGGTGTGGCTGGTCATCGGCGCCTGGCTGACCCGCCGCTTCTTCCGGTGGGAGCCCCGGCACGTCTGATCCGACGCCGGCCCATCATGCCTGCTCCGCTCGGCGCCCGACATCCAGGTGGTGGCTGGTATCCGACGGGCGCGGCGCGGTGCCCTGCGCGCCGGTCGGTGTGTCGACGGCTCCCACTCTCACGGCCGCTTGTGATCAGTGTGCAACGACGACGGTGCGTACGACGCCATCAGCAGTCTCGGATGCTCGTCGAAAACCCAACCAGATCACACCCGGTAGTACTGCACGACGCAGAACTCGTTGTCCTCCGGGTCGGTCATGACGAGGACTGCGCCCTCTTGGTAGTCATGCCGTTCACCTGTCCACCGCCCGCCCAACATCCCGATCCGCTCGACCGCTTCGTCGACGTCGGTAACGGCGATGTCGAGGTGTAGTCGCGTCTTGCCGACCTTGGGCTCCGGGACCGGCTGGAATGTCAGCACCGGGCTGCCCTCGGCGACAGTGACGCGCCGCCAGCCGGGAAGAGACTCCGTCACGCGTCCTCCAAGCACGACGGACCAGAAGTCAGCCAGTCGCTGCGGATCCCGGCAGTCGACCGTGACTCCGGCAAGTCGGCCCAGTGTCTCCACGACACCGACCATAGCGACGATGTGCAGCCCGCTCCCACGGCCCGATGAGATGGACGTACCCGAGAGTTGAACCCGAACCCGGGTGCGGGCGGTGCCTGGCCGCCCGCACCCGGTTGGTCCGACGTCGTCGACCCGCCTTAGCGGGACACCGGGGTCGCCCGGTCCAGCGCGGGCGGGCGGACCGGGGACGCGTTCTCCAGGTAGCGCCACAGAGCGTCACCGCCGTTGTACAGGCTGCGGTCCTGCTTGCGCGCCTCGAACAGCGCGGTGAACCCGGGTGTGGCGTTCTTGGCGAAGAAGTTGTTCGCCAGGGTCGCGATCCGATACGTCGACTTGAGCCTCAACGGCTTGCCGCCGATCCGCACGCTGCCGGGGTCCACCCGGTCGCCGACCGGCCTGGACAGGTCGTAGCGATACCGGACGTTGCCCGACACCGCCATGTGCCGGTACGTCACGGTGCCGTCCGCCGCCTGCTGCCACTGGCTCTCCAGCAGTTGGTCGAGCTGGGCGCCTGTCACGTCGCCCCGGACGAGCCCCACCCCGATGCCGCTGTCGTAGACGGTGCCCAGCGCGAGCTCGGAGAAGAGCACCCGGCCCGGTGCGTCGGCCGGGTTGGCAGGGTCGGCGGCGTACCGGACGTCCCGGCGCAGGATGCCGGGCATCGCGACCGCCAGATCGGCCTTGCCGTCCCGGTTCGCGGCCCAGAGGAACGCGTCGGCGGTGGCGTCATACATGGTCGACTCGGCGCTGTCACCCGGGGCCCGGGTCAGGTCCGCGGTCACCCGCGCGACCGGCAGGTTCGCCCGCTTCGCCAGCTCAGTCCGCCAGTAGTCGGCGATCCGCAGGGTCTCGGGGTCCGGAGTCACGTCCTGGGTGTTGGCGTGGTTGACCGAGGTCGTCCGGTCCCGCAGCACCTCGCCGGTACGCGGGTCGAGCTGGAGGTTGATCTCGTTGAACAGTCGGCCGTGGTTGGCCGCCTCCACCACCGGACGCGGGTTGCCGGCCGGGTCGGGGAGCATGCAGTTCACCAGGGCGTGCCAGTGGCCGGTGACGATCGCGTCGACGTCCGCGCTGATCCGGGCGTTGGCGTCGTACATCGGGCCGAACGGGTTGACGCACTCGTCGTACCCGGCACCGGCCTCCTGGGAGAAGCCCTCGTGGATGACCGCCACGATGGCCTTCACGCCCTGCCGGCGCAGCTCGGCCGCGTACTTGTTGACCGTGTCAGCCTCGTCGAGGAAGTCGAACCCCTTCGGGGTGTAGGACATCTGCTCCTCGGACATCAGCTTGGTGGTGGCGTGCACGAAGCCGACCGGCAGCCGACCGCCGTGCCCGTCGCTGACGTACTCGACGTGGTACGGCGGCAGCTTGGGCTTGCCGCTGCGGTCGTCCACGACGCTGCCGGAGTAGTAGTCGTAGTCCGCGCCGTGGAAGCGCCGGCCGGTGGAGTCGGTGAAGCAGATGTCGTTGTCGGGCCGCCACCGGCAGGTGCCATCGTCCATGTGCCGGAGGAACTCGTAGCCCCGATCCATCTCGTGGTTGCCGACCGTGGAGAATTCCAGCCCGATCGAGTTCAGGTATTCGATGGTCGGCTCGTTCCAGAACCACCCGGTCTCGTTCGGCCAACCGCTGAAGTCGTCCCCGGCCGAGAAGAGGATGGAGTTCCGCTGGCCGGCTTGGCGCTGCTTGAGGTGTGCCGTCAGGTAGGCGCCGCCGCCGACCTGACGGGCCGGCTCGCCGGCCCGGGCTCCGGGCACGGTCGTGGTGTAGTCGCCGAAGTAGCCGTGCAGGTCCGTGATGGACAAGAGTTGCACCGGGACCGGCGTACCCGGCCGGGCGCCGGCCGGCGAGGCCGAGGCAGCCGGCGACGCCGCCCCACCGGCCAGCAGCAAGCCGGCGGCCACCGCGGCGGCCAGGGCGGTTCGGCCACGCCTTAGCAATCGAGCGCTGTCAAGCATGTGTCGGGCTCCCAAGGGTGGTACGGGTTGGTTCGCCCGGACAGCCTCTGCCCAGTTGATCAACATTGTGTGAACTGCCGTGGTGCTCGGCCTGACCACGCACTGACGATGCGCCGCTGAGCCGGCAAGGCCGCTCGCCGTGCGGGGTCACCGGAGTTATTCATCCTGGTAACTTGCTGCGCTATGCGGAGCACCACCCTTCTGATGGCGGCGTGGCTGGCCACCACCGTCGTGGTTGCCCCCGAGGGGGTGCAGGCGGCGAACACCGGCCCGGGTGCCACGTCGGCTGTCATGGAGCACTTCAACGATGCTGAGTTCGGCACCGTGCCAGCCGGCTGGGGTACCGATACGTCCGGCGGGACCGTCGGGGTCGCCGCCGTCCCAGACGCGGTGGACCGCAGCCTCCGGCTGACGAAGACCGCGACTGACGCAGCTTCGTCGACGATTGTGGAGCGGCGGACGGCAGCCGGTCTCACCGGCGTCGTCGAGGCGGAGGTACGCGTCCGCGTCGACTCGGCGGTAAGTGCGTTCAACGTGCTCTACGTGGCCAGCCGGACCGGCGTGCCGGTGGCGAGCATCGGCATCCGCGCCGGGCGCTACTACAACGCCGGCCCGAATCAGACGCTCGCGGCCGCGTCGCAGGGCTGGCACGTCGTGCGTGTCGAGCTGCGCACCGACGACCAGACCTTCGACCTGTACGTCGATGGTGCCAAGCTGCTCGACGCCGCGCCGTTCCGCACTCCGGCCGCCGATGTCGGCCGGCTCACGTTCGGCCTCGGTCCCGGCGCCACCAACCTCGGCACGATGTGGGTCGACAACGTGAGCCTGCGAAGGGTGCCCGAGGACACCGCGGCGTACCAGGCCAAGGACCTGTTCGACGACGTGCCGGTCGGTACCGTGGCGCCGGGCTACGTGGTTGCCGGTGGCGGGGGCACCGTCGATGCGCAGCCCGTGCCGAGCGACGCCGACCGCAGCCTGCGCATCACCAAGACCACCAGCACTCAGGAGTTGACCGCCACCCGTGCGTTGAGGACACCACAGAAGGGCGTCGTGATGGTGCAGGCCAACTTGCGGACGGAGTCGACGACCGGTGTCAAGATGGCGCTGTACATCCGCAGTTCCACTGGCAGGATCTCGGCCTCGCTACAGTTCAGCAACTCGGTCCTGCAGTACGTATCCGGCGGGGTCAGCCATGTCCTGCTCTCCGGTGTGCAGCCCGGCGAGTGGTACACGGTCCGCCTCGTGCTCGACGTCCCGGGCCGACAGTTCGTGGCCTACGCAGACGGCCGGCGCTTTCCGGCGGTGAGCACCACGGCAAGACCCACCCACTTCCCGTTCCGCGACCCGGCCGCGGCCGATGTGGCGCAACTCGTCCTCGGCGTCGGCGCCGGCCAGGTCGGCACCTTGTACGCCGACAAGGTTCTCGCGTATCCGGTTCCCGACCAGACGCCGACCGGGCCGGTTGTGGACGTGCGCTCGTTCGGCGCGACCGGGAACGGCACCACCGACGACACCGCAGCGGTCCAGGCGGCGGTGAACGCGACTCCCACTGGCGGTTCGGTCCTGCTCAGCGGCGGTGTGTTCCGCACCGGGACGATCATGTTGAAGTCCGATATGACGTTCTTCGTGGCACCCGATGCCATGCTGCTGGGCACCTGGGATGACGCTGCCTACCCCTCCGTTGCGAGGATCGCCCCGAGCCGCCCTTTCGTCGGCGGCGTGCTCACCAAGGCGCTGCTCTTCTCCCACCGGGCAAACAATCTGACCATCGAGGGCGGCGGAGTCATCCACGGCAACGGCACGAATCCCGCCTGGGCCGGCGGCCAGCCCGGGCCCGCCGAGAACCACCGTCCGGCCGGCATGTTCCTCACCTCCGGCAGCAATGTCACCATCCGTGACATCTACCTGAAGGACGCCGCGTTCTGGGGCATCGTGCCCGCCGAAATCGACGGCCTGACCATCACCGACGTCGCGGTCGACAGCAACATCGACGGAAACCGTGACGGCATCGACGTCGTCGACGGTCACGATGTCCTCATCGAACGGGTGGACGTCTACAGCGATGACGACTCGATCTGCTTCAAGAGTCACTTCTCGACCAGCCAGCGCGTCTCCAGCCGCGGAGTCGTCGGGGCCGTCGTCCGGCTGTCGAGCGTGTCCGCCTCCGGACGGGCGAACGGCGTCAAGCTCGGCACCGCCAGCGACGGCGCCTTCGCCGACATCACGGTCGAGGACGTCCTTGTCAAACGACCGCGCAACGCGGGGATCGTCGTCACCGAGGTTGGCGGCGGGACGGTCACCAATGCCCGGTTCCGGCGTGTCACGATCGACCAGACCCAGCGGGCGATCTTCGTGCTGATCGGGCGCCGAACCGGAGCACCCGACCCCCGGTGGATCAGCGGCCTGCGCTTCGAGGACATCACTGCTACCCGCATCGCTGATGCGGCGCCCAACCATCTTGCGACGGGAGCCGTGCTCTCGGGTACCAAGGAGAGCACGGGCGCCACGTACGGGATGTACGACATCCTCCTGAGCAATGTGAAAGTCAACGTCACCGTCGGCGGATCGGTCGCTCCGCAGACTCCGAACGAGTACAACGGCGACTATCCCGAGAGCACCCGCTGGCCCTACCTTGCGGCGTACGGCTTCTTCATTCGACACGCAGACGGGGTGACGCTGCGTAACAGCTCGGCGACGCTTGCGAATCCCGGAGCCCGGCCGATGACAGCCACGGTCGACGTGCTTACGTATGCGACGGGCTGACACGGCAACGGCAGTAGGCGAATCGAGAGTCGACTCGCGTTCGTTGGTCTGCGTGTGACGGATGTTGATGTCGATCGGCGGCATCGAGCGGTCGTTTGTCGGCAGCGGCGGGGGGTAGGCGCCCGGCCGTGACCGACACGGCGGGCGACGGCCGGTTTCCGCGCTTCATCGACGCGGTATCCCGGCGGTGTGGCCTGCCGCCCGAGCAGGCTGCCGCCGTCTCCCGCGCCGTGCTGAAGACGATGGCCGAACGGGTGACCGATTCCGGGAGATGGTGTCGCGGTTGCCGCGCGACGACGACGGTGCTGTCGGCCCCGTCCCGCCGGAAGCGTGCACGCGCTCAACCCACGGCGCAGAGCGTGGTCCGCGGCGAGCGACCCGATGTCTCTGGCCGGGAAATTCCTCTACGCAATGAATGCGCGACCGCAAAAATGGCCCCTGATGATCGTTCTAGGTGAAAATCCGCCGCTGCGCCAGGGGGATGATCGGACGACTTTCGTCATCCCTCGTCTGATCACCCGCTAGCCCTTCGGGTCGACTCTAGTCAATGATCTTCCGCGCCAGGCGTTGAGTCCTATGCTCGCTCCATTGTGAATTCCTGGGGGGGATCATGATCAATGTAGCCGGTCGCGGCGTGTCCATCTTGTGTGGAGCGATGTGCGCGTCCTGAGATGGAAAATTCAACCCTGATCCATCGCTTCGGCGATGCCACTACCGCCCGGCCCAACCATCCCGCCGTGCTCGGTGACACCGGCCCGCTCGACTACGCCGGCCTGGCCGGCCTGGCCGGCGGCCACGCCGAGCTGCTGGCCGGGGCCGGCGTTCAACCCGGCGACCGGGTCGGACTGTTGACCACACACGGCGCCGGCACCATCGCCGCGATGCTGGGCACCCTCGCCGCAGGCGCCGCCTACGTGCCGCTCGACCCGGGCTTCCCGGAGCAGCGACTGCGCCAGCTCGTCGACGGCGCCGACGTCACCGTGCTGCTCAGCGGGGGCGAGCACACCGAGCTGGCCCGCCGGCTCGCCACCGACCGGCCCGGCACGCGGGTCGTCCCCGCCGTCGACGTGCGGCCGGCGTCACTGCGGCCGGTGTCGGTGGACCCGGACGCCCTCGCGTACGTGCTGTTCACGTCCGGCTCCACCGGCCGGCCCAAGGCGGTCGGGCAGACCCACCGCAACCTGCTGCACGTGGTGGACAACCAGATCGCCACCCTCGACCTGCGTCCGGACGACCGGCTCAGCCTGCTCGCCTCGTTCAGCTTCGACGCGGCCATCCCCGACCTCTACCCGGCGTTGCTCACCGGCGCCGCCGTCGTCCCGGTCGACCTGCGCCGCCACGGGCTGGCGTACGCCGTCGCGCAACTGGCCCGGCACGCCGTCACCGTCTACCACTCCACCCCGACGGTCTTCCGGTACCTGCTGGACACTCCCGGCGTCGACCGGCTCGACCGGGTCCGGGTGGTGCTGCTCGGTGGCGAACAGGCCAGCTACGCCGACGCCGCCCGCGCCCAGGGTCACTTCGCCCCGGGTTGCGTGCTCGTCAACGGCTACGGTGCCACCGAGATGACCTTCGCGGCCCGGTCCGTGTTGCCGCTGGCCGACGTCGACCGTACGGCCACCGGGCCGCTGCCGATCGGCACCGCCCTGCCCGGGTACGCGCTGCGGCTGACACCGGACGGCGAGATCGTGGTGCGCGGCCGGCACCTCGCCCCCGGCTACCTCGACCAGGTCAGCGACCGGTTCGGGCTTGACCCCGACGGGGTGCCCGCGTACCGCACCGGCGATCTCGGCGAGCTGCTGCCCACCGGCGAGCTGCGCTGCCTCGGCCGCCTCGACCGGCAGGTCAAGGTGCGCGGGTTCCGGGTCGAGCTGACCGAGATCGAGTCGGTGCTCGCCGCCGAACCGAGCGTCGCCGAGGTGCGTGCCATCGCCCGCGACGGCGAGCTGCTGGCGTACGTCCGGTCGACCGGGACACCGGTGGACCCGGCCGCGCTGCGGGCCGCCCTGGCCCGGCAACTACCCGAGTACGCACTGCCCCGCGCCGTCGTGCCGGTCGCCGAGTTTCCGCTGACCGTCAGCGGAAAGATCGACGAACGGGCGCTGCCGGCGCCGGCCCGGGCCGTGCTGGCCGAGGATCGACCGGCCAACCCGACCGAGCGGATCGTGCACGACATCTGGTGCACCGTGCTCGGCCGGGACGCTGTCGGCCGCACCGACAGCTTCTTCGACGTCGGCGGGCAGTCCCTGCTGCTCGGCCAGGTGCAGCAGCGACTGACCGAACGGTTCGGGGTCCGGCTGCCGCTGCTGCGGCTCTTCGACCATCCGACGGTCGCCGCCCAGGCTCGACTGGTCGACCCGCCGCCGTCCGCCGACCTGCCGGCCCCGCCCGTCGCGACCGCCTCGGCGTCCACCGCGTCGGCGTCCACCGGCGGTGCGTACTCCTCGTCGGTCGGCGTCCGCGAGTACACCGGCGAGGAGATCGCCGTGGTCGGGCTCGCCGGCCGGTTCCCGGGAGCGGCGGACGTGGCCACCTTCTGGTGGAACCTGTGCGCCGGCGTGGACGCCATCCACGACCACAGCGACGAGGAGTTGGCGGCGCTGGGCGTCGGCCCCGGGCTGCGCGCCGACCCCCGGCACGTGAAGGCCACCGGGCGGCTCGACGGCATCGCCGACTTCGACGCGGAGTTCTTCTCCTTCGGCGACCAAGAGGCCGCCCGTACCGACCCGCAGCACCGGCTGTTCCTGGAGACCGCGTGGGAGGCGCTGGAGGACGCCGGCCACGACCCGACCCGGTTCCCCGGCCTCGTCGGCGTGTACGGCGCCACCTCCGTCAACCGTTACTTCCTCTTTCACCTGATGGACAACCCGGCCGTGATCGGTGACGTCGATCCGGACGACTGGGAGGCCCGCCTGATCGGCCGGCAGCTCACCGACCACCTGCCCGGCCAGGTGGCGTACCGGCTGGGGTTGACCGGGCCGGCGGTGGCCGTGCAGAGCGCCTGCTCCAGCTCGCTGGTCGCGGTCTGCCTGGCCGCGCAGAGCCTGGCCGACTACCAGTGCGACATCGCTCTGGCCGGTGGCGTGAGCGTCACCTGGCCCCGGCACCGGCACACCCCCGGTGGCCTGGCCTCACCGGACGGTCGCTGCCGGGCCTTCGACGAGGCCGCCCAGGGCGCCGGCTTCGGCTCCGGGGTCGGGGTGGTGGCGCTGCGTCGGCTCGCCGACGCGCAGGCCGACGGGGACCGCGTCCTCGCGATCCTGCCCGGCTGGGCGGTCACCAACGACGGTGCCGACCGGGCCGGCTACGCCGTCCCCGGGCCGGCCGGGCAGGCCGCCGCGGTGACCGGCGCGCTCGCCGCCGCCGAGGTCGCCCCGGGCGAGGTCCGTTTCATCGAGGCACACGGCAGCGGTACGCCGCTCGGGGACGCCATCGAGGTGGCCGCGCTGCACGAGGTGTACGCGGGCGCCGCCCCCGCCGAGACCTGCGCGCTCGGCTCGGTGAAGACCACCATCGGTCACCTCGACGCCGCGGCCGGCATCGCCGGGCTGATCAAGGCGGTGCTGGCCGTACAGCACGGGGTCATCCCGCCGAACCTGCACTTCACCCGTCCGCACCCGGAGATCGATCTGGCCGCCGGTCCGTTCTACGTACCGACGAAGGCGCGGGACTGGCCCGACGTGCCGCGCCGGGTGGCCGGGGTCAGCTCGTTCGGGCTGGGCGGCACCAACGCGCACGTCGTGGTGGAGCAACCACCCGCGGTCGAGCCGGTCGACACCGGGTCGGCCAGCGCGCACCTGCTGCCGGTGTCGGCGCGTACCCCCGCGGCTCTGCGGGCGGCCCTGACCCGGCTGCGGCGGCACCTGGCGGGCAGCGCGCCCACGCTGGCCGAGGTCGCCGCGACGTTGGCGCTGGGCCGACGGGAGTTCGGCTGCCGGGCCGCGGTGGTCGCCACCACTCCGGCCGACGCGGTCGCCGCGCTCGACGCGTTACTGGCGACGGACACCCGAGTGGCCGGTCCGGCCGGCCCGCTGCGCGACCTGGCCGCCGGTTGGGTGACCGGCCGGTCCCTGGACTGGACGGCCCTGTACCCGGCCGACGGCGTCCGACGAACCTCGCTGCCCACCTACCCCTTCCAGCGGCAGCGGTACTGGATCGAACCTCCTCAGAAAGGTGTTCGGTGAACTGGTTCCTCTCCGCCGGCAGCCGCGATCCGGCACCGGTGCAATTGTTCTGCCTGCCCTATGCCGGCGCCGGAGCCGGCGCGTTCCGCAACTTTCCGGGCCGATTCGGTCCGGACGTCGAGGTGCTGCCGGTGCAGCTCCCCGGCCGGGAGAACCGGATCAGCGAGGACCCCCGGTTCCGGGTGGTCGACGTGGCGAGCGCCATCGCCGGGCGGGCCACCGGGCCCTACGCCATCTACGGCCACTCGATGGGCGGCCGGCTCGGCTTCGAGGTGGTCCGCGAGCTGCGCCGCGCCGGGCGTCCACTGCCGCTGCGGCTCTACGTCGGCGGCGCCCGCGCACCGCACGTCACCGCGCCCACCATCTTCGACGGGCTGTCCCAGGTGGACGACGACGAGCTGCTGCGCCGGCTGGGGGCCGGCGGCGGCCTGCCCGCCGGCGTGCTGGAGCACCCCGAGCTGGTCGACCTGCTGCTGCCGCTGCTGCGCGCCGACTTCGAGCGGGTGGACACCTACCGGTACCGGCCCGAGGAGCCGCTGCCGGTGCCGATCATCGCGTTCACCGGCCGGCGCGACCCGGCGGTGACCCGGGAGCAGAGCGCGGCCTGGCGGGAGCACACCGCCGCCGGCTTCACCCTGCACGAGCTGGACGGCGGGCACTTCTTCCTGCACGACGCGTTGCCCGAGCTGGCCGACGCGATCCGCGCCGACCTGACCGCGGCGCTCACCGCCGAACCGCCGGCCGCCGCGCCGAGGGCGGCCGCCGCCGCGCACCGGGTCCCGCTGGGCGACACCGGCTGGTCGGTGTGGCGCGACGCGGTCCTGCGCAGCACCGGCTTTCCGGCCGACGGGCTGACCCTGCTGTCCGCGCCGCACGCCGCCGCGGCGGCCGACGAGCTGCTGACCACCGGCGCCGGCGCCGACGTTTTCGACAAGGAGTTCGCCGAGGCGCTGTCCACCGCCACCCGGCGGATCACCGAGCTGGCCGCCGACCCGCTGCTACGCGAGGCGGTCACCTGGCAGAACCGGGGGGTGCTGCCCACCCTGGACGGGCTGGTCCGTGGTGGCCCCGACGCTCCCCGCAACACCCGTAGACGCGAGCGCGAACGGGCCGTCATCAGGTACTGGCAGCGCTACTGCGGCAAGAACGAGACCGTCGGCTTCTTCGGCCCGAACTGCTGGGTCACCCTCGACCCGGAGCTGCCGGTCGCCGCCGAGGTCCGGCCGGGCGCGGCGCTGACCCGTGACCGCTGGGTGTGGTTCGAGTCCTGGGCACTGACCGTGTACGCGCAGCGGATCGCCGAGGACCTGGCCGTCCGCCGCTGGTGGGCACCCCAGCTCGCCCCGCACCTGAGCCTCGCCGGCCGGGAGGTGCGCCGCCCGGGTCGACCCCCGGTGCCCCTGTCGCCGGTCGAGGCGGCACTGCTCGGTGCCGCCGACGGCCACCGCCCCGCCCACGAGCTGGTCACCGACCCGGCAGTCGGTCTGCGTCGGCCGGAGGACGGGTACGCGCTGCTCGACCGGCTGGTGCAGCGGGACCTGGCCACCTGGGACGCCGCGCTGCCGGTGAGTCCGGCCGCCGAGGAGGTGCTGCGGCAGCGGATCACGCAGGTCGGCGACGGCCCCGCGCGGGCCGTCGCCCAGGCCGGCTTCGATCGGCTGTGCGCCGCCCGGGACGCGGTCGCCGCCGCCGCCGGCGATCCGGACCGGCTGCACGCCGCGCTGAACGCGCTCGACGAGACGTTCACCGACCTGACCGGGCAGCCGGCGCAGCGCCGGGCCGGGCAGATGTACGCCGGTCGGACGCTCTGCTACGAGGACACCAGCCGGGAGCTGGACGTGGTCTTCGGCGCACCGCTGCTGGACGGGATCGCCGCCCCGCTCGCCGTGCTGCTGCGGGCCGCCCGCTGGCTGGCCGGCGCCTTGGAGGAGGCGTACGCGGTGGTGTTCCGGGAGCTGTACGACGAGCTGCGCGCCGAGGCCGGCGACGCCCCGGTGGCCCTGTCCGACCTGTGGTTCCTGGTCCAGGGCATGTTCTGGGGCAGCGGGCCGCGCCCGGTCGACGCGGTGGCGGGCGACTTCGCGGCCCGCTGGGCGGGGCTGTTCGGGCTGGCCGACCTGCCGCCGGGCAGCACCGACGTCCGGCTGGACGTGGCGGACCTGGCCGCCCGGGTCGACGAGGTCTTCCCCGTTCTCCGGCCAAACTGGTCGAACTCCCGGCTGCACAGCCCCGACCTGCAGATCTGCGCGGCCGACGCCGACGCGCTGGCCCGCGGCGACTACACCGTGGTGCTCGGCGAGCTGCACGCCGCTTGGCCGTCGTTCGACTGTGCGGTGCTCACGGCCGCACATCCGGACGTGGAGCGGCTGCGCGACGCGCTGGCGGCCGACCTCGGCCCGAACCGGATCCGGCTGCTCTATCCCACCGACTGGCCGCGCCGCACCAGCCGGGTCGCCGAGTCGCTGATCGGCCCCACCGACCGGCAGGTGGCCTTCGCGTCCGCGCCCAACGCCGACCCGGACCGGGTGCTGCCCACGGTGGCGCTGACCGTGCGGGACGAGGACGGCCGACTGACGGTCGTGGCCCCCGACGGGCAGCGCTGGCTCCTGACCGAGGTCTTCGCCGGGCTGCTCAGCCTGCACGCCGTGGACGGGTTCAAGCTGGTCGCGGCCGCCCCGTACACCCCGAGGATCACGCTGGACCGGCTCGTGGTGGCCCGGCAGACCTGGCGGACCACCGTCGGCGCGTGCGACTTCGGCGCGGCGAAGGGTGAGCGGGCCCGCTTCCTGGCCGTACGGGACTGGCGACGCCGGTTGGGCCTGCCCGAGCAGGTGTACGTCAAGCTCGGCACCGAGACCAAGCCCTGCTTCGTCGACCTGAGCAGCCCCGCCTTCGTTGACATGTTCTGCGTGATGGTCCGGGCGGCCCGGCGTGACGGCGGCGACGACACGACGGTGGTGGTCAGCGAGATGCTGCCCACCGAACAGGACGCCTGGGTGCCCGACGGGGCCGGCCGGCGCTACTTCAGTGAGCTGCGACTGCACATCGTGGACGCCGACGAGCCGGAACCGGTCCGATGAGTCACGTGCTGCCACCGGGCGGGACGGGCTGGTCGGTGTGGCGGGACGTGGTGCTGCGACAGCTGGGTGACCGACGCGCAGGGCCGCGCCCACGTCAGTGAGCTGCGCCCGCAGATGACCGATCCGAACAGCTATCCCGGGGGGAACGGGTGACCGACCTACTGTTCAGCAACGCCGTACGGGGCGAGACCCTGCCCTGGCCGGACGCGACGATCGCCGAGCTGGTGGTCGCGCAGGCCGCCCGTACGCCGGGCGCGACGGCGGTGCGCCAGTGGGACAGCCGGCTCAGCTATGCCGAGCTGCTGTCCCAGGCCGCCGGGGTGGCTGCCGCGCTGCGCGCCCGCGGCGTCGGCCGGCAGAGTCGGGTGGGAGTGTGCGGCAGCCGCCGGCCCGAGCTGGTGGCGACCGTGCTGGGGGTGTTGCTGGCCGGCGGTTGCTACGTGCCGCTGGAGCCGGGCGGCCCGCGTCGGCGGCTTCGCGGGATCGCCGCCGACGCGGGCATCTCCCTGGTGGTCGGCGACGCCGCCAAGACCGAGTTCGGTGACGCCCCCGGCGTCGAGGCGGTCGGGTTGCCCGGCCCGGCCCCCCTCGCGCCCTGCCCGGCCCGGCCCGGCGACCCGGCGTACGTGCTGTTCACCTCGGGCTCCACGGGTCGGCCCAAGGGTGTGCTCACCAGTCACCGCAACGTGGTGGAGTTCGTGACGGGCGTGGCCGCGTTGAGCGGTGCCGACGCCGGCGTACGCAGCCTCGGCCTGGCGTCGCTCGGCTTCGACGCGGCCACCATCGACCTGTTCGTGCCGCTGCTGCTCGGCGGGACGGTGCAGCTCCTCGGCGCATCGGATCGCGCCGACCCGGTCCGGCTGACCCGGTTCGTCATCGAGCACGAGGTCAACTGGGGTTTCATCACGCCCACCGTGCTGGCCATGTTGGACCCGGCCGAGCTGACCGGCTGGCGTACGGTGCTCTGCGGCGGCGAGGCGGTACCGGCCGCGCTGGCCGCCCGCTGGGCGCCCGGCCGCCGCCTTCTCAACGCGTACGGCCCCACCGAGACGACGGTGATGGCGGTCAGCGGCCCGTTGAGCGCCACCGAGGTCGACCCGGTACCGATCGGCCGGCCGATGCCCAACCACCGGGCGTACGTGGTGGACGCGGCGCTAAACCCGGTGCCGCCGGGCGAGACCGGTGAGCTGCTGATCGGCGGGCCCGGGCTGGCCGACGGCTACCTGGGCCGGCCGGCGCTGACCGCCGAGCGGTTCGTTCCGGACCCGTTCTCCGGGCTGCCCGGCGAGCGGTTGTACCGCACCGGCGACCTGGTGCGGCAGGACCCGGACGGGCGGATCGTCTATCTGGGCCGGGCCGACCGGCAGGTGAAGATCCGTGGGCAGCGCATCGAGCTGGGCGAGGTCGAGGCGGTGCTCGCCGACCTGCCGGGGGTGACCGGGGTGGCCGTCGAGGCGGTGCCCGGTCCGGCCGGCACCGAGCTGGTCGCGTTCCTCACTCCGGCGGATGCCCCCGACGACGCGCGGCTGCGCGCGTACGCCGGCAGTCGGTTGACCACGGCGATGCTGCCGGCCCGGGTGCTGCGCAGCGCGGCCCTGCCGATCAGCCCGATCAGCGGCAAGCTGGACCGCCTCGCGCTGCGCGCCCTGGCCGCGGCCCGCACCGCCTCATCCGCCGACACCGTCGCTCCGGAGGTGCCCGGTGGCCCCCTCGCGGCGGCCGTGGCCGGCATCTGGACCCGGCTGCTCGGCGCGGCACCCGGGCCGGCGACCGACTTCCTCGCCGCCGGTGGCAACTCCATCGCGGCGATGCGCCTGGTCGCCGCGCTGCGCGCCGAGCTGGGCCGGCAGCTCGACACCCGTGCGGTGTTCACCGAGCGCACCTTCGGCCGGCTCGCCGAGCGGGTGGCCGCCGCACCCGTCGGCGACGACCGGCTGAGCACCGGCAACCCGCCCACTCTCTCCCCACCGCAACGCCGGCTCTGGTTCGTCGACCAGCTCGCGCCGTCCAGCGCGCCGTACAACATCGCGGTGGCGCACCGGCTGCTCGGCCCGCTGGACATCGCGGCCCTCGGCGCGGCACTGCGGACCGTCGCCGAGCGGCACGACGTGCTGCGCTGGCGCATCCCGCAGACCGCCGGGGTGCCCTACGCGGTCTGCGCCGAGCCGACCGATGTGGCGGTGCCGGTGGTCGACCTGACCGGCAGCGCCGAGCCGAAGACGGAGCTGGCCCAGATGCTCGCGGCCGGTGCCGCGCATCCGTTCGACCTGGCCACCGGGCCACCCTGGCAGGTGACCGTCTACCGGCTCGGCCCGGCCGAGCACGTGCTGGCCGTCACCTGGCACCACGCCGTCTTCGACGGCTGGTCGGAGCGGATCTGCTACGACGACCTCGCCGCCGGGTACGCCCAGGCGGTGGCCGGCACGGCGCCCACACTGCCGGCGCTGCCGGCCCGGTACGCCGACTACGCGGTGTGGCGTGCCGAGCGCGACCGGCTGCGGGGCGGGCCCGACCTGGCCTGGTGGACGGGGCACCTGGACGGCGTGCCGACCGTGCTGGAACTGCCCCGGGACCGGCCGCGGCCGGCGGTGCAGACGTACGCCGGGGCGGAGGCGGCGGTCCGGCTGCCCGCCGACACCGACCGCGCGGTCCGCGAGCTGGCCGAGCGTCGCGGCACCACGGTCGCCGCGGTGCTGCTGGCGGCCTTCGGTGAGCTGATCGCGCGGCTCACCGGTGGCGACGACCACGTGCTCGGGGCGATCGTCGCCGACCGGCGGTTGGCCGCCTTCGACGACGTCATCGGCTTCTTCATCGACACGGTGCCGGTGCGGGTCCGCACCGGCGGGGTGAGCTTCGCCGAGCTGGTCGACCGCTGTGCCGGGGAGTTGCACGAGGTCACCGCCCACCCGGGGGCACCACTGGAACGCATCGTCGAGGCGCTCGGCGTCGGCCGGGACACCGCCCGCGCACCGCTGGTGCAGGTGCTGTTCAACGTGCTCAACTTCGCGCCGCCCGCGCTGACGTTGACCGGGTTGGCCGCCGAGCCGGTGCCGGTGCCCAAGCCGGGCTCGCCGTTCGACATCACCGTCTACGTGGTGCAGCACGGCGGTCGTACGGGCGTCGAGGTGGTCTACAACCCGGACCTGTTCGACGCCGGGCGCGTCGACGACCTGCTCGCCGACCTGGCCGAGCTGGTGGGCGCGCTGGCCGCGGCGGCGGACACGCCGGCCCGCGAGGTCGCCACCGCGCTGCCCCGACCCACCGTGCGGGTGCCGCAGCTCGGCGCGATGACGGTCGCCGGCGGTGACCCGGTCGGCCCCCCACCCGCGCTGATGCCTGTCGGCCCGGACGGGCTCACCGAGACCGAGGAGCTGATCGCCGGGATCTGGCGGGAGGTGCTGGAGCACGACCGGGTCGGGGTGACCGACAACTTCTTCGACATCGGCGGGCACTCGCTGGCGCTCGCCGCCGTGCACGCCCGGCTGACCGCCGCGACCGGCCGGTCCATCCGCATGCTCGACCTGTTCCGCCACCCCACCGTCCGAGCGCTCGCCGCCAGCCTCGACGGTGCCGCCGACCGGCCGGAGCTGGCCCGGGCCGCCCTGCGGGCCGCCGCACGCCGCGGCCGTACCCGTCGTAACCCACCTCGCCGCCCCGGCGGCTCCGCGTGACGAAGGACAGCCTGATGAGCAACCCGACCGCAGCTGACCAGTCCGACGACGTCACCGAGTCACCTGAGCACGGCATCGAACCGATCGCGATCGTCGGCCTGGCCGCGCGCCTGCCCGGCGCCGCCGACGTCCACGAGTTCTGGCGCAACCTGGTCGACGGCGTGGAGTCCAGCACCGAGCTGACCCGGGAGGAGCAGCTCGCCCGGGGCGCGACACCCACGGAGGTCGACGACCCGGGCTGGGTCAACCGCGCCCCGCTGGTCGACGGCTACGACGAGTTCGACGCCACGCTGTTCGGGATGACCGCCCGGGAGGCGGAGCTGACCGACCCGCAGCACCGCCTGTTCCTGGAGTCCTGCCACACCGCGCTGGAGGACGCCGGCTACGACCCGGCCCGCTACGACGGCGCGATCGGCGTGTACGCGGGCACCGGCGGCAACACCTACCTGCACCGCTACGTGTTGCGTAACCAGCGGGTCGGCGGCAACCCACACGGCACGGTCTCCATCGCCACCGGCAACTCGCCGAACTACGTGGCCACCAACGTGTCGTACCGGCTGGACCTGCGCGGGCCGAGCCTGACCGTACACACCGCCTGCTCCACCTCGCTTGTCGCGTTCCACCTGGCCTGCGAGTCACTGCGCAACGGTGAGTGCGACATGGCGCTGGCCGGCGGTGTCAACATCGAGCTGCCGCACGTCGGCTACCTCGGCATGGAGGGCTTCACCTCGCCCGATGGCCGGTGCCGCCCGTTCGACGCCGCCGCCAACGGCACCGTGTGGGGCAGTGGCGTCGGGGTGACGCTGCTCAAGCGGCTCTCCGACGCGATCGCCGACGGTGACCACATCCGTGCCGTGGTTCGGGGCAACGCCATCAACAACGACGGTGCCGGCAAGGTGGGCTTCACGGCGCCCAGCGTCGACGGGCAGGTGGCCGCGATCGCCCAGGCCGTCGATATGGCCGACATCGACCCGCGCACCATCAGCTACGTCGAGGCGCACGGCACCGGCACCGCGATGGGCGACCCGATCGAGGTCGCCGCGCTCGCCGCCGTCTACGGCCGGGACACCGACGAGCGGGGATGGTGCGGCATCGGGTCGGTGAAGTCCAACATCGGCCACCTCAGCCAACCCTCGGGCATCGTCAGCGTGATCAAGACGGTGCTCGCCATGGAGCACGGGCTGATCCCACCGACGATCAACTACGAGACGCCGAACCCGGCGGTCGAGTTCGCCGACACCCCGTTCTACGTGGCGAACACCCTCGCCAAGTGGGACACCGACGGCGGGCCGCGCCGGGCCGGGGTCAGCTCGTTCGGCATCGGCGGCACCAACGCGCACGTCGTGCTCGAGGAGGCGCCGGCGGCGTACCGCACCGACCGCCGGGTGCGCCCGGCGCATCTGCTCCAGGTCAGCGCGGCCACCCCGGGCGCCCTGGACGCCGCGGTGCAGCGCCTCGCCGCCCACCTGGACGGTGCCGCGGACGCCGGGCCCGCGTACCTCGCCGACGTCGCGCACACCCTGCGTGCCGGCCGCCGCCCGCACCCGCACCGCCGCGCGGTGGTCGCGTCGGATCTCCCCGGCGCCGTCACGGCCCTGCGCGCCCCGAAACGCGGAGCGCAACCATCGACCGGGGGCCCAGCCCCGAAAGTCGCTCTCCTGTTCTCCGGTCAGGGTTCCCAGTACGCCGGGATGGGCGCGCAGCTCCACGCCGAGCAGCCCCGCTTCGCCGCCGTCGTCGACGAGTGCGCCGAACTTCTCCTGCCCGACCTGGGCATCGACCTGCGTGACCTGATCCTCGGTCGGGATCCGATGGCGGGGGAGAGGCTTACCGAGACCCGCTACACCCAGCCGGCGCTGTTCACCGTCGAGTACGCCCTGGCCGCGCTCTGGCAGGCCACCGGCGTACGCCCGGCCGCGATGATCGGCCACTCGATCGGTGAGTACGTCGCGGCCACCGTTGCCGGGGTGCTGAGCCTGCCGGACGCGCTGCGGGTGGTCGCCGCCCGGGGCCGGCTGATGCAGTCGCTGCCCACCGGGTCGATGCTCGCCGTCTCGCTGGACGAGTCGGCGGTCGCCGACGTGCTGCCCGAGGGGTTCTCGGTGGCCACGGTCAACGGGCCGGGGACCTGCGTGGTGGCCGGCGAGACCGCCGCCGTCGAGGCGTTCGCGGCGACGCTGACGGCAAAGTCCAAGATGCTGCGCACCTCGCACGCGTTCCACTCGCCGATGATGGAGCCGATCCTCGCCGAGTTCACCGCGCTGATGGGCACGGTGTCGCTGCGCCCGCCGACCGTGCCGTTCCTCTCCAACGTGACCGGCACCTGGATCACCGCCGAGCAGGCCACCGACCCGGCGTACTGGGCGGCGCACCTGCGCCAGCCGGTCCGCTTCGGCGACTGTGTGGCCACCCTGCTGGCGGCGGGCACCTGGCAGTTGGTCGAGTGCGGTCCCGGCCGGCAACTGGCCAGCCTGGCCCGGATGCAGGTCGCCAAGGCAGCGCCGGAGCAGCGACCGCTCATCCCGCTGGGCAGCCTGCCCGCCGCCGGGGAGACCACCGGCGACCTGGCCGCTCTGCTCGGCACCGCCGGCGCGCTCTGGTGCGCCGGGCTGCCCGTACGGTTCGACGTGGACCCGGCGGCGCGGCGGGTGCCGCTGCCCAGCTACCCGTTCGAGCGCCGCCGCTACTGGATCGACCCGGACCCGGAGCAGCAGGTCGCCGCCGCTCCGGTGGAGACCGGGCCGCGTCCGCTGCCCGAGTGGTTCGCGGTGCCGGTCTGGCGGCAGGCCGCGCCGCTGCCGCCGACCGGTTCGCTGGGCCGCTGCCTGGTGCTGACCGCGGGCGCGCGCGGCGACGCCCTGGTCGCCGGCCTGCGGGCCGCCGGTGCCGACCCGATCCCGGTACGCCCCGGTGACGCCTTCACCGCCGACGGCGGCTACCGGCTGCGCCCCGGGGTGCGCGCGGATCATGAGGCGCTGGTCGCCGCGCTCACCGCCGACGGTGGACTGCCGACCCGGCTGGTGCACGCCTTCACGCTGGACGGTGCGCCGACCGGCACCGACATCGAGGCCACCTGGGCGGCCCAGGAGCTGGGCTTCTTCAGCGCCCTGCACCTGGTGCAGGCGCTGGCCGGCGCCGGCCGAACCGGCGAGGACGGCGACGTCGTCCTGGATCTGGTCACCGCCGGCACCGGCGATGTGCGCGGCGACGACCTGCGCCGCCCGGAGCACGCCACCCTCGCCGGGCTGGCCCGGGTGCTCCCGGCCGAACTACCCGGGGTGGCCGTCCGGCTGGTCGACGCGGACCCGGCCGACGACGACGTCACCGCGCTGGTCGCCGAGCTGCGCCGTCCTCGGGAGCCTGAGGTCGCCCTCCGTGGGGGTCGGCGTTGGGTGGCCGACGTCGAGCAGGTGACGCTCGACGCCGAGGGGGAGCCGGGCGCGCTGCGCGACGGCGGCCGGTACCTGATCACCGGTGGGCTCGGCGGCATCGGCATCACCCTGGCCGAGGACTTCGCCACCCGCGCCCGCGCCAAGCTGGTGCTGCTGGCCCGCTCCGGGCTTCCGGAGCGTGAGCGGTGGGACGACCACCTCGCCGTGCACGGCGACGACCGGGCCGGTCGGGCCATCGCGGCGATCCGCCGGATGGAAGCCGCCGGCGCCGAGGTGCTGGTGCTCGCCGCCGACGTCACCGACCCCGCCGACCTGCGCCGGGTCCGCGACGCCGCGCAGGCCGCGTACGGCGGCATCGACGGCATCGTGCACGCGGCCGGTCTGCCTGGCGGCGGAATGGTCGAGGTCAAGGAGCGGGCCGAGGCCGAGCGGGTGCTCGCTCCCAAGCTCGCCGGCACGCTCGCCCTGGCCCAGGTCTTTGGCGACCTGCCGCTGGACTTCGTGGTGCTCTGCTCGTCCATCACCGCGGTGGTCGGCGGCTTCGGGCAGGTCGACTACTGCGCCGCGAACGCGTTCCTGGACGCGCACGCCCGCTCGGGTGCCGGCTGGCGGGCTCCGGTGCTGTCGCAGAACTGGGGCGGCTGGGCCGAGGTGGGCATGGCGGTGGAGACCGCCGCGCCGGCCGGGTTCCGGGCTGCCGGCCGCGACACGGTGACCAGCACCGTCGACCACCCGGTGCTCACCACGAAGGTCAGCGGGCCGACGGAGATCGTGCTGCACGGCCTGGTCTCCGCCAGCACCCACTGGCTGCTCGACGAGCACCGGATCGCCGGCGTGCCGGTCGTACCGGGCACCGCCCACCTGGAGTCGGTGCGGGCCGCGGTGGCCGCCGCGATGCCCGCGCCCGACGGGGACGCGGCAGTGGAGCTGCGCGACGTGGTCTTCCTGGAGCCGTTCGCGGTGCCCGACGGCACCATCGCCCAGTACCGGGTGGAGCTGACGCCGGCCGACGACGGCGGCACCGACTTCGCCGTCCGGAGCCTGGCCAGCGGCCTCCTGCGCACCCACGTACGGGGTGCAGCCGGCTGGACCGACGAGCCCACCCCGCCGGCCCGCCGCGTCGAACCGACCGGTCGGCGGGTGGACGACGACGCGTCCTTCGGCCGGGGTCGCACCAGCATGCTCACCTTCGGGCCGCGCTGGGCAGCCTTGAACGAGCACCATCTGGCCGACGACACCGAGCTGGCGGTGATCGAGGCCCCTGCCGCTGCGCTCGGTGACCTGCCCGCCTGGGGCCTGCACCCCGCGCTGCTGGACGTGGCGACCGCGTTCGGCCGGGGCCAGGGCAGCGGCGCCTACCTGCCGCTGTCCTACGGCCGGATCGTGGTGCGCGGGCCGCTGCCGGCCCGGTTCACCAGCGAGCTGCGACACCGGCCCGGTAACACCGACGAGGTGGTCGCCGCCGACCTGTCACTGCGCGACCCGGACGGCCGGGAACTGGTCGCGATCAGCGACTTCGTGCTGCGCCGGGTCGACCAGGGTGCGGTCACCGGTGGCCTGATCGAGACGTCCACGGTCGATGCCCCGTCGTTGGCCTCGACCGAGGACATCCGGCCGGTGGACGGTGCGGAGGCGTTCCGCCGCAGCCTCACCGCCGGTCTCGGCGCCCAGGTCGTCATCGCCACCCGGACGGTGGCCGACATCCGGCATCGGGCCGGTCGGGTCACCGCCGACGACCTCGCTGGCGACGACACGGTCACCGGCTCGACCCGGTCCGGCCTCGGGGACGGCGGCGCCGCGCCGGGCACCGAGCTGGAAAAGATCATCGCCCGGGTGTGGGAGGACGGGCTCGGGGTGGCCGAGGTCGGCGTCGACGACGACTTCTTCGCCCTGGGCGGTAACTCCCTGGTCGCGGTGCAGCTCATCGCGGCGATGCGCAAGGCGACCGGCGTGCGGCTGCCGATGCGCAGCCTCTTCGAGACCCCCACGGTGGCCGGGCTCGCCGCCCGGATCGAGGAGCTGCGTGCCGCCGACACCGACGATCCGGCCGCCCCGGCGCCGACCTCCGCCATCCCGCGACTGCCCCGCGCGTAACGAGAATCAGGAGTAGACAGCAATGAGCGACACGATCGCCACGCTGCCCGTGGTCGTCGAAGCCGACGGCCGGGCGCTGACCGAGCTGATCACCGATCGCCGCGCCGAGCTGCGGACCACCCTGGCCGACCAGGGTGGGCTGCTGTTCCGCGGCTTCGACGTGGGCGGGGTGGACGGCTTCGACCAGGTGGTCCGGGCGTTGTCCGGGGAACCACTGACCTACACCGAGCGGTCCTCGCCCCGGCACGCCATCAAGGGCCGGGTGTACACCTCGACCGACTACCCACCGGACGAGGAGATCTTTCTGCACAACGAGAACTCGTACCAGGCGCGGTGGCCGTTGACCCTGTTCTTCTACTGCATCACCGCGCCGCAGACGCTGGGCGCCACCCCGTTGGCCGACATCCGTCAGGTCTACCGGGAGATCGACCCGGCGGTACGCGAGGAGTTCGTACGCCGGCGCTGGATGCTGATCCGGAACTTCCACGAAGATTTCGGCACCACCTGGCAGCACGTGTTCGGCACCGACGATCGTGGCGAGGTGCAGGCGTACGCGGCGGCCAACCGGATCACGCTGGAGTGGGTGGGCCGGGACGGGCTGCGTACCCGTGCGGTGCGTGACGCCGTGCACCTCCGCCCCGGCTCGGACGTTCCCCGCTGGTTCAACCACGCCACCTTCTTCCACGTGAGCAGCCTGGCGAAGGACCTCCAGGAGGGCCTGCTGGACATGTTCGGCGCCGACGGGCTGCCGTCGAACACCTACTACGGCGACGGTGGCGAGATCCCCGCCGACGTCCTGGACCACCTGCGGGCCGCCTACCGGGCCGCGAGCGTCCGCTTCGACTACCACCGCGACGACGTGCTGGTGGTCGACAACATGACCGCCGCGCACGGCCGGGAACCGTTCACCGGCCCCCGCAGGATCGCCGTCGCGATGGCCGAACCGCACACCCCTGACACCAACGGAGAGCAGTGATGGCCGAGCCCCGATTCCTGGTCGTGCGCAACGACGAGGAGCAGTACTCGATCTGGTCGGCCGAGCGGGACCTCCCGGCGGGATGGCACGACACCGGCTTCGCCGGCACCCGCGAGGAGTGCCTGGCGCACATCGACACCGTCTGGACCGACATGCGTCCCCGCTCGGTACGCGAGGGGGCCCAGTGAGCGCGAGGAGTGCAGCGGAGCGGAGCCCCGCAGTCGCGAACGAAAGGCGGCAACGATGAGCAAGGAGTGGACCTTCCCGGCGTCCTTCGCCCAGGAGCGGGTGTGGACGGCCAACCAGCTCGACCCCGGGTCGCCGGTCTACAACGTCTCCGCGCCGTGGCGGTTCCCGGTCGGCGTCACCGCCGCACAGGCCACCGAGGTGTTCGGCCAGGTCGTCGCCCGGCACGAGTCACTCCGTACGCACCTGCGGATCGTCGACGGCGCGCTGGTGCAGGTGGTCCGGGCCGTCGAGCCGTTGGAACTGCCGGAGTTGGACCTGACCGGTCTGCCCGCCGACGAGCGGGAGACCCGCCACGACGAGACCCTCGCCGAGCTGGCGCGTAGCCCGATCCCGCTGGACACCCCGCCGCCGTGGCGGGCCCGGCTGGTCCGGTTCGCCGCCGACCGGGTCGGGTTGCAGTTCGTGGTGCACCACGCGGTCTTCGACAGCCACTCGGCGGTGCTCTTCTACGCCGAGCTGACCGCGTTCACCCGGGCCGCGCTGACCGGCGCACCCGCCGACGTGCCCGAGCTGCCCATCCAGTACGCCGACTTCGCCGTCTGGCAGCGCGACCAGCTCACCGACACCGAGTTGGAGCGGCAGCTCGCCTTCTGGCGCGGTCACCTGGCCGGTGCGCCGGCGGTGACCGGCCTGCCGCTTGACCGGCCGCGCCCAGCCCAGCTCGGCTTCGTCGGTGACGAGGTGCGCTTCGACCTCCCCGACGGGCTGCTGGACCAGGTCGGGAGGCTCGCCGCCGGCACGTCGACCACCCCGTACATGGTGCTGCTGGCCGCCTTCGCGGCGCTGCTCTCCCGGATCTCCGGTGACCCCGAGGTGGTGGTGGGCGTCTCCACCGCCGGCCGCGACACCGCCGAGCTGACGCCGCTGATCGGTATGTTCGTCAACCCGGTGGCGCTGCGGTGCGACCTCACCGGCGACCCGAGCGTCACCGAGGTGCTCGGCCGCGTCCGGACCGACCTGGTGGACGCGATGGAGCACGGGCAGACCCCGTTCCAGCGGATCGTCGAGGCGGTCGCCCCGCAGCGCGACCCGTCGGTGCAGCCGGTGTTCCAGACCGCGCTGAACCTGATCCCGGACTCCGGCCTGGATCCGGTGCCGCTGGGCACCACCAAGGACGACCTGGCCTTCGACATCACCGGCGGCACCAGCCGGCTGGTCTACCGCACCGACCTGTTCGACCGGGCCACCGCGGAGGCGGTCGTCGCCCGCTACCTGCGGCTGCTCACCGCCGCCGTGGCCGACCCGGGGACGCGGCTGTCGGCGCTGCCGCTGCTCGACGACGCCGAACGTGACCTGCTGCGCGCCTGGACCGACACCGGGCACGCGGTCGCCCCGATCACCCTGGTGGCCGAGGTGGAGCGGCAGGTCGTCGCCACCCCCGCCGCGATCGCGCTGGTCTGCGACGGGGAGGAGCTGAGCTACGCCGAGCTGAGCGCTCGGGCCAACCAACTGGCCCGGCTGCTGGTCGAGCGCGGTGCCGGCCCGGAGACCCGGGTCGCGCTGCTGCTGCCCCGCTCGGTGGAGTTGCTGGTGGCCATCCTCGCGGTGCTGAAGGCCGGTGCCGCGTACCTGCCGGTGGACACCGGCTATCCGGCGAAACGGATCAGCTACCTGCTGACCGACGCCGAGCCGACGCTCGTGCTGGCCACCGCGGAGACGGCCGCGCTGGCCCCCGCCGACGCACTGGTGCTGACCGACACGACCGCCG
This sequence comes from Micromonospora sp. NPDC049204, assembly GCF_040647935.1. NCBI lineage: Bacteria > Bacillati > Actinomycetota > Actinomycetes > Micromonosporales > Micromonosporaceae > Micromonospora > Micromonospora sp. NPDC049204. The sequence goes on along the minus strand of NZ_JBEZDC010000001.1, from coordinate 613,199 downwards.
CCGACCTGGACTCCGCCGACCTCACCGACGACGACCGCCGTACGCCGTTGCGCGCGGAGCACCCGGCGTACCTGCTCTACACCTCCGGCTCCACCGGGCGGCCCAAGGGCGTGCTGGTCGAGCACCGCGCGGTCACCGCGTACCTGGCCTGGGCCCGGGACACCTACCCGGGGCTGGCCGGTGTCGCGCTGCTGCACTCACCGGTCTCGTTCGACCTGACCGTGACCGGGCTGCTCGGCCCTCTCACCGCCGGGGGCACGGTCCGGTTCGCCGGCATCGACACGCCGGCGGCGCGGGCCGGTGGTCCGCCGACCTTCCTGAAGGTAACCCCCAGCCACCTGCCGCTGCTCGACGACGCCCTGTCGCCCACCACCGATCTGGTGATCGGCGGGGAGGCGCTGACCGGCGAACAACTGGCTGGCTGGCGGGCCAACCACCCCCGGGTGGCGGTGATCAACGAGTACGGCCCGACCGAGGCGACCGTCGGCTGTGTCGCGGCCCGGATCGCCCCCGAGCAGCCGGTCTCCGCCGGGCCGGTGCCGATCGGCCGGTCCACCTGGGACACCCGGGTCCACCTGCTCGACGCCGCGCTGAACCCGGTGCCGCCGGGTGTGGTCGGTGAGCTGTTCATCGCCGGGGCGCAACTGGCCCGGGGCTACCTGGGCCGGCCGGCGCTGACGGCCGAGCGCTTCCTGCCCTGCCCGTACGGGCCGCCGGGGGAGCGGATGTATCGCACCGGGGACCTCGCCCGCTGGCGGGCCGACGGGGCACTGGAATACCTGGGTCGCCGGGACAACCAGGTCAAGATCCGGGGGATGCGGATCGAGCTGGGCGAGATCGAGTCGGTGCTGCGCGCCCGCGCGGACGTGGCCGAGGCCGCGGTGGTGGTCCGCGCCGACAACGGCGAGCCGACCCTGGTCGGCTACCTGGTCGGCCGGGTCGACGAGGCGACGCTCGCCGCAGACCTGGCCCAGGAGTTGCCCGCGCACCTGGTGCCGAGCGCGTTCGTCCGGTTGGACGCGCTGCCGCTGACGCCGAACGGCAAGCTGGACACCGCCGCGCTGCCGGCACCGGCCGCCGCCACCGCCGACGGCTTCCTGGCCCCGCGTACCGACGCCGAGGTGCTGGTCGCCGAGGTCTACGCCCAGATCCTGCAACTGGAGAAGGTCGGCGCGCTCGACGACTTCTTCGCCCTCGGCGGCAACTCGCTGCGCGGCATGCGGGCGATGGCCCGGATCCGCGCCGAGGTGGACGTGGAGCTGCCGATGCGGGCGCTGTTCAGCAGCCCGGTGGTGGCCGACCTGGCCGCCCAGATCGAGCAGCGGATCGCCGCCGAGCTCGACGAACTCTCCGAAACCGAGGTCGCCGCGCTGCTCGCGGCGGAGAAAGACATCCCCTGATGACCGACGTGAAGGACTCGGCCCGCGACGCCGCCCGGCAGGCGCTGATCGCCCAGCGGTTGCGCCGCCGGTCAGGCAGCCCGCCCGCCGCGCGGATCACTCCCCGCCCGCCGGACGCCGAGGTGCCGCTGTCGTACGCGCAGGAGCGGGTCTGGTTCATGGACCAGCTCGCTCCCGGCGAGGCGGCGTACCACATCGCGGTGCCCGTGCGAGTCCGTGGCCCGCTGGACGTCGCGGCGCTGCGCCGCGCGCTGGCTGACCTGACCCATCGGCACGAGTCGCTGCGCACCCGGTTCCCGGCCGACTCGGACGGCCGGCCCACCGTGGTGCTCGACGGGGTCGTCGAGGTGCCGCTGACCGTGGTGGACGCCGCCGACGACACCGCCGCCCAGGCACTTGTCGACGAGGCGGCCGTCGAGCCGTTCGACCTGGCCAACGGGCCGCTGCTGCGGGCTCTGCTGATCCGGCTGGCCGCCTGCGACGATAATCCGGCCTCCGCGCCGCAAGACGGCACTCCGGACCGGGTGAACGTCGACGAGCACGTGCTCTTCCTCGGCCAGCATCACATCGTCGGTGACGGCTGGTCCGTGGACGTGCTGCTGCGTGACCTGATCGCCCGCTACCGCGACCGGGAGCTGCCCGCCCTGCCGGTGCAGTACGGAGACTTCGCGGTCTGGGAGGCACGGGAGCTGGCCGGGCCGGGCGCGCTGCGGCACGTGGACTGGTGGAAGGAGCGCCTCGCCGGGATCACCCCGCTGGAGCTGCCGCTGGACCTGCCGCGGCCGGCCACCCAGACGTACCGGGGTGACTTCGTCGAGTTCACTCTGGACGCCGCCGCCACCGAGGGGCTGGCCGCGCTGACCCGTGCCTACGGCGGCACGATGTTCATGACGCTGCTCGCCGCGTACCAGGTGTTCCTGGCCCGGCACGCCGGGCAGGACGACTTCGCGGTGGGCGCGTCGGTGGCCGGCCGGTCCGCTCCGGAGCTGGAGAACCTGGTCGGCATGTTCATCAACATGCTGCCGATGCGTGCCGAGTTGGCCGGCGACCCGACCTTCACCGAGCTACTGGATCGGACCCGCCGCGCGGTGCTGGACGGGCTGGAGCACGGCGAGGTGCCGTTCGCCCGGGTCGTGCACGAGCTGGGTCTGCCGCGTGACGTCAGCCGCTCACCGGTGTTCCAGGCGATGTTCGTGCTCCAGAACTACGAGATGGGCCGGTTCGAAGGGGTGGCCGAGGACGCCGACGTCGGCTTCGAGTGGCATCCGATGGAGCTGCGCGCCACCCGCTTCGACTTCGAGCTGCACGCCGTCGAGACCGGCAACGGGCTCTGGGGCAAGTTGGTCTTCAACACCGACCTGTTCACCCGGGCGACCATCGAGCGGATGGCGCACCGGCTCACCACGCTGCTGCGCGCCGTGGTCGCCACCCCGGATCTGCCGGTCTCCGCGCTCGATCTGCTCGCACCCGCCGAGCGGGAGCTGGTGGCCGGGTGGAACGACACCGCCCACGATTTCCCCCGGCAGCAGACGCTGCACGCCCCGATCGAGGAGCGGGCCGCTCGTACTCCGGACGCGGTGGCGCTGCGGTTCGCCGGCCGTTCGGTGACGTACGCCGACCTGAACGCGGCGGCGAACCGGGTGGCGCACCGGCTGCGCGCCTGCGGGGTAGGCCCGGAGACCCTGGTCGGTGTCTGCGCGGAACGCTCGGTGGAGCTGGTCGCGGGCCTGCTCGGCGTGCTCAAGGCCGGCGGCGCCTACCTGCCGTTGGACCCGGAGTATCCGGCGGACCGGCTGGCCTTCATGGTCACCGACGCCGCCGCGCCGGTGGTGCTGGTGCAGGCACACCTGCGCGACGTGCTGCCGACGACCGACGCCATCGTCCTCGCCCTGGACGACGAGGCGGTCTGGGCCGACCAGCCGACGAGTGACCCGACGCCGACGGCCGGCCCGGCGCACCTCGCGTACGTCATCTACACCTCCGGCTCGACCGGCCGGCCGAAGGGTGTGCCGAACACCCACCGGGGCATCGTCAACCGACTGGACTGGATGCAGCGCACCTACCGGCTCGGCGCCGACGACGCGGTGTTGCAGAAGACCCCGGCCAGCTTCGACGTGTCGGTGTGGGAGTTCTTCTGGCCGCTACGCGAGGGCGCGCGGCTGGTGCTGGCCGAGCCGGGCGGTCACAAGGACGCCGGCTACCTGCGCGACCTGCTGGTGTCCGAGCGGGTCACCACCGCCCACTTCGTCCCGTCCATGCTCACCGTCTTCCTCGCCGAGGACGGCGTCGAGGCGGCCACGGCGCTGCGCCGGGTGATCTGCAGCGGTGAGGAGTTGCCGCTCGCCGCCGCCCGGGACTTCACCACCCGGCTGCCCGGCTGTGGCCTGCACAACCTGTACGGCCCGACGGAGGCGGCGATCGACGTCAGCTTCTGGGCGTGTGACCCGGCGCTGCTGGCCGAGGTGGCCAGCGTGCCGATCGGTGCGCCCATCAGCAACGTGCGGCTGCACGTGCTGGACGCCCGGGGCAACCCGTGCCCGGTGGGAGTCGCGGGTGAGCTGCACATCGGGGGGGTGGGGCTGGCCCGCGGCTACCACCGTCGGGCGGCGCTGACCGCGGAGCGGTTCGTGCCCGACGCGTTCTCCGGCGAGCCGGGTGCCCGGCTGTACCGTACCGGCGACCTGGCCCGCTGGCAGGTCGCGCCCGGTGACCGGCCCGGCGGTGTGCTCGAGTTCCTCGGCCGGATCGATCACCAGGTCAAGCTGCGCGGCCTGCGCATCGAGCTGGGCGAGATCGAGAGCGCGCTGCGCGCCCACCCCGGGGTGACCGAGGCGGTGGTGCTGGTCCGCGAGGACACCCCCGGCGACAAGCGGCTCACCGGGTACCTGGTCGGCGCGGCCGAGCACGACGCGGTCAAGGTGGCGCTCAAGGAGACCCTTCCGGAGTACATGGTGCCGGCGGCGTTCGTCACCCTGGACGCCCTGCCGCTGACCCCGAACGGCAAGCTGGACCGCAAGGCGCTGCCCGCGCCGGTCGTCACCCGCGCCGCCTCGGTGGCGCTCGTGGAGCCGCGCGACGACACCGAACGGCTGCTCGCTGGGATCTGGTCCGAGGTGCTCGGTGTGGCCACCCTCGGCATCGACGACGACTTCTTCGACCTGGGTGGGCACTCGATGCTCGCGACCCAGGTGGTGGCCCGCATCCGCAAGGCCGAGCATGGTGGGCGGCCGGTCGGCGTGATGGACCTGTTCCAGCAGCGGACCATCCGCGACCTGGCCACGTTCATGTCCGGTGGCGGTGGCGACGGGCCCCGTCGGCTGCTCTACGAGCTGACCAAGCCGATCTCGCCGGCCCAAAGAGTGATCACGTACGTCTGCGTGCCGTACGGCGGTGGCAGCGCGATCGTCTACCAGCCCCTCGCGGACGCGCTGCCGGCCGGGCACGCGCTCTGGTCGCTGGCCATTCCCGGGCACGACGTGGGGCTCACCGAGGACGCGCTGCCCTTCGACGAGCTGACCACCCGGGTCGCCGAGGAGATCATCGAGCGCATCGAGGGCCCGCTCGCCCTGTACGGGCACTGCGGCGTGGGCAGCGCGATCGTCGCCGAGGTGGCCCGCAAGGTGGAGGCCGCCGGACGGGAGCTGACCGCGCTCCACATCGGTGCGATGTTCCCGTTCGCCCGGCCCAAGGGCCTCTTCGCGGCAGTGCGTACCAAACTGGAGAAGCTGCGCAGCAACAAGCACTACGCGAGCTGGCTCAAGTCGATGGGGGTGGACACCGACGAGCTGGAGCCCGAGCAGGCGGACCGGATCATCAGCAACATGCGGGCCGACTCCCGGGCTTCCGAGGAATACTTCACCGCCCTGCTCGACCAGGGCGCGGTGAAGCTGCGTGCCCCGATCATCTCGGTGGTCGGCTCGGAGGACCCGGTCACCGACTACCACATCGAGCGGTACGCCGAGTGGCAGTTCCTCAGTGACCGACTCGGGCTGGTGGTGCTCGACCAGGCCGGGCACTTCTTCCTCAAGTACCGCGCGCAGGAACTGGCCGAGATCGTCACCCAGGTGCACCCGGCGCTGATCGCCGGCGACGTCGGCGAGCTGAGCCCGCAGGCACGGGGCGAGGACGCCGGCTGGGCGGTGGCCGACACCCGGGGCGTCGACGCCGTCGTCGTCCCGGACAAGCCGGTGGTCCGGCCCAGCATGGCCCGCTTCGTGGCGGTCACCGTCGGGCAGCTCGTCTCCACGACCGGTTCGGCGCTGACCGCGTTCGCCCTGCCGATCTGGCTGTTCACCCGCACCGGCTCGGTGACCGACCTGGGTCTGCTCTGGGCGTTGGCGCTGATCTGCGGCGTGCTGGTGCTGCCCGTCGCCGGGGCGATCACCGACCGGATCAGCCGCCGCAAGATCATGATGATCGCCAGTTGCAGTGCCGGTTCGGTCCAGCTCGTGCTGGCCGCGCTGCTCTGGACCGACAACCTGGCGCTCTGGCACATCTACGGCCTGGTGGCGCTCAGTCAGGTGGCCGGCTCGTTCCAACGGATCGCGTTCCAGTCGGCGGTGCCGCAGTTGGTGCCCAAGCGCTACCTGGGCCACGCGATGGGCATCACCCAGCTCTCCAACGGGTTCGCCCTGCTGCTGATGCCGGTCTTCGCAGCCGGTCTGCTGGCCGCGATCGACCTCAAGGGCATCCTGCTGCTCGACGTGGCCAGCTATGTGATCGCGGTGGTGACCCTGTCCGTGGTCCGCTTCCCCGACCTGCTCGGATGGCGACCCCGGGAGCGACTGCTCGTGGCGATCGCCAACGGTCTGCGCTACTCGTGGCGGCACCGTGGCTTCCGGTTGATGCTGGGCTACTTCGCGCTGGGCAACATCTTCCTGGCGCCCGCGCTGGTGCTCACCACCCCGTTGGTGCTCTCCTTCGGCAACGCGACGCAGGTGGCCCAGGTGGCCCTCGCCGAGGCTCTCGGCGCGGTCGCCGGCGGCGTACTCATGTCGCTCTGGGGTGGTCCCCGCAACCGACGCATGATCGGCGTGCTGATCGGCAACCTCGGCACGGCGGTCGGCTGCGTCCTGGTCGGCCTGGACGCGTCCGTGGCGATGATCTGCGTCGGTGCGTTCTGGCTGGCCATGTCGATGACCACGGCACAGTCCATCTACGCCACGATCGTCCAGGTCAAGGTGCCGCAGCGCTATCACGGCCGGGTGTTCAGCCTCAACCAGACCATCTCCTGGTCGACGCTGCCCATCGGGTTCGCGCTGATCGCCCCGGCGGCCACCCGCCTGTTCGAGCCGCTGCTCGCCCCGGACGGGGCTCTGGCCGGGTCGGTGGGCGCGGTGATCGGCACCGGTCCGGGTCGGGGCATCGGCTTCGCGTACGTCTGCTTCGGCGCGGCGCTGATCCTGATCACCCTGGGCGGGTTCGCGATCCGGCTGCTCCGCCGCTTCGACCTTGAGGTCGCGGATTCGCTGCCCGACGACCTGATCGGTGCGCAGGAGCGGGAGCGTCGGCTGGCGGCCCGGGCCGCGCAGCGCGAGGAGGAACGGGTGCCGGTCGGCGTGTGACGAGGAAGGCGGCTTGAACGGCGTCGGCGAACACCTGCCGGGTGATGGCGCGGGGGGGCGATGGCTTCGGGGCAGTTGCCCGCGGCATGGTCGACATTGGACGCCGCCAGCGGCACCCTCTCGTACCGCCCGTCCGATCAGCTGCGGGGAGAACACGTCGTGGCGTCGTTGGCGGCGGTGCAAGAAACCGGACAGGGGGCCGTTGGGTCGCCCCTTGTCACGGGCGCTGTGGCACTATGGGGTTCCCCCCGCCACCGCACCGCAGGTGACTCGTGTCAGACCGGTTCGCGTTGCTGATCGGCGTACCGCACTGCGACGACGCTGAGACGTTCGCCCCCATCCCCGAAGACGTGGTGCGGGCCGACATCACCCGAATGCGCGACGCGCTGATGGAATCCGGCTATCAGGTCACGGTGCTTGGCGTAGCGCCGGACGGCCCCTCGGGGGAGGACGAGCAGCGGATACCCGGCGAGGTGACGCGTACCCGCTGCCTCACCGCGATCGACACCGTCTGTCAGCAGGTACCAGCCGGGGGAACCCTGCTGCTGTACTTCAGTGGCCACGGCGTTCGCTTCGGTGATCGCGACTATCTGGTGCCGGAGGACTACCGCGCCACCGGCAACAGCCGGGCCGACGAGGCTGCGCTGATCTCGCTTGACCTGTCTGACCAGGTCGGACGTTGCCAGGCCGGCATCGCCGTCGCCTTCATCGATGCCTGCCGCGACAATCCGGACCAATCTTTCGACATCTCCCAGATGCAGGGCCTACCCCAGCTACCGAACGGTGCCTTCGCGCTGGTCGCCGGCTGTGCCCGCGGAGAGATCTGCCGGTATGACGCTCGCGGCAGTCTGTTCACCCGGGCCTTGGCTGACGCTCTCGGGGTCCGTCATTCTGCCTGTACCGTGTCCGAGGTTGTCACCACGACCAAGCGTGCGCTCGCCGGCAGCGGGCAGACCCCCTCGGCCCGGGCCACCAGCGAGCTGACCGGAACGCCGTTCAGCGAGCCAGTCTGCGACGGCCTGCGGATCTTCGAAGAGTGGCAGGTCGGCGCGACGGACACCGAGCTGTGGGGCCTCGTGGAGGAGACCGCCTCGGCCAAGCGGGACCCGGTCGCCGCCGTGGTGCGCGACCTCGTCGAGGGTTATGCGAACACCATCACCGAGCTGCGCACCGAACGGCCACACGCTGCCCGGCCGCGCGACCCGTGGACCGACGAGGCCTACCCGCAGCGGGTCCTGTCCATCCTGCACGCGCTGCTTCGACCGCAGAACGACGACACCCAACTGACGCTGCCCCCGGCCGAGGTGGCCGTGCTCGTCATCGCCCCGTATCTGCGGGAAGCGGTCCTCGCGCTCGGCATGTTCGACCTGCACCGGTTGACACCGCGCAACGTCAGACCGACGTTTCAGGCCGGGCTGCGGTTCGATCTCGAAGTCGTCTACAGCGCCTATGAGCAGCTCTGCCGTCGGGTGATCCAGCTTGAGGAGGGCAGCGTCGAGCAGGACGCCATCGTGACCTGGATGGCCCACCGCTGGCTGCTCGGCCGGGAGGACCTGTGGTGCGCCGCCACCGTACGGGAGTGGACCACGACCGCGGCGGGGGCGCTGCTCGGCGCCCTCGGCGAGACACCCAGCCGCGGCGAGGTCGCCGAGTACGCCGACCTGCTGCTCAGCGTCGCGCACGCGGTGGGCGGCATCGAGGCGGTCGAGCTGATCGACACCGCCCCGGAGCAGCGCAACTCCCGGGTGCTCGCCCGACTGGTCAGGCTCGCCGGTGTACTGGCCGCCGACCCGCGCCGGGTGCCGCAGGTGGTGCCCGACCACATCGGGGTCCGTGATCCGGTAGCCCTGAACGACCTGCGCGAGGTGCTGGCCACCGCCAGGTGGCGCCGCGTGGCGACCTCGATGGAGCTGGCCGCCGTGTGCCCGCACCCGGCGATCCACGTCGTGTTGGGCGATCTCGCCGCCCAGGCCGAGGAGATGAGGCGACTGATCGTCGGCACCGCCAGTCGCGACGAGCAGCCGATGCTGGCCGGGCTGCCCCCGGCGTTCACGGCGGACGCGGTGCACGCGTTGAGAGTCACCGGCCAGGGGCCGCTCTACCAGCTCCCGCTGCTGCGATTCAGTCTCGCCGCAGACAAGGTGCAGGGCATGCTGATGGGCTCCCAGCTCTATGGCGACCGCTCGGTGGCGATCCGGGAGCTCTACCAGAACGCCCTCGATGCGTGCCGGTACCGCGAGATGCGATTCCGGGCCCACTACCACGACGCACAGCAGGACCTTGACGGTTGGACGCCGCGGGTCGTCTTCCGGCAGGGCGTCGAGGCCACCGGCCGGCCGTATCTCGAGTGCCAGGACAACGGCGTCGGCATGACCGAGTACGTCATCACGCGGGTGTTCGCCGAGGCCGGGACCCGCTTCGTGCAGACCGAGCCGTTCCGACGGGAGCAGGCACGTTGGCAGCAGCTCGACCCGGCGCTGCGGTTGCACGCGAACAGCCAGTTCGGCATCGGCGTGTTCAGCTACTTCATGCTGGCGTCGGAGATCTCGATCACCACCGTCCCGACCTACGAGACGGGATTGACCGGACGTGAGGCGCTCCAGATCACCATCGCCGGGAATGGCAACCTGTTCCGGGTACGTCGTACACCCGACGTGCCCAGTGGCATCCGCAACGGCGGCACGATCGTCCGGCTGCACCTGTCCGTCGACGACGGGGTGTCCTGTGCGGAGGCCCTGCGCGAGCACCTCCACCTGCCCGAGTACCGGGTCGACGTCGAGGTCAGCGGCGAGGTGGTCGACACCTGGCATCCCGGCGAGCTGCGGATGAGCGGGCCGATCGGCTCCTACGTTCGGGCCGCCGCGCACGTCTGGTGGATAGCCGACGAAGGGCGGTACCTCACCGACGGCATCCAGGTGCTTCCCCCTCGATCGGGATCGACGATGGCGGGCCGGTCGACCACAGACCATCCGTTCGGTTTCGTCCTGAACATGACCGGCCGACACCGTCCCCGGATCAGCGTCGACCGGCGTGAGATGTTGGAGTGGGACGCAGAATGGGTGTCCGCGCAGCTACGGTCGGCGCTACCGACACTGCGGACCTGGTCCGGGCTGAGCATGCAGTGGTTGTGGCGCTTGGCGGCCGCCGACCGGGAGCTCGCCGACTGGGTGTTCGACGAGCTCGGTGACCTGGAGCTGCCGGTACGGCCGGTACGGTCGAGCGTCCGGGTGAACCTCGGCCTGGTCGGTTGCCTACCCGAGGACGCCGACCTCCAGCCCGATCGGGACCGCTGGCCGCACCTGCCCGGTGCTGGCCTTCCCCGGTGGATCCACGCCTGGCGGGCCAAGCTGTGGCGGGACGCGCAAGGGCCGAGCGACGGCACCGGCGAGCCGGCGTACCTGCCACCGGACCGGTTGGACGGTTACCCCGTGATCCGCCCGAACCACCTGGACATCCTGCCCCGGCCGGTGATGGACGCCTACACCTTCCGCCGTCGGCGAGACACCCGTGGGCTGTCCAGCGAGGAGTTTCTCCGGATGCTGCGACCGTACGTGATCGCCGGCCTCGACCTGCGTCCGCTGCGCCTGCTGCGTACCGCGCCGGAACACGCGGCGCTGCTGGCGATGCTCCCGCCGGAGTTGAAGGCGGACGAGAACGTCGCGGTGCCGTTCGGGTTACGCGTCGTCGGCGCGGCGTGGCTCTCCGGCCGGTCGGTGGGGGAGGCGTGGCGTGCGTTGATCACGTTTACCGGCTCGGAGCCGATGCCGTCCACGCCCGTCGAGTCGGAGATCGAACCCATCGACGGTTATGTCCCGGACAACATCGACCGGCGGCTGGTGCACCGGGACTTCCGCGACGAGTACTACGACACCCGGTGGCTCAGCGGGATGTCCGTACGGCACCTGCTCGCCGCCGGTGAGGTACTCGGGATCGCCACCCCCGACCTCGTCGCCCGGGTCGGCCGGCTGCGGGCGCTCGGCATCTGGAGCGCGATCCGTCCCGGCTGGAACGGCACCGTACGGCTGCACGAGGACGACCCGGTGCAGGCCTGGCTCCTCGCCCTGGAACGACCACCCAACGCCATGGACCTGTTGATCCTGGCCAGCCGGTCCGGCGAGTCGGTGAGCCAGGTGGCGGACCGGGTTAGCGCTGCCTCGGCCGAGAGCGAACTGTCCGTCCTGATGCCCGAGTTGTCCGGGCTGGCGGACATCACACCCGGCCCCGACGACTGGGCGTTGTTGTCCGCGAGCGAGGTGTGGGACACCGGGGCTCCCCTGGTCCACCGGCTCGGCCGGATCGTCAGCGCGGTCGCGGCCGTCGCGCCCCTCGACGGTGCGGCCGAACGACTCGAGGCCGCGCTCGCCCGGCTGGCGCCGTTCTGGGAACTGCGCGGCGAGGTGACACCGCCGATGCTGGTGGCGATCGCCGGGGCCGCGCGGATCACCCTCGGCGAGGTACGCGACCATCTGCTCCGCTACTTCGCGCCCCATCTCGACCTGGACGCGATCGCGGCCGAACTGCCGAGCGCGCTGCGAAGGCGTACTGTTCGATTCGAGCGGGCCTGGATGCTGTTGACGGACACCGAGACCCGGCCCCGCTGGCAGGCGCCGGCGCCGCTGCACGTCGTCTGGCACGCTCACGTCAGCGGAAAGTCCATCGACGAGGTGCTGTCCGAACTGGCTCCGTACCAGGAACTGGGTGCGATCCTGCCGGCGTGGGTGCCGGACGGCGACCGGATCGTGCCGGACGGGTACGACGTGCTGATGCTCACCGACGACCTGCCGCCCGACGAGGGCCGGGGCTTCTCCAGCCAGAAACCGCCCCGACATCCGCTCGCCGACAACACGGTCACCCCGCTGCACCTACTGCGACTTGCCTCGCGTTATGGGTGGGAGCCGGGCGTCGCGTACGACCGGCTGACCCGGTTCCAGTCCCTCGGCGTCGTCGTCGACTTCGGCCGCGACGACTGCCCGGAGGGGATCGTGGGTTGGCAGGACCTGATCGTCCTCACCGAGGAACTCGACGGCTGGGCCCCACCGCTGCACGGCGATGTCACCGCCGAACAGATGGCGCTCGCCGCGGCCGCCGTGGGCGAACCGGTGGACGTCACCCGCGCCCGCCTGTGCCGATACGCCGCCCTGTTCGGACTACGGGTGCCGGACCCGCCGGAGGAGTCGAACGATGCCAGGTGACCACAGGTCGATCAAGTTCCGGGAACTTGAATTCGAGTTCTCCGGTACGCCCCAGGTGGCATCCGGCGACTTGGAGGAGCTCGTCGTCACCCTGGTCTGCCCGGCCTGCCAGGGCGAGATGACCAAGGAGATCTGGCACGGGCCGGTGTACGGCGGCAAGGGCTGGCTGCGCCGACGGCCGCCGGCCCCGCCGGACGGGCCGCAGGTCTTCATCTGTGCCTGCGGCTACCCGCACGCCGGTCGTCCGCCGGAGTCACCGGACACCGGCTGCGGCGCGTTCTGGGCGGCGACGCTGCGATGAACATCGAGGACAAGCGCTGGGAACAGCTCGCCGAGCAGCAGAAGTTCGGCCAACTCGATGGTGCCCGCCGGCAGGCGGAAGGCTGGCGCACCGGCCTGACCGGGCTGACCGCGCTGCTCGCCGCGGCCACCATCATCAAGGGGCCGGACAACGTGGTGGACCTGACACCCGATGCCCGGCTCATCGTCGTCAGCTCCCTCGGGCTGGGCTTCGCCGCGCTGGTCGCCGGCTCGCTGGTCGCCGTACGGGCGGCGAACGGATCGCCGGTGGGCGACACCTGGCTGACCGGCAAGGCGCTCAGGACCTGGACCCGCAACGAGGTCGGCGCCATCCGTAGGGCCATTCGGCTCGCCGCCGCCCTGCTGCTGGTCGGCCTGGCGGCGATCGCCTTCTCGGTGGGCACGACCTGGTTGGCCGGCCCGGCCAACAAGCCGGGGTTCAAGGTGGTCACCACGGACACCCAGGTCTGCGGCGAACTGTTGGCCCTGGACCGGACCTCGGTGACACTGGACGTCGATCGGACAAGCCGGCAACAGCGGGTCGTCGTCCGCTTGGACGGTGTCCTCAGTCTGACGCCGCAGCGCTGCTAGGCCGATGACCCGATCGCCGTACGAGGGGCGTCGTCAGCTCCACAGGTCGGTGTTTTTCGCCTCCATCTCGGAGTACTGCTCGGCGGCGTCGGTGAGCGCCCCGGCCAGGTCCCGCAGCACCTCACGCAGGCTTTCCGCCGCGTGCTCCCAGCGGGCTCGCTGCTCCTGAAACGCGACCTGGTCCGGGCCCGACCAGTCGATCCGGTCCAGCTCCGTACGCAGCACCGCCAACTTGCCGTCGATCCGACCCGCGGCGCTCGCCAACTGGGCACGCGTGTTCTCCATCGCGCCCAGGTCGTAGCTCAGGTTCGTCACGACTCGGCCTCCGGCGGCGGATTCAACGCGTCCACGACGCGCCGCAGCGCGGTCAGCTCACCCTCGTCGCTGTCCTGTTGGCCGGCGGCGCTCCGGTCGAGCATCTCGGCCATCACGTGGAGTTCCTCAAGCAGGCGCTCGACGTCGTGCCGCCAGCGCCGCACCAGGTCCTGATACTTGCTGGCACCGGCGCCGCTCCAGGTTTCGGCGAGTTCGTCGACCGCGCCACCGACCCGCCTCAGTTCGCTGCCGAGGTCGTCGTGGGTGGCCCGGACGCGGTCGGCGGCGACCCGCAACGTCGCATGATCAGCGTGGTACGGCGTCGCCATGGCATCCCTTACCGGCTCGGATAGCCAACGTTACCGGGTCCGGCACCGTACCGGGAGTCACGGCTCGTTCCACGCCGTCTGGATCAGCTGTATCCCAGCGGCCCGGGTCACCAACAGTCCCCGACCGGGCGGTTGCGGACTCGCCCGTACGGTGCCCAGCAGCGCCCCCTCCTCCCGTTGCCCGGACAGCAGCAGGCCTGGCGTGTCGAGTTCGCGCAGGCGCATCAGGACCGGTTCGTAGAGCGCCCGCGCGGCGCCACCGGCGCGACGGGCCACGATCAGGTGCAGTCCGACATCCCTGGCCTGGGACAGCAGGTCCAGCAGCTCGCCGATCGGATTGGATCCGCTGCCGGCGACCAGGTCGTAGTCGTCGACCAGGAGGTACAGGTCGGGGCCGCGCCACCAACTGCGGTTACGTAGTTCGTCAGGGGTGACGTTCGGTCCGGGAAGGCGGTTCGCCATCGCCGATCGCAGGCTGCCGACCATTTCTGTCATGGTCTTGGCGCCGGTCCCGTACCCAAGGAGGTGCTCGCCCTCGACGGCGCCGAGCAGGCCGCGTCGGTAGTCCACAAGTATCAATCGGGCCTGGTCCGGGCTGTACCGCTGCACGATGCTCCGGGCGACGTGCCGCAACAGGTTGGTCTTGCCGGACTCCGCGTCACCGAACACCATGAAGTGCGGGTTGGTGTCGAAGTCCAGATAGACCGGCGCCAGGCGGTCGCCGTCGACGCCGATGGCCAGCCCGCGCGACGGCTCGGCCATCGTGGCCAACGTGTCCGCGGAAAGCAGGCGCGGCAGCAGTCGTACCGGGGGTGCCGGGGGGCCGGACCACGCCTTCGCGATCATGTCCACCAGGTCGGCTCTCGCCCGCACGGACTCGTCGAAGGGCCCGGCGTCCAGTTGTGGCACCGCGGCCAAGAAATGCAACTTCTGCGGGGTCAGGCCACGACCGGGCGACCGCTCCGGCACCGACGCCGCGGCCCTGCGATCAATCTCCGATTCGGTGGGATCCCCCAGCCGCAACTCCAGCTTGGTGCCGAGCGCGTCTCGCAGGCCGGGCCGGAGGTCAGGCCAGCGGGCAGCGGTCAGGACCAGGTGGATGCCGAATCCGAGCCCTCGCCCCGCCAGCCGGGTGATCTTCTGCTCCAGCTCCTCGAACTCCGCTCGGAGCGTGCTCCAGCCGTCGACGACGAGGAACACGTCGCCGAACGGATCGTCGGTGAACTCCCCATCCGCGCGACGGCGCCGGTACGAGGCCATCGAGTCGATGCCCAGGCTGGAGAACCGCCGCTCGCGTTCCTCCATGAAAGTGCCCACCTCGGCGACGACGCGCTGCACCTTGTCCACGTCCCGTCGGTCGGCGACCCCGGACATGTGGGGGAGACCCGCAAGCGAACCCAGGCCGCCGCCGCCGAAGTTCAGGCAGTAGAACTGCGCCTCGGTCGGGGTGTGGGTGAGGGCGAGCGCACAGATCAGCGAACGGGCCAGGGTGGTCTTGCCGGACTGCGGACCACCGACGATCGCGAGGTGGCCGCCCGCACCGGCGAGATCGACGAACAACACGTCACGGCGCTGCTCGAACGGCCGGTCCACGATGCCAACCGGCGCGACCAGCATGCCCCGCTGGGACCAGCCGGCCGGGTGCAGGCCCAGGGTGTGGTCCACCTCCAGCGGTGGCAGCAGCTCGGCCAGCGTGGGCGGGTCGGCCAGCGGTGGCAGCCACACCTGGTGCGCCGGCACACCCCGGCCACGTAGCCGGTCGACGACCAGGTCGAGCACCGAGGGTTGGCCTTCCTCGACGACGTCCGGCGACTCGTCGGCCAGCGGAAGCCTCGGCACCGGCACCGGCACCCGTGCGGCCGAGAACGGTACGACCATCGACTCGGCCGCCCGAGCGCCGGTCACCCGCCGGGCCGCGCGGTACGCCCCCGACACGTACGCGGCCCGGAACCGGAGCATGGTCGAGGTGCCCTGCCGTAGATAGCCGTGGCCGGGGGCGCGGGGCAGCTCGTAGGCGTCCGGGACCCCGAGCACGATCCGGCTTTCCACGGCGGAGAAGGTGCGCAGCCCGATCCGGTACGACAGGTGCGTGTCCAGCCCGCGCAGCCGGCCCTCCTCCAGCCGCTGGGAGGCGAGCAGCAGGTGCACGCCGAGAGACCGGCCCACCCGGCCGATCATCACGAACAGATCGATGAAATCGGGCCGGGCGCTCAGCAACTCGCTGAACTCGTCACAGACGACAAGCAGGCTGGGCAGCGGGGCGAGTGGCTCCCCGGACCGCCGGGCCCGTTCGTACTCGTGCCGAGAGGCGTAGTTGCCGGCCGAGCGCAGCAGTTCCTGCCGGCGCATCAACTCGCCGGAGAGCGCATCCTGGGTACGCCCCACCAACGGCAGCTCGTCGGCGAGGTTGGTGATCACCGCGCTGGTGTGCGGCAGGGCATCCAACAGGCTGAAGGTCGCGCCGCCCTTGAAGTCGATGAGCGCGAAGTTGAGCTCCTCGGGCGAGTGCGTCGCGGCGAGCGCGATCACCAGCGTACGCAGGAGTTCGCTCTTTCCGGAGCCGGTGGCCCCGATCACCAGCCCGTGCGGTCCCATCCCGTCCTGCGCCGACTCCTTGATGTCCAGCTCGACCGGCAGTCCGTCGGGGCCGACCCCGATCGGCACCCGCAGCCGTTGACGGGCGGGCCGGGGGGCCCAGCTCCGCGCCGGGTCGAGGGAACCTGGATCATCGAGGCCGAGCAGTTGGAGCAGACTCGTTTCGCCCGTCAACGGGTCGGCCGCGCCAGGCCGACGCAGGCGGTAACGCGACAACTGGCGGGCCACCGCCTCCGCCTGCGGCAGGCTCAGCCGGTCGGGCCGCCCCAGCACGGTGGTGTTCTTGCCTCGGTCGAGCCTGATCTCCTCGCCCGCCACCCGCAGGCACAGCAGCCACCGCCCCGCGTCTCGCGGCACCGTACCGGAGAGGTCGAGCACCGTGGTGCCGAGCAGACCTGCTCCGGTCAGCGCCTCGGCCCCGTCGATCTCGCCCCCGTCCTGGATGATGAGCAGGTGGGGTGCGCTGGTGAGTGGCTTGCTGTCGACGTTGAACCGGGGCCGGGTGGACAGTTCGTCGGCGAGCGCCGATTCCAACTCGGCCAGACCGGAGAACACCAGCCGAGCCGGGCCGGCACCGTCGCGCCGCGTTTCGTCGTGCGTGTGCGGTAACCATTTGACCCAGTCCCACTCCGCGAGCCGGTCCGGCACGGTCACCACCGCGACCCGCAGGTCGTTCGGGGCGTGCAGGACCGCCGCGGCGCAGAGCAGGCTACGCGCCAGGGCCAGGGTGCCGGGCCGGTCGCCGCGGAGCACCACGCGGCCGAACGCACGCAGCGACAGCGCCGTCGGCAGGTCCGCTATGGTGCTGTGGGTCCGGATGAACTGCCGGAGTGCCACCGTGCACAACGGATCGAGATCCTCGATCGGCTTGGTCTCCGGCGGCACCAGGGTGACCGCGAGCGCCTGTGGTCCGGTGGCGAGCCGGATCTCGCCGAAATCGTCGTCGGTCGCCCGCCGTTCCCACATTCGACGGCTGCCGACGAACGACCAGAGCACCTCGGGGTCCGGATGCCGCCGACGCATCGCCGCCCGCTGCTGCTCCGCGGCCCGCCGCGCCTTCCTGCGCACCTGGTCGAGGTAGCGCAGGTAGCCCCGTCGCTCGACCTCCAACTCCGCCTCAGGGTCCCGACCTGGCGGGGTCATCTGCATGCCGAACACCAAGCCGAGGCAGGCGACGCCCAGGATCCCACCGGCAAGGTAGGTGAGCGCCCCGGTGTTGCCGCTGGCGAAAAGCAAGCCCATCGCCACCACGCCAGCGAGCATGGGCAGAATCAGGAGAATCTGGTTGGCGCGGGCAACCCTCTCGGCCGGCAGTTCCGGTGGGGATTCGAGGACGATCTCGCCCCGGGGTAGCGCGGGCGCCGGGGAGCGGGGTGGACGGACGACGACTACCGTACTCACCCGGGCTCCTCCCGAAACGCCGCCGGTCGCCTGCCACGCACCGCCGCTCGTGTCCGCCAGCCACGTGAGGGCGTTCCGGCGTTAGATTAGCGGTGCCGTGGTAAGCGCAATCATAGGTAACCGGAGGCGCGGCCCGGGTGACGGCGCGGACGGAGGGCCATAATGGTGGCAGACAGTTCGGTGGACAGCCTGTGCCGACTGACCCTGGTCGCGCCCCTGCGTCGGGTGGACCTCTCGGTGCCGGCCGACCTACCTGTCGCCGAGTTCGCGTCGCTGCTGTTGCGTTACGCCGGCGAGGACGACGGTGCGCTCGACCACGATGGGTGGGTGCTGTCTCGCCTCGGTGGTGGTCTGTTGGACACCAGCGCCACCCCGCGGGCCCTCGGCCTGCACAACGGCGACCACATCTTCCTCAGCCGCGCCTCGGACGCCGTACCCGAGCCGGCGTTCGACGACCTCACTGACGCCGTCGCCGTCGCGAGCGCCCGGACCGTGCCGCCGTGGCGGTCGGCCACGACCCGGTGGTTCGCGCTCACGACGGTGGTGCTCGCCGCACTCGGCGGCGTCGGCCTGGTGGTGGCCATCGAACCGCGCACCATCGCATACACCGTAGCCGCGGTGATGGCCATCCTGCTCGCCTCCGCCGGCACCGTGGCGGCGCGGGCGTTCGGCGACGGCGCGGTCGGTGCGGCCGTGGCCGCCGCCGCGCTGCCGTACGCCTTCGTCTGCGGTCTACTGATCCTGGCCGAGCCGGACACGCCGGTTACGGATGCCGTCGGCACCCCACAGTTACTCACCGGCGCTGCGACGCTGCTTCTCACCGCCATCCTCGGGCTGGCCGGCACGACAGCCTGCCGGCCACTGTTCGTCGGCGCGATCGCCGCGGCGCTGGCCCTGACCGCCGGTGCGCTGCTGGTGCTGGTGGGGCTCGCCCCGCTGCAAGCCGCCGCCATCATGGTCAGCGTCGGCTCGATCGCCACCCTGGCCCTTCCCCTGGTCGCGCTGCGGTTGGGCCGGTTACCCATACCGGGTGTTGTGTTCATTTCGGAAGACATCCGAACCGACCCGGCGGCGGTGGACTTCGCGGCGGTTACGGACCGCGTCGTCGCCTCGGCCGGCATCCTCGCCGGCCTGCTTGGCGGCACGGCGGTGAGCGTCAGCGTCGGCGCGGTGTTCCTCGCCCGGGACGGTTCGATCGCTGCCCTGGCGCTTGGTGGCTGCGTCGGGCTGAGCCTGCTGTTGCGGGCGCGCACCTTCGACCGGCTGGTCCAACGCCTGGTGCTGTTGGTGGGCGGCACCGTCACGCTCGTCGGTACCGGTGCGGTCGCCGCCGTCGCCGGGGGTCCGGGCATCCGGGTAGCGATGCTGGCCGTGCTACTCGTCGTGGTCACCGGCGGCGCGATACAGGCGGGCACGGCCGGCGCCGGTCGGCGGGTCGGCACGCCGGTCTCGAGTCGCGTACTCGACCTGCTCGACTCCCTCCTGCTGGTTGCGCTGGTGCCCCTGGCTGCCGGGGTCTGCGGTCTGTTCCAGTCCGTCGTCGACATCGGCCTGGGTTAGGCGGCCACCGGTGCCCACCCGCCGTGCGCAGTTGCGCGCCTACCAGTTCGCGGTCCGCCGAGTGACAAGTGCGCTGCTCTATGCCGAGCCGAACGCGGACCAGACCCTGTCCCGCAGGGTGGTGGCGGTCTTCGCGGGTGTGATGGTCTCCGTGCTGATGCTGGCCGGGTGGGCGGTCATCACCGTGATCGGTCTCGCCGGACCGGACTGGCGCGACCCGGACGCGCTGATCGTCGACCGGGACACCGGCAGCCGGTACATCTACCACGAGGGACTGCTGCACCCGGTGCTCAACTACGCCTCGGCTCGGCTGCTGCTGGGCAAGGCGAGCGAGGACGTCCGGTGGGTACGGCACAAATCGCTGGCCAACGAGCGCTACGGCCCGCCGCTCGGTATCAAGGACGCGCCGGACGACGTACCGAAGCCCGAGTCCCTGATCCGACTCCCGTGGACGATCTGCCGAGCCAGTGATCCAGCTGGTGCGGTGGTGAGCTGGATGGTTCTCGGTAACGATCCGTCCTGGGTCAACGAGCCGATGACCGACGGGGTGCTGGTCGCCGTCGGGGAGCAGCTCTATCTGATCTGGCAGGGGACTCGGCTGAAGGTGGTGGGCGAAAGCAGTGCCATCCGCGCCGCGCTCAGCTGGGCCTCGGTTACCGCGCTGCCCGTACCCGAAGTGTTCGTCAAGGCCCTGCCCGAGGGACCTGACCTGGTCGCGCCGGCGATCCCCGGCATCGGTGAGACCGGCCCCACCATCGCCGGTCGACAGACGCGGGTGGGCCAACTCTTCGAGGTCAAGGGCGTTCGGGACGAGGGGCAATATTACGTGCTGCTCCGCGATGGGCTCGCGCCCATCGGAGGCACGGTGTTGGGCCTCCTGCAAGCGACAGGTCTGCCCGGTGTGTACGAGCCCGACGTCCGCATCAGACCGACCGAGGTTGCCGCCGCCGAGTTGAGCAGGGTGCGGGCCTCCTCCACCAACCTGCGGCCGCCCGGAATGCCCGACCAACCGCCTACCTTGGCCCGGCCCGATCCGCGCAACACCGTCCTCTGCGCCCGGTTGGGCGAGGGGGTGGGCGGGCAGCCGACGTGGAGCACGTACCTGTCGAACGCCACCCCGACCAGGCCGGAGTTGCGCGGCAGCCGGGCCCCGCAGGGCACGACCACAGTGGACTGGGTGCAGCTGTCCGGCGGGGCGGGCGCGCTCCTGCGTGTGGGCGACGACAAGGTCTTCCTGGTGAACACCCAGGGACAACGCTTCCCGGTCGCGGACCGCGCCGCGCAGGTCGCATTGGGCCTGGGTGACGTCACGCCCCAGCTCATACCGGCGGGGTTGGCCGACGCGCTGCCCGTCGGGCCGACACTGAACGTGCTCGACCCCGATCCACCCGTCTAGGGCTGCGTCAAGACACTCGAGCGAGTCTGGGCCGCCGCAGGCCCGGCCAGGGGCCAAGACGCTGAGGTCCTGGCGGCCGTGGCCGCCGGCGTCCCGGTCGGACCGTCCGAACCCGATCGGTGATCCGGTATCCTGACGGCTACCCTCCGCGCGACTCGGCGGCCGTACGGCAGGAGCGAAGGGAGTCCGTCGGATGACTGATCGCCCCGGAAGCGCTCGCGTCGATCTTGGTGCCCTGCGGCGCTTCGTGGACCGAATGGACAGTCATCTGCGAGATCTCAGCGGCCAGTTGACGGCACTGACCGCACTGCAGCACCGTCAACTACCGTTGGGCGACACGGCGATCGCCAGGGATCAGGCGGTGCGGCACCAGCGGGTGTGCGAGGCGTATCAGCAGGAGCTGACGCAGCTCATGGAGGCTTACCAGAACGCCATCGAACTGACCGAGGTGCTGCTGCGCCGCTACGGCGCCACCGACCAGGCCACCCGCGAGGTCATCGAATCGTCGTACGGCCGGTTGGAAGCCGCCAGTCGAATGCTCGGAGACTGACCGTTGACCGATCACCCTGAGGATCACTCGGAGCAGATCCGCGCGGCGGTCGCCAGCGGAGACCCGCTCGAGGTCGAGGCGGTGGCGGCCGTCTGGACGACGCTGACCGAGGTCACCGCGCAACTCGCCCTTGATCTCGGCCAGGAGATGGAGGATCTCGCGGTCGACTGGACGGGCTCGGACAGCGAGCGCTACCGGATGAGCATCTCCAAGATCGAGAAGTCCTGCCGGGCCATCTCCGAGGGCGCTCATAGCGCTCGCGAGGCGCTGGACATGATGGCGAAGCGCCTGCGCGAGGTCAAAGAGGCGATCGAGCAGAACCACCACGAGCCGGATCCCACCCCCTCCGATCCGGAGTCCCAGCCCCCCTCGGTGCTCGGCGGGCAGCACAGTTACGTGCCGGACGACAGGACAAGGAAGGCGGCCCGACGGCAAGCCGAGCGTCTGCTGGCCGATCTGGACGACTGGCTGCAGGTGCGGGGCGCGAGCATCCAGGTCCCCGGCGGCCACCTCGACACCTCCGACTCCCTCTGGTATCCCGAGGGCCCGACCAGCGGTCGGGTGCCCGACCAGCGTGACAGTGGTTGGCCGGGCCGGCCCGAGCACGGCCACGGCGCTCCCCGCGTCGACCGACCGGCACCACGTTCACCCGGCTTGATCAGCAATGACGAGCCCGACGACGAGGCCTCGGACGCCTACTAGTAGCCACCGGTACAGCACCGCCGGGACGTGTCGTTCGCGGCGTGGACCGTGACCGCGATTTGGCGACCGTGCCGAAGGCGATGCCCAGCTTTCTGGTCTTGGGTCCGAGTCCTTCGGCGCGGGCATCGCGCCTCGGGAGATCTTGACGTCCCGCTGACGCGGATCCGAGATCGCTGTGCCGCCGTTGGCAAAGCTGACCGTCTCCTCGATCGCGGCGCCTTGTCCGCTGTCCCGGCGCAGGTCGAAGCTGGTGGGACGGGGGCGGCACGCCGCCCGGAGAGGAGCGGGAACGATCGTGCGTAAGGTGCTCATCGCCAATCGGGGAGAGATCGCCGTGCGGGTCGTGCGGGCCTGCCGGGACGCCGGGCTGGTCAGTGTGGCGGTCTACGCGAATCCGGATCGGGACGCGCCGCATGTTCGGCTCGCCGACGAGGCGTACGCGCTCGGAGGCGACACCCCTGCCGACAGCTACCTGGACGCGGGCGCTCTGCTCGCCGCCGCCCAGCGGGCCGGAGCCGACGCCGTCCATCCGGGTTATGGGTTCCTCTCCGAGAACGCGGCGTTCGCGCAGGCCGTCCTCGACGCCGGTCTGACGTGGATCGGTCCGCCACCGGCCGCGATCCGCGATCTCGGTGACAAGGTCGCGGCCCGGCACATTGCACGTCGCGCCGGGGCGCCGCTGGTGGCCGGCACCGCCGAGCCGGTGCGAGGTCCGGACGAGGTGGTGGGCTTCGCCCGGGAGTACGGCCTGCCGATCGCCATCAAGGCGGCGCACGGCGGCGGGGGCCGCGGCCTGAAGGTGGCGCGCACGATCGAGGAAATACCGGAGTTGTACGCCTCGGCGGTGCGCGAGGCCACCGCGGCCTTCGGCCGGGGGGAGTGCTTCGTGGAGCGCTACCTGGACCGGCCCCGCCACGTGGAGACACAGTGCCTGGCCGATGCGTACGGCACGGTGGTGGTCGTCTCCACGCGTGACTGCTCGCTGCAACGCCGGCACCAGAAGCTGGTCGAGGAGGCGCCGGCGCCCTTTCTGAGCGATGAGCAGAACGCCCAGTTGTACGACGCGTCCAAGGCGATCCTGCGGGAGGCCGGGTATGTCGGGGCCGGCACCGTCGAGTTCCTCGTCGGCGCCGACGGCACGGTGTCCTTCCTCGAGGTGAACACCCGGCTGCAGGTGGAGCATCCGGTCAGCGAGGAGGTGACCGGCATCGACCTGGTTCGCGAGATGTTCCGGATCGCCGACGGTGAGGCGCTCGGCTTTGGCGACCCGGAGCCGAGGGGCCACAGTTTCGAGTTCCGGATCAACGCTGAGGATCCGGGCCGGGGATTCCTGCCGGCACCGGGGACGGTGACCACCTTCGCGCCACCGGGCGGGCCGGGTGTGCGGCTCGACAGCGGTGTGGTGCCGGGCACCGTGGTCGGCCCGGCCTGGGACTCGTTGCTCGCCAAGCTCATCGTCACCGGCGCGGACCGCGGGCAGGCGCTGCGACGGGCACGGCGGGCGTTGTACGAGTTCGAGGTGGGCGGCCTTCCGACGGTGATTCCGTTCCACCGCCGGGTGGTGGCCGATTCGGCGTTCACCGGGGAGCCGTTCCGGGTCCACACCCGGTGGATCGAGACCGAGTTCGTCAACGACATCGCACCTCACGATCCGATCGCCGTGGGTGGGCCGGAGCAATCGCGCGAGACGGTGGTGCTGGAGGTGGCCGGCCGGCGGGTCGAGGTGAGCGTCCCGTGGTCGCTGAGCGCACCTTCTCCCACGGCGGTCGCTGCACCACGTCGGGGGAAGCGGACCCACGGCCCGGTGAAGGCGGCCGGCTGGGATCTGGTGTCGCCGATGCAGGGCACGGTCGTCAAGGTCGCGGTCACCGACGGCCAACAGGTCGCGGCCGGTGACCTGGTCGTGGTGATCGAGGCCATGAAGATGGAGCAGCCGTTGCACGCCCACCGCGCCGGCCGGGTCAGCGGCCTTGCCGCCGAGGTCGGAACGGCCATCGCCGGGGGCGGCGTGGTCTGCGGGATCGTCGACTGACATGGCTGGTGGCCCGATCCGCGTCGCCGGCTTCTCCGTCCTGCTGACTGGCCTTGGCCGGACTGCGCCGGCAGCCGTTCGCGGCGCTGGCGACCACCGTGGGGAGGATTTATGACAATCGTTGTCGAGTCCGGTGACCTGGACCCGGTCGAGCTGGCCGCGGTCGTCGCCGTGCTGCTGGCCCGTGCCGCCGCGGTCGCGTCGTCGCCGGACGCCAAGCGAGGGCCCAACCGGCGGTCCGCGGTCTGGGGACGGCCCCACCGGTATCCCGACGTCGTGGTGGCGCACAGCTGGCGGACGCTGCCGATGGTCGAGCGTGAGGTCATGCCAGCCGCGTGAACAGATCACCGGCGGCGGCACCGGGGGCCGCGTCGACCAACTCCCGGGTGTACGGGTCGACCGGCTCACCGAGCACATCGGCGACCGGGCCGGTCTCCACCACCCGCCCGGCCCGCATCACCGCGACCCGGTCGGCGATCTCGCGGACCACGCCCAGGTCATGGGAGATGATCAGGTAGCTGAGGCCCAGTTCGGTGCGCAGCTGGTGCAGCAGTTCGAGGATCCGGTTGCGGTTCGACGCGTCCAGCGCGGACACCGGTTCGTCGAGCACCACCAGGTCCGGCTCAAGGGCGAGGGCCCTGGCGATGGCGACCCGTTGGCACTGCCCGCCGGACAGCTCACCCGGTCGCCGGTCGAGCACGGTCGTCGGTAGCCGTACTCGGTCCAACAGGTCTGCGGCCCGTGCGGCGCGGTCGGCACGGTTGCCCACCCGGTAGGCCCGCAGCGGTGCGGTGACGGCGTCGGCGATCGTGAGCCGGGGGTCCAGAGAGGCATAGGGGCTCTGATAGACCATCTGCATGCGGCGGCGCAGCTGGCGCAGGTCGCGTCCCCGCGCCGCGGTGATATCGGCGCCGTCGAAGCGAACTTTTCCGGCGGAGACGGCGGTCAGGCGCAACAGCAGCCGCGCCGTGGTGGTCTTGCCGGAGCCGGATTCGCCGACCAGGGCGACGGTCTCGCCGCGGTCCAGCCGGATGCTGACGTGGTCGACGGCGGTCCCACTGCCAAACCGTTTTACCAGGCCGTCACCGCTGATCAGCGGGGTGACGCCGGGTGTCGCGGGTGGTGGATTGGTCCGAGGGGCTGGCCGGGCCAGTGCGTCAACGAGGTCCCGGGTGGCCCGGTCGCGGGGCGCGCCGAGCACCGAGCCGACGCTACCCGTCTCGCGGACCATGCCGTCGGCCATCACGACGACCCGGTCGGCTCGGTCGGCGGCGACGGCCAGGTCGTGGGTCACCAGCAGTAGGGCCGTCCCACTGTCGCGGGTCAGGGTGGCGATGTGGTCGAGGATTCGCCGCTGCACGGTGACGTCGAGGGCGCTGGTCGGCTCGTCGGCGATCAGCAGGGCGGGTCCGGCGGCCAGGGCGATCGCGATGAGAACGCGCTGGCACATGCCGCCGGAGAGTTCGTGCGGGAATTGGTCGAGCAGGGTGTGCGCGTTCGGCAGCCCGGCCTGGTCCAGCAGGTCGGCGGCTCGGGCGCGGGCGGTGCGTCGGTCGGGCGCGAGCCGGTGGATGGCGAGCACCTCGGCGACCTGCCAGCCGATGGTGCGTACCGGGTTGAGCGACACCATCGGGTCCTGCGGGACCAGGCCGATGTGCCGACCACGCCGTTGGCGCAGCACCGGTTCCGGGGCTCGGGCGAGGTCAGCGGCGGCTGGGTCGCCCGGGCCGGTGAACAGGATCCGGCCACCCGTGAGGCGCGCCGACGCCGGCAACAAGCCGATCACCGCCCGAGCTGTGGTGGTCTTGCCGGATCCGGAGCCGCCGACGAGGGCGACGGTCTCACCGGCGGCGACGTGGAAGGAAGCATCCCGTACGGCAGGTACGACCCGCCGCCCGCTCGTGTAGTCGACCGCGAGGTTCTCGACCTTCAGCAGCGGTGATGTGTCGGGCATGCTCATCGACTCTCCTGCGCCGTGCCGGCGGCCTGTGCGATGCGGTTGGCGGCCAGGACGGTGGCGGTGATGACCAGCCCCGGCAGGGTGGTCAGCCACCAGGCAGTGCCCAGGTAGTCGCGGCCTTCGGCGATCAGAGATCCCCATTCGGGTTCGGGGGGCGGGGCGCCGTAGCCGAGGAAGGACAGGGCGGACACCTGCAGGACGACGGCACCGAAGTCGACGGCGGCGTAGAGCAGGACGGTGCCTGCCACGTTGGGCAGCACGTGCTGGAGGATCACGAGCGGCCACCGGGTGCCGCCGGCGCGGGCGGCCTCCACGTACGGCATCCGCACGATCCGGGCCGCCTCCGCGCGGACGACCCGCGCGAACATCGCGATACTGGTCAGTCCGACGGCGAGGGCGACCTTGACGGTGCCGAAGCCGAGCGCGGTGATGAGTGCCAGCGACAGCAGCAGCCCAGGTATGGCGAGCAGCACGTCGACCCCGCGCATGAGCAGTTCCTCGGCGCGTCCGCCCAGACAGCCGGCGAGCAGTCCGAGCACTGTTCCGGCCACCAGGCCCACGGCCACGGCGATCAGCGCGGCCTGCAGGGTGAGTGCGCTGCCGTGCACGACCCGGGCGAACAGGTCGCGGCCCAGCAGATCGGTGCCGAACAGGTGGGTCGCCGACGGTGGGAGCAGCCGGCTGGCGGGCGCCGCGGCCAGCGGGTCGCGGCTGGTCAGGAGCCGCGGTGCGGTGGCCGCGAGCACGACGACCAGGATCATGGCGCCGGACGCGACGAGTGCCGGTCGGGCGGTCCGGCGGCCGACCCGGTCGAGCAGGCGGCCGGGAAGGGGCAGTCGAGTGTCAACCATGGACCACCTCCCGGGCCCCGGTGGCGGTGCGTAGCCGCGGATCGAGCACCGGCATCAGCAGCTCGGTGGCCAGGCTGACCAGCACGAAGCAGGCCGCGCCGAGGATCACCGCGCCCTGCACCACGGGGATGTCCTGGGCGGCGACTGCCGTCGCGGTCAGCCGCCCGATGCCGTGGCGGGAGAACACCGTCTCGACCACCACCGCGCCGGCAAGGATGTTGCCGGCCAGCACGCCGGTCACGGCCAGCGGGGTGAGCGCGGCGTTGCGGGCGGCGTGCCGCAGCAGCAGCCGGGCCCGTCCGGCGCCCTTGGCGGCCGCGGTGTCCAGGTAGGGCTGGGCCAGGGCGTCGCCCAGGCCGCGGGCGAAGGTCTGGCCGACGAGTGCGGCGACCGGCAGAGCCAGCGTGATCGCTGGCAGTACGGCCGCGGCAGAGCCGTCGCCGAACGCCGGCAGCAGCGCCCACCGGAACGAGAAGACCTGCAGCAGTACCAGGCCGACCCAGAAGGTGGGCACCGAGATGCCGGCGCCGGGCAGCGAGAGCAGCAGCCTCCGTAGCCCACGGCGGCGGACGTATGCGGCGAGCAGGGCGACGGCGGCGCCCAGCGGCACGCCGAGGCCGAGTGCTCCGGCGGCCAGTTGCAGGGTCGGTGGCAGCGCGTCCAGCAGCATCCGCGCGACCGGTTCCCCGGTCTGCACCGACGTGCCCAGGTCCCCGCGTACCGTGCCCGTGAGTCGGTCCAGGTACTGCTCGGGCAGCGGGCGGTCCAGGCCGTGTTCGGCCCGGAGCGCGTCGAGCTGCCCCGCGGCCACTGTGGTGGCGTCACCACCGCCGGCGGCCATCACGGCCACCGGGTCGCCGGGCAGCACGTAGAGCAGCACGAAGGAGAGGGTGTAGGCGGCCCAGAGCACAAGCACGGCGTGCAGCATCCGGCGGCCGGCGGTCAGGACAGCCATGCGTCGTAGTACTGCAGGCCGGAGGAGGAGGTGAACGCGATGTCGTGCACCTTGCCGGTGAGGGCGAAGACGGTGGTCATTTCGAACACCGGGATCTGGTACGCCTGATCGAGCACCCGCCGCTGTGCGGTGGCGACGAGCTCGGCACGCCGCTTCGCGTCGCCGGCGGCGGCCTGCGCGTCCAGGTCTCGCTGCAGGTCGGGGTCGTTGATCCGGGACAGGTTGAGCAGCTTGTCGGAGAAGGCGGTACGCAGGATGTCCGGGTCGGCGCGTGTCCCGCTGCCCCAGGCGAGGTCGTAGTCGCCGCTGCCGCGCGCCTGCTGGTAGTCGGCGATGGAGAGGATCCGCAGGTCGAGTTCGATGCCGACGTCGCGCAGTTGTTGCTGGATGAGCTCGACAGCGGCCTTGTTGGGTCCGAAGTTGGTGGCCAGGATGGCTTCGAGGGTGAGCCGCTGGCCGTCGTGCGACCGGATGCCGTCCGGTCCGGGCTGCCAGCCGGCGCCGTCGAGTAACCGGCGTGCGGTCTGCGGGTCGTGCCGCAGCAGAGGGCTGTTGTCGGTGAAATTCGCGGTGCTGCTGGACAGCGCGCTGGTGGCCGGGCGGTAGCTGGGGCTCAGGACGGTGTCGACGACCTCGGTGCGGTTGACGGCGGCCTGCACCGCCTGACGTACGGCCAGGTTGGCGGCGATCGGCCGGGCCGTATTGACGCTGAAGGCGACGGGGACGCCCGGATTGGCCCGGCTGAGCAGACTGACGCGTCCGCCACGCAGGGCAGGCTCGTCCTGGGGTGCGACACCGGCGATGCCGTCGACCTGCCCGGAGGTGAGGCTGCCGGTCCGTACACCGGATTCGGGCATCACCAGGAAGGTCACTTTCTCCAGGCGGGCGTCGCCCTGGTGCAGGCTCAGTGGAGAGGGCCAGGCGTAGCCGGTCCGGCGGGTGAGGGTGGTGCTGCGGTTGGTCTCGTAGCCTCCGAGCTGGAACGGTCCGGAGCCGACCAGCCCGCCGGTGCAGCGCTGCTCCGCGCCCTTGCCGAGGCTGGTGGGCGCGAGCAGGCCCAGCGTTGGTGTGGAGGTGGCCTGGAGGAACTGGGCGTTGGGGCCGCCGAAGGTGACCACGGCGGTGTGCGGTCCGGTCACCCTTGTGGCCTTGTAGCCCTGGACGAACCCACTGCCGAGGATGGACTTGGCGCCCAGCGCGGCGACGTCGTCCAGGTTGCGTTTGACCGCTTCGGCGTCGACCGGGGTGCCGTCGGCGAAGGTGGCGTCCTCGCGCAGGTGGAAGGTGAACTCGGAGGCGTCCTTGGTGACGCTCCAGGACGTCGCCAGCCAGGGCACGATCTCACCGGTGGCCGGGTTTTGGTCGGTGAGCGAGTCGACCAGGCCGCGGGCGACGTAGAGGCCCTCGCTGGTCGCCGCCTGGTGCGGGTCGAGGCAGGTCGGGTCGGCGGGCAGGGCGAACTTCAGCTCACCGCCGGATCGTGGCGTCCCGCCGCTGGACCGGCTCTCGGCTGCGGTGCCGCAGGCGACGAGCAGGACTGGGAGCATGGCGGCGACCGTGGTGAGCCCGCGTGGTATTGGCATGGGGATACTCCGTGATGGTGAGGGGGGTGGTGGGCGGCGGGGAAGCTCAGCCGGCCCGAGACAGCCGGGACGGCATCGACCGGCCGAGCCGGAAGCCGACGCCGCGTACCGTGACGATCACGTCGCGGTCCCCGAGTTTGGTGCGCAGGGCGCTCACGTGCGTGTCGATGGTCCGGCTGGTGGTCAGGCTCGGTGTGTAGGTGTCGGCGGGGAAGCCCCAGACCTCGGTGGCGAGGCGGGTCCGGGAGTGGACGACGTCCGGTTCGCCGGCGAGGTGGTGCAGCAGGTCGAACTCCTTGCGGGTGAGCTGGACGGGGTTCCCGTGCACGCGGACCTCGCGGACGCGCGGGTCGATGTGCAGGTCGCCGCGGATGATCACGGCTCCGGATCTGGTGCGCCCCGCTCCGGCCCGGACGCGGCGCATGATGGCCTCGATCCGGGCGAGGAGTTCGCGGACGCCGTACGGCTTGGTCACGCAGTCGTCGCAGCCGGCCTGCAGGCTCAGGACCCGTTCGACGGCCATGTGCTGCTCGGTGAACGCGATCAGCGGGACGTCGCTGGTGGCGCGCACCCGCCGGCATGCTTCCACGCCGTCCATGTCACGCAGGCACAGGTCTA
This sequence comes from Micromonospora sp. NPDC049204, assembly GCF_040647935.1. Taxonomy (NCBI): domain Bacteria; kingdom Bacillati; phylum Actinomycetota; class Actinomycetes; order Micromonosporales; family Micromonosporaceae; genus Micromonospora; species Micromonospora sp. NPDC049204. Next base: position 583,305 of record NZ_JBEZDC010000001.1, on the reverse strand, counting down.
TCAGCATGAGGTCGGAACGGTCGAGCGTGCCGATTGCCTCAGCTCCGGTGCCGCATTCTGTGACGTCGAAGCCGTGCCTTTTCAACTGTGCGCTGAGATCTGCGCGCCGGGAATTGTCGGAATCGACCACCAGGGCCCTCATTCGCACTGCTCCCTCGTTGCTACGCCGTGATCTCCGGCGGATCTGCCCGTGTCGTCATGCATGCATACATAACCTATAGGTTTGATAGGTTTTGCACCATGCAGAGCCGCCTCGTCGCCGCCGGTGCTTAGGCTAGGGTCTTGGGTTTGCCCAACGGAAGTGAGTGACGTCACGTCCGGCGATCACGCCGAGGTCGGGGCCGAGCGCCGTCGATGAATTGACAATTCTCTGTAGTTCTTCTGTATCTTCACGAGCTCCCCGGCCGAGTGGCAGCGCTGCGGCGACCGTCCGGCCGACGTCCCGCTGGGGTTGCTGAGGGGGGATTTGACAACCGCTTGACCCAGCTCTGCGGTGAAACTGTGAATGCATGGGTTGAATTCAGGGCGGCGAACGATTGACGATTGTCGGCGTCCACTCCGATGGTGACGTCCATCAATTCGAATGGTGCGCCGCGGCCATCAGTCGGGAGGAAAACCATGGATGCTTCGGTGATCGTCGTCGGCGCCGGCCCGGCCGGTCTCGCACTGGCCGGAGAACTTCGGCTGGCTGGTGCGGACGTCGTCGTGCTGGACCGGCTCACCGCCCGCTCCGGCGAATCCCGGGGCCTCGGATTCACCGTCCGCACGCTGGAGACCTTCGACCAGAGAGGACTGCTGCCCCGCTTCCCTCAGCTGCCGACCACCACCCGTGGTCACTTCGGCGGCATCCCGCTCGACCTGGCCGTCCTCGGCGGGCAGGCCAGCGCCGTGCAGGGCGTACCGCAGTCGGTGACCGAGAAGGTCCTCGAGGAGTGGGTACGCGACCTGGGTGGCGACATCCGTTTCGGACACGAGATGCTCGACCTCGAGCAGGACGAGGACGCGGTACAGGTTCGGGTCCGCACGGCCGGCGGGGAGCAGCACCTGCGTGCCCGCTATCTGATCGGCGCCGACGGCGGCCGCAGCCGGGTGCGTGAGCGCGCCGGCATCGCGTTCCCCGGCACCGAACCCACCACCGAGCTGCTGCTCGCCGACATCCGTGGCGCCGACATCACACCGCGGATGACCGGAGAGGTGCTCGCCACCGGCATGGTGATGGCAGCACCCCTCGGCGACGGCATCGATCGGGTGATCATCTGCGAGCGGGGTGCGGAACCCCGCCGCCGCACCGCTCCACCCTTGTTCAGCGAGGTCGCCGAAGCCTGGAAACGGCTCACCGGCACCGACATCTCGCACGCCGAGGCGATCTGGGTCAGCGCCTTCACCGACACGGCGCGCCTGGCCGAACAGTACCGACGCGGCCGGGTGCTGCTCACCGGAGACGCCGCCCACGTGCACCTGCCCGCCGGCGGGCAGGGCATGAACACCTCCATTCAGGACGCCGTCAACCTGGGCTGGAAACTGGCCGCGGTCCTGCGCGGCACCGCCCCCGAAAGCCTGCTGGACACGTACCACACCGAACGCCACGAGGTCGGTCGGCAGTTGCTGGCCAACACCCAGGCGCAGGCCCGCCTCATCCTCGGCGGAGACGAGGCGCAGCCGTTTCGCGACGTCCTGACCGAACTGATGGCGCACGAACCGGTGCGGCGGCACCTGGCGGCCAAGGTCAGCGGCCTCGACATCCGCTACGACGTCGGCGGCGGCACCCATCCGCTGCTCGGTGCCCGGCTGCCCCGGCTCAGCGTGCTGGCCCGCGACCGCCCGGCCGACACCGCCGCGCTGCTCCGTCCCGGCCGCGGCGTGCTGCTCGACCTCAACGACAACCCGTGGCTGCGCCGGCGGGCCGCCGGCTGGCGCGACCGCGTCGACATCGTCACGACGAGTCCGCGCGACCCGCAGTCCCTTGCGGCGCTCGCCGGCGCCACCGCGGTCCTGGTGCGGCCCGACGGCTACGTCGCCTGGGCCGCCCCGGGCACCCGATACGACCTGCCCACTGCGCTGAACCGGTGGTTCGGACCGGCCCGCGCCCGCTCCGAGGAGAAATGATGACGCACAGTTCCCTGATCGTCGCCCGCATGCAGCCGGGCTCCGCCGACGCGGTGTCGGAGCTGTTCTCCCAATTCGACGACACCGACGTGCCGCACCGGATGGGCACCCGCCGCCGGGAGCTGTTCGCCTACCGTGGCCTCTACTTCCACCTGCAGGACTTCGACCAGCCCGACGGCGCCGAACGCATCCACGAAGCCCGTACCGACGAGCGTTTCGTTCGGATCAGCGCCGATCTCAAGCCCTACATCGAGGCCTACGACCCGGCCACCTGGCGCTCCCCGGCCGACGCCCTGGCACAGCGCTTCTACCACTGGGAAGCCCGATGACCGCCCCCCGCCGCGTGGTCATCACCGGAATCGGGGTCACCGCGCCGGGCACGCCGGGTGCCAAGAACTTCTGGCAGCTCATCTCCGACGGCCGTACCGCGACCCGGCGCATCTCGTTCTTCGACCCCGCGCCGTTCCGCTCACACGTCGCCGCCGAGGTCGACTTCAACCCGGAGAGCGCGGGCCTGCGCCCGCAGGAGATCCGCCGGATGGACCGGGCGGCGCAGTTCGCCGTGGTCACCGCCCGGGAAGCGGTGCAGGACAGCGGTCTGGAACTCCACACCCTCGACCCGGCCCGCCTCGGCGTCACCATTGGCAGCGCGGTCGGTGCCACGATGAGCCTGGACCAGGAGTACCGCGCGGTCAGCGACGGCGGCCGGCTGACCACGGTCGACCACCGGTACGCGGTCCCGCACCTCTACGACTATCTGGTGCCCAGCTCCTTCGCCACCGAGGTGGCGTGGGCCACCGGCGCCGAAGGCCCCAGCACCGTGATCTCCACCGGCTGCACGTCCGGTCTCGACGCGATCGGCTACGCCTCCGACGTCATCCGGGACGGGCTCGCCGACACCATGATCGCCGGTGCCACCGACGCACCGATCTCGCCGATCACCGTCGCCTGCTTCGACGCCATCAAGGCGACCACCGACCGCAACGACGACCCGGAAACCGCCTCCCGTCCTTTCGACGCGACCCGCAACGGCTTCGTACTCGGCGAGGGGGCCGCCGTGTTCGTTCTCGAGGAACTGGACGCCGCCCGCCGCCGCGGGGCGCACGTCTACGCCGAGGTGGCTGGTTACGCCACCCGGTCCAACGCCTTCCACATGACCGGGCTGCGCCCCGACGGCCGGGAGATGGCCGAGGCGATCCGCACGGCCCTCGCCGAGGCGCGGCTCAACCCCTCCGACGTCGACTACGTCAACGCGCACGGCTCCGGCACCAAACAGAACGACCGGCACGAGACCGCCGCCGTCAAGGACAGCCTCGGCGACCACGCCTACCGCGTCCCGATGAGCTCGATCAAATCGATGGTCGGCCACTCCCTGGGAGCGATCGGCTCCATCGAGGTCGCCGCCTGCGCACTGGCCATGGAGCACCACGTCGTGCCGCCCACCGCCAACCTGCACCACCCAGACCCCGACTGCGACCTCGACTACGTACCACTGACGGCCCGCAACCACCGTACCGACGCCGTGCTCTCGGTCGGCAGCGGCTTCGGCGGCTTCCAGAGCGCCGTGGTGCTGGCCCGGCCCGACAGGAGCCCACGATGACCACCCGCACCGTCGTGACCGGACTCGGCATCGCCAGCCCCACCGGCGTCGGCGTCGACCCATACTGGCAGGCCACCCTGCGCGGGCGCACCGCCATCGTCCCGATCACCAGGTTCGACGCGACCGGGTACCCCGCCACGCTGGCCGGCGAGATCACCGGGTTCGCCCCCGAGCAGGAGCTGCCCGACCGGCTGTTGCCGCAAACCGACCGGATGACACGACTGGCCCTGGTCAGCGCCGACCGGGCCCTGGCCGACGCGGCGCTGACCCCCGCCGACCTCGGGCCCTACGACGTCGGCGTGATCACCGCGAGTCACTCCGGTGGGTTCGAATTCGGTGAGAGGGAGCTGCGGGCGCTGTGGAGCCAGGGCGGGCAGTTCGTCTCCGCCTACCAGTCGTTCGCCTGGTTCTACGCCGTCAACAGCGGCCAGATCTCCATCCGCAACGAGCTGCGCGGCCCCAGCGCCGTCGTCGTCAGCGACCAGGCCGGAGGGCTCGACGCACTGGCCCACGCCCGCCGGCAGGTCCGCAAGGGAACACCCGTGGTCGTCGCCGGCGCCGTCGACGCGTCCCTGTGTTCGTGGGGCTGGGTCGCCCAGTTGGCCGGAGGGCGGCTCAGCAACAGCCGCGACCCGCAACACGCCTACCTGCCGTTCGACCCGCGCGCGGCCGGGCACGTACCCGGTGAGGGCGGTGCCCTGTTGATCGTCGAGGACGCCGACCACGCACGGCGACGGCAGGCCCCGCACGTCTACGGCGAGATCGCCGGGCACGCCGCGACCACCGACCCGGCCCCGGGCACCGGCCGCCCCTCCGGCCTGGTCCGTGCCGTCACCCTCGCCCTGGCCGAGGCCGGCGCAGACCCCACCGACATCGACGTGGTCTTCGCCGACGCGGCCGCGGTTCCCGAGCTCGACCAGGTCGAAGCCGCCGCGATCAGCACCGTGTTCGGCCCGCGCGGAGTGCCGGTGACCGCCCCCAAGACGATGACCGGCCGGCTGTACTCGGGCGCTGCCCCGCTGGACGTGGCCGCTGCCCTGCTCAGCATCCGCGACGGTGTCATCCCGCCGACGGTGAACAGCGACCCGGCCCCGGAGTACGAACTCGACCTGGTCACCGGAGCGCCACGACCCGCCCGGGTGCGTACCGCCCTGGTGCTCGCCCGCGGCCACGGCGGCTTCAACTCCGCCCTGGTGGTCCGCGCGCCACAGCCCGTGCTCGTCAGCACCTCCCGCCCCTCCTGACCGGAAAGGCCACACCATGCCCGGATCCGCCCCCTTCACCCTCGACGACCTCCGTCGCATCCTGCGCGACGGCGCCGGCACCAGCGAGAACGTCAACCTCGCCGGCGACATCCTGGACACCGCCTTCGCCGACCTGGGCTACGACTCGCTGGCCCTGCTGGAGACCGGCAGCCGCATCGCGCGCGAGTTCGCCGTCGGCCTCGACGACGAACTGCTCGTCGGCGACACCCGCCCCCGCGAAGTCATCGACGCCGTCAACACCCAGCTCGCCGCCGGGAGCCCGACGTGAGCGCCGGCCGGACGGCGCTGGTCACCGGCGGCACCAGCGGGATCGGCCTGGCCGTGGTCCGCCTGCTGGCCACCCAGGGACACCGGGTGTTCCTCGGCGCGCGAACCGCCGCCGCGGTCACCGACACCGTGAAGCAGTTGACCGGCGAGGGTCTCGACGTCGACGGCGCCGCCGTGGACGTGCGCGACGGCGCGCAGGTCCACGCCTTCGTGCAGAGCGCCGTCAACCGGTACGGCCCGATCGACATCCTGGTCAACAACGCTGGCCGCAGTGGCGGCGGGGTCACCGCCGACCTCGACGACGAACTCTGGGCCGACGTGCTGGAGACGAACCTGACAAGCGTCTTCCGGGTCACCCGGGAGGTGCTCAACACCGGCGGCCTGCGAGGCAAGGAGCGTGGCCGCATCATCAACATCGCTTCCACCGCCGGCAAGCAGGGCGTCGTGCTCGGCGCCCCGTACTCGGCGTCCAAACATGGTGTCGTCGGCTTCACCAAGGCGCTCGGCAACGAGCTGGCACCCACCGGCATCACCGTCAACGCCGTCTGCCCCGGCTACGTCGAGACGCCCATGGCCCAGCGGGTCCGGCAGGGCTACGCGGCGGCGTACGAGACCAGCGAGGAAGCGATTCTCGAAAGGTTCCAGGCCAAGATCCCCCTCGGCCGGTACTCGACCCCCGAAGAGGTCGCCGGTCTGGTCGGCTACCTCGCCTCCGACCCCGCCGCCTCGATCACCGCCCAGGCACTGAACGTCTGCGGCGGCCTCGGCAACTTCTGACCCTCCCGAAAGGACCTGTCATGGCCGACCGCCAGGTCGAACACGAGATCGTCGTCGAGGCGTCCGCCCACGACGTCTACCGCCTGCTCGCGGAGGTGGAGAACTGGCCCCAACTGTTCCCGCCCTCGATCCACGTCGACTACCTGGAACGCGACGGCACCCAGGAACGCATCCGCATCTGGGCCACCGCCAACGGCGAGGCGAAGAACTGGACGTCACGCCGCGTGCTCGACGAGGCCGGCTTGCGCATCCAGTTCTGGCAGGAGGTGCCCGCCCCACCGGTACGCGAGATGACCGGGACCTGGATCATCGAGCCCCTCGCCGAACGCCGCACGAGGGTCCGCCTGCTGCACGAATACTCCGCGATCGACGACGACCCGGAGAAGCTCGCCTGGATCGACCGGGCCGTCGACGACAACAGCCGCGCCGAACTGCCCGGGCTGCGCGACAGCCTGGAACTGACGGCGGCCGGTGAGCTCACCCTGTCGTTCACCGACAGCGTCGAGATCGAAGGCTCCGCCAAGGACGTCTTCGACTTCCTCAACGAGGCCCAGCACTGGGCCGACCGGCTGCCGCACGTGTCCGCCGTGGAGTTCAGCGAGTCCATTCCCGGCCTGCAGACCCTGCGGTTGACGACGCTGACCAAGGACGGTTCCTCGCACGTCACCGAGTCGGTCCGGGTGGCCTTCCCGCACCACCGCATCGTCTACAAGCAGACCACCCTGCCGGCCCTGCTCACCCTGCACACCGGCTACTGGCAGCTGGACGAGGACACCAACGGCCGTACCACGGCGACCGCGGAACACACCGTGGCGATCAACCCGGACCGCATCACCGGCATCCTCGGCGCCGATGCCGGCCTGCCGGAGGCCCGGCGGTTCCTGCGCGAGGCCCTCGGTGGCAACAGCCTGACCACCCTGCGCCACGCCAAGGAGTACGCGGAATCCCGGCGATGACCACCACCGGCGATCCGGGACGCCGCGACGTGGTGGTCGCCGGAGCAGGTCCGGTCGGCCTGTTCCTCGCCGGCGACCTCGCCCGGCACGGCGTCACGGTCACCGTGCTCGAACAGCGGACCGCGCCGCACACCGAGTCACGCGCCTCCACCCTGCACGCGCACACCATGGAACTGCTGGCCGGGCGTGAGGTGCTTCCCCTGCTCGGCGACCTGCCCGAGGGCGGGCCTGGTCACTTCGGTGGCATCCGGCTCGATCTCGCCGCGGGGGAGGCGGGGCACCCGTACGCCGGGCAGTGGAAGTGCCCGCAGACCCACCTGGAGTCGGTCCTCGCCACCTGGGCGGTCGCGGCGGGCGTCGACATCCGGCGCGGCGCGGTCGTCACCGGGCTGCGGGAACACGACGAGGGCGTCGAGATCGACTACTTCGACACGCGCACCGGTCCGGCCCGGATCGCCGCCGGTCACCTGGCCGGCTGCGACGGCGAACGCAGCACCGTACGCCAGCTTGGCGGGTTCAGTCTGACCGGGCCGACCACCGGAACCGGACGGGAGCTGCTCCGCGCCGACGTGGACGGCATCGACGTGCCGGGCCGGCGCTTCGAACGCACGCCGCGCGGCATGGCCACGGCCGTGCGGTGGCCGGACGGCGCGACCCGGATCATGGTGCACCGCTTCGGTGCCGCATCCCGGTGGCGCACCGGGCCGGTGCTGTACACCGAACTGGCCGAGACCTGGGCTGAGGTCACCGGCGAGGACATCGGGCACGGCACGCCCCGCTGGGTGAACGCCTTCGACGACGTCGGCCGGCAGGCCGCCGAGTACGTCCGCGGCCGGGTGGTGCTGGCCGGCGACGCCGCCCACCAGCAGCTCCCGGCCGGCGGTCAGGCGCTGAATCTCGGCCTGCACGACGCCGCCGAGCTCGGCCCGCGGCTCGCCGCTCGAGCCAGGGGTGATGCCGGCGACAGCGTGCTCGCCGGCTACGACCGAATCCGGCGTGCAGCCGGCGCCCGCACGCTCACCCACATCCGCGTCCAGGCCGACCTGCTGCTCGGCGACCCGGGCGTGGAGGGCCTGCGCTCGGTGTTCACCGAACTGATCCAGCTCGACGCGGCCCGCGACCATCTGGCCCGTGCTGTCGGCGGCCTCGACCTCACGGCGCTCTCCGACGACTCCGAGAAGAAAGGTGTTCCAGCATGAGCCGACTCACCGGCAAGACCGCACTCGTCACCGGATCCAGCCGTGGCATCGGCCGGGCGACCGCGATCCGGCTGGGCCGCGAGGGGGCACTGGTGGCCGTCCACTACGCCGCCAACACCGGTGCCGCAGAGGAGACCGTGGCGCTGATCGAGAAGGACGGTGGCCAGGCCTTCGCCGTGCAGGCCGAACTCGGCGTCCCGGGCGACGTCCACACCCTGTTCCTGGGCCTGGAGCAGCAGCTCAAGGACCGCACCGGGGAGACGACACTCGACATCCTGGTGAACAACGCGGGGGAGACCACCGCAACCGGCATCCCGTTCGAGGAGGTCACCGGCGCGGTCTTCGACAGGTTCTTCGCCGTCAACGCCCGGGCCCCGTTCTTCCTCGTCCAGCGGGCGATGGCGCACCTGCCGGCCGGCGGCCGCATCATCAACATCTCCTCGGGGCTCACCCGGGTCGCCAACCCCGACCAGATCCCATACGCGATGACCAAGGGGGCCATTGAGCAGCTCACCCTGCACCTGGCGCGGCTGCTCGCGTCGCGCGGCATCACCGTCAACACGGTCGCACCCGGCATCACCGACAACGGCGGGCCGGTGTTCGACATCCCGGAGGCCGTGGAGCAGATGGCGAGCCTGTCCGCCTTCAACCGGGTCGGTCAGACCGGCGACGTCGCCGATGTGATCACCTTCCTGGCCACCGACGAGGCGCGCTGGATCACCGGCGCCTTCCTCGACGCCACCGGCGGGACGTTGCTGGGATGAGCATCCGGCAGAGCACGGCGCAACTCGCCGACCTCAAGGAGACGGTCCGGCTCGGCCCGGACCCCGCGGCCACCGAACGCCAGCATGCTCGCGGCAAGCTGACCGCCCGGGAACGCATCGACCTGCTACTCGACAAGGACAGCTTCACCGAGGTGGAGGCTCTGCGCCGGCACCGCGCCACCGAGTTCGGCCTGCACCACCGGCGCCCGTACACCGACGGTGTCGTGACCGGCTGGGGCACGGTCGAGGGCCGCACCGTGTTCGTCTACGCCCACGACTTCCGGATCTTCGGCGGGGCGCTCGGGGAAGCCCACGCCCAGAAGATCCACAAGGTGATGGATCTGGCGATCTCCGCCGGGGCTCCGCTGGTGTCGCTCAACGACGGCGCCGGCGCTCGTATCCAGGAGGGGGTGACCGCTCTCGCCGGTTACGGCGGCATCTTCCAGCGCAACACCCGTGCGTCCGGCGTCATCCCGCAAATCAGCGTGATGCTGGGTCCGTGCGCGGGCGGCGCGGCGTACAGCCCGGCCCTGACCGATTTCGTGTTCATGGTCCGCGACACCGCGCAGATGTTCCTCACCGGGCCGGACGTGGTGCGGGCGGTCACCGGCGAGCAGATCAGCCAGAACGACCTCGGCGGCGCCGACGTGCACGCCGGCATCTCCGGGGTGGCCCATTTCGTCCACGACGACGAGGAGAGCTGCCTGGCCGACGTGCGGTACCTACTCTCGCTCCTGCCGGCCAACAACCGCGAACTGCCACCCAACGTCGTCAGCGGTGATCCCGCACAGCGGCCCAGCGACGCGCTGCTCGACCTGGTGCCGGCCGACGGCAGCCGGGCGTACGACATGCGCGCCGTGCTCGCCGAGATCGTCGACGACGGCGAACTGCTGGAGGTGCACGAGACGTACGCCCGGAATCTGGTCTGTGCCCTCGCCCGCCTCGACGGGCAGGTGGTCGGCATCGTGGCCAACCAGCCCGCCGTGCTGGCCGGTGTCCTGGACATACCGGCCAGCGAGAAGGGCAGCCGCTTCGTGCAGTTCTGCGACGCCTTCAACATTCCCCTGATCACGCTTGTCGACGTGCCCGGCTTCCTGCCCGGAGTGGTGCAGGAGCACAACGGCATCATCCGCCACGGCGCGAAGCTGCTGTACGCCTACTGTGCCGCCACCGTCCCGCGGATCTCACTGATCCTGCGCAAGGCCTACGGCGGGGCGTACATCGTGATGGACTCCCGGTCGATCGGCGCGGACCTCGCACTGGCCTGGCCGACCAACGAGATCGCCGTGATGGGGCCGGAGGGCGCCGCCAATGTGATCTTCCGCCGGGAGATCGCCGCGGCGCCCGACCCGGAGGCGGCGCGCGCCGAGAAGATCGCCGAGTACCGCGCGGAACTGGTCCACCCGTATCACGCGGCCGAGCGAGGGCTGATCGACGACGTGGTGGACCCGCGGCAAACCCGGCCGGTGCTGTGCCGCGCGCTGGCCATGCTCGCCAGCAAACACGGCGACATCCCGCACCGCAAGCACGGTAACCCTCCGTTCTGAAAGGACGCACCGTGGATGTCGGACTGCTCTTCGACCTGCGCAACCCCCAGCAATGGCAGCGGCCCCGCGACCGCCACTACGGCCGCATTCTCGACTTTTGCGCCGAGGCTGACCAGCGGGGTGTCGGTGGCCTCTGGTTCACCGAGCATCACCTGTTCGCCGACGGCTATCTTCCGCAGCCACTGACCTTCGCGGCGGCGGCCGCCGCCCGGACCCGGCGGGCCCGCATCGGCACCGCGGTGGTGGTGGCCCCGCTGCACCATCCTGTCGAGATCGCCGAGCAGGCGGCCGTGGTGGACCTGATCAGTGGAGGGCGCCTGGAACTCGGGCTCGGTGCCGGCTACCGCCGTCCCGAGTACCAGCTGTACGACGTCGACTTCGGCCGCCGCATCTCCCGCGCCGGCGAGCACATCGAGCGGGTGCGGGAGCTGTGGCGCGAGCGTGGCATCACCCCGGCGCCGGTGCAGGATCTTCCTCCGCTGTGGGGTGGCTTCTACGGGCCGCGTGGTGCCCGCCTGGCGGGCCGGCTCGGCATCGGCCTGCTGCACCTGTCGCGCGAGTCGTTCCTGGAGTACCAGCGGGGCCTGGCCGAGGGTGGCCACGATCCCTCGGTCGCAAGGGTCGCGGATCTGCTGCCCATCCTGCTGGCCCGGGACCCGGAGCGGGCGTGGGCCCGGGTCGGCCCGCACCTGGTGCACCAGGTCAACTCCTACCGGCAGGGCGCGCTGGAGGGCACCGGCCAGACCTCTCCGCCGCTGACGCTCGACGACCTCCGCGACCCGCACGCCCGCGACACCCGCGGCCTGCTGCGGATCCTCACCGCGGAGGAGGCGGCAGTGGAGATCAAGGAGCTGACCGCCGGGCTGCCGGTCCGCCACCTGATCTTCTGGGCGGACATCGCCGGCATGCCCGACGATCTGGTCGCCGACAACATCGCCCTGGTCACCGGCCGTCTTCCGGCGCTGCTGGCCGCGGCGTCATGACGGCGCTCACCTCGCGCCGCTCGTCAGCCCTGCTGCTCGTCCTGTCCGCCACCATGGTCCTCGACGCGGTCGAGGTGTCGGTGGTGCTGGTCGCGGTGCCGCACGTCGCGGCCGGCCTGGACCTGCCCCTCGCCTCGGCGCAGTGGCTGGTCAGCGGGTTCGCCGCCGGGTTCGCCGTACTGCTGCCGTTCGGACCGTGGCTGGCCCGCCGTTTCGGCCGCCGCCGCACCTATCTGACGGCGATGGCCGGCTTCGCCGTGGCGTCCCTTGCCGGCGGCCTCGCCGACAGCGGTGCGGTGCTGATCGGCATCCGCGTGGTCAAGGGCATGTGCGCGGCCCTGACCGCGCCCGCCGGGCTGGCCATCATCGCGACCGCCTATCCCGACGAGGCCATGCGGCGGCGCGCTGTCGGCGTGTACTCGCTGTTCGGAGCGGCCGGGTTCACCACCGGCCTGCTGCTGTCCGGTGCGCTGGCCGAAACCGGATGGCGGTGGACCTTCGTCTTCCCGGCACCGGTGGCCATCGCGTTGATGCTGCTTAGCCGTCGTCTGCTGCCACCGGACTCGCCGGAGTCGGCACACTCGGACGTCCCTTCAGCCGGACTGCGGATCACCGGCGCGCTGCTCGGGGCGGCGGTGACGGCATCGGCTCTCAACGGGGGCTACCAGACCCTGCTGCTGCTGCTCACCTTCGACCTGCAAGGCCGGTTCGGGTGGACCGGCTGGCAGAACGCCTTCGCTCTGCTGCCGGCGTGCCTGCCGCTCGCACTCGCCGCACCGTGGGGCGCTGCCCTGGTAGCCCGGTTCGGCGGGGACCGCCTGATCGCCCTGGGAGCTGCCGCCGCGCTGCTGGGCTACCTGAGCCTGCTGTGGCACCCCCACCCCGCCCGGTACGTCACCGGCGTACTGCCGGCGCTGTCCCTGGTTGGTCTCGGGTTGGTGCTGTCGTTCGCCGCGCTCAACATGCGTGCGACGACGGCGGCGCCACCCGGCCGAGGGCCTGCGGCGATCGCGTTCTACCAGGCGGCGGTCCAGGCCGGAACCGTGGCGCTGCTGCCCGTCGCCGCGACCGTCACCGCTGCCGGCGAACGGCGTGCCGCCTGGCTGATCCTCTCCCTGGCGGCGGCGGTTGGCCTGCTGGCCGCCGTCGGCGTCTCGTCCCCGCACAGGAAGGCAGTTCCTTGACCGACATCTCGCCGCTACGACTCGCGGTGATCATCGCCAGCGTCCGGGACACTCGGCTCGGCCCGGCCGTCAGCGAGTGGGTGCTGGCCCAGACGGCCGCCCGGCCCGAGCTCGACGTCAATCTCATCGACCTGCTCGACCATCCGCTGCCGCTGGTGCTGCCGGCACCCGGGCGGTCCCCGGAACCCGAGGTGGCCGCGATCCGTGACCGGCTGAGCAGACAGCTGGCCGAGGCCGACGCCTTCGTCATCGTCACGCCGGAGTACAACCACAGCTTCCCGGCATCGCTGAAGAACGTCCTCGACTGGTTCCTCAGCGAGTGGGCCGGCAAGCCGGTCGGCTTCGTCTCCTACGGCGGCCACGCGGGAGGGCTGCGCGCGGTCGAGCAGCTACGGCTGGTCTTCGCCGAGCTGCACACCGTCACCGTGCGGGAGACGGTCAGCTTCCACCACGCATGGCAACAGTTCCCCGTCGGCGCGACGGTGACCGACGCGGGTGCCGCGGCGGCGGCGAAGACACTGTTCGACCAGCTCGTCTGGTGGGCCCGCCCGCTGCGTGCCGCCCGCGCGGAGCACCCGTATGGCTGACCCGGACTCCCCGGAGCCGGACGTCGCGGCGGTCTTCGTGACCCGCTGGCACACCCCGGCGGCGACCGCCGCGGTGCTCCGGGAGGTGACCGCGGCCTGGACCGCGGCCCCGTGGCCGCCGGGTCTGCTGTCCCTGGACGCCTATGCCGGGGTCACCGCCGAGACCGCACTGCTGTACGTGCGCGCCGCCGACCCGGACGCCTACGCCCGGCACGTCAGCACTCTGCCCGGCGTGGCCCGGCGCACCGCCGTCGAGTACCGGCCGCACAGGGCCATCGTGCTCGACGGCGCTCCGACCGCCGGATGCGCGGTCGTCGCCGATTTCGACGTCGACGACCCGCCCCGGCAGGAGCAGATCGTCACGTCCGTGGTGCGGGCGCTGGAGCAGACACCCCCGGAGCACCACCGCGGCATGCTCAGTGCCCGTTTCCACCTCAGCGTGGACGGCACCCGGGTGCTCAACCTGGCGCGGTGGACCGACGACGCGGCCCACGAGGCATTCCTCGCGGGCGCCACCCGGCGGGCGACACTGCGGGCCACCGCCGCGACCCCCGGAGTGCGGCCGATCGGTTTCCAGCGCTACCACCTGTTCCGCAGCCTCGGCCCGACCCGAATCAAGGAGAACCAGCCATGACCATTCTGGTGACCGGAGCCGGCGGACGCATCGGCGCCACAGTTCTGCGGCAGCTGTACGAACAGGGCCGGCCGGTCCGGGCGGCCGGCCGGACGCAGCCGGCGGACCTGCCCGGCGGTGTGGAGTGGGTCGACCTTGATCTGGCTGCGCCCACGTCGGCGGCACGGGCGGTGGCCGGAGTCGAGCAAATCTTCCTCTACGCCCGACCCGAGGGCGCTGAGCAGCTTCTGAAAGCGGCCGCCGACGCCGGCCTGCGGCACATCGTGCTGCTGTCGTCGCTGGCCATCGACCACGACGCCGACCAGCCCGGGCCGATCGCGCTCCAGCACCTGCTGGTCGAGCGGGCCATCGAGGCCGCCGGGATCGGCGCGACCGTGCTGCGTCCCGGGGCCTTCGCCAGCAACGCGCTGCAGTGGGCCGCGCAGATCCGGGCCGAGGGGCGGGTGGCGTTACCGTACCCGGGCACCTACAGCGAGCCGGTGCACCCGGATGATCTGGCGGAGGTCGCGGTGCGTGCGTTCGACGACGGCCGGGCCGGTGCAGTGCACCGGATCACCGGCCCGCAGTCGCTGTCGGCACGCGAACAGGTCCGGGCCATCGCGGCGGCCACCAATAGGCCGATCGAGGTACGCGAGATCGACCCGCAGAGGTACGCCCAGCAGTTGTCGGCGCACGTACCGGCGACCTTCGTCCGTTCCCTGCTCGACTACCAGCGCGAACGCGACGGGCAGCCCGGGCCGGTGTACGACGTGGCCGCGTTGCTGGGTCGCCCGGCCCGGCCGTTCGCCACGTGGGCGGCCGAGAACGCCGCATCGTTCAGCTGAGACTCCACCGGCTCGGGCGCGACCTCGTCGGGAGCCGCGCCCGAGCCGCTCGTCACCAGATGACGGGCAGGTGCCGCACGCCACGCATGACACGGTTGCGCTGCCAGCTCACGTCGTCGGCCGGGACCGCCAGCCGCAACCCCGGCAGCCGGCGTACCAGGGTGTCCAGCATGACCTGCAGCTCCAGGCGGGCCAGCGCGGCCGCCGGGCAGTGGTGCGGTCCGTGGCCGAAGGCTACGTGCGGATTCGTGGCACGGCCCAGATCGATGGTCTCGGGGTCGGTGAAGACGGCAGGGTCACGGTTGGCGGCGTCATTCTGGGCAACAACAGCGTCGCCGGCCCGGATCACCTTGCCGTGTAGTTCGACGTCGACGACGGCGATCCGGGAGAACGGGGCCACCGCGGCTGCCAGGGGTGTGAACCGCAGCAACTCCTCGACCGCGCTGGGCACCAGGGTGGGTTCGGCCACCAGTTGCTGCCAGAGCTCTGGCCGCGAGAGCAGGGTGTAGAGGAAGTTGCCGGTCTGGTTCGCGGTGGTCTCGTGACCGGCGGTGAGCAGGTCGACCGCGAAGATGGCGAGTTCCGCGTCGGTGAGCCGGTCCTCGCCCTCGCGCGCGTTGACCAGCTGGCTGAGCAGGTCGTCACCGGGATCGCGTTGCCGCCGGGCGATCAGATCGCGCAGGTAACCGTCCAGGCTGGCGCGGGCGGCCTCGATGGCTCGTGGGTCGTCGGCGGTGAGCGCCATCATCTCGTTCGTCCAGCCCCGGAAACGGTCCCGGTCCTCCGGCGGGACGCCGAACACCTCGCAGATCACCGTGATGCCCATCGGCCAGGCCAGCATGACGGCCAGATCCGCTGGCGGCCCGGCGTCGACCAGACGGTTGACGAAAAGGTCCACAATGCCCTGTACCCGTGGCCGGGTGGCATCGACCTGATGTTTGGTGAAGGCCTTCGCCGCGAGCCGGCGTAGCCGGGTGTGCTCGGGAGGGTCCATGCTCAGCAGCGATTCCGGGTGCTGGATCAGCGGGCTCGAGCGAGGCACGTCCTTGCCGACACCGGCCGCCCGGCTCAGGCGGGGATCGGCGAGCACGGCACGGACATCCTCGTAGCGGGTCACCAGCCAGGCGTCGCCGCCGTGCGGCATGGTGACGCGGGCCAGCGGTTCCCGGTCGCGTAGCTCGGCGTACAGGGGATCGAGGTCTAGCCGTTCGGAGGTGAGGTCCGCGGAGTGGTAGGGGCAGCCGGGTGCGGCCCGATCGGGCTCAACGGTGGTCATGCGGGTCTCCGTCGCTACGAGGGCGGGCATTGCCTTCCGACCGTAGGACCGAGCTGGGAAACGTTGTGCCAGGCGACTTTCGGCTTATCCATAATTGAGTGTCAGATCCGGGAAAAGCAGGGTGCGACGCTGGTGCGGCACGGGCGGGGCCGGCCGTGGCACGAGACAGAAGCCGACGCCGCGGACGGTGTGGATGCGGTCGCTGTCGCCGAGCTTTCCGCGCAGCGAACTGATGTGCGTGTCGACGGTGCGACTGGCACGCGAACTCAACGAGCGCGGGTCGTCCCAGATCTCCGCCATCAGGCGCTGGCGGGTAACCACTGTCTCGGCGTGCCGGACGAGGAAGACCAGCAGGTCGAATTCCTTGCGGGTCAGTTCCACCGCTCGGCCGCCGACGGTGACCTCCCGGGCGGCCACGTTGACGCGCAGGTCACCGGCTTCCAGGACGGATGTGTCGGCCCGGCCCGGCCCGGCCCGCAGTCCGGCACGCCGGTTGATGGCCTCGACGCGGGCGATGAGTTCGCGCAGCTCGATCGGGCTGTCCAGGCAGGAGTCGGCACCCGCCTCCAGCCCCAGCACGCGGTCCAGCTCGGTGCCGGCGTCGGTGAAGGCGATCACCGGGGTGTCGCAGCGCTCGCGCAGCCGGCGGCAGACCTCCAGACCGTCGATGTCCGGCAGCTGCAGGTCGACCAGGATGAAATCCGCTCCACGGAGAGCCCTCAGCGCTGCTGCCCCGGTGTCGACGGTGGTCACCGAGTGTCCCTGCCGTTGCAACGCCGGGACGAGATGCCCGTGGGCGATACGAGGTTTTCCCACCACGAGGACCTGCATTGTCCCCATCCTCTCCTGTCGTCTTCGCGGCGGCCGCGTGCCGGACCTCGTCGACCGGCACACGCCGCTGCGCGATCAGCCGCGCCTGCCGTACGCCATCAGGAAGGTGCGTACGGCGGTCCGGGCGACGCGTTCGAGCTCCTGGTCGTCGACGGCCTTCGTGCCGAGATGCGAGCGGGCCTCCATCGGGCCGGTCAGCAGAGCCAGAAACTGCTCGGCCGCCTCGCTGGGGTCGGGCGTGTCGAGGTGGCCGGCCAGTGACAGCCGGGCCAGCCGGTCGGCGAGGGCCTCCCGCAGGCGGCTCGCGCCGTGCCCCCACACGACCTCGAGCAGGTCGGGAAACTGGTTGATCTCGGCGTAGAGAAGTCGGCGCAGTGCCCACGACCGCTGGTCGCAACATCGATGCAGCAGTTGGCGGGCGGCGTCGTGCAGGGCGCTCTCCGGGTCTGCCGCGGCGCCGGTGCCCAGGGACGTCTCGACGACTGCCAGGTTGCCGGCCATCATGTCGCCGGCGACGGTCGCCAGCGCCTCACGGAACAGGGACTCCTTGTCGCCGAGGTGGTTGTAGACGGTGTGCTTGGCCACGCCGGCGACCTCGGCGATCTCCTCCATGCAGGCCCTCGCGAAACCGCGGTTGGCGAACACGGTGAACGCCGCCGCGAGGATCGACTCGCGTTTGTCAATGCGTCCGCGGGGCGCTGGACGGCTGGTGGGGACGATCGTCGATTCCACGATGAGACCTTACCTCTCTGTGCATTTAACCGCACTATCCGTATCAACTAGTTAACGAAGTGCATTGCGCCACCCTATCCTGCTCCCTAGACTGCACCCGTCAGTGCAATTCGTTGCTCGACCTAGTGGAGATCGTGATGAGTCAAGGAGAGGTGCAACGCCTCGATCCCGCCCTTCGCCGTCTGATCGGCGTGGTGCTGCTGGGCGGGATCATGGGCATTCTGGACGGCTCGATGATCGCCGTGGCCGCCGATCGGCTGGCCCACGACTTCGGCGCATCACTGGCGACCGTCAGCTGGGTATCCGCGAGCTACCTGCTCGCCCTGACCGTGACGATTCCGGTCACCGCCTGGGCCGTCGACCGGGTCGGCGGCCGGCGGCTCTGGCTGGCCGGACTGGTCGTCTTCCTGATCGGGTCGATCCTCTGCGGTCTGGCGTGGAACGTGGAGAGCCTCATCGCCTTCCGGGTGCTGCAGGGCGTTGGTGCCGGGCTGGTCGACCCGCTCATGCTCACCCTGCTCGCCCGGGCTGCCGGAGGCTCCCGTGTCGGCCGGGTGATGGGCCTGATGGGCGTGGTCGGCTCCAGCGGTCCGGTGCTTGGCCCGATCGTCGGCGGCATCATCCTGGAGTCGCTGTCCTGGCGCTGGATGTTCCTGGTCAACGTGCCGATCGGGCTGCTCGCCCTGGCATTGTCGCTGCGCAGCGTGCCCCGCGACGCCGACAAGACGGCCCCGGTCGGCCGGCTGGACGTGATCGGCATCGCCCTGCTCGGCCCTGGCGTCGCCGCCGGTGTGCTGGCCCTGTCCCAGGTCGCCGAGCGCGGCACGTTCACCACCAGCTGGGTGCTCACCCCGCTCGCCGCCGCGGTCCTGCTGCTCGGCGGGTACGCCTGGCACGCCCTTCGCCCGCGCCGCGCCGCGCCGCTGATCGACCTGCGGCTGTTCACCCGGCCCAGCTTCGCCGCCAGCGTCCTGGTCGGTGGCCTGGTCGGGCTCGTCACCTTCGCCAGCATCTTCGCCCTGCCGCTCTACCAACAACTGGTCCGGGGCCACGACACCTTCGAGGCGGCCCTGCTGCTCGCCCCGCTCGGTATCGGTTCAGCGATCTCCATGCCACTGGCCGGCCGCCGCTCCGACCGGGTGGGTGCCCGCCTGCTCGCCCTCGGCGGCGCCATCCTGGCCGGTCTCAGCGCCCTGGTTTTCACGCAGATCGGCCCGCAGACGTCGCAGGTGTGGGTGACGGCGGCCTCCTTCACGATCGGGTTCGGGCTGGGTGCCGTCGGCGCGCCGACCATCGGCTCGCTCTACCGCACACTTCCCGCCGAGCTCGTCCCGCAGGGCAGCTCGGTGCTCTACATGCTCAACCAGCTCGGTGCCTCGATCGGCATCGCCGCCGTCGCCGTGGTCATGCTGACCGCCGGAGACGGCAATCCGCTGAGCGGCTTCCACGCCGCGTTCTGGACGATGGCTGGCGCACTGGCTGTGCTCATCCTCGCGAGCAACCTGCTGCCCGGGCGCCTAGCGCCCCAGGAGCCGCAGGAGCAGCCGCCGGCCGGCAGCGAGACCTCCCTGGCCGGTGCGGAGAAACCAGCATGAGCGTCGTCGTTGTCGCCGGCGGCACCGACGGCATCGGCCGTGCCGTGGCATTGCAACGGCTGGCCGCCGGCCACACCGTCGTCCTCGTCGGCCGCGATCCGGTCAAGGCCGACGCCGTCCGGGCGCAGGCGTTTCAGCTGGGTGCGGGGGAGCGGCTCCACTTCGTGCACGCCGATCTCAGCCTGCTGCGCGCGACCTCCCGCGCCGTCGAGCACATCCGCACGGCGTACCCGTCGGTGGACGCCGTCGTCCTGTGCGCCCGCCACTACCACTCGCGACGCAGCGTGACCACCGAGGGTGTCGAGGAGAACTTCGCCCTGTTCTATCTCAGCCGCTACCTGATCAGCCACGGTCTCGTTCCCGCGATGCGCCGGGCGCCCCGAGCGGTGGTGGTCAACGTGGCCGGTCCCGGCGCCGAACTGAGCGTGGTCCGCTGGGACGACCTGGAACTACGCCGGGACTACCACGGCGGCGCCGCCCTGGGGCAGGGAGGCAAACTCAACGACCTGCTCGGCGTCGCGTTCACCGACCAGCACGGCCCGGCCGGCCCCCGTTACGTGCTCATCCATCCCGGTGTCACCGCGACTGGCTTCTCCGGCACCTACGACACCGCCACGCTGCCGCACATCCGCGCGATGCAGCAGAACGCCAAGCCGGTCTCGGCCGTGCTGCCACCGATTCTCGCCGCCCTGGACGATCCGCCGGCCGATCCGCTGAGCGCCTTCGTGGAAGGCGTCCGGCTCCGCGTCGACACCGCCGGATTCGATCCCCGGGCCGCGCGGCGCCTGGACGAGCTGACCCGGAAGCGGCTGGCCGCCCTGCACCTCGATCTTCACGAGGATTTGGGCGACTCCTGAACCACCGGCCAAAACCTTGCGAACTCCTGACGGTACGACCCTCCGGCCGGTCGGTGTGACCCTGCAGGCTCAAGGAGTCACACCGACCGCGCCGCCAGTTTGGAGCCCCTCGATGACCTCGGTTCAGCCCTCTCCGCGCCCCATCCTGGACGATCCCGGCACCGCCGTCGTGCTCGTCACCGTCGTCAAGGCTCGCAACCAGCAGCACCAGCAGGAGCTCGCGGACAGTGCGATCCGGCACTGGCAGAGCGCCGCCGCGCGGGATGCGGAACGTCGTGGGCAGACACCCCACTCGACGCGACCGGTGGCGCTCAGCATGTTCGTCAGCGGCGACGGCCACGAGGTGCTGGCCTACGCCCGATACACCGGGGACAGCCCGCCGCCGACCGGGCCGGCCGCCCAGGGCGCGGGCGGACCCCGGTGGTGGACGTACGGACCGGATGAGCCGATGTCGATTCCGTTCCGGCCGTACCGCGTCGTTCGCGGCAGTGCCGAGGATGGCGCGACGTCGCCGGAGTCCTTTCCCGTCGCCTTCTTCACGATGGATGAGCAGACCTCCGCCCAGAGGTGGGTGGACGACATGCTGCGCGGGGAGGAGGAACGCGAGGGCGCCGACCGCGACTATCCCGGTGCTCTCGCCGCTCACCTACAGGTCAGCTTGGACGAGCGGCGGGTGCTGAGCTTCTCCGAGTGGCGCAGTGAGGCCCAGGCCGCAGCGCACATCGCTGAGGTTTGGGCGCCGTTCTTGGAACGGCTCGGTGCCACCGGAGCCCTCTACCGGCATTACCGTACGGTGGCCGCCTGACCCGGCTGGTGCTGTCGGCGGTAACGGCGCGTGGTCGCGGCCGAGGAGGTCGCGGGATGCCGACCTCGATCTCTGGATCGAGGTGGTGATGGAGTTCAACACCAAGGTCCCGGGTGAGAAACCCGCGAAAAAGACACCGACAGGTCGGCGCGGCCCGGGCCCAACGTCCCGGCTTTTCCGATCCCCGGCGGCGCGGGCCCTGGTTGCGCCGCCGCTGGACGGCGGGCGCTGCGCCCGGTGGCGGCGGCGACCTTCCAGCCGCAGCGGGTGACTTCGCTGACCAGCACGAGCCCGAGCCCTCGGGAAGCGCCCGCACGCCTTCCAGATCGCTCATTCGGTCCGTTACTCCCGAGCTGCGGGCTAGTTTGCCTATAACTATTAGGCAAGAGCATAATAGGCATAGGTAGTTAGGGGGAGGGTGATGGAGAGGCTAGGGCTGACGCCGGCGCGTCTGACCCGAGCGGGGGCGGAGCTGGCCGACGAGGTCGGCTTCGACGAGGTCACCGTCTCGGCGCTCGCCCGGCGGTTCGGCGTCAAGGTCCCGAGCTTGTACTCGCACCTGAAGAACTCGCAGGACCTCAGGATCCGCATCGCGCTGTTCGCGCTGGAGGAACTCGCCGATCGCGTCGCCGACGCCGTCGCTGGCCGTGCCGGCAGGGACGCCCTGGCCGCGTTCGCGGACGCCTATCGCGAGTACGCCAGGGAGCACCCGGGCCGGTATGCGGCCGCCCGGCTCCGACTCGGTGCGGAAACAGCGGCCGCCAGCGCTGGCGTCCGGCACGCCCAGATGGCCCGGGCGATCCTGCGGGGCTACGACGTGGACGAGCCGGACGCGACGCATGCGGTCCGGATGCTGGGCAGCGTCTTCCACGGCTACGTCAGTTTGGAGCTGGCCGGTGGTTTCGAACACAGCGCCCCCGCTGCGCAGGAATCCTGGGACTGGATCGTGGATTCGCTCGACTCGCTGTTACGCAACCGCAGCTCTACCTGACCCGGACAACGGCCGCACCGCCGCAAGCGGTTAGCTGCGCGGCGCGCCGATGAACACCGAGATTCGGTCGAAAGGCTTGAGGCAATGACCACCGAACACCAATGGATCACCCCGGTCACCGCGGACCTCCTGCGCGGCTTTGTCGACCTGGAGGCGACCGCGCGCGGTCTGCTGCCGCATCGGCTGACCACCCAGGCGCGCCGGCAGATCCCCGACGACCAACTGGCCATGGCCGAGGCCCAGCCCTCCGGTGTGCGGCTGGCGTTCCGTACCCGGGCGACCACGATCGAACTGGAGACGCTACCCACCAAGCGGGTCTACCAAGGCTTCCCACCCCCGGCGGACGGCGTCTACGACCTGCTGGTCAACGGCCGCCTGACCGCGCAGGCCTCGGTGCCCGGGGGCAACGTCCGGACCGTTACCGACATGTTCACCCAAACCTCGGTGCTGACCGAGGGGCCGGCCGGCACCGCCCGCTTCGCGGATCTGCCGGCGGGGGAGAAGGACATCGAGATCTGGCTCCCGCACACGGAGATCACCGAACTGATCGCGCTGCGCACCGACGCGCCCGTTGAGCAGGCCCCGCCCAGTGGGCGCAGGACGTGGCTGCACCACGGCAGTTCCATCAGTCACGGCTCGAACGCCGCTCATCCCAGCGCCATCTGGCCGGCCCTGGCCGCGGCTGAGGGTGGCGTGGAGTTGGTCAACCTGGGGTTCGGCGGGAGCGCGCTGCTCGACCCGTTCACCGCCCGCGCGATGCGCGACATCCCGGCGGACCTGATCAGCCTGAAGATCGGCATCAACATCGTCAACAGCGATGTGATGCGTCTGCGCGCCTTCGCTCCCGCGGTCCACGGTTTCCTCGACACTGTCCGCGAGGGGCATCCGACCACACCTCTGCTGGTCGTGTCGGCCATCCTGTGCCCGGTCCAGGAGGACACGCCCGGCCCCCTCGCGCCCGACTTCGAGGGCGGGACCCTGCGGTTCAAGGCCACGGGGGATCCGGCCGAGCGCAGCGCCGGGCGGCTGACGCTCAACGTCATCCGTGCCGAACTCGCCCGGATCGTCGAACAGCGCACGGCCGACGACCCGAACCTGCACTACCTCGACGGACGGGACCTGTACGGCGAGGCGGACTACGCCGAACTCCCGCTACCCGACGAGGTCCACCCTGACCCTGCTGGACATCGCCGCATCGCCCAGAACTTCGCGCGGCTCGCCTTCGGCGACGGTGGCCCCTTCGCCGCCAAGACCGGCTGACCAATTGGGGTGCGCTGAGCAGCGACGGCCACACGCCTGGTGCTGCTCGGCGCAGTCCGTGCCGCGTTGTCCCGATCGGCTCGCGCATGGGGAACAGGCGCGAGCGCGCTGGGATCGGCGGACACAACGTCGATCACTGGCCTTGCTCTCAGTGTGCTGATGGTGCCTTCCATGCCTCGGACAACTCGCGCTTGAACGCATGGACTTGGCACCTCGAAATGCCGAGACTGCGAATACGCACACGTCCTCCTCGGTCGGCCGTATGGTGACCGAAAGAATGCCGTCGGGACATCTTCCATGCTGAAGGGGAGTCGGTCGCGATGCGAGAAATCAGCGACGAATTTTTCTTTACCATGGCAGAGGTTTCTGGTGCTCTTGTCGGCACACTTCTCGTCGGAGTCTTCTTCTACCTCGACTCCGACCTGCACAAGACCCGCAAGGGCTCAGCTGCGGCCGACCGCTACATGCGCTCAGGAGTGCGGTGGATCTTCTTGGTCTCGGCCGTGCCGCTCATCGTGTCGCTGACACTCGCCGGCCTGGAGCCGATCTGGGGTGCTCTTACTTTCATCGCGCTCTCGGTCGTGCTGGTTGCCTCAACTGCCGACACGACCTACCGCACAGTCGCTCGCGGCAGCTCGGCCATATCAACCGCGTTCATTGTCAACGAAGTCGCCACCACGGCGGCGGTTGTCGTACTTGTCACGCTGCCCTGGGTGCTTGGTGGCTGGGTGCCACCGCCAGCTGCCTTCGTGCCCTCGCTTCTGCTGGCCTTGGGATCCGGCTTTTTCAGCATTGTGGCGCTCGTCATGACTCTCTTCGGGCCAGCCCGGCACGACGACACCCCTGCATAGCACCCGCCCTGCGTTCGTGCAGGCTTCGCCCTGCTCGAAGGGTGCCGCACGTTGCTGTGGCCGATTACGGAAGCTGGGGTCCTCGCTGGAGAGTTGCTCATTCACGCCATGGCGGGCGCGATGATCGCGCGAACGGCTCCGAAGATTTGCTCGACGGCCCGGGAAGTGGGCATTCATCCAACCGGGATGTATCAGGGTATGAACTGCGGCACCACGTCGGCGAGTGCATGGTCGAGGATTTCCAGGCCCAGGTCCAGCTCCGCGTGGGTGGAGGTGAGCGCTGGCGCGATGCGGAAGACGCCGCCCATGCCGGGCAGCTGCACCACGTTCATGTGCAGGCCCAGCTCCAGGCAGCGCCCTGTGACCGCGGCGCCCAGCGCGTCGGCCGGTCGTTTCGACTCCCGGTCGCTGACCAGTTCGAGCCCGACCAGCAGCCCGCGGCCGCGCACGTCGCCGACCACGGGGTGTCGTTGGCTGATCTCCTGAAGACCCTTGCGCAGGTACGAGCCCAGGTGCGCCGCCTGTTCGTCGAGCCGGTCGGCCTCCAGCACGTCCAGGACCGTGTTGCCGACCGCGGCCACCAGCGGGTCCGAGACGTGGGTGGTGAAGAAGAGGAAGCCGCGCTCGTGCGCCGTCTGCTCGATCTCCGGGCTGGTCACCACAGCGGCCAGCGGCAGGCCGGCGCCGAGCGTCTTGGACAGGGTCAGGATGTCCGGCACGACGCCGTCGCGCTGGAACGCGTACCACTCTCCGGTGCGGCACAGACCGGTCTGCGCCTCGTCGAGGATCAGCAGCCCGCCCCGCTCGTGCACCTTGTCGCGCAGCGCCAGGAGGTATCCCGGCGGCAGGTCGATCACGCCGCCGGAGCTGAGGATCGGCTCGACGATGCATGCCGCCAGGCTGCCCACCGACTGGGCGTCGAACAGCTCGAAGGCGAACTCCAGCTGATGCCGCCAGTCCAGCTCGCCGCTGGGAGAGGTGAAGTCGGGCCGGTACGCGTTCGGCGTGGGGATCGCGAAGTTGCCGGGCGCCGCGGGCCCGTACCCCTTGCGCCCCGAGCTGTAGGTGGCGCTCGCCGCAGCCTGCGTCATCCCGTGCCAGGACCGGGCGAACGAGATGATTTCGTGCCGGCCGGTGACCAGCTTCGCCATCCGGATCGCCGCCTCGTTGGACTCCGCGCCGGTGGTGAGCAGCAGGACCTTGTCCAGCGGCGCGGGCAGCGAGCCGGCGAGGCGGCGTGCCAGGTCGACCACGGGCCGGCTCAGCATGCCACTGAACAGGTGGTCGAGAGTGGCTGCCTGCCGCTGGATCGTGGCTACGACGGCCGGGTGGGAGTGGCCGAGGATCGCGCTCATCTGCCCCGACGTGAAGTCGAGCAGGCGGCGGCCGTCGGCGGTGAAGACGAAACTGCCCTCGGCGCGGTCGATGATCTCGCGGACGAAGCTGCCCGCGCCGATGTAGCGGACCAGGTGACGATCGGCGTCGGACCAGAAGGAATCAGCCATGGATCGACGCTAGGCAGCCAGGACAGGCACGTCCATCGCACATTTCCGCTGTCGCTGTTAAGCAAAGCCGTACAGTCGGCGGTCATGACGCTGAATCCGTGGCGACTGCGCCTGCTCGCCGACCTGGCGACCTACGGCACCGTCCGGGCCGTTGCGCAGCGCGGCAACCTGAGCCCGTCGGCGGTGTCGCAGCAGCTGACCACACTGGAACGGGAGACCCGGACCGCGCTGCTCGAACGCACCGGGCGGCGGGTGCGGCTCACTGCGGCCGGAATGTTGCTCGCCGGCCGGGCTCGGGAGATCCTCGCTGCCATGGACGCGGCCGAGGCGGAGCTTCGCCGCCTCGCCGACGAGCCAGCCGGCACGGTCACCGTGGCCGCGTTCCAGAGTGCGGTGCAAGCCCTCGCCGAACCGGCGCTTGTCCGTCTCGCGGCCCGACACCCGGATGTGAGCGTGGTGTTGCTGGAGTTGGAGCCGCACGAGAGCATGCCGGCGCTCCGTCGCGGCGACGTCGACCTGATCATCACCACGGCCGACTTCGCCGGCGCCGAGCTCTCCCCGGAGATCCACCTGGTGCCGCTCGCCACCGACCCGATCGTGCTCGTACTGCCACCGGAGCATCCGCTGACCAGCGCCGAGGCGATCGCCCTGGAGGCGTGCGCGCAGCAGCGCTGGACGTTCGACGTCGCCGGCTCGTACATGTCCGAGCTGTCCACCCGGCTGTGCCGGGAGGCCGGCTTCGAGCCCGTGGTGATCTGTCGGTTCAACAACTACATGCTGGCGCTCCAGCACGTGGAGAACGGCCGCTCGATCACCATGCTGCCGAAGCTGGCGGTGGACCCGCGATACCGGGTGGTGACCCGACCACTGAGCCCACCGCTGACCCGGCGCATCACCGCCGGCGCCCGGCGAGCGGCCGCGTCACGCCCCGAGGTGACGGCCGTACTCAATGCCCTGAGAGCAGGTGACTGACCTTGGCCGGACCGTCGGTCGGGCCAGCGCCCGCTCCTCGGCCTCGCGATCGGACCCGGTCAGCCCGCCGCCGTGCGTCTACAGTCATAGACGGCCGGGGGTGATCGGCCTGGGGTACATCGGTACAGCGGTTGACGCTAAACCGGTGGTCGAAGGCGGATGACTTGCCGCCGTTGCTGGCCATGGCAGCACGACGGGCGATCTGGTCCGAGCGTTCGGGGACGACGTGCCGGATCCCGCGCCGCCGTAGGGCTCGGCGGGTGGAGTCGTGCGCGTAGCCCTTGTCGGCGATCAGCACGCCCGGGGCGCTTGCGGGGCCGTCCGGGTCCGAACTCGTTGACGCGGATCGCGTCCAGCAATGCCAGGAGCTGGGGGTTGTCGCCGGCTTGGCCGGGGCTGAACAGGATCGACAGCGGCCGGCCGCGTCCGTCGACCGCGAGGTGCGCAGCTTCCACAGAATCCCGTTGATGACCTGACGGTGATCACGCCACCGCCCCCGCGCAGCACCCGGGGGGACGCCGAGCCATTCGGTCACAGCGGTGACGGGTCGTCGCGCAGCCGGCTGTAGAGCCACCCGTCGCGCCAGGCGCCGGCCCGGAACTCGCAGGCCCGCACGACCCCCTCCAGTTGGAAGCCGGCCTTCTCCAGCGACCGCTGCTCGGCGGCGTTCTCGGCATGGGTGCTGGCCTGAATGCGCTGCGCCGGGGTGTGGCTGAACAGGTAGTCGCAGAGCAGCGCCTGGGCCCGCCAGCCGATGCCCTGGCCGCGCCACTCGGGCAGCAGCACGATGCCGATCTCCCAGTAGGGCGCCCGCCCACCGTACTGGCCCTGGAGATAGCTGAGGTAGCCCGCCCGGGCATCCGCCGCCGACTCGACCTGCACGACCAGGCCGCCAGTCCGCTCGCCGAGATAGCCGTCCTCGGCGAAGCGGCGGGCCGGCGCGGCCGCGTCCCGGAAGCCGGCCCAGTCGAGCCCGATCAGCCCGGGTTCGACCGCGAACCGGCGCAACATCGCCAGGTCGTCCTCGGCCACCGGGCGCAACCGTACGGTCGAGCCGGGCGCCTGGTGCACAATGCCGGCCACCAGCGGATGGGAACTGTCCATCCTCCGCACCGTAGTGACGGGCCGGGCCGCCCGCTGCCCCGGGCCGGCGGCCGTCACGTGGTAGCGCAGCATTCCCGGAGGGTGACCACGCCAGTGCCGGTGAGGTCGTCGCAGTACACGGCGCAGCCGGCCATCGCCATGGTCAGCGCCAGCATGCTGCCGCTGACCACCGTGTCGGTCGGCGGCGAAGGGCCCGCCCGTCGCCGCCACCCGCAACCCCTTGACGACGCTCTACTGGGCCAAGTCCACCACCTCGGCCACGTAACACGGACATCGAGCTGTGGGCATGCGTGTTGACCAGACCAGGCAGAAGGATGCCGGACATGGTCCGCACGCCGCCGGTCCACGCCGGAGCATTGGCCGCGGTCGAGACGTTCTCGATTCGCCCGTCGACGCCGATGTCGACCACCGCGTCGCGCAACACCGTGCACGTGATGTCGCACGGAATCACGATCGGAGCGCGGAGCCGCAACGGAACGCGTTTCGCTTCCACAGATGCATTGCAGACCGTGTGCCCAGAACAAGGTCAACCCCCATGCCGTACTCCTCGGTCACGGGCAGCGCCGGCGGCGCTCTTCAAGCCCGGCGTGGCGCGGCGGGCGCTGTCCGGGGCGAGACGGCAAGTGCGGACACTCCCTTGACCGTGTGGCGGCGACAGGGTTTTCACTGGTAGGGCAAGTCTTGAATTGGGGAGTCAGATGCGAAAAACCTTGTCGGTCGTGCTCGTTTCGGCGGTCGCGGCAATGTCGCTGGTGTCGGTTCTGGGGGCTTCCCAGGCGACGGCGCAAAGCGGGTTGACGTGGGGTCCGTGCCCCGCCGACAGCGCGCTGCCCGGACTGGAGTGCACGACGGTCCAGGTCCCCCTGGACTATCGGAAGCCGCAGGGGCGGCAGCTCGACGTGGCGGTCTCCCGTCTGCTGAGCAAGGACCCGTCGCAGCGGCGGGGCGTGTTGGTGACCAATCCGGGCGGTCCCGGCGCCGGGGGACTGATCTACCCGGGCCTGCTCGCCGGCAATCTGTCACCGCAGCCGCTGCCGCGCAGCGTCCAGGACCAGTACGACGTGATCGGATTCGACCCGCGCGGAGTGGGCCACAGCTCGCCGGTGACCTGTGACCTGACGCCGGAGCAGATCGCGCGGCGCAACCTTTGGTACCCGGCTGACGCGGCCGGCGTACGGAAGGACGCCGAGATCGCGAAGGCGATGGCCCGGCAGTGTGCGACATCGGAGACGGCCGCGCTGCTGCCCCACATCACCACCGCGAACACCGCACGGGACATGGACCGCATCCGGGAAGCGCTGGGCGAGCCGAAGATCTCTTACCTCGGTGTGTCGTACGGCACCTACCTCGGCGCGGTCTACACGACGATGTTCCCCCAGCGCAGTGACCGGTTCGTGCTCGACAGCAACCTCGGCCCCGGTGGTTACGACCTCACCGCCATGCGACGGGTCGGCCGCGGCCTGGAGGACCGGTTCCCGGACTTCGCGAAGTTCGCCGCCGCCAATCCCCAGTACGGGCTGGGCACGACGCCGAAGCAGGTGCGCGCGAAGTTCATCGACCTCGCCGCGCGGCTGGAGAAGTCACCGGTGCAGGGCGTGGACGGTTCGTTGTTCCGGGGGATCACGTTCGACCACCTCTTCAGCGACGTGAGCATGCCCACCCTGGCCGCGGTGTGGAAAGCGCTCGACACGAACCAGCCGATGCCGCCCGAGCCGCCGCCGGCGAATGTCGACAACGCCGTCTCCGGCCGCCTGCATGTCATCTGCGGCGACTCGAAGTGGCCGAGTTCCGTCCGCGACTACCAGCGGGCCGTCGCGGTCCACCGGGTCAAGTACCCGTTGGTCGGTGCCGCCGCGGCCAATATCGGTCCGTGCGCGTTCTGGCCGTCCCCGGTCGAGCGGCCGGTGCGCATCGGTGACCGAGGGCCGTCGAACGTGCTGATGGTGCAGAACGTTCGCGACCCGGGGACCCCGCTGGTCGGCGCCCGCGAGCTCAGGAACGCGTTCGGTGCCCGGGCGCGGATGGTGACGGTGGACCAGGGTGGTCACGGCGCCTACTTGCTCTTCGCCAAGAACATGTGCGCCAACAACACGGTGACGGCCTTCCTCACCACCGGCCAGCGTCCGCGGCACGACGTCACGTGTGCGGCCGAGGCCGGCTGAAGGCTGACGCGTGGCGAGTCGATCAGTCGTACGGGTTCGGGCACCGGACAGCGTGACCGCCGATGCCCGCGACGGTCGCCGGGCGCGTTAGCGCCCGGCCCGCCGATCGGCGGCGCTCTGGGACCGCGGTGTCCGCGACCTGAGCGCCGTCGACCGGCTGCGCGCGCAGGAAGCCGTACGGTGGCTGCGGTACGAGATAGCGGTCGCCCCCGAATCGCGATGGCGGTCGAGCCCATTGGTCAACAGTCTTCGGGGGCCCATCTGATACCAGCATTGATCAAGCCATGCCGGACCCGGGCTTCGTGCCGGTGACGACCCAGATCGTGAGCACCGCGAGCAGCGTGCCGTCGGCGACGGCTCGATCCACCTCCGCCAGCCACGGCTCCGCTGTCTCGCCCAGATTCAGGAGAGGGCCCTGCGACACGGCGCGATCCACGACGGACATCAGGGCGGCGACCTCGGCATAGTCGGTCACCGCGACCTCCTGACTTCTGTCTCAGTCGGTGACCTTGCTCCGGGACTGGTACAGCAGGTCCTGGTACTCGGGGTGCCGGGCGATCCACCCCGTGTAGAACGGGCAGATCGCCAGCACCCGCAGGTTCGCGGCGCGAGCCTCGTCAAGGGAGGCCCGGGCGAGCGCCGCCCCTACTCCCTTGCCTTCGTATTTCGGAGGAACCTCGGTGTGCACGAACGCGATGAGTTCCGCCGTGCGAATGTATTCCGCGATGCCCGCCAGCTCGGACTCTCCTCCTTGCCGGGCCTCGTACCGTTTGGCCTCGGGAACGTCTTTCACTTCGACTGGCATATGTCCTCCATCTGTCTACTTCGGGGTCGATGTCATCCGAGCCGCCGGGTCGGCGGTCAGTGGTCCGGTGCGCCGAGTGGTGAACCAGACGATCACCACGGTGGCCAGGACGACGGCGCTCGGGATGAGCGTGGCGGCGGTCGCGGCTCCGTCCGACCACACGCTGCGCGGGTTGTTCAGCTGGGCTGGCAGGTGGTGTCCCGGGCCGGCATCTTGCCTTCGACCAGCCAGTCCGTGGTGATGTGGAGCGCGCAGGCGTTCGTGTGGACGAGGAAGACGCCGTGGCCGCTGTCCTCGGCTGTCACCAGCTTTGCGCGTGCGGCGAACTTGTCACGCAGCAGCTTTCCGCCCGCCCACGGGGTGACCGGGTCGTGGCGGTTCTGCAGGATCAGGATGTTGGCCGGGCCATTGGCGTCGACCTTCACCGGAGGCTCGTACGGCTCGTGCTTCCAATAGGCACAGGGCGTGATGTTGGCAGTCGCGGCGCCGAACAGCGGGTACCGCTCGCGGTCCTCGGCGACGACTCGGCGGTAGGTCGCCACGTCCTCGGGCCAGTTGACGTCGTTGCAGGTGGTCGCGAGGAACGCCGTGAAGGCGTTGTCGCTGGGGTTCGGCGGCGCCGCTTGCCTCGTCGCCGGGGCTTGGGCCGGGTTGAGGTACGTCTGCACGGTGCGCGCTGTCCGCCCGTACGACAATTCGCTGTAGAGGCCGGAGAAGGTGAGGTACCGGAGGACGGCGCCGTCAACACCGTCTGGCGCGGGGGTCAGGTCGAGCCGCTGGACGATCCCCAGGAAGGTCTGGCGGACCTGCTTCGGCGTACGACCCAGGCCGTACGAGTCGTGCCGGGTCGCCACCCAACGGGCGAAGTCGGGGAAGGTCTGCTCGAAGCCGAGCCCGAACCGGCGCATGCCCGCCGGGTCGAGGTGGGTGTCGCCGACGTTGCTGTCGAAGACGATCCGGTCGGTGGTCTTCGGGAACAAGGAGATGTACGTCGCGCCGAGGGCGGTGCCGTAGGACGCTCCGTAGTAACTGGCCGTCTTCTCACCGAGCACCGCCCGGACCCGATCCAGGTCGCGGGCCGTGTTCGCCGTGGTGATGTGCCGCAGGCGGCCGTCCTTGTCAGCGGCGGCGCACTTGTCGGCCACCTGCTTCGCGATCGCGGCCTGCCGGGTCACCGCGGCGTCGTCGGCCGCGTACGGCGGAACGTTGGCCCAGTACGGATCCTCGAGCGTGAAGCCGCAGCTGATCTTCGTCGAATGCCCGACCCCCCGGGTGTCCATGCCGATCAGGTCGTACGCGTCCGTGACGGTGGTCGGCAAACCCCGACTGACCAGGAAGGCGCCTTGGTCGATCCCGATGCCGCCCGGCCCGCCCGGGTTGAGCAGCAGGATGCCGCGCCGTTTGGCCGGATTGGTGCTGGCGATCTTCGAGATCATGATCTCGATCTGCTCGCCGTCCGGGTCGCGGTGGTCCAGGGGTACGGGGATCTTCGCGCACTGCACCGCGACCGGCGCCGGCATCACGACTTCGGCCGGGCAGGCCTCCCACGTCAGCGTGGGCGCGACTTGCCGGGCCACAGCCGCCGGCTCGGCCACGACAAATGTGCCGAGCAGGGCAATCATCCCGATCAGCGCCGCGCCATGTCTTCGGTGCATGTACAGCCTCCTGCGTCGTCCGTCGGCATTCGGTGTCATGCGACACCATGTCGCGGGAACACAGTCAAGGCCTTGACCCTGTTCGGAGAACATGGTTTCTGCTGGGCCGGAGCCGCGACCTGTCCGGCCGGCCCGATGAGAGGAACTGAAGTGAAACCCACAATCGTCCTGGTGCACGGCGCGTTCGCCGAGGCCGCCAACTGGGGCGGCGTCATCCAGCGCCTACTCGACGACGGCTACCCGGTCATCGCCGCGCCCAATCCGTTGCGCAGCCTGTCCGGGGACGCCGCCGTCGTCTCCAGCATCCTGAGCACGATCGACGGGCCGGTCGTGCTCGTCGGCCACTCGTACGGCGGGGCGGTCATCTCCAACGCCGCCGTCGGACACGACAATGTCAAGGCGCTCGTTTTCGTCGCCGCCTTCGCCCCCGAAGCCGGCGAGAGCATCGGCGCGTTGTCCGGCAAGTTCCCCGGCGGCACCCTGGGCGGGACTTTGCGGGAGGTTCCCCTGGCCGACGGAACGGTCGATCTCTACATCCAGCAGGATAAGTTCCATCAGCAGTTCAGCGCCGACGTCCCGGCCGAGCGGTCCGCCATCGACGCGGCCACTCAACGTCCGCTGAACACCACCGCTCTCAACGAGGGATCCGGCGACCCGGCATGGACGAGTGTGCCGTCCTGGTTCGTCTACCCGGAGCTGGACCACAACATCCCGCTCGAGGCTCACCGCTTCATGGCCAAGCGGGCCGGCGCTCGCGCCGCCGTCGAACTCGCCGGCGCGTCGCACGCGATTCCCGCGTCGGAGCCGGTTGCGGTCGCCGAGATCATCCTCGATGCCACCCGATCGATCGGCTGAACCGTGGAGACAACGATCAACAACTTGTGGTGGCCCCGGCTGCGCGTGGCCGACTGGACCGAGACCCGCGACACCCTGCACATGTGGACCCAGATCGTCGGCAAGATCCGGATGGCGTACATGCCGTCGGTCAACCACTGGTGGCACGTCACGCTCTATCCCACAGCCCGCGGCCTGACCACGTCGGCCGTGCCGTACGACAGGGGCGTCTTCGACATCGAGTTCGACTTCGTCGACGAGCGGCTGCGGGTGCGCACCAGCGACGGCGGCTCGCGCGATGTGGTTCTCGAGCCGAAGCCCGTCTCGACGTTCTACCGCGAGACGCTCGAGGCGTTGGGCGCGCTCGGCCTGAAGCCCGGCATCCACCCCGTGCCCAACGAGGTCGAGCTGGCGATCCCCTTCGCCGAGAACGACCGGAACTGCTCGTACGACGGGGAAGCCGCGCGTCTCTTCTGGCGGCAGCTGCTACAGGCCGAGCGGGTGATGAGCCGCTTCCGTTCCGAGTTTGTGGGCAAGGCCAGCCCGGTGCACTTCTTCTGGGGTGCGATGGATCTGGCCTACACCCGCTTCTCCGGTCGGGTCGCCCCGCAACACCCCGGCGGCGTGCCCAACTGTCCGCCGTCGGTCATGCACGAGGGCTACTCGCACGAACTCGCCAGCTTCGGTTTCTGGCCGGGCGGTGGTGAGGAGGGCGCCTTCTATGCGTACGCGTATCCGGAACCGCCGGGCTACCGAGAGCGTACGGAGGCGTACTACGACAAGACCCTGCAGGAGTGTGTGCTTCCGTACGAGGAGGTGGCCGAATCGGCCGATCCCGACGCGACACTCCTCGAGTTCCTCCGCGCAACCTACGGTGCCGCCGCCGACCTGGCCGCCTGGGACCGCTCGTCAGTGGAGGCGTGACCGTCGCGTCCCCTGGACGGGGTTCAGGGGACGCGACGCCGGCCGCCGAGCCTTGCCCGCCGCCGTCAGCTGCCGGGCTGGCCAGGAGCTCCGCGCGCTCGACGGCCGTCAGGTGCTGCGGCACGCGTTGTCGCAGAACGGTCGCTCCAATGATCGGCCGCAACCGCACAGCGTCATCCGGTGTTTCGGGTGAGGTCGCGGACCGGCGCCGGTCAGCGTCAGGTTGCCGTGCAGCAGGATCTGCCCACGCTCGTTCGCGGTCACGACGGTGGGGTCGGGCGGTGTCTCCTCGACGCCCCCGTCGTGCCGGGTGTATTGCAGTGCGCCGCTGGGGCAGCGTTCCACGACGGCGACCAGCGCGGCGGCGCCGGCGTTGTCCGGGGCGATCCAGGGCCGTGCGGCGACATCGAACACCTCCGGGAGCCCTCGCACGCACTCGGCGAAGTGCAGGCACCGGTCGCGGTCGAACGTGACCGTGATGTCGGATCCCGGGTACGACTTCAGATCCGGCTCACTCATCGTGCTCGCCCAGAACAGTGCGGGAGCTCTGGCCGCGACGGGTCAGATCCTGATACTCCGGGTGGATCTTGATGAACCTCGCGAAGAACGGGCACGCCGGCACCACCCGCAGGCCCCTTCCGCGTACGTCGACGTCGTCGTTCATCGTGTCAGCCAACACCGTGTGGTCGGAACACGGTCAAGCACCACCGGTCGGTACGCGGGCGGGTCTTCAGAGGCGGCGTTCTTCGAGGTTCATGGCGATCAAGGTCCGTCCCCTCCGATTGACTGTGTCCCGAGGACACGGTCTTGAATGACCGGGTGTTCGACGATTGGCGGCGGCGCCGAGCCATCCAGCGCATCAAGGCCGGGGACGGGCGCGCGCTGAAGAGATTCCGTTGGTGGCAGTCGCTGTCCCGGTCCCTGTTCTACCTTCCCGCGGACGCCGGCGCGGGCCGGCCGGTGGAATACGCGGTCGACGTGAACCACATGAAGAGCAACGACAACCTCGACACCGAAGCCCACCTGTACCGCGACGGCCGGCGCTTCGAGCGGGCGAGGCTCCCTGTGGTCTTCCCGATCGAGGGCGGCGCGATCGAGGTGAGGACGTCGGCCTTCGGCCTCCGGCGGTGCCACTTCGTCGCCGCCGACGGGACCGAGCAGCAGCTCGTGCCGGATCCGCGCTCGGCCGAGGGGCGCCGCGCCCGGCTCGACCGTGAGCGTCCGTTGCTCAGCCGCTGGATCGGCGTGATCTCCCTCGTCCTGATCGTCGTGTCGCTGGTCCTCGGCCTTCCGCAGACCGTCGAGTCGATCTCCCGGTTCCCGCCGCTGGCCGAGCGGTTCGGTGTTCTCGAGTCGCCGATCGACGCGTCGGCCTGGCTCAACATCGCGCTTGCGGTCAGCGCGACGGTGGGTAGCACCGAGCGTGCTCTGCGCCTGCGGTACAACCGATGGCTGGACGCGGTGGCGGACTGACGGCGGATCGGGCTTCCGTCCGCAACTGCTGGCGGGCCAGCTCTTTGGCGCGGTGGATGACGTCGAACTGGGCCTCGTTGTGGAGTTCCCGCAACGCGTCGACGAACGTCTGCCGCGTCACGGCTCCCCCCGACGACACGTGCGCCATCGCGTCGTTGTCCATCCACGGATAGTCACGAAGGGTACGGACCAGGGACGGCGCATACTTCTCGGCGAGGTGCTGCCGCGTCGCCTCGTCGGCGTCCGCGGGCAGCGCGTCGAAGTCGGCGCTGACGTCGTCGTCGTCGCTGTTGTTCTCCACCGCGTGCCGCACGTCGGCCAGGGCCTGGTCGTCGAAGAACTGCGTGTACATGTGGATAAGTGAGCGATCGGCCTCGGACAGGCGGGCAGCGACGGGCTCGAAGCCCGGTGGCGTGTCAGGCGGCGCGTTCTCGCTCAGGATGGCCGCGATGCTCTGCCGGGCCTTTTCCAGCCGTTCGATGGCGGCCGCGTGGTCGACGTCGATCTGCTGGAGCGTCTCGGGGGAGCCCGCGCTCGGCTCGTTGATCCGGGACAGCGGCACGCCCAGCTCGACCAGCCGGCGGATGTGCAGCAAGCGTACGAGATGCGATATTTCGTACTGTTTGTAACCGTTGTGGCGGCGATCGGGCTCCTCGAGCAGGCCCAGACGATGGTAATGCCGGATCGTGTTCACCGTGGTGCCCGCGAGTGTCGCGAGTTCGCTCGTGCTCCAGGCCACGTCGATCCCCTTCCCGGCCCCTCGGGTGCGGACCTCGGCCGCAGGCGACAAGTACCGGGTGGTACTCAAGAAAGCCCGAGGTTAACAGCTGATTGCCGGCCGGCCTGAGCGTTCCCCGTCACTCTCGCGGGTCCTCGGGCAGGGCTCCGCGATGACGTTGACTGTGTGGCCAGCACACGGTGGGCCTCGACGTGTCCACCACCGGCGAGCACCACAACGTGCCCTTCGTGCCGTCCTCGCCGACCACCATGCTCGGCTGGATCGCCGCCCGTACCGAGAAGCTGCTGTTGAGCACGGCCACGACGCTGATCACCACAAACGACCCGGTGAAGATCGCCGAGGACTACGCGATGCTGCAGCATCTGTCGGACGGGCGGGTCGACCTGATGATGGGCCGCGGCAACACCGGTCCGGTCTACCCGTGGTTCGGTAGGGACATCCGGGCCGGCATCCCTCTGGCCATCGAGAACTACGCGCTGTTACGCCGGCTGTGGCGGGAGGACACCGTCGACTGGTCGGGTAAGTTCCGTCGCCAACAACACCCTCTGGCCCACCTCGCATACCCAGCGCATGGTCGGGCTCTACCGCGAGCGTTTCGCCCACTATGGCCACGGCGACCCCGACCGGGCCATTCGCCGCCCGCAAACCGGCGCACGTGCCGGACGCCCCGACGCACGAGTCCCTGAAGAAGGCTGCGGCCACGGCGACGAGCACCGACTGAACACCCCCGGGGTCCACCCGTGAACCGCCACGCCGATTCACGACGACCTGGGCAGACCGTCCTCTGGCAATCCGTCCGGGTACAGAAAATCCACGCTCAGGTGATCATCCTCGGTCGGGCTGGAGACTGCTCCCAGCGCAAACCGTGTTCCACGAAAACAGTCAAGGCGATAGCGCCGGACGGGCGCGGCGGACCGACCGCTTGACCCGGTTCCTGGAACAGGGTGTCGCATACGGGAATACATTCATGAAAGGAGCCGGCATGACACTGGAAGCTGCGATCCGTTCCGACGACGCGGCGGCGGTGGCGGAATTGCTCGAGTCGGGCGCAGACCCGCACCGCCGCGGCGCCGAAGGCCTCACACCCCTGATGGTCGCCTCCGGTCTCGGTCGGCAACGCCTGGTGGAGCTGTTGCTGGAGGCCGGCGCGGACGTATTGACGGTCGAGCCGCGCATGGGCGCCACGGCGTTGCACAAGGCGGCGCAGGCCGGTGCCGACGGCGTCATCGGCCTGCTCCTCGACCATGGCGCCTTCGTCGACCAGCAGTCGCCCCGGCTCGGTCACACGCCGCTGATGGACGCGGTGCAGTACAAGCACGAGGCGGCGGTCCGGCTGCTACTGGCCCGCGGAGCCCATACCTCGGTGCGGAACCACTGGCAAGAGACGGCGCTCGACCTGGCGGTGCGCGACGGCTCGGAGGCAATCGCCGCTCTCCTGCACGCGCGGACCGCGGCTGACGCCGACCGGATCCGGTCGCTGCAGGTGACGGCGGCGGTCAAGGCCGGCGACCTCACCGCAGTGCAACGGCTCATCGGGGCCGGTGCGGACCTCGACGAACGAATGCCGGCCGTCGGCGATCACGATGACGACTACACGCCGCTCGGGATCGCCGCTCGCGACGGGCACATCGGCATCGTCCGCGTGCTGCGTGAGGCCGGTGCGGATCCGCGCCGGCTCAACGGGCTGATGGGCGCGACGCCGGGCCATGAGGCCGCCTTCGCCGGGCACGCCGAGGTCGTCCGGGCTCTGACGACGCGAGGCCCCAGCGGTACGGCGACGCTCGAGATCGACGCGCAGGGCGCCTACAACGGCTTCACCGCCTTGCACGACGCGGTGTGGCACGGGCACCGGGAGGCAGCACAGGCCCTGGTCGAGGCGGGCGCCCGCCTCGACCTCACCTCGCACACCGGTCACACACCCCGGCAGCTTGCGGTCCTCTACGGCTACGACGATCTCGCGGCGTACCTGGCCGAGGCCGAGAGCGAAGCCGTACGGCCATCCCCCTTTGCCTTCCCCGAGGCCGCGCTCGACGATCTGCGCCAGCGGCTTCTGCGTACGCGATGGCCCGATCCCGAACCGGTGGAGGACTGGAGCCAGGGCGTGCCGCTGCGCAGGCTTCGAGCGCTGTGCGACTACTGGCGGGACGGCTACGACTGGCGGGCCTGCGAGGCCCGGCTGAACGCGCTCAGTCCGTCGACGACGCGCATTGACGGACTCGACATCCACTTCCTGCACCTGCGGTCGCCCGAACCGGAGGCGATGCCGCTCGTGATGACCCACGGCTGGCCCGGTTCGGTCATCGAGTTCCTGAAGGTGGCGCCGATGCTGGCCGACCCGCGGGCCCACGGCGGCGACCCCCGGGACGCGTTCCACGTCGTCCTGCCCACGATGCCCGGCTTCGGACTGTCCGGCAAGCCGACCGAGACCGGGTGGGGCCCCGATCGAGTCGCGGAGGCTTGGGTCGAGCTGATGCGGCGGCTGGGCTACGACAGCTTCGGCGCGCAGGGCGGTGACTGGGGGCACGCGGTCACGACCGCGCTGGGCGCCATCGGCGAGCCCACCGTGCGAGCCATCCACTCCAACATGTTCCCCACGTACGGCACCGAGGAAGTCACCGACGAGCAGGAGGAGCGCGCGCTGCAACGCTGGCGCGACTTCCAGGCCAACGAGTCGGGCTACCAGCACGAGCAGATCCAGAGCCCTCAGACGATCGGGTACGCGCTCACCGACTCGCCGGTGGGGCAGGCGGCCTGGCTCTACGAGAAGTACGAGCAGTGGACCGACTACGACGGCGATCCGGAGAACCTGCTCAGTCGCGACGAGATGCTGGACAACATCACGTTGTACTGGCTGACCGGCACCGCCGCCTCCTCGGCTCGCATCTACTGGGAGAGCTTCCGCACCTACCGCGACCCGAAGGTCGAAGTGCCGGTCGGCGTCAGCCTCTTTCCCCGCGACATCTATCTCGCCAGCCGCCGCTGGGTGGAGCAGCGTTACCCGAACCTCGTGCACTACAACGAGCTGCCCAGGGGCGGACACTTCGCCGCCTGGGAGCAACCCGAGCTGCTGGCCGCGGAGGTGCGTGCCAGTTTCCGTCACGTCCGCCAGAGATAAGCAATGCAGAGGACCGACCCTTCGTGAACTCGACGCCAACCATCGCTCCCCCCGACAGCACCACCCGTCCCTTCGGTACTCACATCCGGATGGCCTGGTGGAAGTCGGTGATCGTCATCGCCGCGATACCCCTGACGTTGCTCCTGCTTCAGATCGTGCTCTATCAGCTGGCCAGTTCGATCGAGGGGAGCGACCCTTCCGAGCCGACGCTCACCCCGCTCAAGCTGCTGGCGGCCAATCTCAGCACCGGCCTGACCGCGCTGCTCGCCGTGGTGCTCGTCTCCCGGTTCGGGGAGGTGCCGTGGCGCACGATTTTCAGCTCGCCACGGCACTTCGACAAACGGCGCCTGGCGCTCTATTTCGGCGGTTCCGTCGTGCTCGTCGGGGCCGGCCTCGCCGTCGGGGCGACCTTTGCGCCCGACGCCATGAACTGGGTGGGTTTCGGGTTCACCGGCACCACCACGGCGCTGCTGGTCGTCGTAGTCGTCTCCACACCGATCCAGTCGGCCGGCGAGGAGATCATGTTCCGGGGCGCGATGCTCCCGGCGGCAGCATCGTGGTTCCGCGCCGTACGGCTGGCGTTCATCACCGGACTCGTGGTCTCCAGCCTCGCGTTCGCCCTCACGCACGCGGCCGGCGACCCTTGGCTGAACGGCTACTACCTGCTCCTGTCGGCCTGCACCGCCCTGATGGGCTTGGTCAGCCGCGGACTCGAGGCCGCGATGGCATTTCACGTCGCGAACAACGTGGTCGCAACAACCATCAACGCCCTCATGGCCGGAGGCGGCGCCATCGTCGTCGACCGCACGGAGGGCGCAGGCGGCGGTCCTGCCCTGATCATCCTGGCCGTCGTCAACCTGGCAGTGCTCACGTTCGTCTGGCTTCGCGAACGGTCGCGTCGCATCGGTCCGGAGCGAGGGGTGTAGTTCGTTCAGCGCTTGGCCGGGACGGCCGCCGCGAGTATCACGTTGTTGACGGTGCTCGCGGCGGAAGCGGGCGGGGTCGGCGCCGGAGAGCGGCTTCAGTCGTTACTGGTTCTGCGGCGGAAGAACAGCCGCAGCGACGATCACGTTGCTGACGATGGTCGCGGTGATGGTGCGGGCGACCGCTTCGGCGGCAGCCTCGGCTCCCCAGTTGCCCTGCTCGAGCTTCCGGGCGCGGGTGATGACCGAAGAGGTCCAGGGGATCTCGGGATCGAACTGCGGAAGCGTACGGCTTCCCGACAGCAACGCCGCGAGCGCGACGACCCGGGGTTGTGGCTCCACACCGTCGACCAGCACCGCCCGCACGTCGGAGAGCAGACCGGCACGCCGGCCGGATCCGCCGTCCTCGAGGACCTTCATGTCGAACACGCCGAGCGCCTTGGGGATGGACTCGCGGATGTCGCCGCGGATGATGAGCCGGTCGAGCATCGGGCTCCGCAGGGTCGGCCCGATCGCGGCGAGTGTGGCCTGCACACCGCGAGGCTTCACGGCAACGTAGTCCCACACCGATCGCAGAACGTCGTCCGCGGGGGGACGGTCCGCGACGGCCTCCACCCGGGTCGATCCTCCCCAACCGGGGATGGTTCGCACATGTCCGCCGAGGCCGAGATCGGCGAGCACCGCACCCCCGAGAACGTAGACGAGCGTGTTCTCGCCGGCGATGACACCGGTGCCCCGCATCCCCGCGTTCGGCTGGAACAGAAGCAACAGGAGGTCTTCGCCCAAGGTGGCGGGCCCGAGCTGAGCCATGGTGCCTTCCTTTCGATTCGGGATGCTACGCACGAGGTCAGGCCGG
The DNA here is from genome assembly GCF_040647935.1 of Micromonospora sp. NPDC049204. Taxonomy (NCBI): domain Bacteria; kingdom Bacillati; phylum Actinomycetota; class Actinomycetes; order Micromonosporales; family Micromonosporaceae; genus Micromonospora; species Micromonospora sp. NPDC049204. Next base: position 542,347 of record NZ_JBEZDC010000001.1, on the reverse strand, counting down.
AGGGTCCAGCCCCTGGTCGCGGCGCAGTTGCTCCTGAGCGAGGATGCTGGCCCGGCCCAGCACATCGACCTGGGCGGGGTTGTAGAGACCGACGACGGCGTCGATGAACATCTGGCGCGTGACGTGCTGGCTCTTCGACAGATGCCGGGCGGGGTCGCGCAGCCAGGGATAGTCGACCAGATGCTGCGCCAGGAGCCCGGCGAGCTTCTCGGCGAGGTTCTGGCGGGTCGCCTCGTCGGCGTCGGGTGGCAGGGTGTCGATGTCGTGGCTGATGGGATCCGTGTCGGCGTCCGCCATGCGCCGCAGGTCCTTCATCACGTCCTCGTCATAGAGTTGGGTGAAGACGTGGATGAGCGAGGTGTCGGACACGGTCAGCCGCGCCGCGACCGACTCGAAGCCGGCGGGCGCGTCGGCTGGCACCCCGTCGCGCAGAATGATCGCGATGTCCGAGCGGGCTCGGCGCAGACGCTCGACCTCGGCCGCCAGGTCCGCGTCGACCTGACGCAGCACTTCCGGGGCGGGGGCGCCGCCCGAGGTGATCGCGCCGATCCGGGACAGGGGCACGCCCAGCTCCACGAGCCGCCGGATGCGCAGGAGGACGACGAGATGCTGCACCCCGTACTGCTTGTATCCGTTCGGCCGGCGCTCGGGCTCGTCGAGCAGTCCGAGCCGGTGGTAGTGCCGAATCGTGTTCACCGTGGTGCCGGCGAGTTCCGCGAGCTCACGGGTGCTCCAGGCCACGTCGATTCCTTCCTGGGTCTGACCCGGCGGTCGGCGGTCAAGTGCTGGCTCGCAGTCGACACCGTGTTCCCACCACAGAGTCAATGCGCGGATAACTCGGATCTTGAAACTTCCGCAAGTCGCGGCTGCGCTTCGAACACCGCCGTGTCCAGCTCCGTCGTCCGGGCTGGTGCGTGCCGACGTGCGCAGAATCGGAGGCAACGATGCGAAGGGCTTCCCGTGCCTGACCCGGTATCCGGGTGCTGGCGGCCATCGGCAGGTCGGGTTTCCGGGCATCCCGCGGCGATCAAGCCGCCGGCGCCTTCCCGGGCACCTCGGTGCCGGAGGCCCAGTTGGTCGGCACCACCGGACGGATCCACCACTTCAAGGGACCGGGTGGGCAGTCCACCCGCGACGGCTCGCTCATCACCGAGAAGAAGCCTGCCGAGAGCGCACGGCCGGGGACCATTCCTTCTCGGCGGCCAAGCGCGGCTACCGATCCCGGCATCGCCGGCCGGAAAGGGGCCTGGCGGTCTGGCGGACGTTCGCCTGGACGGCTGCGAAGATCGGTGTCGAGCCTTGAGTGAGCTCGAGTATCTGCCGCCTCAGGCGGGGCTCGTGCAGTAGTTCCAGGAGAGTCGCCGGTCCAACAGGTGGTCGAATTAGCTAAATTACGACATTTTTTGGCGACAGCGTAACAAGGATGACTTTTGCCAAGAACATTCCTGCCCTTCCGCCCCTCAGCGAGGCTGGACCAGGCCATTGTCGTACGCGAAGATCACCGCCTGGATCCGGTCACGGGCGCCGATCTTGAACAGGACCCGTCCAACGTGCTTCTTCACTGTCGACTCGGTCAACGTGAAGCGTTCGGCGATCTCGGTGTTGGTGGCGCCCTGGCCGATCGCCTCGAGCACCTCGCGCTCCCGCTCGCTCAGCGTGCTCAGGCGGGGATTCTCGGAGGTGGCCGGCGCCGGTTCCTGCAGGTAGGCGTCCATCAGCTTGCGGGTCAGGCTGGGGGCTACCACTGAGTCTCCGCTCGCGACGGCGCGGATACCGGCGATCAGTTCCTCGGGGCGCGCGTCCTTGAGGAGAAAGCCGCTCGCTCCGGCTCGCAGTCCGGCGTATACGTATTCGTCCAGATCGAATGTGGTCAGGATCAGCACGCGGGTGCGGGAACCGGACGCGGTTATGCGGCGGGTGGCCTCGATGCCGTCCATGCCGGGCATGCGCACATCCATCAGCACCACGTCGGGCCGGGTCTGATCGACTTTTCGCACGGCCTCGGCGCCGGTGGCGGCCTCACCCACCACGGTGATGCCGGGGGTGCCGTCGAGCAGCATCTTGAAGCCCATTCGTTGCAACTGCTGGTCGTCGACGATCAGGACGGTGGTCATGAGGGCTCCTGGAGGACTACGTCAACGAGCCAGCCGTTCTCCACCGGGCCAGCGGTCACTACCCCGCTGTACATGGCGGCGCGTTCGCGTATGCCGAGCAGGCCGTGGCTTGGAGGGGCCGGGATGGCACGGCCGTTGTCGAGAACGCGTACCCGTACCTCGCCGCGGCAGGCAGCGAGAGTGACTGTCGCGGACGCGCTGCGCCCCCCGTGTTTGAGGGTGTTGGTGAGCGCTTCCTGGACGATGCGGTAGACCGCGAGCTGCAGCCCCTTGCCGAGGGTGTGCAGCTCGCCCGAGGTGGAGTAGGTGACTGGCAGCCCGGCTGCCCGCACGCTCGGCAGCAGCCGGTCGAGATCGTCGATGCCGGGCTGCGGCCTCAGCTGCGGACCAGGGTCACCCTCGCGCAGCACGCCGAGCACCCGGCGCAGCTCCGCGAGCGCCTGGCGGCCGGTCTCGCCGATCAGCCGGAGCGGTTCGGCGGTCTGCTCCTGCCGCGATCTGGCGAGGGCGGCGCTGCCGTCGGCGAGGCCGACGATCACCGACACGTGGTGGCCGACGATGTCGTGCATCTCGCGGGCCACCCGGGCCCGCTCGTCAGCGACGGCCAGGCGGGCCTGCTGATCCCGCTCGATCTCGAGGCGGGCGGCCCGGTCCTCCAGGGCGATGAGGTACGCCCGGCGGGTGCGCACCGCGACGCCGGACGCGACCGCGGCCGCCTCTGTGCCGATCGCCAGGAGCAGGGTGGTGACGCGGTTCTCCGTCACCGGGTTGATCAGGTAGATCTCGGCGACCAGCAGCGCGAGGGCGATCCCGGAGGCCCAGGCCAGCGACCGCCATGCACCTCGGGAGGCCACCCCGAAGAGCATCACGAGCAGGATCACTCCGGCGCCGACGCCGACGTCCAGCAGTCCCTCGATCAGCTCGATGGTCGCGGCGGCCAGGAACGCCGGGAACGGGTACCGCCGCCGCCAGTAGAGCGGTGGCAGCAGCACCAGGGTCGCGATGGTCGCCGAGAGGGGTTCCTCGATGATGTTCGGGATGCTGAAAAGCACGATCGGAACGGCTACCAGGGTGTCCATGACCCACGGGTGGCGTCGGTCGAACGCCCGCAGCCGTGCCTGCCGGTCCACGAGCCATCCCTGCGTGCTCATCGCCCGAGTCTCCCTTACGCGTCGGTCTTCTTGAGCCGATAGGCGGTAGCGGCGAGCGTCACGACCACGTACCCGGCGAAGACCGCGAGACCGGCCCACGGACCCAGCGTGCCGTCCGTGGGAGCCAGTGCCATCACGGCGCTGCCCGCGTTGCTGGGCAGGTAGGGGGTGACGGCATCGGCGATCGAGTCCGGTAGCAGCGGGGCCAGACCGGGCACGACCAGCAGCGCGCCGGACAGGATCGCGATGGCGCCGGCGCTGGACCGGACGAGCATGCCGAGCGCGACGCCGAGCACCGCGACCAACCCCAGATAGAGGCCGGCGCCGAACAGGGCCCGCGCGACGCCCTCGGCACCGAGGCCCAGACTGTCGACCTTGTCGTTGAGCACGGCCGACCCCAGGGCGAAAGCGGCGAAGGCGGCGATGGTCATCGTCACGAAGGCGGCTGCCCCGGCCACGAGGCTCTTTGACCACAGCACCGGCAACCGGCGCGGCACCGCGGCCAAAGTCGCCCGGATCATGCCGGTGGTGTATTCGCTCGCCCCCAGCAACGCGCCGAGCACACCGACGGACAGGGCTGCCAGGGCGCTGCCCGACAGGGCCAGGTCGATCGGGGTCAGGTTGTCGCCCGAGAAGGACGCCGAGGCGATCATGCCGAAGGCGATGAGGAGGAGGGCGGAGATGCCGGTCGTGATCCAGGTGGAGCGCAGGGAGGAGAACTTGGTCCATTCGGCGGCGGCGACGCCACCAGGGGTGATCTTCATCGGGAGGCCTCGTATTCGACAGCGTCGCGGGTCAGGTCCATGAACGCCTCTTCGAGGGAGGCGTTCTGCGGGGTGAGTTCGAACAGTGGGATGCCGCGGGCGGCCGCGGCCAGCCCGATCTTGCGGGCGGAGGTGCCGGCGACGAGCAGTTCCTCGGCGCCGGTCGAGGTGACGGTTATGCCCGGGCCGGCAATCGTCGTGCGCAGCGCGTCGGGGGCGGGAGTGACGACCCGGACGCCCTCGGCGGTCACGAAGTCGGCCACGGTGGTGTCGGCGAGCAGTCTGCCCCGGCCGATGATGACCAGGTGGTCCGCGATCAGCGAGACCTCGCTCATCAGGTGTGAGGACAGCATCACGGTGCGGCCCTCGGCGGCCAGGCCGGTGAGCAGGTTGCGCACCCAGAGGACACCCTCGGGGTCGAGGCCGTTGACCGGCTCGTCGAGCATCACCACGGCCGGGTCACCGAGCAGGGCGGCGGCGATGCCGAGTCGCTGGCCCATGCCGAGGGAGAACGCACCGACCCGCTTGTGGGCGACGGCCGAGAGGCCGGCAAGGTCGAGCACCTCGTCCACGCGCGAACGCGGGATGCCGTGCGTACGGGCCAGGGCCAGTAGGTGGCTGACCGCCGTCCGGCCGGGGTGTGCGGCCTTGGCCTCGAGCAGAACGCCGATCTCGCGCAGTGGTGCCTGCGACGACGCGTACGGCTTGCCGTTGACCAGCACGTCGCCGGAGGTCGGCGCGTCGAGGCCGACGATCATCCGCATGGTCGTCGACTTGCCGGCGCCGTTGGGGCCGAGGAATCCGGTGACCTGTCCGGGCTTCGCGGTGAACGACAGGCGGTCGACGACCGTCTTCGCACCGTATCGCTTGGTTACTTCGCGCACCTGAATCATGCTCACCACGCTAGGTCCGGGCACAGCCCCCATCGTGGTACCGCGGTCGGCATTTCCGGCCCGGCGTTGGTACCCAGGTTCTACTGGCCATCGCTACGTAGGGGTGTTTCACCGACGCGAACGCCGCCCCGCCCGCCCGGGTCGGAGATCAGTTCAGCTCGACCCGCCGGGGCAGCTGTGCGGTGGACGGGGTGATGAGCTCATCGGCGACCCAACGCGCGACGCCAGCGGGGTAGGGCGCCGGCAGTGTGAGCACGATGTGCCCGAAGCCGGCACCGATCGCCCTGCCGATGGCGTCCTGGGTGAGCCCGGGCTGGTCGTAGGAGACGGGCAGGTTGATCGAGCGGGTGATCGACGCTGGGTCGCGGCCGATTTCGGCGCAGTAGCGTTCCAGCAGGGCGCTGCGGCTGACGGCGTCGTCGATGTCTCCGCTGGCGATGTTCCAGATGTCCGCGTGCTCGGCGACCACCCGCAATGTGGCGGCGGAGCGGCCACCGACAACGATCGGCGGGTGCGGGCGCTGCACGGGCTTGGGGCTGGCGAACGCGCCGGTGAGGTCGACGTACGTTCCGTGGAAGTCGAACGGCTCGTTGTCCGTCCAGAGCCGCCGGATGACCGTGAGCGCCTCGGCGAGGCTGCCCACGGCGTCGACGGTGTCGGCGAAGGGCAGGCCGTGCGCGGCGTACTCCCGCCGGGCCAGGGGGTGACCAGGCCGTGACCCGACGCCGATGCCGAAGTCGAGGCGCCCGCCGGAGACGATGTCGACGACCGTGGCGATCTTGGCGAGCATCGCGGGAGGCCGGAAGCGGTTGCTGGTCACCATCACGCCCAGTCGCAGCCGCTCGGTCTGCGCGGCGAGGGCGGAGAGCAGTGTCCAGCCTTCGTACGCCGGTCCGCCCGGGTCGCCGCCGATGGGCATGAGGTGGTCGAACAGCCACGCGTGCTCGATCTCGGCGATGGCGTCCGCTTCCTGCCATACCCGCAGGATGTCGTGGTAGCCGACGTGCATCGGGGCGGTCATGAGCCCGAAGCTGGGCGAGGGCTTGCTTGGCATGGGTCCGTGCGTCCTTTCGGTGCCGAGCCGGGAAGATCTGGCGGGTCAGGCGGCAGTCGGACGCTCGGGCGCACGTCCGCCTGCCGCCTGGTCACTGGCGTGCCGGGTGGTCAGCGGCGGCGCAGTGTCGGCTCGAGCAGAGCGGGTGGGGTGTCGTTCTTTTCGTGGGCGGCGAGGTCGACACCGGGGGCCACGATCGCGTCGATGGCGTCCAGCACGTCGGCCGGGAGGACCGTGTCGGCGGCGGCGAGCTGCGAGCGGAGGTGGTCCGTCGTGCGGGGGCCGATGATCGCGCTGGTCACGCCCGGGTGCGCGGTGACGAAGCCGAGGGCGAGTTGGATGAGGCTGAGGCCGGCCTCGTCGGCGACTGTGGCGAGTTGCTCGACGGCGTCGAGCTTGGCGCGGTTGGCGGGGATGCTGATGTCGTAGCGCTGCTGCATGAAGCCCGAGCGGTTCGTGCTGATGTCCTGGCCGGCGCGGATCGCGCCGGACAGCCACCCCGATGCCAGCGGGCTCCAGGCGAGTACGCCCATGCCGTACTCCTGGGTCGTGGGCAGCACGTGTGCCTCGATGCCACGCTGCAGGATCGAGTAGTTCGGCTGCTCGGTCACGTAACGGCTCAGACGTCCCTCGCGGGCGGCCCACTGCGCCTGCACGATGCGGTAGGCGGGGAAGGTCGAGGAGCCGAAGTAGCGGATCTTGCCCGCGCGCTGCAGGTCCGTCAGCGCCGACAGCGTCTCGTCGTCGCTGGTCGTCGGATCCCACCGGTGCATCTGGTAGAGGTCGACGTGGTCGACGCCGAGGCGGCGCAGGCTGTTCTCCAGCGCGGTGACCAGCCAGCGGCGTGAGCCGCCCCGCTGGTTGCGCTCGTCGCCCATCGGCAGGGTCGCCTTGGTGGCCAGGACGACGTCGTCGCGGCGACCGGCGATGGCCTTGCCGACCATCTCCTCGGACTGGCCGCCGCTGTAGACGTCGGCGGTGTCGATGAGATTGATCCCCGCCTCGAGCGCTGCGTCGACGATGGCGGTGGCGTCCTGCTGGGTGGTGTTACCGATCCTGCCGAAGTTCATCGCGCCGAGTACGAGGGTGCTGACCTGCACACCGGTGCGGCCCAAGGTGCGGTACTGCATGACTGGTCTCCTTCACGTCCGGCGGTCCACGGTTTGGTGGCAGCCCGTCCGGTCAGTATGGTGAGCAAGCGGAACGCTGTTCCGATAACCAACATACGGAACTGTGTTCCGGTTGCCAAGTGACGTGACGGAGGTAACGCGACGTGGCCGACATCGACAACGGCTCGGCGCAACCGGCCCCGCGCAAGCGAGCCGACGCCCGGCGCAACGAGAGGGCCCTGCTCGACGCCGCCGCCGCGGCGTTCGTCACCTCCGGCGTCGACGTCCCCGTGCGGGACATCGCCGTCCGGGCGGGCGTCGGCGTGGGCACGATCTACCGCCACTTCCCCAGCCGGGCCGACCTCATCGTGGCCGTCTACCGGCACCAGATCGAGGCGTGCGCCGACGCGGGACCGGCCCTCCTGGCCGACAGCGACACCCCGTACGCCGCCCTGGCGCGGTGGATCGACCTGTTCGTCGACTTCCTGGTCACCAAACACGGCCTCGCCGCAGCGCTACAGTCCGACGACGCCACCTTCCAGACCCTGCACGCCTACTTCCTCGACCGGCTCGTCCCGGTCTGCGGCCAACTCCTCGACGCCACCGTCGCCGCCGACGAAATCCACCCCGACCTGGACGCCTACGGGCTGCTGCGCGGAGTCGGCAATCTCTGCATCGGCGCGGGCAACGACCCCCGCTACGACGCACGCCGCCTGGTCGACCTCCTCGTCGCCGGGCTTCGCGTCCGCTAGGTGCGGTGTTCAGGAACGTTCACCGGGTGTCCGCCGCCCGGGCTACGGGTGGCGATGGTGGCAGCCGCGACCAGGTCACGGCGCCCGGAAACCGGCGGTGCGGGCAGTGGTAGAGGTCTCCGGTGTGAAGTTCCAGCTTGGTCGCTGAACCACGCACCGGAGACCTCTCCGCAACATCGACGCCACCGACGAAACGCGACCTGGTCGGCCCGTTCTCAGAGCGCGGTGCCGCCCGAAGCGTCGATGACCTGACCGGTCACCCAGCGCCCCTCGTCGGAGGCGAGGAAGGCGATGATGCTGGCCACGTCGTCCGTCTCGCCGAGCCGGCCGAGGGCTACGCGTGCCGTCTGCTGCGCCGCGAGTTCCGGATTGTCGACCAGGTATTGGCTGTTCCGGGTCATGACGATGCCGGGTGACACCGAGTTGACGGTGATTCCGCGCGGGCCCAAATCCAGCGCCATGTCGTAGCTGAACCAGTTCAGCGCCGCCTTGCTGACGCCGTAGGCCAGCAGATCCGGGCTTCCGACTCTGGCCGCGGTGCTGGAGACGTTGATGATCCGGCCGCCGTCGCGCAGTCGCGGCAGCGCGAGCTTCGTGATGAAGAACGGCGCCTTCACGTTCACGGCCATCACCTGGTCGAACTCGTCCTCGGGGAGGTCGGCCAGCCGGGCGAAGCTTCCCCTGCCGGCGTTGTGGACGAGGATGTCGATCTTCCCGTCGGGCACGACTTCCCGGCCCGCCTTGTCGAAGGTTTCCCAGAAGCGAGCCGCGTCGCCGGGTGTGCCCAGCTCGGTGTGCACGGCGAAGGCACGTCCGCCGTCCTTGCGGATGCGCTCCACCGTGTCGCGGGCCGCCACCTCGTCGTGGCCGTAGCCGACGGCGACCGTCGCCCCGTCACGGGCGAACCGCTCGACGGTCGCCCGGCCGATCCCGTGACTGCCGCCGGTGACGACGGCCACTTTGTTCTCCAGTGCTCCTGACATGACCGCTCCTTTGTTGAATGATCGCTCAAGAGGAACCGTAGCTCGTTCTTGAGTGATCTACCAACAAGTCGCCGACCCACTTTTGAACGATCGCTCTAGAATGGGGTCATGGGCACACCAGAGGTACGGCGAGGCCGGCCGCCGACCTTCAACCGGGCGGCGGCACTGGCGGCCGCCACCCGCCTGTTCTGGGAGAACGGGTACGAGGGGACCTCGATCAACGACCTGACCCGGGAGATGGGCATCCGGCCCGGCAGCCTCTATGCGGCGTTCGGGGACAAGAGGTCTCTGTTCAACGAGGTCATCGAGGCGTACGGTCGCTCCCCGGCCGGCGAGTTCATCTGGGCCGCCATGGCCAGGGAGCCGACGGCCTTCGATGCTTTCCGCCGCATCCTGCTCGACGCGGCGGCGATGTACACCGACGCCGAGACGCCGGCCGGAAATCTGCTCTGCAGCGCGGCCGCGGCCGACACCGATGTCGCCACCTACATGCGCGACCTGCGCAACGCCAGCGTCGGCACCTTCGAGAAGCGCCTGACAACCGCCCGGCACGAGGGCGAAATACCGGCGACAGCCGACCCCCGCAAGCTTGCCGCGTATTTCACGGCCGTCATGCACGGCATGTCCCAGCGCGCCCGGGATGGCGCCACGGCGGCGGAGCTCACCGATACTGCGGAACTGGCCATGGCCGCCTGGCCGGCGCGCTGACCAGGGCGCGTACCGCACGGCCCGCAAGGCCGAGGACGGCATGGGGGCGCGCGGCCGCGGGTGGGCACGGTGGAAAGCACTGATCGTGTACGCCGACTGACCTCGTCCAGGTGGTAGCCGACGTGGGGCAGTTCGGATGTGCGGCCTACCCCTGTGAAGGACCGTCGTCGGCGGTGGCGGCGCGCAACTCCTTGAGCACGTACGTGGCTGCCTTCTCGACGACGCGGATGCCCTCCTTCTGGCTCACGTGATGGTCGGAGAGCACGGCGATCAGCCAGTCGTGACGAGCCTCGACGATCCGCCCGATGCTGTTGACCAGCCAGCGGCCCCCGTCGACGTCGGCGGTGTCCCAGCCGTTCTTGACGTACTCGGAACGACTGCCCGGCTCCCGCGCGGCGGTGACTCCCCATCGCTGCTCGGGGATCACCTTCTTCATGAGGCCCATGACGAAGGTACGGTCCTGCGGGGTCAGCGGTCCCGTCGGCGACGTCAGCGCGGTCAGCAGACGGAGCTGGTCGGCAGCCGTGGTCGTGGTGAGTCCCCAGTGCGTGTTGGGCTTGGTCTCGCGCAGACCGAGCACGCGGTTCGCGGCGGTGAGGCCACGCGAGCCCTCGATGCGCTGCCACAGGGCGACCGCCGCGTCGTTGTCACTGGACACGATCATGACCTCGGCCAACCGCCGGGTGTCAGAGCCCAGGGCCTTGCCCGGCGGGTTCTGGCGCAGCAGAAGGGCCGCGAGGATGTTGACCTTGACGATGCTGGCGGTCTCGAACCGTCTGGCGCCGACCGTCACCGCGGCCGTTCCTTGTCGGTCCAGTGCCGCGACCGCCAGGTGGCCGTCGTACCGCTGCACGTAGGCCTTGATGCGCGTTCTCGCCTGGTCGATCCGGTCGATGGCCGGCGTGGTGGGGATCGGACTGGCCGGGGATGGACCGTGCGATGCCCCGGCCCCGGCCCCGGCGCCGTCGCGGGCGCGCGTGGCGCCGAAGGCGGCTGTCGCGACGCCGGCCAGTGACATGGTGGCTGCGGAGATGACCCAGCGGCGCGGCAGCTGCCGCCCTGCGCGTTCAGTCAAGGCGGGCCACCGCCCTCGCCGCGATCTCGTCCACCACGACCTGGCTGCCCGGATCGGGCAGGCGGACCGTCGAGACCGTCTCGCCTCGCTTGAGCATCACGAAGTACGTGACGGTGTTCGGGGTGTCCGCGTGCGCGATGCGACCTCGAACGAGCATGCCGGTGCCCTTCAGGTAGTGCGGGTCGACGACGTCGAACGAGACCTGTGATCCGAGGACCGGGTAGCTCGCGCACCGCAGGAGGACCCGACGGACGTCCTCGACGTTCCGCTCGGCCCATCCAGGTTCGTACGTCTCCACGACGTGGTGGGCCGGCGACGAGCCGTCAGACAGCCGGTAGTAGCGCTGCACGGCAGCGCGCCGATGTGACTTGGCCGGGTAGTCGCTGCTCTTGTAGTTGGGGCAGCTGCCCTGCTCCCACGGCCACTGCGGCAGACCGGTTCGCGCGTCGTCCTCATGCCAGTCCGCTCCCAGATCGCCCGCCACCAGCAGCCGGCTCGGATCGCCCCGTTCCGCGTTTGCGGTGTGCAGCTCGTCGGGGCCGACACCGGACTCCCCCCGATGGCACCCTGCGGCCATCACCAGCAACGCCGACAGGACCGCGACCGCACCTCGGCCTCTGCCGCGAATCCGGCCTCGGCTCGTCCTGCTGCTCGATACGGACACCGAAAACCTCTCCCACACACAGATACTTGCCACCGCGGGTGGCGCTTCAGCCGACGACGCGTGGCGGCACCTTCGTCGCCGCAGCACCGACGCGGCGGTTGCCGGCCGACGGTTCGACACCATCGGGATCCGCCACACCCCGGCCGCAGACGGGACCGGTCAATGGCGTTCCTCGGCGAACAGCTCGGAACGGGTCTCGCCGAGCAACTCGCGCAGGCGGTTGAGGGAGCGCATGCTCTGGCTCTTCACGACGGCGGTGGAGACGCCCACAACCTCGGCGGTTGCCTCCACGCTCAGGTCGTCCCAGTAGCGCAGGACGATGATCGCCCGGTCCCGCAACGGCAGGGTGGCGACCGCATCCAGCAACGTCATGCGCAGCTCGGCAGGGTGTTCCTCACCCCGCTCCGGCGGCGCCGACATCGCCAACTCGCGGCTGGAGCGACGCCGTTGCTGGTCGATCATGCAGCGCAGCAGGATCTTGCGGGCGTACGCGTGGGGGTCGTCGGCCCGGCGGACCCGCCTCCAGTTGGCGTACACCTTGGCCAGCGTCGTCTGGGTGAGGTCCTGCGCGAGATGCCAGTCGCGGCACATCAGGAACGCGGCGTCGCGCAGCCGGCCGGCGGCCGCCTGCGCGAACTCCACGAAGTCTTCGTCAGCCATTCGACCGGGCCAGCTTCGGGAACCTCTTGGTCCCGTTGATGACGTACTCGGCCGGTAGTGTCGTTCCCCAGATCGGGTTGGCGGCGATCTCGATCGCCTCCTTCACGGAGAGGGCGGGCGGTGCCGGCACGGTTCCCTTGGCGTCCCAGACCAGACAGGTGGAGATCGTGAGATCAACCTGGAGGCCAGCGCGGTGGTGCACGGTGACCATCTGGTTCTGCACGCAGTTGTCGGGTACTTCGGTCAGCTCCACAGTCCCCGGGGCGGGGTCGCCGCCGAGGCGGTCCCGGTAGATGGCGAGCCGCAGCATGCCCGGTCCGTCGCCTCGGTCCAGGTAGAGCTGGACGTACGGCATCCCGGGCCCCGCCCCGCTGCTCTCCAGACTCGCATAGCCGCTGGTCCTCCCCTCGGGCAGCAGCCGGGTCAGCAGTTCCAGGGCACCCTGCGGTGTGGTGGTCAGCAGTTCGCCGTCCGGCCCCTCCCCGATCCTCACCGTGTCGATCACCGTGGTCGACGGGGTCGGCGACACTGATCGAAAGGGGTCTCGTCCGGCGCCCTGCTCGAACCCGCCCGGAGCACCACCGGAGGACCCAGCCGGGGACGGCGTGGCGGTGTCGACCGATCCGCTCGGCAGACCCACGTTCGGACCCCCGGGCTGACCGGCGTCATCCGCTCCGACGCCGAGCGGCCCGGCGGCCAGGCCGATCACGAGCAGCATCGCCAACGCCGATCCGCCGGCGCCGAACTGCGCCAGGCGACGCTGGCGACGAATTCGTCGGCCCTGCACCACCGACTGCTGGACCAGGTCACCCAGTGGCGGGGCGGGATGTTGGGCCAGGTCGTCCCGGAAACGCCCACGCACGTCGCCCATGTCCGTTGTCCCTCCTCGGCCGACCGCCGGCAGTGGCGATCCGTCACTGACCTGACGAGTTGGCCAGCCGATTTGGTTACCGGGTTTCGGCGCGAATTCTCAGCCGCCCGGTCGACTGACCGGGGTGCCTTCAGAACGCGCGCACCCAGCGACACAGAGTCACGTTTTCCCTGCCAGGGGCCGCTACCGCGGAAGGGCGGCGGGCGCGTCACGTCCCGCCAGTGCTAGGCGTCGTATCTGAAGGGATGTGCGGCTTGCCGGGAACAGCGCGCCGGACGTGGCAAGCCCAGCACCCGCCAGGAACTCCGAGCGTGGACCAATCTCACCGCCGACGACGGTGGGAAGTCGCTCGCTCCGACAACGTCTGGGCGAGGAACCACAACACCACCGACAACCCGGTGAACGTCAGTGGTCACAGCACTAGATGTGGAGCCTTGCGCGTACGGATACCGGCCGCTGCTGCGGCCACGGTGAGCAGCAGGCAGGTGACGCCGATGCCGAGCAGCGGGAGCCATGGGATGGTGATGGGCACGGCGACGCCGACCAGGTCGGCGGTGATGGCGCGGCGTACGAGCCAGCCGAGCAGCAGGGTGGTGGCACCGCCCAGCAGCAGGCCGGTGCCGCCGACGAGGGCGGCCTGCCAGATGGCTGCTCGCCGGACCTGGTCGGGGGTCGCGCCGAGGAACCGGACCAGGTCGCGTTGCCGGCGCCGCTGGGATCCGCCGATGAGGGTGGCGTTGACGATCGCGATGGCGGCGTAGAGGCCGGCCGGTCCGAGCAGGATGGTGAGGCCGAGGTTGTTGGCCTGGCGGGTCTGGGCCGTGGTGGCGTCGATCCAGTCGCCGGAGTCGAGCATCCGGCTGTCGGTGCCGGCGAGGGTGCGCTGGAGGGAGACGCGCGCCGCGGCGGCGTCGGCGCGCGGTAGGACGAAGACCGTCCCGGTGGCACGTTCGCTTGCGGGCGGGAGCAGGCCGGCCGGGATGACGAGATCGCCGTACAGGTCGGGTGCGTCGGGGATGACGGCGACGACCCGCAACGGGACCAACTCGCCGGCGATCCAGACCGGGAGAGTGCCGCCCAGGCCGACGCCGGCGTCGATGACCCCCGAGGCGGTGACCGCCACCACGCGTCCCTGGAAGTCGTCGAGGGTGCCGCGGGTGGCGGTCAGGCCCCGGGCGGCGGAGGCGGTGACGGGGTCGAGGATCTCGACCTGATCGCGCACGCCGGGACGGCCCTCCTCGTCACGCTGGAGCATGCCCTGCCGGCGTACGTCGGCGATCGCGACGGCCTTGTCGGACGCGACCGCCGCCGCCGCGGCCGGACTGTCCGCCTCGACGACGAGCGGTGCGCGCAGCCGGGCCCGGTCCTGCGCGGTCGTCCAGTCGGCGAGGAAGCTGAGGGACAGCAGCAGCGACCCGGCGATGGCGGAGATGGCCACGACCGGGGCGGCGACCGCGGCGGTGGTGCGGGCGGCGGCACGCACCTCGTCGCGGGCCATCCGGGCCGTGACGTCCCGGGCGACGAACGGGCGGGCGAGCAGGGCGGCGAGCCGCGGGATGACGGCGTGGCCGATGCTCATCAGGCCAATCACGACCACCTCGGGCAGCAGGATGGAGGCGATCAGGGCGAACAGCGGCGGCATCTCGGCGACGACGACGACCACCACCACCAGGCCGCCGAAGCACAGCGTCGCGACGGCGAGCTGGAGAATGCTCGGCCGGGTTCGTTCGATCGTGGCCTCCCGCAGGGCGGCGCTCGGGGCGATCCGGGCGGCGCGGCGCGAGGATCGCCAGACCCCGAGGAGCGCGATCACGGCACCGGTGGGCACGGCGACCGCCCAGGCGATCCACGGGCGCGGCGCCCGAAGGTCGAGCGTGGTGATCCCGATGGCCTCCACCAGCCAGAGAACGGCGGGGGCCAGCGCCGTGCCGAGCAGACCGCCAACCGTGGTGGCCGCGGCCGCGACGACGAGGGACTCGCCCAGCAGAAGCCGGCGCACCTGCCCTGGCGTCGCGCCGACCAGGCGCAGCAGGCCGAGCTCGCGCCGGCGGCCGGCCACGACGAAGCCGAACGTGCTGCTGACCACGAACAGCGCCATGAACGCCGAGATCGCCGACATCATCCCGAAGACCGCGGCCAGGTCGTCGAGTTGGGCGCGCTGGTCGGTGGTGACGCCGGGCCGGCCGCCGGTGGCGTCGACGCTCCCGAGGAGCGTCACGGTGACGGCGATCAGGACGACGCCGAACAGCAGCGCGACGAAGGCGCCCAGGTAGCCGCGCCATGAGCTGCGCACCGTCTGCCGGCTCAAAGTCAGCATCATCGCTCCAAGTCGGTCATCGTCGCGGCGATCTGAGCGGCGTCGGCGTGCGTGAGGTGACCGACGATCTGCCCGTCGGCGAGGAACAACACCGCGTCCGCGTACGAGGCAGCCAGTGGATCGTGGGTCACCATGACGACGCTCTGGCCGCCGTCGGCCAGCGAGCGCAGGAGTTCCAGCACGTCGCGTCCGGTGCCGCGGTCCAGGGCGCCGGTGGGTTCATCGGCGAACAGGACGTCGGGCCGACCGTGCAGCGCCCGGGCGATCGCGACCCGCTGTTGCTGGCCGCCGGACAGCTCCGATGGCCGGCGCCTGGCGTGTTCGGCAAGGCCGACGTGAGCCAGGGCGGTCTGCACGGCGGCCGGGTCGACACGGCGTCCGGCCAGGCGGGCGGGAAGCGCGACGTTTTCGAACGCGGTGAGCGCGTCGAGAAGGTTGTAGGACTGGAAGACGAACGCCATCGACGTGCGCCGGAAGCGGGTCAGCGCGGTCTCGTCCAGCTTGTCGAGCTGAGTGTCGCCGACGAGCACCCGCCCGCCGGTCGGCCGGTCGAGGCCCGCGGCGAGCTGCAGCAGGGTGGATTTTCCGGAGCCGGACGGTCCCATGATCGCGGTGAACGTGCCGCGTTGGAACACATGGGTGACGCCGCGCAGCGCATGCACCGTGCCGGCGCGCGAGCGGTAGGTGCGGGTGAGGCCGTCGAGCGTGACGGCCGCCGGGGATGCCTGGTTCATGCCCTGAGTACACCTGCCGGCGCGGCCCACCACACGGGCTTCGACGCGACTTCGGGGGTAGCGCGCACGCTACCCCGCCCGGCCGGTGCGAACCGTAGGGTTGGGCACGTGGATGATGCCTGGACAGCCGTACGGGGACGCCCCACGCGGTTTCTGGCGTCGGTGTGGCCGTGGCGCTCACTCGCGTACGTGGCCACCACCGTGCCCATCGGTCTCGGCTGGCTGATCCTCCTGCTCGTCGTACTCACAGTGGGCGTGGCCACGATCGTGGTGGTCGCGGGACTGTTCGTGCTCGCCGGCCTTCCGACGCTCACGCACCTCGCCGCCGCGGGCGAGCGGCGCCGGCTCCAGCTGATCTTTCCCGGGCGGCCGGTGAGCCGGTTACCTGCGCCGCGCGATCGGAAACATGGCGGCGTGGCCTGGCCGGAGACGGGCGCCACGGTCCTGCTGGTGACGCTGTTCTGGCTCGTGGACGCCGCGGTGGTGGTGCTGCTGACGGCTGCGGTCGTGCTGATCCTCGCTCCGGTGCTGGTCCGTCACGACGTGGTCGAGGTCGCCGGGTGGCGGGTGGGCAACACCGGTGAGGCGTGGTTGGCGGTGCTCGCCGGCATCCTCACACTCGTCCTGCTGGCGTACGCGGTCACCGCGCTGGCCTGCGGCCAGGCCGCCCTGGTGCGGCACCTGCTGGACCCGCCCGAAGCCCAACTGGCCGAAGCGGTCCAGCAGCTGCGCCGCTCCCGAAGCGGGCTGGTCGACGCGTTCGAAACCGAACGCCGCCGGATCGAGCGCGATCTCCACGACGGCGTCCAACAGCGCCTCGTCGCGCTGACCATGACACTGGGCAGCGCCGAACTGGACCTGACCGACGGCCCCGGCCTCGACCTCGTGCGCGAGGCCCATCAGCAGGCCGAACAGGCCCTCGCCGACCTGCGCACCACGATCCGGGGCATCCACCCCCAGGTACTGACCGACCATGGTCTCGCCGCGGCCGTGCACGAGATCGCCGGTCGGTCACCGGTCCCGGTCCACCTCGATCTCGCCCTCGACGGCCGGCTTCCCCCGGCCGTCGAGGCCGCGGCCTACTTCTTCGTCAGCGAAAACCTCACCAACGTCGCCCGCCACTCCCGGGCCCGATCGGCACAGGTGCACGCGTGGACCGAGGACCACGCACTCATCGTCTCGGTGGTGGACGACGGCGTCGGCGGCGCTGACCCGCAGGCCGGCACCGGCCTCGCCGGACTGCGCGCCCGGCTCGACGCCCTCGACGGCGACCTGCACATCACCAGCCCCGCCGGCGGCCCGACCCAGGTGAGGATGACGTGCCCGATCCACTGACGCCGCCGCCGAAGGCACTGCGCATCGTGGTCGCCGAGGACGCGGCCCTGCTCCGCGAAGGGTTGGTCCGAATCCTCGAACGCGCTGGCCACGACATCGTCGCGGCCGTCGCAGACGCGCCGGCCCTGCTCACGTACGCGGCCAACTGCCGCCCCGACCTCGTCGTCACCGACATCCGCATGCCACCCACCCACACCGACGAGGGCCTGCGCGCGGCGGCCACCATCCGAGCCGCCCATCCCGGCATCGCGATCCTGCTGCTGTCCGCCTATGTCGCCGACGCCTACGCCGACGAGCTGCTCGACTCCGCCCCCGGCGGCGGCATCGGCTATCTGCTCAAGGACCGGGTCGGGCACGTACGCGACTTCCTCGACAGCGTCGACCGTGTCGCCGCGGGCGGCACGGTCATCGACGCCGAGGTCGTCCGCCAGCTCGTCGTCCGCCGGCACACCGACGGTCCGCTCGCCGGCCTCACCGAACGCGAACTGGAGGTGCTGGCGCTCATGGCCGAAGGCCACACCAACCACGCGATTGCCGGCAAGCTGTTCGTCAGCGAGGCCGCGGTGCGCAAGCACATCGGCAACATCTTCGCCAAGCTCCCCCTCGACCCGCACTCGGACCGCCGGGTGTCGGCCGTTCTCACCTACCTTCGCGGCTGACCGAACGGGATCGAGCACGCCTGTCAGGCGTGCCATCGGATCGGCCGGACCGCGGGTGCCGCGTGCGTCGGGGGCGTGGAAATGGAGCTGGTCGAAGTCGACGTCGACCTGGTCACCGATCCCGTCGTTACCTACGCGAGGTGGTCGAGGGCCGTTGGAGGCGCCAGCTTCAAGACCACGAAGTCGAGCACGATCTTCATGGCTTCGCTCGACGTCCGCACCCCTGCGGCGGTCCGGCGGCAGCCCGGCTTCGTGAGAATCCGGGCTACCGCCGGGCGTACGCCCGTTGACCAGGCCGCTTACTGCGGCAGGCGGATTACCGGTGAAGTCAGGCGAAGAGATTGCCGGTGATGTCGGCGTAGAAGTCGGCGGGATCGCGGGAGAGGGAGGCCTTGACGTTGGCGGTGGGCTTGTCAGCGATGACTTCGATCTTGCCTGCTTCCAGTCCGTCGAGGGCCTGGGCGACCACCTCGTGGGGCGCGAGCTTGGGGATGTCGAAGCCAGCCATCATGTCCGTGTCGGCGATCGCCAGCGCCAGGGCGGTGACCAGAGTCTTCTGGTCGGCCAACTCGAGTCGGATGCCGTTCGTCAGGGACCACTCCGCGGCCTTGGAGGCGGCGTAGCCGTTGCTGCCGGGGCTGAAGGTGTACCAGCTCAGCGCCGAGATGACGTTGAGGATGGCGCCGCCGGCCAGCCTGGGCGCGAAGGCGCGGGTGACGTTGAGAGTGCCCCAGAAGTTGGTGTCGAGGTCGCGGCGGATGTTCTCCGTGGAGGGGCCGAGCAGCGGGGCTTCGGTGGAGGTGCCGGCGTTGTTGATGAGGATGTCGAGGTCGGCCACCTTGCCTGCGGCGGCCTCGATGGACGCGGGATCCGTGATGTCCAGCTGGAGCGCGATGGCACCGGGAATGTCGATGCTTTCCAGGCGGCGGGCGGTCGCATAGACGGTGGCGCCCCGGGCGAGGAGGGCCTCGGCGAAGGCCTTGCCGAGGCCGCGGTTAGCTCCGGTCACGAGGGCTGTTGAGCCGTTGATGTGCATATCGCCACGCTAAAACCTCACGTTGACGTCAGGGGCAAACTTGTGCGAGGTGAATCACGCTCGCCCGTGTCGGCGGCGCTCGGCTCAGGGGAGGGAGGTGGTACCGCGGTACTACTCCCGGAGCGCCGTTCGACACCCGCACGAGAGCCCTGCCGCGTTGCTCACCCGGTCCGACGGCTGTGTCGCCTGGGCCCTGCCGACCGGTCTGATCACCGGATTAACGGTCGTCTCAGATTCGCTCGGTACGAAGTTGGCCTCAGACAAGCGACGCAACCCGCCAGGAGGCTATTGATGTCAGTCAACGCAGCGCCGCCCAGGGAGGCGCCGGCCGGTCGGTTGGCAGGCCGGTGGGTGCCGTGGTTGGTGATTGGCCTATGGGTGGCGCTGGCGGCGGTGATGGTGCCGTTGAGCGGAAAGTTGAGCTCGGTCACCACCGACAGAGCCGTGGACACCCTGCCGGCCAGCGCCGAGTCCACCAAGGTGGCGATGCTGGAGGACAGTCTCCCCGGCGGCGAGGACAGCACGTTCGTGTTCGTGTACCACCGCGCCGGCGGGATGACCGACGCCGACCGCGCGACGGTCGAGCGCCACCGCAACACCCTCGCCGAGCGGTACCCGCCGAAGGTGGCGGCCGGCGAGGACGACGAGGGTCCGGCGACGAGACTCTCCACCGACGGCAAGGCGATGATGTTCACCCTCGACGTGAGCACGACCTACGGCGCACCGGAGGCCATCGTCGGCCCGTTGCGTGACGCCGCGAAGGACCGCCCCACCGGCCTGGAACTCGACGTGACCGGCCCGGCCGCGATCGACGGTGACATGGACGCTGTCTTCGACGGCATCGACCTGCAGGTCTTCCTCACCACCGTCGTCGTCGTCACGCTCTTGCTCATCCTCACCTACCGAAGCCCGGTGTTGTGGTTCATCCCGCTCGTGGTCGTGGGCGCGGCCGCACTGACCGCGATGGCGACCGTCTACCTGCTCGTCAAGGGCTTCGGCATCGTGGTCAACGACCAGAATTCGGCGCTGCTGACGATCCTGGTTTTCGGCGTCGGCACGGACTACGCGCTGTTGCTCATCGCTCGGTATCGGGAGGCACTGCACCACCACGAGAACGTCAGGGTTGCGATGGTCCACGCGCTACGCGGCGCGGCGCCGGCCATCGTCGCGTCCGCGGCCACCGTGATCGCCGGCCTGCTCTGCCTGCTCGTCGCGGACCTGAACAGCACCAGCGGGTTGGGCCCGATCGGCGCGGCCGGCATCCTGTGCGCGCTGGTGGCCATGCTGACGCTGTTCCCGGCGGTGCTCGTGGTGCTCGGCAGGCGGATCTTCTGGCCGGCCATCCCGCGGTTCAGCACGGCTGTGGAGCAGAAGCCGGGGCTGTGGGGACGGCTTGGCACCGCCATCAGCCGCCGACGGTGGGTGGCGACGCTCGGCTCGCTCGGAGTCCTCGGCGTGCTCGCCCTCGGGCTGGGGGGCAATACCGGCGCCCTGCGGGAGCAGGACCAGTTCCTGTCCGCGCCGGAGTCGGTCACCGGCTTCACCGTTCTCCGCCAGCACTTCCCGGAGCTCGGCGGCCAGCCGATGACGATCTTCACGCGGCCGGCGTACCAGGAGCGAGTGCTCGACATCGTCAAGGGCACCCGCGGTGTGGCCATGGCCATCCCGGGCCAGACCAAGGGTGGCTGGGCCGACATCTCCGTGTTCCCGACGGACGCGCCGGACACCGTCGCGGAGTACGACACGATCAAGCGTGTGCGCACCGCTGTGCACGCGGTGAGCGGGGCGGAGGCGATCGTCGGCGGGCCGAGCGCGGAGAACCTCGACACCGAGGTGACCACCAGCCGCGACGAGAAGCGGGTGATCCCGCTGGTGCTCGCCGTCGTCCTGATCGTCCTCGGGCTGCTGCTGCGCGCGATCGTGGCCCCGCTGGTCCTGATGGCCACCGTGGTCGTCTCGTTCGCGGCGGCCTTCGGCGGCAGCGTGTTCGTCTTCGACACGATCCTCGGGTTCAAGGGCATCGACTATTCGGTGCCGCTGCTGGCATTCCTGTTCCTGGTAGCGCTCGGCGTCGACTACAACAT
The DNA here is from genome assembly GCF_040647935.1 of Micromonospora sp. NPDC049204. Classification (NCBI taxonomy): domain Bacteria; kingdom Bacillati; phylum Actinomycetota; class Actinomycetes; order Micromonosporales; family Micromonosporaceae; genus Micromonospora; species Micromonospora sp. NPDC049204. Next base: position 521,384 of record NZ_JBEZDC010000001.1, on the reverse strand, counting down.
CTTCCTGGCCAGCCGGGCCCGGGAGGAAACCGTGCGGCTCGGCACCCGAGAGGGCATGCTCAAAGCCCTCTCCGCCACCGGTGGCGTCATCACCTCGGCGGGGCTGGTCCTGGCGGCCACGTTCGCGGTCCTCGCCACACTCCCGCTGGTGATGCTGATCCAGGTCGGGTTCCTGGTCGCCTTCGGCGTGCTGCTCGACGCCCTGCTGGTGCGGTCGGTCCTGGTGCCCGCCCTCACCCTCCTGATCGGCCGGCGAATCTGGTGGCCGAGCCGGCTGTCCCGTCCAGCGGCAGGGCCACCGATCGGTCGACACACGCTCGCCGGCGAGGAGGAGCCCGCGCTGAAACGGTGAGCGCGGCGGCACGGACGAGATCCGGGACGGGCACCCAGCCCGTCCCGTGTCCTTTCGTGGGTCTGACGGCCGCCGCCCTCCGGTCCTGCGCGACGCACCTGGCCTGGGGTCGCGCACTGCGGTGTCCGGCCCCGAAGGTGAACGGCGCGGGGTCATGCCCGAAGGCGGCCGTCTCTTGTCCTGGGCCGCACCGCCGGGACGGGGTCAACGCGCCGCGGTGTCCTCCCCGGCGGTGCGGCGCGCGATCGGGGCGGGCGGGGCCGCGGCCGGAAGGTCGACACGAAGCAGCGCGCCACCGCGTGTGGAACGGGCGACAGCGGCCCGGCCGCCGTGGGCGTCGACGACCCGCTGCACGATCGACAGCCCCAGACCGGATCCCGGCAACCCCCGGGCGCTGTCGGCACGGTAGAACCGGTCGAACACCCGCGGTACGTCGACTGCGTCGATGCCCGGCCCGGCGTCGTCGACCTCGAGCACCGCCGACGCGCCCTCGGCACGCAGCCGGACCTGGACCGGCTGGTTCGCGGGGGACCACTTGCCGGCATTGTCGATGAGGTTGAGCACCGCCCGCTGGAGCGCAGCGGGACGCCCGCTCACCCACACGGAGGTCACGTCGAGCGCGACCTCGATGTCAGGCACGCGGGAACGCGCCCGGGTCGCGGCGGCCACCACCACGTCGGCGAGGTCGAGCAGCTCGGTGCTCTCGTCGCTGACGTCACCGCGCGCCACCTCGGTCAGCTCGGTAGCAAGGGTGCTCAACTCGGCCACCTGGGCGCCGAGATCGTTGAGCAACCGGGTCCGACTCTCCGCCGAGAGTGCGTTGTCCAGGGTGCCGCGCCGATCGAGCCGGATCAGCAGCTCGACGTTGAGGCGCAGGCTGGTGAGCGGGGTCTTGAGCTCGTGGGCGGCGTCCTCGGCGAGCAGCCGCTGGGCCCGCCGGGAGTCCCGGAGCGCGGCGAGCATCTCGTTGATCGACTGGATCAGCCTCCGGATCTCCCCACCGCCCTCAGCCGGAATGTCGGCGTCGAGAACCCGGGTGTGCGCGACACGTACCGCTGCGGCAGTCAGCCGGTCGATCGGTGCCAGCCCGGCCCGCGCCACGGTCCGCCCGACAAGGGCGCCGCCAACCACGCAGAGCAGCCCGATCACCAACATCCCGAACCCGAACCGGTTGATCGGGCTGTCGTCGGCCACGCGGGCCACCTGGACCGCACCGTCGCCCGCCCGCAGTGTGTAAATGTGGTAGCCGTCCTCGTCGCTGTCGTTCGTCTCCATCAGGTCGGCCGACGCGCCCTGCGCCACGCGCCCGGCGTGCCCGCTGACCGGAGGCAGCGCGGGTTGGCCGACCGGCGTCCGGGTCGAGCCGTCGGGCAGGATGACCCGTACCAGCCGACCGGACCCGGGATACGGCGGTAGCTGAACCTGCGCCACACCGGCGCGCTCCGCGTCCGTCGCCAGGACGCGGGAGTCGGCGCGTAGCTGACCCTCGGCGGTGTCCCGCAGCTCCCAGTCCAGCAGCTCGCTGGCCACCTGGAAGGCCATGAACACGCTGACCGCGATGGCCGTCGCCGCGATCACCGTCAGCCTGGTCCGCAGGGACCGCCGGCGCCACCATCGGGTCAGCCGGCGCGGTACCCGGCCGGCGGGCCTGCTCACGGAGGAGTCTCGCGCAACGTGTATCCCAGGCCGCGCAGCGTGTAGATCAATCGCGGCTCACCCTCGGCCTCCATCTTGCGGCGCAGATAGCTCACATACACCTGGAGGTTGTTGGCCGTAGCGCTCATGTCGAAGCCCCAGATCGCCTCGAACAGCGCGTCGCGGGTCAACACCCGGGTCGCGTTGCGCACGAGGACCTCCAGGAGGGAGAACTCGGTCCGGGTCAAGCGCAGCGGGCGCCCGCCACGCCACGCCTCGAACCTGTCGGGATCGACCCGGACATCGGCGAACGACAGGACCTGCGACTCCCCGTCGGCCGGCGTGCGCCGGCGCAGCAGGGCCCGCACCCGGGCCAGCAACTCCTCGGTGGCGAACGGCTTGGGCAGGTAGTCGTCAGCGCCCGCGTCCAGCCCCGCGACCCGGTCGGAGACCTGATCCCGGGCGGTCAGCATCAGCACCGGCAGATCCCGACCCGCCGCCCGCAACCGCCGGCACGTCTCCAACCCGCCGAGGCGAGGCATCATCACGTCGAGGATCAGCAGATCCAGTGCGTCACCGCCGGCCCCACCGACCCCGTCGAGCACGGCGAGACCGTTGGCGACGGTGCTGGTGTCGTAACCCTCGACCTGGAGAACCCGCTCCAGCGACTCACGGATGGCCGCGTCATCATCCGCGATCATGATCCGCACGCCGGCGCGCCCCCTTCCAGTCGATGCTTTGCCGCTCATCCTCCCCGATCAACCTCAAGCCAGGATTAGAACCGTCGCCACTCTCGCCGGCAGCGCGCCCTGCGCCACCGGCTGAGTTGCCAGCAGGTCGGCCGACGCGATCAGTCGCCCGAATCGGCCACGGTGTTCCCAGGCACGCGGAGTCAGGTTGGTGCGGGTGAGACCGGGGTGGGCCAGGGCGCTGACGATCGGCGTTCCGGCGGCGCGCAGGCGAGCATCGCATCCTCCGTGGATACCTTTTCGGCGGATCCGAAGTGGAGCGCCTGGTGCGCTGACGAATCGGCGCTTTTTACCCGGTCAACGTGCCGTCCGAGCGGGATGGGCAAGCAGATGAGGGGCCAGGCCCACGCGCTGCCGTGGGATCGGCGACGGATGTGCTACGGTAGCCGAGTTGCAGTTTTGATTTCCGTAGACGTTATCCGGCGCCTGATGGGGTATCTGAACCCATCTAGGCGCTTTTCGTTTTTCGTGTCGATTCGACGCGGGTGATCAACGCGGCGGCGTAAGGGTCCGCACATTGCGGTCTCTGACAGCCTGCGAGGAGCAGACATGACTACAGGTACCGTGAAGTGGTTCAACGCCGACAAGGGCTTCGGCTTCATCAGCCCGGACGACGGCGGCGTCGACGTCTTCGCCCACTTCTCTGCGATCTCGGCAAGCGGCTTCCGCAGCCTCGACGAGAATCAGAAGGTGGAGTTCGACGTCACCCAGGGCCAGAAGGGCCCGCAGGCGGAGAACATCCGCCCGCTCTGATCCACATTCTGTGAGCGGCGGCCCGACTGGTTCAGCGGGCCGCCGTTTGGCGTTTAGCCAACCGACGTTGCTGTGTCTCGGCACTAACGGGGCCGACCGACTGCATCTACTCGATCGACTTCAACAACGATGGCCCCCGTACCCCGACCATATGTTCGAGGTCCTGTTCGTGCTGGCCGCTCTGGTCGCTACCGTGCTGGGAATAGTGGCGGTGCGCAGACAAACTGACGGACTCGAAGGTCCAAGGAACCTCGACGTCGGCGGGCGACCACCGCCGATTTTCACGCACGGCACGGACGGCGCGACAGAGTCGTCGGGGACAGACTGACGGTGCGGCACCCCTCCCCGGAGAGCCCAGTGGGATGTACGGTCCATCGCCATGAGCTATGACCTGATCTTCGTGCCCCGAAGCGACGACCAGTCCTGGGATGACGCGTTGGAGGCGGCCGAGGAGGCCGACACCGACGAGCGTCCAAGCGGCGAGGCTTGGGCCCGACTGGTGGCGGCGGCGCGGCAGGTGCTCGGTGAGGTCTCCGTCTTCGAGGGGGCCCACAACTACGAGCTGACTCACGAGCCGACCGGCATCCAGGTCAGCTACTACGCAGAAGAGGCTGGGATCACGGTTCCCTACTGGTACCGAGGTGGAGATGCCCGGGCGATCGTTACGGCGATGTATCGGATCGGCGAAGCCGTCCAGGCGGTCACGGGCCTACCCGGGTACGACCCCCAGCTGGAGCTACCACTGTCGGATGCCGTCGCGCAGCCGGAGCTTGCCGTCAGGGTCTTCGACGACGTCGCTGCGTCCTTTGCGGAACGAGGAATCTCTAGTCCCAGCAACGGCTGAGTGACTATCTGGGTGACGAAGGGAACGAGCAGCGGTGGACGCCTATGACTCCGGTGGAAGGCTTCCGCAGCTAGGTGCTCATGAGGGCGCAGGTCAGCACGCCCTGTTGGTTGCCTGGGGGTCGGGGCCGGGCGGCGGCGTTCACTCACGGGCGCCGGCCAGCTCCACCGGGCGGGTGCGCAGCGCGCCGGCGGCGGGGAGCACGGAGGCGACCACGGCGACCACCACGCACGCCCCCAGCGTCGCCGCGAGCGTCTGCCAGGGCAGCACCACGCTGGACCAGACCGACAGGGCGGCCAGTGAGCCCCAGATGCCCAGGATGTTGACCGCCGTCACGATCGTGCCGAGCACCGCGCCGACCACCACGACGGTCATCGCCTCCACGGCGACCAGGATGAGGATCTGCCGCTTCGTCGCACCGGCGAGGCGCAGCACCGCGAGGTCGCGTACCCGGTCCGAGGTGGCCATCACCATGGTGTTGCCCAGCGCGATGCCGGTGTAGATCAGCGCGATGCCGAGCACCACCAGGTAGCCGACGCGGGTCTGCCGGCTGTTGCTCGGGTACTCCGACCGGATCCACTCCGCCCGGGTCTGCACACCCGCGGCGGTGGGCTGCAGGGCGGCCCGGACCGCCGCGGTCCCGGCGCTCGCGTCGGTGCCCGCGGCCCAGGTGACCTCCAGCCGGTCCGGCGGAACCCCGGGAGCGTTACGCGGGGTCACGTAGACGCCGTTGTTGCCGGTGCCGGCGGCGATCACGGCCGCGATCCGCAGCGACGTCCTGATGCCGTCGCCGAGCCACACGTCGACCTGCTCGCCGACGGTGTGCTGCGCCCACTCCTCGTTGACGACGATGCTGCTGTCGTCGAGGTCGGCAATGTCGCCGGCCCGCACCGGCAGCTTGCGCGCCCCGGTGAGCTCGCCCGGGTCGACGGCCTGCGCGTCCGAGCGGATCAGCGCCGTGCCCTCCTCGAGGTGGTAGACGGCGGTGGCGGCGCTGGCCATGACCGTGGCTCCGGGCACCTGGCGGACCTGCGCCACCGTCTGGGCGGCGAAACCCCCGGCGGCGTCGTCGGCCTGCACGATCAGGTCGGCGCGGGTCTGCTCCCGGATCTCGGTCGCCTTCGCCTCGTTGATGGTCGCCGTCGCACCCAGCAGCGAGCCGGCCAGCGCCACGGTCACCAGCACGGGCGCCGCGATCGCCGCGGTGCGCCGCACGCCGGCGGCCGCGTTCTCGCGCACCAGCATGCCGGTGGCGCCGGGCAGTTGGGCCGGGAGCCACGCGAGCAGCCGGGTCAGCGGCCGCACGAGGATCGGCGCGAGCAGCGCCACCGCGGTGATCAGCAGCATCGGCTGGGTGGTGTACGTCTTGCGGTGCAGCGCCTCGCCCGGGTCGGTGAGCAGCCGCCAGACGAGCATGCCGAGCCCGGTGGCGAGCAGGCCGGCCCCGAAGATCCAGCGCCCCAGCGTCATGGCCCTGGTGTCCACCGAGGCCTCCCGCAGCGCCTCGACGGGACGGATGCGCCCCGCCCGCACCGTGGCGACCGTGACCCCGCCGAGCGCGACGAGCAGCCCGGTCCAGAACGCCACGTGGTACGGCCAGGTGTACGCCCCGATGGTGAACCACGGGGGTGCGAGCTGTTCGTCGACGAGCAGGCTCGCGAGCCACGGGGCGCCGTACGAGCCCAGCACACACCCGGCGGCCGAGGCGAGCACGCCCACCACCATCGCCTCCATGAACAACATCGAACGCACCTGCCGCGGGGTGGCGCCGGCGGTGCGCATCAGCCCGATCTCGCGGCGCCGCTGGGCGACGGCGAAGGCGAAGGTGGACGCCACCACGAAGACGGACACGAACGTGGTGACGCCGCCCGCGGTGCCCAGCAGGGCGTTCATGGCGATGAGGGCGTCGCGGTCGCGGTTGGGCTCCGGGTCGGCCTTGCGCCGGTCGCTGCCGGTGAGCACCTGGACGTCCGAGCCGGCACCGAGCACCGTACGCACCATCTCGGGCGCCGCCTGCACGACCAGGTGGTCGATGCGCGGCGACAGTTTGGCGGCCTCCGCGTCGGCGAAGAAGATCGCCTCCTCGAAGCGGGCCGGCGCGACCACGCCGGCGACCGTACGCGTGCTCAGCCCTGCCGGGGTGCGCACCGGCACCGCCGTGCCGACCAGGGACGCGTCGCCGGGGAGCACCACCTCGGCGGGCTGGCGGGGCTCGTGCCCGGCGGTCAGCCGGTATCCGCCGAACGTGGCGATCGACCACGGATGCCCGACCAGGCCGGCGTCGTCGCCGTCGGGTCCGGCCACGCGTACGGGGAACGACCGGTCGGCGACCGTGGGGGCCTTCGCGGCGAGCGCCGTGGCGACCTCGGGCGCGACGCCGCGCGGCTGGGCGAGCGGCTGGGTGCGATCACCGATCGGTGAGGGTACCCGCAGCTCGTCGGCGCCGCGCACCACGACCGGCGCGCCGGCGAAGCGCTCGGGCCTCTGGTCGGGGGCGTCGAGGGTCGACGCGAGCCCGAGGCCCATCGTGGCGATCAGCGCCACGCCCAGCGCCAGCGCGACGAACGTGCCGACGAGCGTCACCCAGCGGGACCGCAGGGTGCTGAGGGTCACGGTCAGCACGCGGCGGTCTCCATCTGGGTCATCCGGGCGGCGACGGCCTTGGCCGTGGGCGCCGCGAGCTCGCCGTTGAGGTGGCCGTCGGCGAGGAAGACGACGAGGTCGGCGTACGACGCGGCGACCGGGTCGTGCGTGACCATCACGATGGTCTGCCGCTGCTCGTCCACCATGGACCGCAGCATCGTCAGGACCTCGCGGCTGGTGGTGGAGTCCAGCGCGCCGGTGGGCTCGTCGGCGAAGAGCACCTCGGGCTGGGTGATCAGCGCCCGGGCGATCGCGACGCGCTGCTGCTGGCCGCCGGACATCTCGCCCGGCCGGTGCTTGGCCCGGCCCGCGAGCCCGACCTGGGCCAGTACGTCCTGCACCTGCGAGCGGCCGGGCCGGCGCCCGGCCAGCCGCAACGGAAGCGCCACGTTCTGCTCGGCGGTCAGCGCCGGCAGGAGGTTGAAGGACTGGAACACGAAGCCGATGCGCTCGCGGCGCAGCAGGGTCAGCTTCGTCTCGTTGAGCGTCGTCAGGTCCGTCTCGCCGAGCAGCACCGCGCCGGAGGTCGGCCGGTCCAGGCCGGCCGCGCACTGCAGCAGCGTTGACTTGCCCGATCCGGAGGGACCCATGACGGCGGTGAAGGTGCCCTCGGTGAAGGACAGGGAGAGGTCGTTCAGTGCGGTCACCGCCCCGTCGCCCGCGCCATAGGTGCGGGTGACGTTGCGGAGCCGGATCGCGTCACGGGTCATGGTGCAACCTTGGTGTACGACGAGGCTGCGCACAGCCTCGGGGGAGCGAGTCTCTGGGGTAGTGCCAGCGAAACGGGGAAGGGGCACCCGTGTTGGGAGACGCCGGTGCCCCTTCGTGGATGGAACGGTCAGACCCCTCCGGTCTGGGGTCGGGGCACGTTCAGCGCGGCACCCGGTCGCGGGGTCACCAGTTGGGCGGCGACGCGCGCACAGACGCGTGCGCCGTAGTCGAGACCGTGCTGGTCCGGGTAGCGCACCTGCACCGCGAGTACCCAGTTGTTGGTGATGGCCAGACAGTTGACGTGCCAGTTGCCGTCATAGTCGAGCGAGGTCCAGCCGTTCTTGATGCTGACCGGGTCCTTCTCGAGCATCTCCATCGGTAAGCCGTCGATGATGCCCCACCGGCCACCCTCTCGCGCCTCCTGCTGATCCTTCTTGGCGGTGGTGCCCCAGACGTTGCGCATCTCCTTGAGCAACCAGTCGGTCCATTTGGGACCCGCGGCCTTGCCGCTCTTGACACACTCGCCCATTCGTACCGCGTCTTGGGCGGTCATCTCGGTGAAGCTCCACCAGCCCGCGTAGCCAGGCATGGTGCCCGGCCTCGTCTTGGTCAACCGGCACAGGCTGATCATCCGTCTGATCACCGCTGTGCGACCGCCAGCGTTGTAGAGCGCTTCGGCCGAGTCGTTGGAGCTGTAGCGGATCGCTTGGCTGGCCTGTTTCAGGCGTTCGTTCGAGGGCGTCTTGTTCGCCTCCGCCGTTCGGCGCAGGAAGTCCGCGACGATCCAAACCTTGATCATCGATTCGGTGGAGTTGGTCGACTTGGCACTGTTGGCCGAGCCGGCGGTCTGCCCGCTCTCGCGGTCCAGCAGTGCCCACGCGAAGAAGCCGTCCACCGGCACCGATATCGGTGCGGCGGCCAGGGTCGGCGGCGGTGGCGGGGTCAGCGCGGGCGGCGGGGTGGTGGGGGTGGCGGATGCGGAGTCGGTCGGATCGGGGGTGGTGGCGAGTCTGGCGTACGCGGCAGGGACCAGCAGGACCCCGCCGAAAACGATCGCCGCGACAGCGAACACCATAATCACGCGAGGGCGCATAGAAGGCTCCAGGGGGATGGGCCAGGGGGTGTGTTGCAGATGGGCGGTACGGGGCGGGCCGCGCCGAAGTGACCCGACCCGCCCCGTACCGTTGTCAGCTGGTCTGGCCGACTTCGTTGACGGTGGCGAGGTCCAGCACGGCTCAGAAGGTGATCTTCGCGGCGCTGCTCGGCAGGCCGGCGGAGGAGCCGATGAAGAGGTGGTCGGCCTCCTCGGCCGGTAGGTGCATCGAGTGGGTCACCCGACCGGTCAGGTCGACCACGAGCAGGCGGTCGTACTCGTCATCACCTGGTCCGAGGGCTGGGGCGGGCTGGTCCGATGCCGGTATCCCGCCCGCGTCGTGGTAGACGCGGATCAGCAGGTGCTGGTCGTCCGTCCAGCCGATCAGGCTGCCGGCAAGGGGCACCTTGACGCTGTGCTGGACCGCCCCGGTGACCGGATCGACCACCGTGACCGAGGTCTGCCGCACCCCATCGGAGTACGGCGACAGCGCCAGTTGCCCGCCGTCCGGAGAGAAGCTGACGTCGTCCAGCTGGCCGCCGCTGACGGGAACGGTACGCACCACTTTGCCAGCCAGGTCGTAGATGCGGATCCCGGTCACCGTGGGCTCATCGAGAGATTTGGAGAGCGTCAGCGCGAGCCCGTTACTGTCCGGCGTCCAGATCAGGCCGGTGGCCTGGTCGTTCTGCTCGGCCAGGTCGGGCAGTGGGACGAACGTTGTCGTGAGCGTCTCCGAATCCACCAGCACGAAGCCGGGCGTACCCGTGCGCGGCAGGTGGGTGAAGAGGATGCGCTGCCCGTCCGGCGACCAGCGCCCGTCGGTCGAATAGCCGGGGAAGTGGGCGTGGCTGGTTCTGCCGAGTTCGGCGATCCACCGTACGTTCCCGCTGGTCCGGTCAAGTACGCCCGCCCGGGTGGGATAGCGCTGACTGTTGTCGCCCGTCGCGACCAGCACCTGGCTGCCGTCCGGGGATGGCATGGCATACCGGTACGGCACCCGGTCGTACCGGCCGGTCTTCGCGTTCAGTAGGAGCGAGTACAGAAAGTTCGGGCTCGGATCATCGATTTTCGGATCGCGGATGCCGCTGTACGCGGTCACCACGAGTGGCCTCAGCCCGTTATCGGCGAACTGGTCGCCGGCCGTACCGCTGATCGGGGCGACGACGGCGACCACGCCGATCAGCGCGGCGCAGATCGCCGCGGCGAAGCCACCGCCGACGGCCTGCCGGGTGACCCGTTGCCGGCGGGCGCTGACCAGTGCGGCCTGGGCCAGCCCGACCGGCGCCGGCGCGGTCTCGGCCAGTTCCTCGAATGCGGTCCGGAGCGCTCTGGTGAGGTGCTGGTTCATCGGTCTACCGCCTCCTTCGTGGCGAGGATGTCGAGCCTGGGACAGAGTTCGCGCAGCCGGGCGAGAGCCCGTGCGGCCTGGCTGCGTACCGTGGATTGGGTGCAGCCCAGAATCTCCGCGATCTCGCTGTCCGGCCGGTCTTCGAAGTAGCGCAGCACAAGCACCGCCCGGTGTTTGGGCGCGAGCTGCGCCAACGCCTGCCTGAGCGCCAGGTTGAGGTCGACGGTGGCGGTGGCGTCGCCCGTCGTCGCGACCTCCGGCACCTGTTCAGCGCTGACCTCGCGCCCCCGGCGGAGGCTGCGCCACCAACTCGTCTGCTGGCGGTACAGCGCGGTGCGCAGGTACGCCTCTGGGTTTCCGGTGCGGATCCGCCCCCAGTGTCGGGCGCCCTTGGTCAGTACCGTCTGGAGTAGATCCTCGGCCTGCTGACGGTGCCCAGTCAGGGCGAGCGCGGTCCGGAACAGGGCGTGCGAGCGGGCCGCGACGAAATCGCTGAACTCCCGGTCGAGGTCAGCGTCCATGGGTGTACCTATCCCTCATACCGATAACAACGCCAGCCCCGCGGTGGCTGCTGCTTTGCCGGCCAAGACAGCGCCGCCTGCCCTCGGACGAGCACGATCTCAGACCCGAATCCGGGCCGGGTGGCTGGCACACAGGTTCACGCCCGCGATCGTTGCAGTGGGACGCTTCTGGGGTGGCGACGGCGGCGGTGCGCCCCGGGGACATGGCTTTGTCGACGCTGTGAGCAGCCTTACCACTGATCTCGTCCGTGCTGGCAACCGTCCCTGACACGTACGTCCTACTGTCGTGGGATGAGTTCTGCCGCTCGTCCTCCCTTGCCGCCCGACGTCGACCCGCACCTGTGGTTCGACACTGAGCAATGCGGACGGCACTACCTTCTCGATGGCAACCCGCACACCTCCGCCGGCCGTATGGACGCCTACTGCGCGGAGCGCGGCATTCGTACCCGGGTGTCGAAGGGGGAGATCGGCGACTGCTCCGAGCAGACCCGGTACTTCGTACGCGGGTTCCTGTCCGGCAGTGAGCTGGCCCCGCCGGAGTCGCGCGACGGCACCGATGCGGCCTATCTCGCCTGGCGCGCGGCGGCCGCTCGTTTCCGAGACACCGGTTCCTGGGTCGACATCGACGCTGCCGGTGACATCGCTACCGCCCCAGCGGAGGAAACCGAGGCGGAGGACCTCCCCGACGAACTGCGGGCCTTGGTGCGAGAAGAGGCAACGGTGCGGGTGGCGCTCGTGGTCGACGTGCCGGACAGTGCTGCCGACCGCGCCGTTCAGGTGGCCACCACACTCGCCGAACGGGTCGGCAGGCGGACCTGTGACGGCCCCGGCCCTGTCGAGGTCAGTGGGCCGGTGTCGATCACCCGGGTGTACGCGCTGGTCGGCGTCAGCGGACATCGCCCATGGGTGGCGGTGCAGACGGCGATGACAGCACTGGGCCGCAGCGGCTGGTCTCCCGCGACCGCGGTCGAGGGCGAGCAGTACGTGACAGCGGAGTTCCAGGCGCACCGCAAGCTCAACCGAGGGCTCGACGCGCTGGGAGTGAGCGCGGTGGAAATTCACGCCGGGTATGGACTGGGCCACGACCCGTCGCGCACGCCGGACAGTCGGTGGCAGGGCGAGTGACGACGGCGGTCAGCCCACTACTGGGCGGTCAGGCGGATTGCCGGTGGCGGCCGAGTGACAGGACCAGGCCGACGGTGGCCAAGGCGATTCCGGCGACGGCGGTGTAGGTGGGGAGATCGGCGGGGACGCCGAGGTGAACGGTGATGCCGAGGATGCGGGACAGGCCCCAGGGCAACAGCGCGAGCTGGTCATTCCACACCGTCAGCGCGCGTTCCAGACCCACTACCGAGACCAGGGCGGACAGCACGCCGAGGGGCACACCCGCGGCGGTGAGGGTCAGCCCGACGGCCCTTCGGCGGCGCAGGCCGTACCGGTCCCGCAGGACCACGGCGACGACCACGAACAGCCAGCAGAATGCCGCGAACGCGACGGTCACGTACGCCGCGCGCAGACTCGGCGCGGCCCAGAAGGCGAACCAGTAACCGCCCGATCCGCACCCGGCGAGCGCCGCCAGCAGCAGTACGCTGCGCAGCAGCGCGACGCCGCCGATGACGGCCCAGAGGTGGAACGGATCCCGGCGACCGACGACGAGGCGTACGACGAGGGCGAACAGCGCCCACCCACCGAGGGTGACCAGCAGGTGCGCCGGGGCGGCGAACCAGGTCAACACGAGCCGGCTCGCCACCAGCACCACGGTCGGGACGAGCCACACCAACACCCGGTCTGCCCGTGTCATGGGCGTGGGCAGCGCGGCGACCCGCCACGGCCGGAGCGCGCCGAGCAGCAACCCGCGCGCGGCGGCTGCCCCGAATCCACGCCCGTACCGGCCGAGCAGCACCATCAGCAGGATCGACCCGAGTATCGCCCGGGCCGCCCAGGCCATCGCCGGGTCCCGGTCGGCGCGCCGCGCCCCGAGGTCGGCGGCGGTGAAGTTGTACGCGGGCAGGTCCAGGTCGGCGCCGTAGCGCTGCCGGTGCGCGTCGCGCGCGTCCTGGTACTCCGCAGCGGCCAGTTGCCAGTCGTGGCGGGCGGCCGAGGCACCCGTGTCCAGCCACTGCGCGTGTCGCAGCACCATGGTGCGGTACGCGCTCAGCGTCTCGAACAGGTCGACCTGGTAGTCGAGTGTCGCGGCGAAGCGCCCGCGCAGGTCGGGGTCCCGCCAGGTCGCCGGTTCGGTGGCGGCGACCAGGTCGCGCATGCGCCGGGCCAGCGCGACGGCCTGGGTGCCCTCCTCGATCGCCTCGTCGACGCGGCCGCCGGTCACCGCGTAGATGCTGTCCAACGCGGCGGAGTCGCCGGTCACGATGTCCCACTCGAAGATCCACATCATGGGTGGCGGTTCCAGCCCGAGCGCCCGCACCGACCGGTCGGCGTACGGACCGATGTAGAGGCCGCTGGTAACCGCCTGTCGGGACAGCGCCATGGCCTGCCCGATCGCGGCGACGGTGGCCGGGTCGTCGGAGAACGTGCGGTACGCCCAGTCCGCCGTGACCTGCGCCGGGTCGACGTCCGGGTCCCAGGCCAGCCGGCCGACGGCGTACGTGTTGAGGTCGTAGAGCTGCCAGAACCCCGTGCGCAGGTACAGCGACATGGGTCCGGCGCGCAACGGCCCGCCGTCCTGGGTCCAGTTCCAGACGCCCTCGACGTTCGGGTTGGCGGCAAGGAACGCGCGCAGGGCCTGGCGGTGCAGCGGGCCGAGGTCGTTGGGCAGCGAGCCGAACGCCTCGAACTCGCGCCGGGCCTGGAACTCCACGATGCGGCGATGCCCGCCAGCCAGCAGGGTGGTGTTCAGCGGCAGATGGCTGTAGAAATCGCCAAGGGTGTACTTCGTGGACACGATCAGATGCGGATCATCGAGCCCGCCGAGGACCTGCGCGTACGACACCGGGTTGGTGTGCAGGTCGCCGACGGCGCCGACGCCCACCGTCCACGTACGGAAGATGATCTCCCTCCCGGCTCGGCCCGCGGTGTCCAACAGCGCCCGCAGCATCGCGCGCACGGACGCTTCGGTGGTGACCGCGAGCCGCGACGAGTAGTCCCAGCCGGTCCCGGCGTACACCTCGCCGCCCTCACCGACGCGGACCATCAGGCCGTCGACGAACGGCATGCTCTCGAACAGCTCGGCCAGACCGGCCTGGTAGACCGCCCACAGCCGGGGGTCGGCCGCGTCCAGGCCGCCGACGGTCCGCGTCAGGTATGCCTCCAGCGGGGGCGACACCGCGAGCATGTCGGTCAGCAGGTAGACCCGCACGCCCATGTCCTCGGCGTACCGGAAGACGGGGCCGAACGCCGCGACCATCGCCCGTGCGCGCTCGACGTGCGGGTCGCCGGGCGGGTAGACCGCGCGCCCGTCGCCGACCTTCACGAACGTGACGTACTCCAGGAAGCCGGGCACGACGATTCCGTTGAATCCCTGCGCCACCGAGTGGTCGACGAACTGCCGAAACTGCGCGTCGATGCGGGCCACCGCGCCAGCGTCCACCCACGGCGCGCCAGGCAGCACCGCCGACCCGACCACGTCGGTGTTCAGGCCATAGTCGTCACCGGCGGCGAAGACGGCCGGGTCGGGCTCACGCCCCACCGAACCCGCGTCGGTCAGCCGCAGGCCGAGCCGGGGGATGACCACCCGACCCACGTCCGCCGCGGGGAGCGCCTCGACACCGGAGCGGATCCGGTCGGCCAGCCGGTACATCCCGGCTGCCACGCCCGCGACGTCGCCGCCCTGGACGGCCAGCTCGGCGCCGCGCACGTCGAGCCGGTACGACTCGGGCGTCCCGCTGAGGGTGGCCAGCACGCCCGCCCGCAGCGTGCTCACCGCCGACAGGTCCGGGGCCGCGACGCGCGCCGTGCCGGTGCCCGGCGCGGTCGTCGCGGACCTCGCCGGGCTCGACGCGGCCGGGACGAGCACCGGCCGGGGCAGGCCGCGGACGACGACCGCGTCGGCGACGGCGGCTGCGGCCTTCCTGAGACGCGGCTCGTCGGGCACGACGAGGGACGCCAACGGCGGGACCGGCGCGGGCTTCCGCGCCGGCGCGGCGACAGCGTTCTCGTGCGGCACGTCGGCGGGGGTGTGGCTCAGCCCCAACGTGTCGCCGACGCCCCAGGCCGTGGCCGCGCCGAGCGCCACCAGGACCACTGCGGCGACAAGCAGCGGATACGGCCTGCGGACCTGGACAACATGAGCCACGCTCGCATGGTAGTGGCCCCGCCGGCGTCAGTCCTCGACGTACGAAAGCAGGCGGCGAGCGCCGTCGGCTACCGCGAACTCCTCGTACAGCGGGTGGCCGGGTGATACCCACGCCGAGGCGACCCAGATGCCATCCGGACATCTTGCGGAGAGCGGGCCGACCACCGTGGTGTCTACGCTGCCCGGGTGAGCTACGACCTGTACTTCTGGCCGTCTGGGGCTGCCGATGACCCTCGCCGGCTGGCGGACAGGCTCGCGGATGAGAAGGCCGGTGGTCTGGTGCCGGACGAACGCGTTCTGGCTTTTCGCACCGAACTCTTACGTCGATGGCCGGACCTCGCCGACATGATTGCGCCATGGCACAGCGATGTGGGCTGGCGGCAGCCATGGGGCGACACAGGGCTCGCCGATCGATTCGTCGGCCTGACCCTGCCCTACGGCTGGGAAGACTTGAGTGCGCTGCCTGTTCTGGCCGGATCGTTCGGCCTCGACTCGTACGATCCGCAATCGGAACGGTTGGTGCCGCCCGGATCGCTGCCACCGCACAGGGCAGTCCGCGACGACGTGGCGCAGGTCGAGGGATGGGTGACCGAGGAGAACGTCGTTCGGTTGCTCAGGCAGATCAGCGTCTACGTCGGGTATGCGTACGACGATCTGGACGAGGCGGCGCTGGTCGGCGCACTCGATGACACCGACGACGACGCAGCCGACGGCTGGTTCGAGTACCCGCTGGCAGGCACGCCCATGCTGGTAGTTCGGCTGGCGCTGTCACCCGGCAGCACAGTGGTCAGTGTCCGCGTGGAGGGCGCCATGGATCTGGTACTGGCTACACGGATAGAGACGGCGCTGGACCTGCTGTAGCCACTCCCAGGAACAGCAAGCTGTGCGTGTCGGGATCTGCCGCACCCTCTCCCGTAGAGTGCCTGCGTGCCGGACGATGCCAACGCCCTGCGCCTTCGCTGGGCGATGCTTGGGGCGCCCTTGGCGACGGTCCTCATGCTTGGCGTGGTCGTCGTGGCCGGGACGGCCAGGGGTAGTGATCCGGACGTGTGGATGCGTCCGGTGGTGCTGGCTCCGCCCGAGCCTTGCGGCGGCGGTGCGCCACTTCGCACCTGCGGTGGACATCGTTGACATGGGCTGAGGGTTCGTCGCCAAGTGAACGCAGGCCTCAGGCTGGGAGTGGTCAGAGCGCGTCTGTGGTTGGCGACTATGCGTGGCAGGATGCGCCCGTGCGTCCGCGGCTGTTCCTCCTGTCTGCTGCGGCTCTGTGTGCCGCCGTCCATGTGGCAGGCGTCCTGACCGCCCGTCCGGTCTGGCGCTACGCGGAGCTGTTGAGCGTCGGTTTCCTCCTTGCTTGCGCCGTGGTCAGCCGATCGCCGACTTCGCGCTGGCCGCTGGGGGTAGCCCTCGCGGTCCTGCTCGTGGACGCGGTCCGGACGATGCCGGCCGCTGGGGACAGCGATGGCGACGGCTGGAAGGTGCTCGTGCCCGGCTCGGCCCGGGAGGCACCATCCGCCTTCGAGTCGGGGCTCGCCCTCTGTTGGCCTTCGTTGGTCGCGGTGGTGGTGCTGCTCGTTGCGTGGCGCCGCAGTGGCTGGCATCGGCAAACCGCGGTGCCCGCTGGTGTGCTGGCAGCGCTGATCGCCGGCTATGCGGCCTTCCGTATCGTCAGTATCTGGCGTGCCGTTGCTGCTGAACCTCGGCGAACGGCCGGCACCGAGGTGGCCGATCTGGTGATGGCCGTGAGCATGGCGGTCCTGCCGCCCCTGGTCCTCGGGATTACCGCGCTGGCGCTCGCCTCGGCGCTCGCCGGCCACGGTCGACGGCTCGCCTCGATGGGCGCGACGTTGCTGGCCCTCGTGGCGCTGCCGCTGATGGACACAAGCGTTGGCATGGTCGCGATGCCCCTGTCGGTAGGCAGTGACAGCGGCTTGTTCGCCTGGGCGGGCATCACGCCCACCCTGTCCATGCCGCAACCGATGCTGGCGCTGACGATGGCGGTCGAACTGACCGCGTACCTGCTGCTGGTCGCCGGCCTTACTGATTCACCCGATCCGGTGGATGCGTCGCCGGCCGAGGCTTGAGAGCGTCGGCGTTGGTGGAAGACTGGTGGAGCCGATGACCCCGTCGCTGGCCGGGTCGGCTGTCCGGCGGCCGTGCCGCCGGCATTGCAGTGGCTACGGCCGGAAACGCTTACCGTGGAGCGGCTTCCGGACCTCGGCTCCAACGCGATGCTGACGTAGCCCGGCCCCCTGCACGTGGCGGCGGTGATCTGTGCGCTGGCGCAAGGGCAGGTCACTACGTCCAGCCCGGTGTTCAGCTGTTTGAGGACGCGGGCTTGTGGCTCTCAAAGGAGGAGGCGGCGCGTTGCTGGAGACGGTCGGATTGGGAGACTGATCCACCGCTCACACCAAGGCCGCGCCGGGCGGCATGATAAAAGCCGTCACGTCGCGTGTTGGCCTGCTGAACGAGTTCGGATAGCGGCTCGGAAGTCTCCTCGACGCCACGGGCCCGGTGCTCGAGCCTCCAGACCGCCTCTCGCCAGTCTTGCGCTGCAGCGACGGTGCTGGCATCCCCAAGGAGCAGGAGGTTTTCCCATACCAGGGTGTGCCTGATGTCGGCGTCGGCGAGCCGAGGTAGCGCCGCGGCTTTGTCCAACCCCGAGCGATACCGGTCACCGACCGTCGTGGCCAGGACTTTCAGGGATACCGCCTGGATCTCTTTGAGTACCTGGGCGAACTCGCTGTACGCCTCCATTCGCCGATCGTCCCATCGCGCGGCCTGACTGCGTTTCCACTGGCTTCTGCTGGACAGGAAGGTTGCCAGACCTGCGCCAAGGGCACCGACAACGACGCCCAGTAGTGCCGGTAGCTGTGAGACGAAAGCGTCCATCAGCTCAAGGGTGCCATGCAGCGGCAACTCAAGGTCGGCATCAGATCCGCAGTCGACGAGTGGGTTGATGGCCTACAGCACCGGAATGGCATCCACCGGCGTCCGAATGTCGGATATCGCCGCGGAACCAGGCGCGAATGTGGGCGCGACGCGTGCGCGCCGTCCACGTGGTGCGGACGGCGCGCACGGTGCAGGACCGAGGGTCAGAAGCTGCCGGCCTTGACGTCGGCCACCGTCACACGGGAGACCTCGAAGGTTCCGGCAATGGAGGTTCCCGTCTCCGGGGAGTCCATCTTGGCGCTGATCGGTACCCCGCTCTCGGCGTTGATGATCAGCACCTCTTGGGTGTCGTCAGTCCACACCTTGGCGGTGATGGTCAGGGTGGGCTGCCCGCCGGTCGTCGAATCCACGACGGTGACACCGGGGATGGTGGAGGTCAGGCGAAGCACGCCCGCCCGTACCTTCGGATCGCCTCCCCCTGCGGAGAGCACGTCGACGCTGTTGACCCAGAGGTGATTGGCGGCGATGCGCTCCCGGTCCTCATCCGTAAGCGGAGACGGGTTGGCGACCCCCTTCTGCCGAAGGATCTCCATTCGCCTTTCCTCGGCGCCGGCAGGGGGCTTCCCCTCGTCGTACACGGAGTTGATCATTTGCTCCCGGGCTTCGGCGAGGTCGCCGGTTACCGCGTTCCGCGCCGCCGCCACCCCACGGGTGTGGAAGCCGTTGCCGAGGTTCTCGCCACGAGCGATCACCCGTGGGAGTTCGTTCCTGGCCTCCGTGTAGTAGTACTCGCCGCCGTCGGTGTACAGGTGGTACCGGGTGCGAGATGGCACGGTGCCCCGACGGACATCGACCTTCTCGATGATCAGCGACGCGTCGCCCGGCAGCGAGGCGTTGTCCGCGGTGAGGTTGGCTGCCAGGGACACGAGCTTGATGTTGCCTGCCGGTGCCCCTGAGGCGGCCCCGGCGTGATTGTCCGTGCCGGTCGGAGCCGGGGCCGTGCCGGATCCCGTGGCCATCGGCAGGGCCAGTGCGAGAGCGACCACGGCCGCGACGCCGCCGCCAGCGGCCAGGCCGAGCACCCGGCGGTTGCGTCGCCGGGCCCGGCCGCGCTGCTCGATCGCCTCGACCGGGCGATCCATCTGTACGTCGGAAAGGGTTTGTTTCACCGCGTCCCACACCTCATTGTCATTCATGATCGAATCTCCTAACGGGCTGCGGGCGCGAGCTGCCCCCGCAGGGTTGCGGTGGCACGGGACAGATGGACGGCCACGGTTTGGGCGGAGATGCCCAACGCCGCAGCCACGGACCTGGTGTCCAGGTCGAGCCAGATACGTAACACGACCACCTCACGCTGCCGCTGCGGCAGCCGGCGAACGGCGGCCAGGAGAGCGTCATTCGGGTCGAAGTCGTCCTCGATGAGAGACGCTCGCTCGTGGCCGTCGAGGGCCACCTCCCGCCGGCGTCGCCGCCACCAGGACACCCGGATGTTGAGGGCGGTGCGCACCACCCACGCCGCCGGTGCCGGGTGCTGGCTCAACTGTCGCCAGGAGGCCCAGGCCCGCGCGTACGCCTCAGCGACCAGATCCTCGGCCAGCGCGCGATCGCCCGTACCAGCTAGTACGGCGCGCAGGCAGTTGTCTCGGGACCGCTGGTAGAAGTCCGCGAAGTCCGTCCGTTCTCGTTCCACACGGGGTTTACGCATCAGCGCCCCGATCCATTTACTTCCACGGAAAAATCTTCAGTTGATCATGAGGTTAGCGGTGACAAATGGGTTGAATCCTACGTGAACGTCCTGATCGACGGGATGTCGATCAGTTGGTGTCGGACGGAGCAGGCGTCGGGAGACCGAAGCTCTGCGGTCTGCGCCGCGAGGGTGCCGGAGGTGATCAGGGCACCACTGCTGACCAGGTGCCGGGAGGGTCGGCGGGCTCTGGCCGACGCCAAATGAGCACCGCCCGAGGTGACAGGCAGCCACCGATCAGCGCCGCCAGTCGCCCAAGGTGCGGCGAAGGCCGCCCGGCTTGCGGGCCCGACGAGCAGCAGCCCGGAAGACGACGGATACTCGCATGATGACTGAACCGGATCTCGACCCCGAACAGTATCCGCCCATCGATCCGCGTGAACCGGTGCCCGACGACCCGGGCGTCCTTCTGCCTGGCGCGCCGGACGAACTGCCCGAAGCTCCGACCGAACCGATGCCAGACGACGGTGGCAACGCCGGCGGCGTGCGCGAGCCGGCATAGATCCGTCCGCGATCGAGCGGGCGCCGCATGTCTCGTGCCGCATCCCCTTCGAGGCCGCCCGCACCCCGCACCGAAGAGCGGTCCGGGCCAGGCCGGGGCTCAGTCGAGCAGATAGCCGGCCGGGACGGCGTCGGTGAGCCAGACACCGTTGGCACTGCGGTGGAACACGTGCCCGGCGGCGGCCATCGCCGCCGCGTCGACGGTGAGGATCACCACCCGACCGGCCCGTCGGGCGCCGACCCGGTGGGCGGTCTCGGTGTCGGCGGAGAGATGGACGTGATGCCGGCCGCCGCGGTGCAGGCCGGTGGCCCGGATCGACTCCAACGCACCGGCGCTGGTGCCGTGATAGAGCCGGTCCGGTGGGGTCACCGGGGGCAGCCCGAGGTCCACCGGGACCGAGTGACCCTGGTTGGCCCGGATCCGCAGCACCCCGTCGGTGCCGCGCTCGACAGCGAACCGCTGCTTGTCGTTGCCGGCGACGACCGCGTCCAACTCGGCCCGCTCGATCCGTAGGGCGGTGAGCAGAGCGTCGACGGGGGTCCAACCGGCCGGGTCGAGCACCAGGCCGGCCCGGTCAGGGGCGTGCCGGAGCGCCTTCGACATCCGTTTGCTCAACTTCACCAGGCGCTCGCGTTCCACGGTGGCATTGTGGTCGATCCAGTCGTTCGAATCGAGAGGTTTTCCGGCGACACCGCCACCGGGTTTCCCCCCGGTGGGCCTGGCGGGTACGGGCGGCCCGCTCCGACCTGTCTACTGAAAAGGCGGGCCACCCCGAAGGTCCTCGCGTCCCGGACCGCAAGGAGGTCGACTTTGGTGCCCTGAGCGGCCCCTGTCGTAGCTCTACGGCAGCAGCGGCAGGTGGGGATCCGACAAACGTCAGCCCCCACCTTCATCGCCGCATTCTGACAATTGGGCGATGCTGCCGGCGTCAGCGCCCGGTGGACACGATGTTCGAGGATTGCCCGTTCTGCTCTTCGCGCTTCAGGCGCTTCGCAGTCTGCTTCTCCTTGGTCGTCTTACCCTTCTTCTTGACGTTCGCCTTGGTCGTCGAGTCCTTGGACATGATCGAACCTCCTGAAACAGGTCGGTGAACGTGCAGAGTGGTACTCGCCTGATCGCGGCGTGCTGACAGAAGACCCACGCGGCGGGCGCGCAAGTCCTCCACTGCACGCCGACCCTACGCTGTTCCAGCTCCTGCCGACGGTGGGAAGTGCCTCAGCACCAGGCGAACCAAACCACCCCCACGGCGGCTGCGGTCAGCAGCACCACTGGCGCCAGCGGCAGGACGCAGACGTTTGCCGCTAATCGTGGTGAGTCTCCGGCTCGGCAGTGCCGAACGGGTTGTCGATGATGTACCGCCAGCGGCCGTCGGGACCGCGGCGGGCCACGTCGGTGGCGGTGCCTTCGATGTGTACGGGACGGCCGTCGTGATCGGTGCCGTCAATGGTCCAGTCGACGATGAGCAGGGCGATGTCGTCGGCCACGTAGACGTGGCGGGGCCGTACGTCGATGGGGAGCCCGAGGTCGAGGAGGCGCTGATTGGCGGCGATCCGGGCGGCACCGGTGACGGGCTGACCCGGGACGGTGACGAGTAGGCCTTCGGGTTCGTAGACCTGCTCGACTGCGGCGACGTCCCCGGAATTGAAGGCGCGGGCGAACACCGACGGGTGGTGGGCCGCGCTGTCGCTGAGTGGGACACTCGTGGAGTGGGTGTCGAGATCGCTGGACATGCCGACAGTCAAGGCGCTGGGCGCGTAGGTAACCAAACGGTGAGCGGCGCCTGGGATCGTGACCTGGTGCCGGACCAGCGGGGCGCGACCCGCCGGCCGGAGCCCAGTTGCCCCGTCGAGGTTGCCCTGGCCGCGGTGAGCGGCCGGTGGGCGACCCTGGTGCTGCGGGAATTGATGCACGGCCCGCGATCGTTCGGCCGACTTCAGGCGGCGCTGCCCGACCTGAGCGCCAAGGTGCTCAGCGAGCGGCTCGCGGCGCTGACCCGGCAGGGCCTGGTCGAGCGCGACCGCTCGCGCACCTTCCCGCCGAGTACCTGCTACCGCCTCACCCGCGCCGGTACGGAGCTGCGCCCACTGCTCGTCGAGCTCTACCGCACCGGTGACGCGCTGTTGCGCGAGCGGGCGTGAGAGCTCAGCCACGCACCGAGTCGAGTCCGCGACGACCGATGGACGGACCGCCACTGGTGGCGCCGACAGCGGACCGGCCCGTCAGCCCTCGGTGGGCGTTCGGCGGGCACCGGCGGGCCAGAGGATCGTGGTCGGTACGCCGTGGTGCCGCGCCCAGTCGATGGTCCGGTCCGTCGACGCGGGGTGACAGCCCGGTTTGCCGTCCCACACCGCCACGAGTCGCTGCACCCGTCGGACCAGCTCCCGGTTGGCGACCACGTAGGCGGCGGTGCCCGAGCGGTCGTAACCGGTGTGCACGACCGCTGCCGCCCGGTCGAGCAGCTCGTCGAAGGCCAGCCGATTCTCCGGCCTGATCACCGCGACCCGGTAGTCGCGGGCCGGCAGGACCACCTCGTAGGTGCCGCCCAGGTCGAGGATCGTGCGCGCGAAGACCTGGTCCGCGCCGGCCGCCAGGCAGGTCACACCGTGTACGGGCCGGTCGCTGATCCGGCCCAACTCGACGCGGAGGGCGTCGGCGACGAGCAGTTCGGTGTCGCGGGTCAGGTTGATGTGCCCGGTCACGCCGACGCGGACCGGGCCGAGGTCAGGCGGCATCCCTCGGGCCTCTCCGCTGCGCGGGCACCGGGGGTGTCAGCCGGATCAGCTCGAACCCGCTGTCGGACAGCACGTCGGGCAGGGCCCGGATCCCCTCGCGGTTCTGCTCCTGCACCTCGGACGGCAGCTCCTCCCACGGCCGCAGGGCGGGATGCCGCCGCTGGACGTCGTCACGCGGGTCGCCGTACGTCCAGCCGTCCCCGCGCCGTTCCCGGCACCACCGGTCGTGCTCCAGGCGGGCGAGTTCCTCGATCCGGTCGTCGATGGCCTGCCCAGCCGCCGAGGCGTCACCGGTGCCACCGTGGCGGGGCGCCACGACGCAACCCAGGTCCAACAGCTTGGCGGCGATGTCCTGCACGTGGGCCCGGTTGGCCCGCCGCAACGACTCGGGTAGTCGTGACCAGTCCACCATCGCCGGGGCACCGCCGAGTCGTACCCCGGCGCGCTGCTGGGCCTGGACGTACCGCTCGTGGATCAGCCGGGCCAGCCGCTCGGTGAGGTCCTCGGCGATCAGCCGGGCGTCGCAGGCGTGGGTGAGCACCGGATACAGGCGGAGCTTGCCGTGCACCTCGTCGAGCAGGTCGTGACGGGAGTCGCCGTGGAAGGCCGCAGCGAGCGCCGCCTGCCGGTAGACCGGCACGAACACGGCACTCTCGGCGCCCTGCCACAGGGCGGGCGTGTCCAGTACGAACTGCAGGCCGCCGATCTCGTCCGGTGCGCAGACGTAGATGCGGTCGTAGCGGTCGCGGCCGAGACCGACGACACCGTCGAGATCCAGGTCGTACGCGGTCAACTGGCAGACGGTGGCCAGGAACGGGTAACGCGACGACGCCAGCGCGATCTCGGCGGCGGCATCCGGTGCCACCACGTCCACCCGCAGGGGTGGCACGGCGTGGCCCGCGGGGGTGTCGGCTCGGGATGCGCGCCAGTGTCGGGCGGTCTCCACCAGGAGGGCCCGGCGGAAGGTGCCGGTGCCCGCGATGAGGATCCGGGTCGGTTGGTCTCCCGCGCTGGGCAGCGGGTGGTGCCGGTGCAGTGCGCGTGCGGCGACGTCGTCGACGTGGAAGTAGTCCAGCCGCAGCCGGCTGGATCCGGCGGCACCAAGTCGTCGGGCCTGCAGGGACAGGCACATCTCCGAGTCGTGGACCAGGATGTAGACCCGTGGTGGTTGCCGTCGGTCCTGGATGAGCCGGTTGGCGGTGTTGGCGATCGCGTGGTTGCGGTCGTCGTCCTCGCTACAGGCGTAGATGGTGTGGGCTCGGGGCAGGCCGGCGCCGCGCAACACCTCGGGGCTGGTCGGGTCGCCGACCACGCCGAGGTACCGGCGCCACCGGTACTCCAGCGGCCCGAACGGTTCGGAGCGCACCACCACCACACGTTCACCGTCGGCGAAGAGCCGGTCGGCGAGCATGTGGGCGAACTGGGAGTCGCCGCAGACCAGGACGTGACCACGTGCCCGCCGGGCGCGCAGGCGGCGACTCTCGGCGGCCAGCAGCAACCGGCTGGCCTCGGCCACGGCGAGGAGCGTGAACAGCGGGGCGGCGAACCGGGCGACCTGCAACTGCCACGGGTAGGGACCGGCGTCCTGGAAGGGTTCGGCGCCGAAGACGAAGAGTTGCAGGTCGTAGTAGAGCAGGTCGTACGGATCGTGGGCGACGTCCGGTCGGGCCTGGAGCAGGCGCTCGAAGCCGACATAGCCGAGGACGAGAGCGGTCAGCCCGATCACTCCGAAGAGGACCCGCAGGCTCCAGCCGGTCGGGCGGGACGAGCCGGCGACCGGATCCGTCATGAGCTCATGGTATTTGACGAGGTCGATCGGACCGTCGCTTGACGCGCACGCGTGTGCACCTACGGCTCCGGGTCGATCACGGAAAGTCGTCGGGTCGGGTGTCGGGCAGCGTGGCCAGCAGTTGTCCGGCCAGCCGCCGCACCGCGCCGTCGTCCTCCTGGTGCGCGAGCCGCACGAGCACCTCCCGGGTCCGGGTGTCCCGGTCGTAGTGACGGGTCAACGCGAGCAGCGCGGTCCGGCGGATCTCCCAGTCATCGTCGTCAGCCAGCCGCAGCAGCAGGTCCCGTACCCCCGTGCGGCCGGCCAGGGTGGCGCCCAGCTGCTCGACGGCCCGGCGGCGGACCTCCAGGGCCGGATCGTCGCGAACCAGCCCGACCAGCAGCACCTGAACCTCCGGGTCGGCGCCGAAGTGCTCGCCGAGCGCGGCGGCGATGCGGGCGCGGATCGCCGGGTCCTGGTCCGACAGGCGGCGCATGAGCCGCAGCGTCACCGCCATGGACGCCGAGCCCTGCTTGGTCAGACAGCGCACGGCCGCGTCGAACACGGTCGGGTCGGTGTCGGACTCGACGCGTTCCAGCAGCACGTCGGTCACCAGTTCCGGGCTCCCGTACGCGCAGAGGGTCTGCACGGCGGCCAACCGGATGCCGACGTAGCTGTCTCGGCGGGCCCGCCGGCACAGTGTCTCCATCAGGCCCGGGGCATCGCCGTGGCGGGCGAGCGCCTGGGCGGCGGCACACAGCACGTTCGGGTCGGGGTCCCGACTGACCTGGTCGGCAAGGCACTCCCGCACCTCAAGGTCGGGTGGGTCGGCGAGACGGGCCAGGCTGCGGGTGACCCGCAGCCGGACGATCGGGTCCCGCTCCTGGGAGGCGCGGCCGATGAGCAGATCTCGGGTCGCGTGGCCGAACAGCGGTCGCCCGGTGAGCAGGTCGACCGCGGCGAGCCGGACGCTCGCGGTCGGATCGCGTCGAGCGCTCTCCAGCAGCAGTTCCCCGGTGCGGTGGTCGGGGTAGGCCTCGGCCAGCGCGCGCACCGCCGCGAGGCGTACCGTCGCGTCCTCGTCGACGTGAGCCGAGCGGGCCACCACGGTCCACCCGGTGTCGTCGGCGCGGTCCCGGTCGATCAGAGCGGTGACCGCGGCGGCCCGCACGGAGGACTCCTCGTCCTGCTCGATCTGATCGATCAGCCGGGCCCGGCAGCGCCCCTCCGGGTCGGGGACGAGCGCCAACCGCTGCACGGCGACCGCGCGGACCCTTGCGGACGGGTCCGAGCAGGCCAGCTTCAGCAGCAGCTCGGTGCTCTCCGGGCTGGGTCGCTCGGGCAGCAGCTCGATCAGAACGCAGCGTCGGACCTCGTCCGGGGCGTCGCCGGTGACCCGCTGCAACGCCGTGCTTCGTGCGGTCTCGGCGTACTCCGGCAGAACCAGCAGACCCTTCAGCACGCACTGCACCACACCGGGGTCGGTGTCGGTGGCCAGCAGCCGCTGCATCGTCTCGGGTGCGTCCGGCAGGTCGGCGCACCGCGCGGTGAGCACTCCGGCGGCGGCTCGCCGCACCGCGGCGGCGCTGTCCCCGGTGGCCCTGGCCAACACCTGGCGGACGTCGTCGGAGAGGTCGGACCGGGTGCCGAGGGACTGCACGGCCAGCGCCCGCACCGCGAGATCGGGGGAGTGGGCGAGGTCGCGCAGCACGTCCACGAGGTCGAGGTCGGCGCCGAAGTGGGCGACCAGTGCGCGTACGGCGGCCTGCCGCACCGCGGTGGATACCTCGGCCTGCGCCTGGGCGAGCAGCATGTCCCGGCATCGGCGACTGCTGCCGCCGGTGGCCTCGAGGCGGCCGGCGGCCTCGGCCAGCCCGGCGACCAGGGTGAGGTGGGCCTGCCGCTCGCGACCCTGGCCCAGCTCCCGGACGAGCAGGTCCTCGATCTGCTCCTCGGCGGTGGACAGCACCGCCGCGATCCGGGTGGCGAAGGCAGAGCCGGATCGCCAACTGGTCCGCACCCCACGGCGGCGGTACCAGTGCAGGAAGATCTCCCGGCCGGGCCAACTCGGGCCGAGCGCCCGGATCGAGGACAGCAGCTCCTGCTCGGTGAGATCCACCAGGTTCGGGTCGTCGGCGGAGATGCCGTGCTCGATGAGACGTACGACCTGGCGCAGCACGGCGTCGCCCGCCCCGGCCAGTTCGGCGGGCTGCGGCGCCTCGGCCACGCACTGCGCCGCCAGCACCAGGTTCCACGGCGGCCCGGTCAGGTTCAGCGGCGGCCACGGTTGGGTGGCCTCGGTGGCGAGCAGGGTGACCAGCTCGTTGGCGATCTGGGCGGGCAGGGCGCTGGCGACCAGTCGAAGCACCTCCCGCCACGACGGATCGGCCCAGTGGTCGCGAAACAGCGAACGCAGACGACCGAGGCCCCAGTTGGCCTTGTCGTGTTCGCACCTGTCCACGATCTCTTCGGCACAGAAGAACTCCAGGAACGCGCGGTGCACGAACCCGAACAGTCGCAGTCCGTACCGTTCCAGGATGAAACTTCGCTGCCGCAATTTGTCGATCATCGAGTAAGCCATGGCGAGCGCCCGCTCATTCTCGAAACCGTAGAACGCGACGAGGTGATCCCGGAAGATGCGAGCCAGTTCGTCGGATTCAATGTAGTTACCGGCGGGGCCGGACTCGCGGACCTGCATCCAGTACGCCAGGTGACGCAGCAGCCGACGCTTCGCCTGCAGGTCCAGCGACGGCACGTCGCCGTGGCTCTCGCGCAGTTGCTTGGTCACATCCCACTCGGAGATCAGTACGTCGGTCACGTGGGCGTAGAGCCGGCGTCGGTTGCGCGGCAGCGGGTGACCCCGGCCGACGATCGCCATGAGCATCAGCAGCAGGGGGTTGCCGGCGATCTCGCGCATCGCCCGGGAACTGCCGACCACGTCGAGGATCTGCCGCCGCTGTCGTTCTGCCTCCGCGGCCGGTGTGGGCATCACGTAGCGGTACCAGTTGCCGAGAAACCTCGCGATCTGCTCGTCGTCGAGATCCTCCAGGGTGAAGTGGTCGAAGCCCGCGTTGGCAAGGGTGTGCCTCTGGTAGCCGGCCACCCGCGAGGTGACCACGGTCAGCACGCCCGGGTATTCATTGGCGAACGTGGCGATCTGCGCGGCCACCTCTTCGCGCTGCGCCGGGTCGAACACCTCGTCCAGGCCGTCGAACAGGAACAGCGCCTGGCCGCCCTGGCGCAGGTACGCCTCCAGCACGTCCTGGTCGATACCGGCCAGCCCCTGCTGGTGGCGGTGGCCGACGTAGTCGAGCAAACCGTCGCACCGGCCGTCCCCGTGATGGGTGGCGTAGGAGCGCAGCTCGATCAGGACGGGGAGGTACCGGTCCAGCGCGCTCAGTCGAGGCTCGACGCAGACCCCGGCCAGCGTCAGCGCCAGGTACCGCGCGGCCGCGGACTTGCCCGAGCCGGGGTCGCCGAGCAGCATGATCGTGCGCCGGCCCGGGTCGGACACCACGTCGAACAACGACAGCTCGTCCTTGGCGGCGTACTCCTCCCAGAGCCGTTCCACCTCCGCCGGGTTGACCACCCCGGGCAGCCCGCCGACGTCGTCGCCCGGTGTGGAACCGGCCCAACGCCACCACGCCAGCGGCATCTCCGGTCGCGCGTCCTCGTGGACGCGCGGCTCCACGAACACCTTGGGCAGCCCGACGGTGAGGTAGCCGATGGTGGGACGCGGTGAGACCGCGTCCACCGAGACGGCCTGGTATCTCAGCGACAACTGCTTGTAGTACTGGTTGCGGACGGCCGTCGGCAGGTGGGTGTCCGGGTCGGCGGGTTCGCGCGCCGGGGACCTGCCACTGCGTACGTCGGCCAGTGCCGCGGTCACCTTGGCGGTGAGGTCGTCCACGCCGGAGAAGAAGGCGCAGAGGTGGCGCTCCTTGAGCTCACGGCGCAACGCGACGATCTGCTGCCAGTCGGCGTCCCGGTCGATCATGTCGACCGGCCAGGGCGTGTCCTCCGCGAGCAGGAACACCAGGCAGGGCTTTCCCGCCGCGAGCGCCTCCCGGTATTCCAACTCGGTGATCGAGGACTCCTGGCCGGGCGGCCGGAACCCGTACCGCCAGGCGAACAGCCCGACGTAGAGGTCGCACCGGCGCACGTCGGAGAGGCAGCGTTCCAGCGGCGGCCGGATGTCGGCGCCGTACGCCTCCATGGCCACGTCGTCGATCTCCAGACGGCGAGCCACGGCGTGCACGGCAGCGCGGTATTCCAGCAGGTCCTTTTGGGTGGCCGAAATGTAGACCTTCATGAACGGCAAACTCCAGGGGGTGGCTGGCGACCGCACCATTGAAAATATCAGCCGCTGTCACGTCCGTCCGACCGCGAACACTCCGAACGCCGGCCGTACATGGGATTCCCGCCGACCCCAGGCCTATGATGGCCATCAACAGATACGGATCCGGGCGGTCGAATCTCGTAATCGTGTTTCGGTTGTCCGGTGCGGATCCGTGTCCGTGCCGGTCGCGAGGGTGTACGTCAATCAGCATGAGCCGCATACCGCGGGATGAGCGCGGGTCGGTGGCAGCGTTGCGGAGGAAGCCATGCTCACGGTCGGTGAGGTGCACACCAGCCTTCTGCAGCACAGCACGGCGTTGGCCCAGGAGCAGAGCGCCGAGGTGCTCAGCCTGATCGAGGGGGAGGCCGTGCTCACCTCCCGGCGGCCATCGCTGTACGCGGTGTCACCCGATGTCCGCACCGGTGTCGACTGCTGGCTCCCGAGTGCCAGGAAGCGCCAGTTGCGGGGGGTGGGAGCCGTCGTCACCCGGGCCGTCATCACCGGCGGCCGGATCGTGCAGGCCTCCTCGGTCATCCACGTCGTCGCCGGCGAGCGCCGCCAGCCGTGGTCGCACTATCTGGCCAACCCCGGCGTCCTGGAGACGGTCGGCAAGCTGGACGTCGCCGACCTGAGCGCGGGCTTCCTGCAGGGCAACAACGCCGACGTGCTGAACCTGGAGGCGATCACCGGCCGGGTGCTCGACGGTGTGCAGATGTCCGAACTGCTGGATCGTCGCCCGCCCCTGCGCACCGCCCGCACCCGGCTGCGCTGGACCGCGCAGGCCGACGAGCGTCCGAACCGGGACGTCTCGGCGGTGGTCACCGTGGACTCGCCCACCCTGCGGACGGTCGAACTCGTGCTCGACCCGCAGGACGTGCCGGCCGCCGTGGCGGGGCTCTGCGAAGATCTCGCGTTGCACGACTGGCTGCTGACCATGCTGTCCTCGCTGGTGGAGTCCGCGGTCACCCGATCGGCCTCCGGGCAGGAGCACGTCGAGCGGCTGCGGCCGGTGCTGGAGCACCTGTTGCACCTGTGGCTGCCCGGCGCGCGGGTGCACCCGCGGCTGCGGCCGATCTGGGACCAGTTGGAGCAGGTACCCGGGTTCAGCCGTCAGTGGAACTCGTCGGTCAACTGGATCCGGGATCAGATCAGCGTGAGCAACATGGCGCTGCTGCGCGACCTGGCCGGCCGGGTGACCGTCGACGAGCCGTGCGGGCGTTGAGCGCGCTCAGTCGCCGATGAACACGTAGCTCAACCGGTCGACCAGCTCGCTGGGCAGGTGCAGGCCCTCGCCGCCGGCCCGTTTGGCGACCTGCTGCGCGACCGCCGGCGGCACCGCCACCTGGCCGAGGATGGTCCGTACGGCCAGCTCCACCGGCAGGTACTGGGTGCCCATCAGGGTCAGCGTGCGATACGCGCAGAACGGCGCGGCCGCCGGGTTCAGCTGGACGATCGCCGGCAGTTCGTCCCAGTCCGTCGGCAGCTCGCCGGTGAGCCGGCACGGCTGCGTCATCGTCTCGCCCTGGTGCCGGAGCACGCCGAGTCGGGTCATCTGCCAGACCGAGGCGAGCAGGGCGCAGGCCCACACCCGGGCGTCCGACTCGTCGGACCAGAGCTCGATGTCGACGAAGATGGAGTGCCGGGGATCGCCGGACTGCAACGGCGGAGACCACGGACGTGGCAGGGTCATCGCCGGCGCGTCGACGTGCCCGGGGGACCGCTTACCGTTGGACAGCCAGCCCGACTCGATCAGCGGCGGACGACTCCCGGTGGTGTGCCGAGGTGGTTCGACCACCAGTGTGTCGACCACCAACCGAGCCAGCTCGGCACCGTCGTGTCGGGCGAAGCTGGACTCCCGGGCCACGTAGTCCAGGATCAGGCCGTTCTCTGCCGCGGCGCTCTGCACCTGCGGGATCACCTCGCGGGGGGTGCCGAAGCGGTGGAAGTAGTCGTCCAACATGAAGCAGGTGCTGATCCGCGGCTCCCGGTGTGCGGGCAGCCCTCGTCGGGCCAGAGCCGGGATCGCGGCCGACCAGTCCGCGATCCGCTCGAACTTGCGCCTGAGCTCCGCACACCCGTCGCCGAAGTCCTCCGCGTAGAAGTGCCCCAGCTCCACGGACAGATGCGAGTACGCCACGCTCTCTGTACGTCGCACCGCAGCTGCCTCCTGGAACCTGACATCCATGCCGATCACGCCGTGTCCCATGCCGTCTCGTCGAAAAGCTTCTCGGTCAGGTCAACGAAGGCGTCCACCGTCTTGACGTTGGCAATCTTGGCTTGCACGTCGTGATCGGAGATCAGCTGCTCGCGCCACTGCAGCAGAGGATCCAGCGGCACCATGCCGAGCAGCGTCGTACGCCCGACACCCCGTCGTCGGGCCAGCTCCGACAGCTCCACGTCACACTTGCGCAGGAAGGCCTGCTGGGCGAGGCCGAGGTGGCCGACCTCCGGACCCCGTGAGTCGATCACCGCCGTACGGATGAAGCGCAGCGACTCCCGTAGCTTTTCCGGCTCGTGGCCGTACTCCTTGCCCATGGCCACGATCCCACCCGCCTCGAAGGCCAGGTCCGCCGCTGCGGTGACGTGCTGGGGAGTCCACCTGTGGAAGACCAACCAGCGCACGGCGACCTTGCGCAGGGTCGAGGTCGCGGTGGCGGCCAGCGCGATCTGACTGGCGTACGACCGGCCGGCGCTGAGGTCCACCAGGGTCAGGTCGAACTCCTCCTCCAGGCGGAGGAAGAGCTCGGCGCAGCGCTTGGCGATGTCGTTGGTGAAACCGAACTCGCTGCCGTTGCGTTGCCCCGGCAGGAGCACCAGCGGACCGGACCCGATGGGCCGCTGCCGCAGGCTGGCACGTTCGGAGGTGCCCCACACGTCCAACTGCTCCGGCGACGGGATCTCCCCGCGCAGATACCGGTGCAGGCCGCCACCGTTGGGCCCGGCGCCCTCCACGCCATTGACGGCCTGCGGAATCTGGAACGTGATGCCGGCGGTCGGCGAGCCGAAGTCGTAATCCAGGTAGCAGGTGGGGCGACCGGACAACGCGCTGCGGTAGGCGATGTTCGCCGCGGTCACCGACCGCCCGGTGCCGCCCTTGTGTGACGTGACGAAGACCAGCATTCAGATCCCCTCGCTGGCCTTCTGCTGCCCGGTGGCGACGTCGTTGAGCAGCAACAGGAGAGTGTTCACCAGAGCGGCCGCCGTGCCGGGGCGCTCGTCGACGAGCAGCTGCGCCCGGCCCAGGCTGGCTCGGATGCTGCGCATGCTGCGTTGCATCGCCTCACCGTCGAAGGTGCCGCGCATCAACTCCCGGTCGAACAGGTATTCGGCCTCGTCGATGAGGTCCTGCGCGTAGCCGGCCAGCCGGCCGGCTCGGGGGAACGGCCGCTCCCACAGCAGCTGACCGGAGGTGACCAGCGCCTGCACCACCCGCTCGGTCAGATACCAGGAGGGTGCGTCCGGCTTCGGCGCCAGGCCGGGAAAAGCACCACCGGCGTGGTCCCACAGCCCCTGGTGCCGGCCGTCCGGGATGCGTCGCAGCAGCAGGTGGTCCCACACCTCGTCGGCCAGCTCGAGCAGTTCACTGCGCCGGCGGGCGTTGCTCAGCAGACCGGCGACGGTGGCCGCCCGCTGGAGCAGCACCGTGGAGAACTCGTTCACGTTCCACGTCATGATCGGCTTTGACGTGTCGTCGTTCAGGGTCACCCGCTTGCCCGGCGCGTGCACGAACAGCGCCGGTTCGCCGGGCGACGCCCGCCGGGTGATCCGCGCCCGCTGCGCCAGTTCCACCAGCACCGAGGCGATCCGCCCGAGCTCCTCGTCACCGCCGCGCCCGACGGCGATCAGGCCCTTCACCGCCAGCGACGTGGCCTGGAGGGTGTAGTAGTCGGTCCGGTCACCGTCGGTCGTCCGCCAGGGGATGTCCTCGATGGGCCACCGCCGTCGGTTGCCGAAGGTCGCCACCGTCGCCCAGTACGTCCGGGTGAGCTCCCAACGCAGTTGCAGCGCTCGGGACAGCCGCTGCTGCTCCTCGTTGAGCAACCCGAGCAGCCGGGTGCGTTCGGAGTTCAGGTCCTCGATGGCGTCCATCGCGATGACCGTGAAGTAGAGGTAGGGCGCGTTCTCCGCCGTGCCCGCACGCTGCCGGCCGATCGGCTCGGTGGTCGGCACCTCCTCGGCCCCGGAGATGAGCCCCCACGACCAGCCGCACTCGAACAGCATCTCGCTGTTGTCCAGGTCCTCGGTCACCCGACCCGACCCGATGATGACGCTACGCAGACTCGCCATGGTGTCCCGCAACTGCTCGCGCAGGGCCGCCACCAGCTCGCGGCGCGGCAGCTCGTCCTGGTTGACCATGTCGCACAGACGAATGCCGTACTCGTCGGTGGAGGTGAAGACGAAGGTGCTGAAGCTGCGGAGCAGGCCGACCATCGCCGCCGTGAGGCGCACGCTCGCCATCGTGTCCAGTTCGTCCAGTTGCGCCAACAGGTCGCGCCGCTGGGTGGAGCCGCGGTAGACCTTGACGAAACCGATCGTCGCCAGCGTGAGGGTGACCGACACCGCGAACGAGTCGACGATGTCCAGGGAACGCTGCTCGTCGGTGAGCTCCGGGCCGCCCTCCAGCGGGGTGAGGTAACTGCCCCCGGCGAAGATCGGAGTGCCGGCGTCGTCGGTGTACCGCCGGAAATAGTCGATCATCACGCTGAGCAGGCGGCGG
The DNA here is from genome assembly GCF_040647935.1 of Micromonospora sp. NPDC049204. NCBI lineage: Bacteria > Bacillati > Actinomycetota > Actinomycetes > Micromonosporales > Micromonosporaceae > Micromonospora > Micromonospora sp. NPDC049204. Next base: position 487,789 of record NZ_JBEZDC010000001.1, on the reverse strand, counting down.
GGAATCTCGATCGCGCCGCCGAGCGGGCTGAGCGCGTCGATCACCTCTTCGTCGGCACGGTCCGGGTCGTCCAGTGACAACACCGGGACCTTGGCCGCGGGGAGCAACAGGGTCAGCAGTTGCTCCGCGTCGCTGATCGAGTTGCTACCACTTCGGCTGCCCCAGTGCCATTCACCGTTCGCCCAGCAACTGCGAACCGTAGCCCGCCAGATGTCGAGGATCTCCTGGCGCGGCTGCATCCGCATGATCCACCGCCGTCTGTTGTAGTCGTCGACTCGAAACCGCTGGTATTGCCGTGCCCACGATGGCGTACAGCATCATGGTAGCGGGCCAGTCGAGTGCCACTTGAAAGGCTTCGACGGACGCGTGTCGGCGCTATCCGCGGGTACGGCCGGTGGCCAGCAGCATGCTCAGATAACCGTCGCGCAGCGGCGGCTTGGGCCGCACCTCGTGGACGTCCAGGTCGTACGCGCCGGCCGCGATGCTGGCCACCACGTCGGCGCGCTGCAGCGCCACCGCCGGGAACATCCGCCGACCGACGCTGTAGCCGAGCGACCCGAGCATGACCGTCACGGCGAAGGGCGACCCGGGCCGCAGTGCGTCCAGAAACCGACCGATCGCGTACTCGGCCTCGGCCCGGTCGGCCGAGATGGAGCAGGCCACGAAGAACATCGTGCCGGCGCTCCAGGCGTGCCTCGGCAGGGTGAAGACGCTGGCCCGCACCACCCGGCCCACCTGCGCCAGGCGCCGGCGCGGGTCCGCCAGTGCGGCGTACGCCGGGTGCTCCGCGCACACCCGCCAGTACGGGTCCCAGAGCTCGTCGTAGCTGTCGACCTGGGTGCGCAGCCAGTCCACGTTCGCCGTCGACCACTCACACAGGTCGACGGCCTTCGCGAACGGCAGAAGCGACAGCGCCGGGTACAGATTCGCTCCCGACCCCACGTCGACGCACCGCGCGTCGGAGAGTTTCGCCTCGGCGAAGAAGTCTCGGATGCGGCAGAGGATCTCCCGATCGTCGGACCGCAGATCCGCGTAGTTGTGCCGGACATAAGCCTGCGGGTCGAAGCTGTCCCACTCGACGTCGGAATTGACCGGCCTCGGTGACTGAATTGGCGAGCGTGGTGTCGACTCACCGCAACCGCCCCCAGTCGCCGGGGTCAACGCCATAGACGGGCCTCCATCGGGTTGGCGGATCACCGTGGTCGCTGAAGCGGCGCTCACCGCACTGCCCATTATGTAGCAGAGGTGGTGTTGGCTCACAAGTGTAGGAACTTCACCATCGGCCGGGAATGACGACGACAGGACGGTGGCCGGATGGCGAGCAGCCGACCAGCACCCCATCCGGCGCACGTACCCAGACCTGTACGACCCGGTGTCCAATATCCGTCACGACGAACAGCGTCGCGGTCGCTACCACTGGGACGGCTATCCGCTGACGCACATCGACACCACTGCCGGGATAGCCGAGCCGTTTGGCGTGGCCCGATACTCAGGCCAGCTGAGTACCCGCCCTCAGGTGGCCGGCTCGACCGACCAATAGTGTTGCCGCGTGGTGACATTCCTGCGTCGGTGGACCCTGCGGGCCGCAAGCTTCGCCCTGACCTGGCTCTACACCCTCTACCGGATCCACCCGGCGGTGTGGCGGCTCACGGCACGTCAGTACCGGCCCTACATGGGCCGCTTCGCCCGGCTGCACGCCTGGATGACCTGCCAGTTCGCCGCGATCGACGTGCCCGCGTACGGCGATTTCCTTCGCCGCCACCACTGGCGGTTCCGCTGGTTCGATCTGTCGTCCTACCCGCCCACCGACAAGCGGTCGTACGTGCAGGCGTACCCGGAGGCGCAGCGTTGTCGGCACGGGGAGATCGAGATCGCCGGCAGCGTGGTCGACGAGTCGTCGGGCTCGTCCGGGCAGCCGTTCAACTGGATCCGCAGCCGCCGCGAGCTGCGCTCGGTGCACAAGAACCTGGCCGGCTACGCGACGATGGTGTTCCCGTCGAAGCGCCGGTTCGTCATCAACGCGTACTCGATGGGCGCCTGGGCCACCGGCACCAACACCGGCATCGCCATGTCGAAGATCGCCATGGTCAAGAACACGGGACCCGACCTGCGGAAGATCGCCGACACCCTGTCGCACTTCGGCCCCGGCTTCGACTACATCGTCACCGCCTACCCACCGTTTCTCAAGCACCTCCGCGACAAGCTCGACGCCGATGAGTTCCCCTGGGCCGACTACCGCATCAGCGGACTGGTCGGCGGTGAGGGGATGACCGAGGCACTGCGCGACTACCTGGAGGAGCGCTTCGTCAAGGTGCGCTCCGGCTACGGGGCCAGCGACCTCACCATCGGCATGGCCGGGGAGAGCGACTTCAGCGTCTGGGTGCGCCGACAGCTGCGTACCGACGCCGCACTGCGGACCGCCCTGCTCGGCGCCGGCGAGCACCGGCTGCCGATGGTCTTCCAGTACAACCCGCTGGAGACCTACCTGGAGACCACAGCGGACCACGAGGTGCTCTGCACGATCAACTCGACGGCGGTGCTCAATCCCCGGGTCCGCTACAACATCGGCGACGAGGGCCGGCTGATCTCGTACCCGGATGTCCTGGCCGCGATCACCGACCCCGCGGCGCGGGCCGCCGCGGACCGTGCCTGGCAGGTCGACCGGATGCGCCTACCACTGCTGTTCCTGTACGGCCGCAAGGACAGCACGATCTCGTACATGGGCGCCAACATCTACCCGCAGGACGTCGAGTACGGCCTCTACGCCGGCAATCCCCAGGCCCACCTGCTGCAGAGCTTCTGCCTCGCGCTGACCGAGCAGGCCGACCTGGAGAGCCGGCCGGTCGTCAACCTGCAACTCCGCGAGGGCCGGACGCTCGACCCGGTGCAGCGGCGAACCCTCACCGACACCTGCCGCGCGGGAGTGCTGCGCCACCTCGCCGAGGTCAGCCGGGACTTCGCCGAATCCCTCGCCGAGGACCCGTCCGCGGCGGACCTGCGGGTGGAGGTCCACGAGTACGGCACCGGCCCGTTCGCCGACGCCGCATCCACAATCAAGAACGTCTACCTGGTGAAGGGCGTGCCGGCATGAGGACGACCGACTTCTCCGCCGCGCCCGCGGTGGGCCAGGCGACAGCCATGTTCGTCGGCGCCACCCGTTACCGGGGGCCGCGTTCGATCCTCACGCTCACCCGGACCTGGTTCCGGATGGTCCGGCAGATGAGACGAATGGACGGGTACCGGTGGCACACCGTCTATTACCAGTTCCCGTTCACACTCGGCACCATCGCCTTCTTCAGCGACCGTGACGCGCTCCTGACGTTCGCCCGCAGCCGCCACCACCGGGACCTCATGTGCTGGGTGACCGATCACGGCACGACGAACGCGACAGGCGGCTACATCCGCCTCTACAACGCCGAGCCCGAGGGCTACAGCAACGGCATCTGGCGCGCCGAGTCCGACGGCATGGCGCACATACCGACCTTCACCCCGCTCTCACGTGAGACGTCCGGCCCGCCGGTGCACCGCGCATGAGGCTGGAACCCGTGCAGTCGCGGGCCGACCTGCGGGCATTCGTCGACTTTCCGCTCCGACTCCACCCGGCCGACCGGTACGTACCCCTGGTGTCATCGGTCATCGCGGCCCACCGCGGCGCGGCCGAGCTGTTCGTGGTCCGCGACCGACGCGGCGAGGTCGTGGGCCGCACCAGCATGCACCGCAGTGCCCCCTTCGACGCCAAGGTCGGCCCGCGGCAGCTGTTCGGGCACACCGAGTTCGTCGACGACGACGCCGTCTTCGCCGCCATCATGGACGCGGTGGAGACCCGAGCCGGCGGTCGACCCCTGTTCGGGCCGGTGGCCCTGCTGCCCAACCAGACCGGCGGGGTGATCACCTCAGGCTTCGCCGACCGTGGCTTCGTGGACTCGGCGTGGAACCCCGCCTACTACCCGGACATGTACGAGCGGCACGCCTTCCACCGTCGCTTCGAGGCCGACACCTGGCTCGTCGACCTCGACGGTACGGCCACGGGTGCGGCGCTGGCCGTCGACGCCGACCATGGATTCGCCTTCGACGACGCCCGGATGACCGCCGAACAGCTCGTCATCCGGCACGGCTCCAGGTGGCACCTGCGCCGCCAGCTGCCGATCCTGCGCCGGATGCTCAACGCGAGCTTCGCGCAGTTGGGCTACTACACCGACATCTCCGCCGAGCAACTGGCGGAGCAGACCGACGGCCTGGCGTTCCTGCTCGACGAGGCGCTGCTGCTCTGGCTGGAGAAGGCCGGCCGACCCGTCGCGTTCGTCGTCACCGTGCCGGACATCTCCGAATACCTCATGTGCGTCGGCGGTCGGCTCGGCGTCCGCAATCAGCTCCGGCTCCTCGCCACCCGCGGCCGGTACCGGCGGGACGCGGTCCTCATCATCAAGGGCACCGTGCCCGACGAGCAGGGCAACGGGTACCTGACGCTGCTGTCCCGGGAGTTGCACCGCAACCTCGCCCGCAACGGCTACCGGACGCTGCGCAGCACCTTCGTCGAGCGGACGAACGTCGCCTCGGCCGCCCAGTACCGGCGCGCGGGTGGGCGGCCACTGCACGGGTACACCTTCTACGAGCGAGGAACCGTGTGAACTGGGTCGAGCAGCTGCGGGCCACCGAGGCGATCTGCCGCCGGGCACCGAGCGCACACAACACGCAGCCGTGGCGACCGGAGTACCACACCGACAAGATCACCATCGACGTCGATCCCGCCTGCCGCCTGCCCGACTCCGACCCGACCGGGCGGGACCTGACCCTCGGCATCGGCGCGTTCGTCGAGACCTGCCTCATCGTCTCCGCCGAACTCGGCCTCGCCGTCACCGTGGCGCCCGGTCCACGACTGGTCCCCGCGGCCCACCGGTACGCGACTCCGTTCACGATCGCCGACATCGAGGCCCGCCGGGTCGCCCGCGGCCCCTACACACCCGGGTACGTCGACGACGCCGTCCTCGCCGACCTCGAACCGGGGATCGCACACGTCCCGACCCGGGATCTCGTAGCGGACCTGGCCGTCGCCGACCGGTGGATGTTCGGCACACCTGCCGTCGCGGTCGAGCTGCGGGACTGGCTGCGCCTGAGCCCACGCCACCCTCGATACCACCTCGACGGACTCACCGACCGAGCGCTCAACCTGTCCCGGACCGAGGCGCGCGTCCTGTCCGCCGCGCTGCGCGCGTACCCGGTCACCCGCCGACTGGGCCTGCCGGCGCTGCTGGCCGCCAGCGGTCGCGGCCTGTTGCGCTACGACGGCAGCGTCCTGGTCCTCCTCGCCGCCGCCGACGACGACCGGATCAGCGCCGGCCGACGCCTGCTGCGGACGTGGCTGACTCTCGCCCGGCACGGGCTGGCGGTCCATCCGCTCAGCCAGCTCATCGACTGCCCCGCGACCGCCGGTCGGCTCGCCGAGCGGGTCGCCGGCCTTCCGCTCGCGGTCTTTCGGGTCGGCCGACCCCGCACCGCCCCGGTCCGGTCCGCCCGACGCGGCGAGCAACCGTCGACCCAGCCGCAGTAGCGCCAGTCGTGGGTAGCGGTCACGGTGACAGCAGTTCCCGCAACTGACCGCACGTACGGTGCGGGCGATGCGGTCGGGGTTGGCCGAGGCGCAGGCTGACCCCTGCGGTGCCGTCGGGTCACGCGGAGTTGCGCCACTTGCGGCCGTGCCGGCCGATGAGCCGGTCGGCGTCGGTCGGGCCCCAGGAGGCGGCCTCGTAGGTGGGGATCGGCGATTTGTCCTTCTCCCAGTTGTCGATGATCGGGTCGACGATCCGCCAGCACTGCTGCACCTCGTCGCTGCGGATGAACAGCGACGCGTCACCGATCAGCGCGTCCAGGAGCAGGCGCTCGTACGCCTCCGGGGACTCCTCGACGAACGTCTGGTCGTAGGAGAATTCCATCGTGGCGGTGCGGACCCGGAAGGAGTGGCCCGGCACTTTGGCACCGAAGCGCAGCGAGATGCCTTCGTTCGGCTGGATCCGCAGAATCAGCGCGTCAGCATCGAGGCCGGTGAGCTGGTCGGTCGGGATCGGCAGGTGCGGCGGCCGCTGGAACTGCAGTGCCACCTCGGTGAGCCGGGCCGGCAGGCGCTTGCCGGTGCGGACGTAGAACGGCACCCCGGCCCAGCGCCAGTTGTCCACGTTGAGCCGCATCGCGGCGTACGTCTCGGTCCGCGACAGGGGGTCGACGCCGGACTCCTCGCGGTAGCCGGCCATCAGCTCCTCGCGGGTGCCGCCCCGGGTGTACTGGCCCCGGACCGCGGCCTCGGCGATGTCCCGGTCGGTGGGGAGCCGGATCGCCTGCAGCAGCTTGACCTTCTCGTTGCGCAGGCCCTCAGCCTCGAAGGAGGCCGGCGGCTCCATCAGTGCCAGTGCGAGAACCTGGAGCACGTGGTTCTGCACGATGTCCCGCATCGCGCCGGCGTCCTCGTAGAAGCCGCCGCGGCTGCCGACGCCGAGGGTCTCGGCGACGGTGATCTGCACGTGGTCGACCCAGGAGCGATCCCAGATGGGCTGGAAGATCGAGTTCGCGAAGCGCAGCGCCAGCACGTTCTGGACGGTGTCCTTGCCCAGGTAGTGATCGATACGAAAGACCTGGTGCTCGTCGAACGCGCTGTGCACGACGCCGTCGAGTTCGCGGGCCGTGACCAGGTCGCGCCCGTACGGCTTCTCGATGACCAGGCGGGAGAACGAGCCCTCGCGTGGCTGGTTGAGCCCGACACCGGCCAGTCCGTTGATCACCGGCTCGAAGGCCCCGGCCGGGGTGGACAGGTAGAAGAGCCGGTTGCCGGACGTGCCCCGCTGCGCGTCCAGCTCGTCGAGGGTCTCCACGAGCCGCTTGTAGGTCTCCGGGTCGTCGTAGCCGCCGGCGACGTATCGTACGCCGCCCTGGAGTTGGCGCTTGCTGGCCAGGGTGCGTTCGCCGAGGACGCTCGCGGCGAACTGTTCGTCGGTCAGCGACGTGCGCGCGACGCCGACCAGCGCGAACTGGTCCGGGAGCCGCTCGTGCCGAGCCAGGCTCTCGATTGCGGGCAGCAGCTTGCGCCGGGTCAGGTCACCGGAGGCACCGAAGATCACCAGCGTGGCCGGCGGGGCACTCCGCTCCTGGATGAGTTGAGCTGCGTGGTCCATTGTCTGCGTTCCTCCGGGCACAAGGGGTGTGGGTGGCGTTGTCGCGCTGTCCTGCCAGGAATTGTGCGGGCTTTGACGCTAGCGTCCGGGGCCACGCGGCGTGGCCCGTTGGTCACGGGGCTTGAGCGTCGCATGCCGGGCTGACGGGTGGGTGATCCGGTGCGGCCTCTCGCGTACGCGATGGCGGTACGAATGATCGTGGCCAGGCGGGCTGCGGAGGTCAACGGTCAGTCGAACCAGTTGAACAGCAGGTCACCGAGTCGCACACCGATCCGGTAGCAGTTTCGGCCGACTGTTGGTTCCTCGACCGAGGTGGTGACCGCGCCACCGGCTCCTCTGATGCTCTCGTGCACCGAGGCCAGCCACGTGGCACGCGCCGCCGAGTCACGGCACGGCATGGTCACCCCGGCTCGTAGCAGATCGATGTGGGGCACGCGGGACATTATCCGGTCATCCGGTCCGCAGTCGTCAGCGCCCACCAGGCACTCAGGCCGGCAGCTTCCCGCACGGCGTCGGTGGGAGCCGAGGCGTCCGGGTTCTCAAAGTACGTGCGCGGGGTGTAGCCGAGGTAGGCGACGCCGGTACCTGGACCAGCCGGACGGTAGGTGAGCGTTGCGCTGTCGCTGTCGTGGATATCGACGAGCAACCACGGCGCATTTCCGGCGCACGCGACCCCGACCGCGGCAGCCGCCCACGATAGGTTGATCATCGTGACAGCCCTCAGCGCTCTGTGGTCCTTCGTCCTCGTCGTCGGCCTGCTCACCATGACTCCCGGGATGGACACCGCCCTCATCCTGCGCACCGCGGCCCTCGGAGAAACCCGCCGTGCCTGGGGAGTCGTTCTCGGCATCCAAACGGGAACCCTGGCCTGGGGTGCGCTCACCTCCGCCGGCGTCACCGCGCTGCTGACGGCTTCGCACCTGGCGTACGAGGTGCTGCGATGGGCTGGCGCCTGCTATCTGATCTGGATGGGGCTGAGCATGCTGTGGGCCAGCCGTCACCGTGGCCCCGACACATCGCACTTACCGATCGACGGACCCGCGACGGCCGGCAACGACTTCTTGCCGGGGTGGCGTCGCGGCGCACTGACCAACCTGCTGAACCCGAAGATGGGCGTGTTCTACGTCGCGCTCCTACCGCAGTTCATCCCCTCCGGCGCCTCCCCGTTCGCCTTCGGTGTGTTCCTGACCTGCGTGCACATCCTTCTGGGTACCGCCTGGTCGGCGGTGCTGGTCGTCCTGGCCCGTCGGCTGCGCACGGTGTTGCGACGTCCCACGGCTCGCCGGTTGTTGGACCGCGTCACCGGGACGGTGATCACCGGGTTCGGGATCCGGCTCGCCACCAGCAGCCACTGACCTCGCCGACCCCCTGCGGCTGCGACGACTACGCTGCGAACGTGATCAAGGGACTGCTGCTGGACTTCTACGGCACGGTGGTCGAAGACGACGACGCGATCATGCAGGCGATAGCTGACCAGGTAGCCGCTGGTGCCTCGACATCCGTCTCCGGAGGCGACGTCCTGGATGCCTGGGCGCGGCAGTACGAGGCGGTCGCCGCCGGCCCGCAGTTCCGGACGCTTCGAGACTGCGCGATGCGCAGCCTGGCCACGGTGTTGACTGAGGTGGGCTGCGCCGGTGACCCGGCCGAACTGTGCCGGGCGCAGTTCACGTACTGGCAGTCGCCGCCGCTGCGTCCAGGCACCCGGGAGTTCCTCGCCCGGGCCACGGTGCCCATCTGCGTGGTGTCCGACGTCGACCGCGCCGACCTGGACGCGGCAACGGCGCACCACGGCCTGACCTTCGCCGCCGTGGTGACCAGTGAGGACGTCCGCGCCTACAAGCCGGACCGTGCCATGTTCGCCCGCGCGCTCGCGGCCCTGGACCTGGGTGCGGACGAGGTGCTGCACGTGGGTGACTCGCTCAGCGCCGACGTGCGCGGGGCGCACGCGGCCGGCATCCCGGCGGCGTGGATCAACCACCGCGGGCACGCCCTGCCGGACGACAGGACCGTCGAATACGAGCTGACGGACCTGACCGGCCTGATCGGAATCATCCACTAGTCACGTCCTCGGCCGTTGCGTCGACGACGACGACGTCGGTGGCGGCGGTGCGCGCAACGTAGGTAGCGGGCCGGCACAGTATGGGCAGCGGCTACCGATGTCACCACGGGCGGCGGAGACCAGGGTGGGCGTATGGCCTTTACGCCGTCGTTCGCCCTCACCCGGGCCGAGGACCAGCTCGTGTTGCAGGTGTCGGTCAGCAACCTGCAGCCGCAGCTTCGCCCCGGCCCACCGACCGGCTACGACCTGAAGCTGGTCGCCGGCGCCGCCCAGGGGCACCTGTGGGTGCGGTTCCCCCCGCAGCAACTCCTGGAGAACGCCGCCCGGGGCGCCAGCCCGCGGCTGGTGCAGACCAAGCCGATCTTCACGCCACCCAGCGACGTGGTGCTCGTGGTGCGCCCGTCGGACGGCCCGATCGACCTGTCCGTCGCCGGTATCCTGGCCGCGATCTCTCGGCTGGAGATCGTCCCCGGTGAACAGGGCGGCGCGGTCGATCCGCTCGACGCTCGGCCACCCCGGCCGGCCACCTCGGCGTACCACCTGGTCGCGGACACGATGGCCAGGCACCTCGGCCGGCCCGGAGACCCGGCCGCGGCGGAGGACCGGCGCCAGGACCGCGCGGCCCGCCGGGCCGCCGTCGGCCCACCACGATCCAGCGGTACGTCCAGCGCCCGCGCAGTCGACGCCGCGGTGGTGGCCGCCCCGCCGCCGGGCTTTCCGCAGGCGTCGCAGTTCCGCCTGCCCTACCTGCTCAACCTTCAGTCTCCCGGTGGCCACGTCCGGCTGCGCCACGCCGCCGCGGCCCGGGTGAACGCCGGCCGCACCGCCCTGTGGAGCACCCGGCTGGAGGTCACCTCGGTGGACTTCTCGGCCAGCGCCGAAGTGCCACTGGCGGCGCGTTTTACCCACACCCCGCAGAGCGGTGCACCGCAGCCGGGGTGGGCCGACGACGTCAACGACGCGCGGCTCAAGAACACCCTCCGGGCCGACCTGTGCGTCGAGATCTCCGAGCAGTCGCGCACCGTCGCGCCGGCCACCGTGCGGCGGCTCGCACTGAGCAGCCTCGGCGGCTGGCTCAGCGTGCGGGGTGACTGGCCCGACCCGCCGCCGGGCTCCACGCCCGAGCAGATCGCCGCCACTGTCGCGCAGTGGCGCCACGACACGTCGATGGGCCGCGACCAGGCGCAACGGATCGTCGTGGTGGGCCAGCTCTACCCGTTCGGCCACCGGGCGATCTTCACCGAGGAGACGGTTCGGCGCTTCGAGAGCGGCAACACCCGGGTTGCCGCGCTGCGCACCGCGGCGACCATCCTGGTCACCGATCCGCAGATGCCGTTCGTGCCGCCCGCCACGGCGGTGACCAGCGTGGGAGGCGACGCTCACCGGCGCTGGCCATTCACCCGCGTCGACGTCGTCACCACGGTGACCCCGCCGCTGGAGGCCGTCCAGCCGCCCGGTGGGATGACCGGCTCACGGGTGCTGCAACTGGACGCCACCACACCGTTCGCCTATCAACTCATCGGCTACGACCACGAGGGCAGCCCGGTGCCGTTCGCGCTGCCGCTGCTCTTCGTGCCCAACACCGCCTCCGACGCGCAAGCACGCGCGTTGTGGAACACCCTCGGCGGCGGGGCGCAGGTGTCCGAGAACGTCTTCCGGACCATCCAGACCGGTGGGCAGCCGCTGGCGGTCGCCCCGATGCCGGAGCCCACACCAGCGGCGGCCCGGTCGGCGGCCGACCTGGAGGTGCCCACCCCGGAGCAGGCCACGACGGTGCTCACCCGCAAGGTCGACCTGGCGCTGGACGCCGTCACCGGACTGCCGGTCGCCCAACAGATCGTCGGGCGCATCGCCGCGCTGGACCGCTACGCGCCGGGGGCGAAGGAGGCGGTGTTGCAGTACGCCGCGCCGTACACCCAGGCGCTCTTCGACGGGGCGAACGCCCAGGGACAGGTCTTCCTGAAGCTGATCGGCGAATCGCCGGCGGTCGGCCTGGCGCAGGAGGCCACCGGTGGGCTTGCCGCCCTCACCCTTAGCACCTCGGCGATCTCCCGGCAGTTCGGGGCGCTGGCGGGTGGGGACCTGAGCAGCCTGGCAGCCGGGGCGGTGGACCTGTCGTTCCTCAAGGACGCCGACAAGCTGCTGGGCCTGGCCAGGATCAAGGACCTGCTGCCCACCGACGAGGGCATCGTCCGGGAGCTGGGCAAGGCCTACAAGATGGTCAGCGACCTGGTCGAGGGCGTCGCCTCGCAGGTGTTGACCTGGGACACCAAACTCTTCGGCGACAAGCCGCAGGCCCGCTTCCACCAGGGTTTCGTGGTGTTGCGGCCGCTGCGGGACAACCCCGGTGACGCCAACAGGGCCAACCTGAGGATCACCCAGACCACGGAGGTGGACACCGCCCGGCTGGAGACCCGGTCCACCAGCGAGTGTCTGGTCGAGCAGGTGGAGTTGCAGATCCACTCCACCACGACACCGGCCTTCGACACCGTGCCGCTGCTCAGCGTGCCGATCCGGAGCATCCGGTTCACCAGCAGGGACGCCGGCAAGCCCGACGTCGACATCAAGCTGGGCGCGCTGCGCTACGGCCAGGTGCTCGCCTTCATCGCCACCCTGGCCGAGTTGGTCGACCAGGAGGGCTTCTCCGACCCGCCGGCGCTGACCGTGACCCCGACCGGGGTGCGGTCCGGCTTCAGCTTCCCGGTGCCGTCGCTGGCGATCGGCGTCTTCGCGCTGGAGAACATCGCCATCTCCGCCGGCGCGGAACTGAACTTCACCGGCGACCCGTACCCGCTCTCCTTCGATCTCGGCTTCTCCACCCCGGACAACCCGTTCCGGCTGACCATCGCCGCGCTCGGCGGGGGTGGGCACCTCGCCATCGGCGTGGCCACCACCGGTCTGATCAAGCTGGTCGGCGCCCTGGAGTTCGGCGCCTCGCTCTCGGTCGACCTGTTCGTGGCGCGCGGGTCGGTGGAGGCGATGGGCGGTGTGCTCTTCGACATCGACGCCAGCAAGGACATCGCCCGGATCGGCGGCTACTTCCGCATCCGCGGAGAGGTCGAGGTCCTGAGCATCATCAGCGTCTCGATCACCCTGACCCTCACCCTCGACTACGACCTCAACTCCAACGAGCTGTTCGGCTACGCCGAGATCGCCGTGGAGATCAAGGTGCTGTTCTTCAGTGAGTCGGTGGTGGTGCCGATGGAGCGCCGCTTCGCCGGCCCCAGCGCCGATCCGACCTTCGCCCAGCTGATGGCGCCGACCGGGCGGCCCGGACCGCGCCCGTGGGACACCTACTGCGCCGCGTTCGCACAGGAGTAGACGATGACGTACAGCGTGCTCTGGACCGTCCTGCCGGCCGGCTTCGCCGACGGCAAGGCGCAGCTCAGCCTGGTCGCCGCCCCGCGCGGCAAGGGCATCACCACGATCGACGGTACGCCGCTGGCGGACTGGCCGGCGGTGGTCAACGCCCTCGGGCCACTCTTCCTGGCCGACACCGGTGACGGTGAGCCGCAGCCGCTGATCCGGCGCGGCGACCCGGCGTCGTCGTCGCTGTGGACGGCGCTCTTCGGCCCGGCCACCAGGGTGCGCACGCAGGCTGGCGGCCGCCGTGCGTTGGGATCCGCCCGACCAGGGCCGGCCTTCGCCGCCACCGCCACGGCCCTGGAGCAGATGTACGCCAGCGTCAACGGCACCAACCCCACCGACTCGCTGAGCGCCGACCATGTCGTGCGCCGGGCGATCGCCGCACTGGCCACCGTGGACGGTGATCCCCGGGTGGCGCGGGCGATGGGCCTGGAGGCCGGCGCCGCCCTGCTCGCCCCCGCGGCGACGTCGAGCACGGCGCTGGCCACCGCCGTGCGGCGGCTGCGCCAGGAGGGCCACGACGATCTGGCGATGGCGCTGCCGATCGCCGCCTACGCCCGGTGGCTACGCCGCGCCGGCGGCACCCGCAGGGCACCCGGCCCGGACGGGCGGGCCGCCAGTGGGCCGCTGGCCGGGGTCAACTCGGTCACCCAGGCCGACTTCCACCAGGTCTGCACCCTGCTGATGGCGCACCCCGCACTCTCCGTACCGCTGGGTCTGCGCGTTGACCTCGAGATGGCGGCGTTCGACGGCGCGCGCACCGTCCGGGTGGTGGACGCGGCCGGTCAGCCGCTGAACGGCCCGGTGCCCCGCTCCCAGCCGTTCAGCGCGGTGGTCAGCGACCTGTCCGCGCGTCGGTTCACCATGGCCACCGAGCCGGACGCCCGCGCCGAGATCGTCGGCGGGGTGCTCAACGTGCGGAACCCGGCCACCACCTACGTGCTGACAAGTGTGGACGTGGCCAGCCTGAGCGGTCAGCTGGCGGCGGCGTCGACCGCGTCGGCGCGCTCCGGCGAGCCGCTGCCGGCCCGGCTGCCGGTGCGCCGCGACGTCGGTCTGACCCTTGGCCAGCAGGCCCGCGCCGAGGCGGTGGTCAGCCACGCCACCAGCCGCACCGACGCGATCGCCTCGGCTGGCGTGCAGGCCCCGGCGGTGCTGTTCGCCGACGACGTGACCACCGGCTACCGGGTGGACGTGGCCACCGACGGCGGGGCGTTCCGGTCGCTCATGCGCCGCCGGGTGCGCTACACGGTGGGTGCCCTGACCGTCGACGCCGACGACGAGGGCCGCACCGAAGCGGTGGTCGCCGCCCAGCAGGACGACGAGTTCGGCGCGGCCCGGCTCATCGTCGGCGAGGAGATCGCCGGGTGGGACGGCTGGGGCCTGTCAGTCGGCAAACCGGGGCCGAAGGTGGGCGGCGACGGCCGCAACAGCCCGGAGGTGGAGGAGATCGACAGCGTCCTCGCGCCCGGCTATCCGCTGCGCGCGGACATCACCACCGCGCCGGGCACGCTACCGCGGCTGCGCTACGGACGCAGTTACCAACTCCGCGCCCGGGCGGTGGACATCGCCGGCACCGCGATCGACCCGGACGTCTGCGATCCCACCCAGGTGCTGCCCGCGGTGCGTTACCTCCGCCACGAGGTGGCCGGCTCACCCACTCTGGTGCCGACCAGGCGCTTCACCGAGGGCGAGTCGCTGCTGCGGCTGGTGGTGCGCAGCGACGGCCAGGGCACCCTGCTGGGCACCTGCGAGCGGCACGTCGCCGCACCGGACGGCCCGCAGATGCTGGCCGAGCGGCACGGCATGTTCGACGCGGCCTTCGGACCGCAGGCCGCCCCGGCGGTCCGCGAGCGGATGTTCGCCATCGCCCGTCGGGAGGAGGGTTCGTTCCTCGACCCGATGGTGCCCGGCCCGAGCGGTGCGATGGTGCCCCAACCGGGCCTGCAGCTGGTCACCAGCGACCCGACCAGGCAGGTCAAGGGCACCCTGCCGGTGCCGCGCGGTCGGGCGCTGCCCAACGGCGCCTACGTGGTGATCGACGCGCCGGCCGCCCTTCTGCCCTACCTGCCGGACCCGGCCGTCGCGGGCGTGGCCATCGGCGGCGTGCCGGGTGCGTCGCCCGTGGTGAGCACGGGGTACGGGGGCAGCTGGCCGGATCTGCCGCCGGCGAAGCTGGTGGTCCGTCCGATGGCGGGCGGCGCCAGCCCGGTGCAGGTCTCGGTGAAGCAGTCCGGTGGCCGATCGGTGCTGACCGTCGAGGTCCCTCCCGGCGTGGAGCAGACCTTCGAGCTGTCCAGCACGCTGCACCCCGACCGGCTGGATCACCTCGCCGTCGGTGCCGCCGACCCGCAGGACGTCCTGGACGGTCAGGTTCTGGGTCTGTCCTCCCGGCAACCGGTCACCGTGGTGCACGCGGTGCAGAAACCACTGGTGGCGCCGGCTCTGGTCGGACCGCCCACGGTCACCGCGACCGGCGTGACCGGGCAGGTCACCGTCACCGCGCAGGTGCAGGCGCACCGACCGACCACCGGCCGGGTGCACCTGGTGGCGTCCTGGCTCGAAGCGGTGGACGCCGGCACCGGCAGCGTCGAGCCGCAGCCGCGTACCGCCACGCTCGCCCCTGTCGACCTGGAGCTCGCCGGTGGACCGGCGGCGCTGACCGCGTCACAGTTCTTCGGCGACACCCGGCACCGGGCGGTCACCTACCGACCGGTCGGATCCACCCGGTTCCGGGAGTACTTCCCGGCGGTGCCGGACGGTGATCAGAGCCAACTGCGCGAGGGCACCGAGATGTTGGTGCACGTGCCCAACCGGGCCGTGCCACCACCACCGGACGTGCACTCGGTGGTGCCGTCGTTCCGCTTCACCAGGGGCATGGAGTTCGGCGAGTGGACCAGTACCCGGGAGACGATGGGCGTGCGGGTGTGGCTCAACCGCCGCTGGAACCGCACCGGTGAGGGCGAGATGCTCGGCGTGGTGCTCTTCGCCGGCGCGGCCGACGGGGACGTCGAGGAGGGTCGGGCACTGTCCGGCCTGGTCACCCGCTGGGGCAGCGACCCGATCGAGGAGATCGGCCTCGGCGACCAGCAGCACTTCGTCGCCGGCGACTTCGACTCACCGGGTCAGGTCACGAGCACCGTCACCCTGCTGGACCCGGCCGCGGGCGGCCGGCAGGTCACCGTGATCGGGCACCCGGTGCACTTCGACGCCGAGCGTGACCTGTGGTTCGCCGACATCGACGTGGACGTCGACCTCGCGGTGTGGCCGTTCCTGCGGCTGGGACTGGTGCGCTTCCAGCCGCACTCACTGCCCGGCCGCGCGGTGTCCCGGGTGGTCACCACCGACCTGGTCCAACTGCCCCCGCACCGACAGATCAAGGTGAAGAAGTTCGGGACCACCGGAGTGCGGGTCAACGTCTTCGGCAAGCCCGCAGCCGCCAGCGAGTTCACGATGCGCCACGAGCGCCGGATGCCCGACCCCTTCCTGGCCAGCTCCGACATCGGCTCCGACGTCGGCGTCCGGGCGCAGGAGGGCACCACCGGCACGCCCGGTGACGGCTGGCGGGTCACCGCCCTGCCCGCCCCGGCCGGGGGCATCGCCGCGATGCGCCTGGAGTGGGTGGCCGCCGGGGCACCACCGGATCAGCTCATGCGCGAGCTGCGCGCCGGCCGGGTCGTGGTGCAGGAGCGCCAGCGCGGCTGGGCGGTCACCGGTCCGGGCGAAGCCCTCCGGACGGTCTACACCGAGATCTTCGACCGCGCGGTGATCGACCCCAACCCGCCAGCCACCACCGCCGCGACCGAGGAGAGCTGAACACAGTGGACGTCTTCCGACTGCACATCCGTGACGAGGTTCGCATCGATCAGGCGCTCGTCGACGGTCTGCCGCAGTCGACCATCATCGGTGGTCGGCCACTGATCTTCATCGGCCGCCGGGTGGTGCTGCTCGGCGCGGTGATCCGCGGCTCTCGCGATGTCGTCATCGTCGGTGACGAGGTGGTCGGCGGCGGCCCGGCCGGTACGCCATCGCTGGCGATGGAGGTGCCCGGCACCCCGGAGCAGGGTGAGGAGGGTATGTCCGGCCGCCAGCTGGTGATCTACGCCCGCAGGCTGACGGGCGTCTCCGCCACCAGCACCGGGCAGCGGGGCGGCAAGGGTGTGACCGGCGACCCCGGCCCACCGGTCAACGACCCGAACGTCTCGCGGACCACGGCGCTGCCGCCACCGCCCCCGCCGCCGATCGGCGGGCATCCCGGTCAGCGGGGTCACCCGGGCGGCCCCGGTGGGGCGGGAGGCCCGGTGCACGTCTACTTCGTCGAGGCCTCCGGCACCAACACCTTCACCGGCGTCGGCGGCCCGGGTGGCACGGGCGGTGATGGTGGACCAGGTGGGCCAGGCATTCCGAACGAACCGGACAACCAGGGCCCGCAGGGGCCGCCGGGGGAGCCGGGGGTGCCGGGCGCCGCCCGCGCCGCCGAGGTGCTGGCCCGCACCCCGCAGCAGTACGACGAGGAACTACGCCCACAGCTCTCCGGGCGCGGTGGCGACCGCTGGGCCGAACAGCGCGGCAAGCAGGCGTGGTACGAGTTCCGCTCCGGCAACCTGGTGGAGGCCGAACGGGAGTACGCAGCCGCCGAGTGGCTTCGCCCGGGCGCCATGACAGCACAGTTGCGCGCCCTGATGGCCGATCACCGCACCGAGATCGGTGTGGAGCGCGACCTGGAGCTGGACCTGGTGCCGGCTGTCGACTTCTACGCCGGGCAGTGGCGCACGGCGGCGGACACCCTCCGGGCCGCGCTGTTCGCGCCCGACGACGGCCCGCTGCTGCTCGCCGGCGACCACCAACGGCTGCTGCGGGCCCGGGAGGCGGTCCGCACCCAGTTGACCGCGCTGCTGGGCGACCAGGGGCCGCTGGAGGAGACCATCGGGGAGAGCGCCCGGCGTCGACGGGCAGCCGCCGAGCAGGCCCAGCAGGCCTCCGGGCAGTTGATCGGCCAGAGTGTGCTGCGCATCCAGGAACGCCTCGGCGACCTGACCACCGCCGAGGCGCTGATCTCGTACGGCTCCGGCGCTGTCCCTGGGTCCGACCTGGTCACGACGATCGCCCAGGTGCTCGGCGCACCCGACCCCACCCAGCCGCAGGGCGCCGTGGGACTGTTGTTGCCGGCGGACACCGACCTGCTGGTCGACGCCGGCACCGCGGCCGGCGGCCCCTACCTCGCCGGGCGGCCCACCACCACCCAGCTGGCCGCGGCCGGTGTCGGCCTGGCCGCGCACGGTCAGTGGGCCCAGCTCGGCACCCCCGGCTCCGGGCGGGTCGTGCACCTGCGCCGGGTCGCCGCCGACCTGCGCGCCGCCCAGGGCGACGGACCCCTGCGGGACCTGCTGATCGAGCTGACCGAGGCCTGCCACAGCTGGCGGTTGGCAACGCTGCGGCTGCGGCAGATCGCCGGCACGACGGCGGCCATCGCCGACCTCAAACGGCGCGCCCGGGAGGCGATCGGGGACCTGGACTCGGTGGACACCGACGACCGGCCGGCCAAGTCACCGGTGTCCCGACTGTTGCGCGGCCTGCTCTGCCTCTTCGACGCCCTGGACCACTGGAGCCAGCGGGCCCAGCGGGCGTTGAAGCTCTACATCCTGGACCGCGGCAACCCCGGCGGCATCTCGGGACAGACCGCGGCGCTGGCCTACCCGGACCTGGATCTGGACCTGGATGAGAAGATGCCGCCCGACTTCCCGGTGGGCACCTACGACCTGATGATGAACGCCATCTTCACCCGGGATCCGGTGGCTGAGCGCGACCGGCACCGGGCCAAGGGGCGATCACTGGCAGTCCAGGACGGCACCCAGGTGATCCACAACGCGTTCACCGTCGACGCGCACACCGCGGCGATCAACCGGTTCGTCAACGCCAAGTCGCTCTGGTTCGACCTGCCGCTGGCCAAGCTGCCACCCGGGCTGGCCGAGTTGAAGGTGGTCGGCGTCACCGTCAACCTGCGGGGGATGGCCGGCAACGACAACAGCCTGCCGATGACGATCACCCATGCCGGCTTCTCCCAACAGCGCGACCTCGATCTCGGCGTGCACGACCTGACCGGTCCACCGGCCAGCCAGGAGCTGGTGCTGCGCTTCGATCCGGCCACCCAGGTGTGGACCGGCGACACGGCCGCCGTCGCCGGTCAGGAACACCTGTTCAGCCTGTACGGGCGTGGCCTCACCGGCGGCTGGACTCTGGCCTACGACTCGGTGACCGTCCCGTTCACCGGCCTGCAGCAGGTCGACGTCAACATCCAGTACGAGGCGATGGAGTCCCTCGACTCGGTGTCGCTCAAGCGGGTGGAGCACGCCCGCACCGGGCTCTTCGTCGGGGCACGGGCCACCGGCCGGGTGTTGCTCACCGGCCCGGCACCGGACGGCGGCAAGCGGGTCACCCTGCACACCAGTCGGCCCGACCTGATCAAGGTCCCCAGTGGAGTCGACGTCGTCGCGGGTGCCTCCACGGCCGAGTTCGCGATCGACGTGCTGGCGCCCACCGGTCCGCTGCCGATCGACATCTCGGCCAGCATGGCCGGCGTCCGGCGGGAGGCGATCGTGCACGTACCGCCGCCGGTGCCGGCGGCGCCGCTGGTGACGACGGTGTCCCTGGGTGGGCCGGGCGCCGTCGCGGCGGTGGCGGTGTCCCGCGACGGCGCCGGCGGACGGGTCTTCGCCACCCATTCACCGCACGAGCGGCCTGACGAGGACGGCACCCTGAGCAGCTGGGACCTGGCACTGACCCAGTCGCGGACGGCCGCCGTGGGTCACGGGCCGCGCGCGCTCACCGTGCAGCCGCAGGGCCACCACGGATTCGTGGTCAACGGTGGCCACCACGACTTCGCCGTGCAGCGCTTCGAGGTGAACGCGGGCACGCCACAACCGGGGATCAGCAGGCCGATCGGGCTGGGTGTGGTCGACGTGGCGCTCGACGCGGCCGCCCAGCGGCTCTACGTGGTGCACCAGGGCGGTGCGCCGCCGGTGGGAGTCGACATGCACGTGCGAGTGCTCGCCCCGACCGACCTCAGCGAACTCGACGTCGTGGGTGACGAGGACGGCTTCGCCGGGATCATCGCCGCCGCGGTGGACAGCACCGCGGCACGCGTCTACGTTGCCCGGACCTACCGCGCCGGCGTACCGCAGACGGCGGCCATCTCGGTGATCACCCGGCGCGCGGACGGCCGGCACGCCGTCACCGGCACGATCGACCTGCAGGATGTGCTGCTGCAGCCGGTCGACGTGGCGGTCGACGTACCGGCCGGTTTGGTCTTCGTGTCCTGTCTCGGCGGCAGCACCACCCACCCCGCGGTCGTGGTGCTCGACCAGGGCGACTTTCCCACCGACGGCGGCACCCGGCCGGTGCCGGCCGGCGCGGTGCTGCCGGTGCCCGGCGGTGGGCGGGCGGTGGCCACCCGACCGGGGACCGGCATCGGCTACGTCGCGACCTCTGCCGGTCTGCTGATGGTGGACGGCCGCTCCCGGGCCCTGCGGGTGGCGGTCAAGCTGGGCGCCGCGCCGTGCTCGGTGGCGGTCGACCCGGTCACCGGCGTGGCCTACGTCGGTGACTTCGTCGCCGGCACCCTGAGCCGGGTGCTCACGCCGGCCGATGTGGCGCCTCGGGCGTGGCGGTAGCCGGGCCGATGCCCCGTGCGCGGGCGGCCGCCGCGGCCTCCTGCCGGGTGCGCACCCCCAGCTTGTCGAAGATCGCTGCGACGTGGTGGTCCACGGTGCGCACGGACAGCACCAGGTCGGCGGCGATCTCGGCGTTGGTCCGACCGGCGCTGAGTTGGCTGAGCACCAGCAGTTGCCGCTCGGTGAGGTGGGCCGGGTTGGCCCGGGTGCCGCGGCGTGCGCCACGCGGGACCCGGGCACCTCGATCACGCAGCCGGCCCCGGACCAGGTCGGCCGCCGCCACCGCGCCGAGCCCGTCGAGCGTCTGCAGGGCCCCGGCCACCGTGTCGGCGTCCGGGGACTCGGCCAGCTCCAGAGCCTGCTCGTACGGGTCGCCGTGGGTCGCCCATTGCGCCGCCGCGGTGGCCCAGTCACCACGGACACCTGCCGCGTACGCCTGGGTCACCACCAGCTCGGACGCCTGCGTGCCCGCCGCATCCGACGCCTGCCTGCCCGCCGCAGCGGTCACCGGGCTGCTGGCCGGGTCGACACTGACGCCCAGGCGGACCAGGTACCGCACCGCCTCGGCGCGGAACGGCGCGGCACCCGGGTGCGCGAGGCGGGGCAGCAACTCGGCCGCGACCTCCTCCGCGCGCTGACGGTCGTTGGTGAGCCAGGCCCACTCCAGGTAGGCGAGGCCGGCGTACGCCATGCCCAGCAACAGCCGGCCGCGCCGGGCCCGATCCCAGGCCTGGGCCAGCAGCGGCGCGGCGGCCGGGTCACCTCGGCGGGCGCGTAGCCGGGCGTACCAGGGGACGCTGTAGACGTACAGCATGTCCGGGTGGTCCTGGCGTTGCGCCAGCGCGCGCAGCCCCGGCTCGGCGCGGTCCCAGCCGCCGCGGCGCAGCTCGACCAGCAGGTCGTGTACCCGCATGTTGTACGCGTGCGACCAGAAGCCGTGCTCCTCGGCGAAGGCCAGTCCGGCGCGCACGCACCCGGCCGCCTCGGCCAGGGCGCCCATCCGGAAGAGCATCTCGCCGAGGTTGGTGTAGCCGCGCGCGACATACTCCAGCAAACCGTCCGCGCGGGCCGTGTCCACGCTCTGGCGCAGCATGGCCAGCCCACCCGCGTCACCCACCTCGATCCGGGCAATACCGAGATAGTTGAGGCACAGCGTGTCCAGGTCGGTGCGGCCGGCCCGGCCGGCCCGCTTGCGGGCCGACTCCAGAGCGGTGACCGCCCGCGCGAAGTCGTCGGTCAACGCCAGGATCGCGCCCTGGTAGAGGAGTGCGTGGGCCGCCGCCGCGTCGTCGGCACCGTTTTCGAGGATCCGCACGGCCTCGCCCGCGGTCCGCTCAGCGGCGTCGGTCTCGCCGGCCATGAACTGGTGCCGGGAGACGCGGATCAGGCAGCGCCCCCGGGCCGGCTCGTCGCCGAGCCCGGCGTATTCCCGGGCGGCCTGCTCGCCGGCCCGCACCGCCTCGTGGAACCGGTGGGCGTTGTAGAGCTCCCAGCCGTAGTCGTCCAACAGCGCGGCGCTTTCCGCGCCGCCCAGCCGGTCGCGGTAGGGCAGCACCGACTCGAGGAGCACCAGTGCCTGTCGGTGCGAGCCCGCTGCCGCCGCGGCTCGGGCCGCGCTCGGGCCGACCGCGACCACTGTCGCCGGATCGTCCCCGGCGACCGCGTGGTGCACCAGGCGCCCCCGGTCCGGCGACGACTCGGCCCGCAGCGCCGCCAGCACCCGGCGGTGCAGCAGCCGCCGACGCAGCTCGGGCAGGTCGGCCTCGATCGCCCGTCGGGCCAGCTCGTGTCGGAAGGCCAGGCCGTCCGGCCGAACCTCGATCACCCCGTTCTGCTCCGCCTCGGCCAGTGCGGCCAGCGCCTGCGGCCCGAGCAGGATGGCGGCCAGGTCCATCCCGACCGCCCGCGGGACCACGCAGAGTTGCGCCAGCGCCTCCTGGCAGGCGGGTGCGAGGCGGCGGCACCGGGCGCGGACCGCGTCGCGCACCGCCCCCGAGGTGGCCGAGCCGTCGGACGCCAGCGACTCACTGACGAAGAATGGGTTGCCGCCGGTCAGGGCGTGCAGCGCGGCGCCGTCGTGGCCGGTGCCGGCGGCCATCCGCGCCACCGCGGCCGCGGACAGCGCGGCCAGCGGGACGCGGACCACCGGCGCCGCGGTCAACGAGCCCAGCAGTCGGTGGACGGGGTGCGCGTCGTCCACGTCGTCGCGCATGGTCAGCAGCAGGACGGCCGGCAGCGACCCGATCCGCCGGGCGGTGTAGATCAACACGTCGATGGTCGCCTCATCCGCCCAGTGGATGTCCTCCACCACGAGGAGCGTCGCGGGGGCGCCGCGCAGCTCGGCCAGCATCGCGGGCAGCACCGCCACCAACGGGTGCGCGCCGGCCGGCGCACTCGGCGCGGTCGGCAGGTGCGGCGCGGCCAGGGCGGCCGCCAGCGGACCCCCGTGATTCGCCACCGCCTCGCGCAACGGCGCCAGAGGAGCAGGGGCGATCAGATCGTCGCAGCCGCCGGAGAGCGCCCGCACCGCCGGATCGACCTCGGCGAGCAGGTGGCGCACCACGCTGGTCTTGCCGATCCCCGCCTCACCGGTGAGCAGGGCCACCGAGCCGGCGCCGCCCAGCGCGGCGTCGACGGCGGCCCGCAACGTGGTCAGCGCGGACCGGCGCTCGAGGAGCTGGGCAGGCATTCTCCGATGGTGCCACCCGCAACGGGGGGTGAGTCCGGTTGAGACGGCTTGCTGACCGTGCTGCCCGAGGCCGGCGGAGATGCTGGAGTGTCGTTCGCCCTCGGGTTTCCGGACAACCTTTTCGGGGATGCCCGCGCGGCCTGGTTGTTCGCGAGGGCGGCTGACGAAAGGAGGACGGTCATGACGTTGGCCAACCCGGCACCAGACTGCTTTGAGCTAGAAGACGGGATGATCCTCGCACCGCTCCTGATCGTCCGTGGTCCGACGGGTATCTGGTCGAGGTGGGACAAGGACTCTGCGCCCGGCCGCAACTCCCCGGAACTGCTCGCCCGACTATCCGCACCGGAAGAGGAGAGCAATGCCCATTTCCCGTATCGCGATCCGTGAGGGTAAGTCCGAGACGTACAAGAAGGCATTGCTCGACCAGATCTACGAGGCCATGCGGGAGACCGTCCAGATCAAGGACGGCGACCGATTCATGACCATCACGGAGCATGACGAGAGCACGTTCGCCTACGGTGAGTTTCTCGGCATCCAGCGGTCGGCCGACCTGGTGCAGATCCAGATATTCTGGACATCGGGTAAGTCCTCCGAGGCCAAACTATCGATGTATCGCGCGATCGTCGAGCGGCTCGGGCGCGACCCGGGGGTGCGTCCCGAGGATGTGCTGATTTCGGTGGTGGAGACCGGTGCGGAGAACTGGTCCTTCGGTAACGGGGAAGCTCAACTCTTCAAGGCGCAATGAGCAGCTGTCGGCAGCGGCGAGGTCCGACATCGTCATCCGGACCTGCCGCACACTTGGCGTTGGAGCTTCCCAAGGCTTCCCGATATTTGGGAGATCTTTCCAGATGGCGGGAACTGGCATAGTGTCCGGCGCGGGGGGTGTCCGCGATGGAGCTGTTGGAATGGGACGCGCGCACGTATGACACGCTGCCTCTACCGCACGAGCGGTGGGGTGTCGATGTGCGGGCGCGGCTGGGCCTGACGGGTACTGAGACAGTTCTCGACCTGGGTTGCGGTACTGGCCGGGACACGCAGCAGCTACTGGCGCAACTACCGGGCGGCCGGGTCGTAGCCGTCGACGGCTCGGCCCAGATGCTCGACCAGTTACGCGCCCGGCTCCCCGCCGCCGGTAACCGACTGGTCACCGTCCAAGCCGACCTGCGTGAGCCCCTGTTGCTGGCCGAGCCGGTCGACGCCGCGTTCAGTGTGGCGACCCTGCACTGGCTTCCCGACCACGAGACGGTGTTTCGTTCGGTCCGGAACGCGTTGCGGCCCGGTGGCCGGTTCGTTGCCGAGGCGGGCGGTTACGGCAACGTCTCCGGCTTCCTGGCCACGCTCGGCGAGGTCGTCGACGATGATGGTGCCCGGTTCTGGAACTTCGCCGACGTCGAGGAGACGCGGCAACGGTTACGTGCCGCCGGATTCAGTGAGATCGAGGTCGATCTGGTGCCGGATCCCGCTCGGCTGGCCCGTGGTGCACAGCTGGAGGCTTACCTGGCGACCGTGATGCTCGGGGCGCACCTGCGCGAGTTGCCGCAGCAGCGACGGCGGGCATTCGTCCACCAGATCGCCGAGCGGATGCCGGAGCCGCTCATCGACTACGTCAGGCTGCAGATCTCCGCCGTCCGGGCGAGGTAGTCGAGGCGGAAAGCCGGGGCGATGGTTGCGGCGACGATGGGGACGGTGTCGGGGAGACGCGCCGAGGAGCCCGGCAGCTTGGTGGCCAGACACACAGCGGCCGGTGGCTACGGCATCGGGCGGGTCACCGGATCAGGCGCGCTGAGCCGTAGGCTGAGTCAATGCGGTCCGGACGTGCCCTCGTCGGGCTCACCACGCTCCTGACCATCGTGTTCGCCGTTCCCGAGTGGCGGATCGTCGAGCAGCACCCGCTCCCCGCCATACCCCTGCTGCTCGCCAACACCCTGCCGGTGCTGGCGATCCGATGGAACCCCGTCGCCGTCGTGCTCGTCTTCGGTGTCACGTACCCGCTCTGGCTCGAAACGCCGTTCGACGGAGCGCACGAGGGCCATTTCCTCCAGTCGTTGCCGCTGTTGGTCGCCCTCTACGCCGCCGGCGCCTGGCGCCGGCCACTCTGGCTGCGCGCCATCGCCCTCATCACCCCCCTGTGGATGATGGCCGCGGTCGTCGCCGGCCAGTGGCGGGTGAGCGTGACCGACCTGCTCTACGTCGCTGTGGTCTGCGGCGTCGTCTGGGCCCTCGGAGTTGCCATCGACGACCGGCAGCGCTACGCCGAGGACCTGGAGGTCAAGGCCGAGCAGTTGCGGGCGGCGCAGCAGGCGCTCGCCGAGCGCGCCGTCGCCGACGAACGGTCCCGGCTTGCCCGCGAACTGCACGACGTCATCGCCCACGCGATGAGTGTCATCACCGTGCAGGCCGGCGTCGGCGCTCACCTGGTCGCCGCCCGCCCGGCACAGGCCGCCGAGGCGCTCACCATCATCGAGCGGACCGGTCGGGAGGCGCTGTCGGAGATGCGCCGCATGCTGACCGTGCTGCGCGACCCGGCCCGGAGCGACCAGATCGGTCCGGCCCCAGCACCGCAGCCGGGCCTCGCCGACGTACCGTCGCTGGTGGCCGCCGCAGGCGACGCCGGGGTCGCCGTCACGGTCGCGGTCTCCGGACCGCCGATGCCGCTTCCACCCGGCCTCGACCTGGCCGTCTACCGGGTGATCCAGGAGTCGCTCACCAATGTCATCAAGCATGCTCCGGGCGTACGGACCCAGCTCACCATCAGCTACCAACCTGACCGGCTCACCGTGGAGGTCCACGACCCGGGGGCGGCCGATCCGGCGTACATTCCTGGCCAGGGCCTGCGGGGGATGGCCGAGCGGGTCGCCCTCTACGACGGTGAGCTGTCGACCGCTGGCGGACCGGACGGGTTCCGGGTGACCGCGACCTTCCCACTGGAGGCGCCGTGATCCGAGTGCTGATCGCCGATGACCAGGCGCTGCTGCGGGCCGGGTTCCGGGCGCTGCTCGACTCCGATCCGCAGATCGAGGTGGTGGCCGAGGCCGAGGACGGCGAGCGCGCGGTGGCCGCCGTCGCCGTACACCGGCCCGACGTGGTGCTGATGGACATTCGGATGCCGAAGCTGGACGGGATAGCGGCGACCCGCCAGGTGCTGGCCGCCGCCAACCCGCCGCACGTGTTGATCCTGACGACCTACGACACCGACGAGAACGTCTTCGACGCGCTGGAAGCGGGGGCGGTCGGCTTCCTCGTGAAGGACACGCCGCCGGTACAACTGCTGGAGGCGGTCAGGTCGGCGGTGCGCGGCGGCGCGGTCATCTCACCATCGACGACCCGCCGCCTGGTCGACCATCTGGTCGCCACTCGGCTGCGACAGGACCGGCCGGCGCCGACCGCGCTGGCGGCCCTCACCGAGCGGGAGCGGGAGGTGTTGGGACTCATCGCCCGCGGCTGCTCCAACCGGGAGATCGCCGGCCGGCTCCACATCGCCGAGCTGACCGCGAAGACCCACGTCTCCCGGGTCCTGACCAAGCTCGCGGTGGAGAGCCGGGTGCAGGCGGCCGTGGTCGCGTACGAGACGGGACTGGTCCAGGCCGTACCTCCATCGGAGTAGCCGCGAACGCCGCCTTTGGCGGACGTGCCCAGGCCCGGCGCTCTCGTAGCGTCACCTCATGGACGTCGTGAGGGTCGAGAATCTCCGCAAGAGCTACGGGGACGTGGTCGCCGTCGAGGACGCGTCGTTCGCCGTGCGGCGGGGCGAGATCTTCGGACTGCTCGGCCCGAACGGCGCCGGGAAGACCACGATTGTGGAGTGCCTGCAGGGTCTGCGGAGACGCGACGGTGGGCAGGTCGAGATTCTGGGCCTGGACCCGGCCCGCGAGCCGGAACCCCTGCGCCGCCGGGTCGGGTCGCAACTGCAGTCCTCCGCCCTGCCCGACCGGCTGCGGGTCGCCGAGGCGATCCGGCTCTTCACCCCGCCGGGGTCCACCGGAGACGTCGAGGCGACGCTTGCGGCCTGGGACCTGACCGCGCTGCGGCGTCGGCCGTTCGCCGCGCTCTCCGGCGGCCAACGGCAGCGGCTCTTCCTCGCCCTGGCGATGCTCGGCCAGCCGGAGGTCGTCTTCCTGGACGAGCTGACCACCGGGCTGGACCCGCAGGCGCGCCGCGTGACCTGGGACCTGGTCCGAGGCGTACGCGACCGGGGAGCCACGGTTGTCCTCGTCACCCACCTCATGGAAGAGGCGCAGGCACTCTGCGACCGGGTGGCCATCGTGGACGGCGGTCGGGTCGTCGCGCTGGACCGCCCGGACACCCTCACCGCTCAGCACGGCGGTCCGATCACCATCACCTTCACCGTCGACGGTCACGACGTCGGCTTCCTCGCCGGAATACCGGGCATCAGCAAGGTCAGCACCACCGGCGGTGTGGTCACCGTCGCCGGGGTGGCCCGGGCCACGGTGCCGGTGGCGGCCGCCCTCGCCGAACGGCGTCTGTTTCCCGCCGACTTTCGGACTCACCATCCGACGCTCGAGGACGTCTACCTCGCCACCACCGGCCGCCGGCTTCGCGACGAGCCACCGAGAGGACCGCAATGACCACCCGCATCGTCTGGACCGAGATCAAACTGCTCGCCCGGGAACCGATCACGCTGCTGATGAGCCTGGCGTTTCCCGCTCTCCTGCTGGTCCTGCTGGCCGGCTCGTTCGGCAACGAACCCGACCCGGAGATGGGCGGCATCGGCGGCGTCGACTTCTACGTGCCCGTGTACGCCGCCGCGGCGATCGCCGTGATGGGCTTCCTCGGCGTCCCCACCCACCTGGCCGCCTATCGCGAACGGGGAGTGCTGCGGCGGTTCCGCGCGGCCGGGGTCTCCGCCTGGCCGCTCGCGGGTGCGCAGATCATCGTCACCGCGCTGATGGCAGCGCTCGCCGCCGCTCTCATGATCGCCATCGGGTTCGGAGGCTACGACCTCAACGCGCCGTCCTCGACCATCGGGGTGCTGACCGGGTTCCTCGCCGGCACCCTGGCCTTCGCGGCGCTCGGCGTCCTGCTCGGGACGCTGCTACCGACCGCGCGGGCCGCCCAGGGCGTGGGACTGCTGCTCTTCTTCGGGCTCTTCTTCATCGCCGGTGGCGGCCCCCCGCCGTACCTGCTGCCCGACACCCTCAACACCGCCGTCGACTTCACCCCGATGGGGCCACTGATGGACGCGGTCAGCGACCCGTGGCACGGCGCCGGGTTCAACCTGACCGCCGTAGCGGCCCTGCTCGGCGTAGCCGTGGTGGCCGCGCTTCTCGCCGTCCGTCGGCTCGCCCGAACCTGAACCACGGACACCCACCGGGCGCGGTGAAAGGCTTCGGTAACCCTCGCCGCAGGCACAGCCGTGTCGGTAACGTCAGCCGCCTAGCAATTAGGTGGACTCATGAAGTTGCTGGTACTCGGCGGTACGAGGTTCGTTGGTCGGGCGGTCGTCGACGCCCTCCTCGACAGTCACGACGTGACCGTGCTGAACCGTGGAACGCAGCCCCTCTGGGACGGCCGGATCACGCAGCTCGTCGCCGACCGCGACGACACCCGCCAGATGGCCGACGCGTGGACGGTGGCGTACGACGCTGTCGTCGACGTCTCCGCTACCGTGCCCGGGCACCTGCGGCACCTGCCCCGAGCCACGGAGATCCCCCGGTACGTGTTCATCAGCTCGGCGGCGGTGTACAGCCGTGAGTCGGCGGCTCCGCCGTTCCGGGAGGACGATCGGGCCGACGGCGACGCGATCTGGGGCGGGTACGGCGAGGCCAAGGCGACCTGCGAGCGGCTCCTGCGCGAGGCGCTACCCGCACGGTCCCTCACCGTCCTGCGCCCGCCCTACGTCTACGGCCCGCACAACACCGAACAGCGCGAACAGTTCCTCTGGGCCAGGATGGCCGCCGACCAGCCGGTCTTCGTGCCAGGTGACGGACGTACCCGGATCCAGTTCTGCGCCTCGCGGACGGTGGCCGAGACGGTCGTGGCGGCGGTGGAGGGCCGGCTGCCGGCGGGCACGTACAACGTCGCCGAACAGCGCGGGTACACGTTCCTGGAGTACCTCGCGGTGCTCGCGGACGTCATCGGCCTGCCCGCCGCCCGGATCGTGCCGGTCACGGACCCGTCCGTACCGGCGCGGGAGTACTTCCCGTTCCGCCAGGCCGAACTGACGCTCGACGTCAGCCGACTCGCCGCGCTCGGCCTCGTCCCGGACGTGGACCTGGCCAGCGGCCTGGTCGCCACCCTGGCCTGGTTCCGCCGCAACGGTGGTCTGCCCGACGAACCCACCCCACGGGAGTACGCGTGGCGCGCGACAACACCCGGGGCCAGCCCGTGGAGTGGTCAGGGTGGCCGCTGACGGCGCGGTTGACGCGTGCTTCGGTTCGGGGCAGGGCTGGAAAACCGGTGCGGTTGGGTTGGTTGGTTGGGGCAGGATGTCGGCGTGATCTGGGGCCGACGCGACAGTGACGTTCGCCCGCCCTCGGTGGCGGGGGAGAGTGAGTTGCTGGGCGCGGTGCGGGTCACGGCCCACGAGGCGTGCGATGGCCGGTGGGAGGCGTTGCACCGTCTGGTCGAGGTGCTGCTGAAGGTCGATGCCCTGGGCGACGAGGTGGTGGCGCGGTCGGCCTTGGCGTTGGTCGCCGGGCTGCCGGGGCTGGTGGTGCGGCTCGACGGGCACGCGCGGTCGGAGCCGTGGTACGCCCACTACCAGGAGCCTGCGACGCGCATCGCGGAACGGTTTTCGACTGTGTCGTCGGGGCCGGTGGCGATGGTATTGGCGAGCATGCATCGGGACGGGCGGATCCGTGAGCCTGCGGTCGCTGCGATGGTCAGTCGGCCGTGCCCGGAGGTGATGCCGTTTCTGGTGCTGCGTACCGCCGATTGGGTCAGGCCGGTGCGGGACCGGGCGCGCGCCGGGCTCGCGGTGCTGCTCGCCGACGACCCCGGTGTCTTCCTGCCTGCGGTGTTGCCGATGGCGCTGCGCCTGGACGCGCGCCTGCGTGCTGGCTTCGCGGTCACCCAGGCTCAGGCAGCGGTGCTGGCGGTGACGGAGCAGGTGTGGCGCGGTGTCCTCGGCGAGGGCGGTCGTCGGGAGCGGCGGTTCGTCTTCGAGCTCGTTCTGACGCAAGGCCGGCTGCGTGTGCCGGATCTCGTGACCTTTGCCGAGTCGGATCCGGATGTACGGCTGCGGGCGCGGGCGGCAGAGGCGGCGTGTCGTGAGGCGGTGTGGACCCGTCGGCTGGATGTCCTGCAGCGTCTGGCGCGGTCGGTCCGGGCCGAGGTGCGGGTGGTGGCGTTGACCGGACTGATCCGCGCCGGCAAGGACGCCGACGTCGTCGGACACCTGGATGATGACGCGCCGCTGGTACGGGCGGTGGCCCGAGACGCGGCCCGCCGCCTCGGTGTCGACGTGCGGGCGCGCTATCGGACTGGCGTCGAGGTCGGCGAGCCTGGTTCGGGGGCGATCGCCGGACTCGCCGAGACCGGCTCCGCAGCGGACGCCCCGTTGCTACAGCGACTGCTCGGCCATGAGCGGGCAAGGGTCCGTGCTCAGGCGGTACGTGGTCTGCGACTGCTGGACGCGGTGGTGCCGGGGGAGTTGGCGGCACTGGTGCGGGATCCGTCACCGGCCGTGGTGCGGGAAGTGACCGCAGCGCTGCGCCCGGTGGCCGGCGCGCTGCCGCCGGACCTACCGTGGGAACTGCTTCGGGATGGGCGAGCGGAACTACGGCGGGCCGGCTACCGTCTCCTGCGCGGTCGGGGTGTCGACGTCGAGCTGCGCGCCGCACTGCTACTGGCCGTCGACGCGCACCCGCGCCTGGCCGAGCGGGGCAGGGCCGATGCCACCCGCATCGCCCGTGACGTGGCGCGGACGACGTGGCGCCGGACCCCGCAGCCGGAACTGCAGGTCACCGGTGCGGAACACGCTGAGCTTGTCGCGTTGGCGGCAAGGGCCGCAGCGGCGCTCGGCGAGGAGACCAGTCAGCAACTCTCGGGCTGGCTCGCGAGCAACCATCCCAGCGGATGACGGCCATTCAGGAGAGCGGAGACCCTGACGGTTGTGGAAGGGGGATTCCGGCCCCAGCGGCGGCGAGTTCAGAGCGGATCACTTCGAGCAGTCGGCCGACCCAGTTGGTGGCTCGTTCGCTACCGATGGACCAGTAGGCGGAGCCGGAGTCGACGTAGACGACGTGGGCGTCGCCGCTGTCCAGCAGGGTCTGTGCCATCTGCGGGTGCTGGGTGTACTTGGCACGCAGCAGGACGGTCATGACGGCCAGCCGCGCCGCAGCCCAGTCGGCATGGCGGGGTGCCTGCTCAGCTAGCAGGCCGGCGTCGTATCCGCGCGGTGCCGCGGTGATCTGGTCGTGCCAGTGTGGGTCGGACGTCGAGAGCGCCCAGTAGGCGTGTGTGACGCTGGGGTAGCTGGTGGCGCCGACGGTGATCACTGCCGGGTAGTCGTTCTGCAGGACTTCGACGCCGGGTGGATCCGGCCAGCCGCGGGGGTAGACCACCTTGGGGATCGTCAGCGTGGGGTGCACCGGGCGTTCGGGGCCATCGGCCGGGACTCGCGCGTCCCAGGTCTCGATCGCGATCTCCCGTTCGCGGAAGTACGCGACCGCCTCGGCCCGCCTCTGCTCGGTGACGACCGGTCCGTTCGGCCGGCCGTGCAGTGGTGCACCGAGGTCGGTGATCAGGATTCGCAGTGGAACGTCTTTGCGGTCCATGTCGCCGAGGGCGTAGACGCGCAGGTGTTCGGGGATGGCCAGGTAGCGCTCACGAACCGTGTGTCGGTTGTCGTCGGTGGGGTCGGCCAGGTAGGTCTGCACCGCTTGTAGGCATCGACCGGTGGAGTCGGGTCGACCGTTGAGCCGGTCGATCTCGTCGGAGACCTCGCCGAGAAGCATCTCGGCGCTGATCGCGGAGCTGGGCTCGGTGAACCGCCACGCCGCCAGGTGATGCGCCGATGCCCATGCGCCCTCCTCCAGAGCGGTGGCGACGCTGCCGCAGCGCAGTTGTTTCGCCAACCCGTCGAGGTCGGTCAGCCCGCCGGTGCCGCAGTCGATCGCGCCGTCGGCGTAGATGACCAGGTCGGCCAGGAAGTACGTGTCCATGCTGCGGGTGAAGACGGGCCGCCAGGTGCCTTCGACTCGTTGGCCGTCCACCTGGCGGTAGGTGCGGCGATATCTGGTCATCGGCGCACCGTAGTCCAACCGTGTCCGACCCACCATGCGCAACGGCCGCACGGGGAGTTGCCAACGGCGAGCGCGAGTTCGCAGGCGGTCCGCGCAGGTCGCACGCGGCGGCGCCCCGTCCTCCGGTGGACCGGTCAGCGGATGCCGTGGACCGCCGCGGCCCGGTCCAACTCGGCGCGTATCACCTCCGGCGGCTGCATGCCCGAGAATGGCCGGCCGCCGTCGATGACGAGTGTCGGCACGCCACTCACCCGCAACTCGGCAGCGCGCCGCTGATCCGCGGTGACGGCGTCGGCATACCTGTCACCGGCCAGCACCGCACCTGCCTCCTGCGCGGGCAGATCCACCTCCTGCGCCAACTCCAGCAGGACGCGGTGGTCGGCGACATTCCGCCCCTGCGCCTGGTAGGCCTGCAGCAGCGCCTCGACCAGCGCTGCGGCCCGGTGGTGGTCGGCCGCGAAATGGGTCAGGCGGTGCGCGTCGAAGGTGTTGACGGGACGCGCCCTGTCGAGATCGATGGCCAGGCCCAGCTCCGCGGCGAGCCGCCGGATCAGGGTCAGCCGTGCGGGCAGTCGGTCCGGTGGGGTCCACGAGGCCATCGCCTCGGCGGCGGTCGGGCCGGGGCGCCGTCCCTCATTCGGCGACAGCTGGTAGCTGCGCCACCGCAGCTGAGCCTCGTCCCGGCCGGGGAAATCCGCCAGGACCCGCTGTAGCCGGTGCTTGGCGATGTAGCACCACGGGCACAGTACGTCGTAGAAGACTTCGATCAGCACGCCGCTCACCCCCGGAGCAGGACTGCGGTCTTGCCGCGGGCGTGACCGGTGTCGATCCGGCGGTGCGCGTCGGCGATCCGGTCCAGCGGGAAGGTCTCCGACACGGTCAGTGTCAGCCGGCCGGTGCGGTACAGGTCGGTGATCGCCTGTAGTCGCTGGGCTGAGCGCTGGCTGCGCAGGGCGCGTACGCCGAGATTGCCCGCCCGGGCGAAATCCACGAGGGTGCCGATCCGGTTCCGGTCGGCGACCAACTCGAGGGAGGCGTCCAGGGCCGCGCCGCCCGCGGCGTCCAAGGCGACGTCGACACCGCCCGTCGCCAAGGCTCGCACGCGGTGGGTCAGTCCGTCGCCGTAGGTGGTCGGTGTGGCGCCCAGCGAGGCAAGGTAGTCCTGGTTCGCCGGGCTGGCCGTGCCGATCACTGTCGCACCCGCGGCCAGGGCCAGCTGCACCGCGACGGTTCCGACGCCGCCGGCCGCGCCATGGATCAGCAGGGTGTCGCCGGCGTCGACCTTCAACTCTTCCAGCGCGGTGTGCGCGGTCTGCGCCGACGCCGACAGGGTGCCCGCCTGCGGCCAGGACATCCCGGCCGGCTTGGTGACGACCTGCCCGGTGGGAACGACGACGTACTCGGCGCAGCTGGCGAGCAGTGCCCAGCCGAGCACGTCGTCGCCTGTTCGGAAGCCGGTGACGCCGGCGCCGGTCTGGTCGACGACACCGGCGAAGTCGTTGCCGACGATCTGCGGGAACCGCACAATCTGACCCGGTGGAGTCCAGCCGGACCGGACCGCCGAGTCGTACGCCTGCACGCCAGCGGCCTCGACTCGGACCCGAACCTCTCCCGGCCCGGCCACGGGCGTGGCCACCTCGACAACCTGCAGCACCTCCGGACCACCGAAGGTGTGGAACGCCGCTGCCCTCATGGATCTCCTCTCATGTGGCACTCCAGCTCCGGCCGACCAGGCCGGGTCGTCCGGGCCAGCCTGCAAGCTCAAGCTCGCTTGAGGTCAAGCTCCCCATGGGGCGACCGGTTCACGGCAGGTGGGCGTGCTCGACCCGCCGGGACCGGTTGAGCAGTTCGCCGTCCTCGCGCCTCAGCGCGTCGTGAACCACACAACCGGGCGCGGCAGCGGGGTCGGCCGCCCATTACCCCTGCCCGTCGGCGAGTGTCTCGCGGAATCGGGGTCGCCGGATCGGCACCGACCGGGCATGATCCTCTACGCACCGAACCGGCGGATCTTTACCCGTGCGACGAGATGCGATACCAGTTCAGCTGGCCCAGCGAAGTCTCGGCCGCGCCGCTCAGGAGAACACCGTGCACTGTACGAAATGCGGAGCCGAACTCGGACACCCCGGCCAAGGCCACACGTGCCGGTCCTCCACACCTCCGCCCGCGCTCAGAACAACAGGTTGGAACGTCGCGACCTGGTTCGCGATCGGGTTCGCCATCCTCTTCGCCGTGGCCGCGATCGCCGCGGCCGTCCTGGGCAGCCTCCCGAGCGGCCGGGCCCGGCCGCTGCCCCCCTCCGGCACCGGCGCGGCGATCGGCGGCTCCGGCACCGCGATCGGCTTGGCCCTGGCCAACCTGATCCTGTTCGCCGCCATCATCGGCCTGGTGGTCAGCGGGCTGATCTGGGGCCGCGGCACCCGCCAGATCGCCGAGGCGCACGGCTCCTCCGGCCGCTCGTACAGCCGCCACTGGGGCACGCGCGTCTTCTCCGCCTGCATCGTCTTCAGTGCTGCCGTCGCCTGGCTGGCCACCGACCGAACCGCTCCGGCCGTCCTGTTCGGCCAGGCGACCCTGCGTATCCTGGGCGCCGCCGCGCTGATCGGGGGCATGTTGCACAGCCGGGCGCGGGTCCTGCGGCTGATCGCTGACGTCGACCGAGTCGTCGCCGGCCACTATTCGCCGGTCGCCGGGCAGGACCCGGCGTGGCCGCTGTCGCCCACTCCGACCAGCGAGGACTGGAACGCCGGCCAATGGGACCCCGAGGTGATGCGCGACATCGAAGCCCGCCGCCGCCGCAACAGAACCTGACCTCAAGATGCGGCTGGTCTCCAGCGTGACGACAATCGAGTACGGCTAGCAGCCGGACTCGACCGAGGGCTGGGTGAGCGAGGAGACGGTGTGATAAGTCGGAGCCTGCTACTACTCTTCCTCGCCACGACGATCCCGATCGTCTGCTTCCCCGGTCCGTCTGTCGCGTTCATTCTTACCAACTCCGTGCAGAAGGGCCGCGCCCTCGGCCTGGCTTGCGTGCTCGGAGTCGAGATCGGATATCTGGTACACGTTTTCGGTGCTGTCGTCGGCGTCTCCGCCGTCATAGCGGCGAGCGCCCAGTTGTTCACCATCGTCAAACTGGCCGGCGCAGCGTGGCTGCTGTGGCTCGCCTGGAAGGCGTTCCGCTCCCGCAAGGAGGGGACTCTTGCCCAAGCGGGTGAGGGTGCCCGCGGAGATCTCAGACCTCTTGCCGCATTCCGCAGCGGCCTGCTTGTCGGTGCCCTGAATCCGAAGACCGCCGTCTTCTTCCTGGCCTTCCTACCCCAGTTCGTCTCCGCCGACGCTGGACCCGTCCCCGTACAGTTGCTGATCTTTGGGCTGCTGTTTATCGCACTTGCCAGCATTCCTGACACGCTCTGGGCATTGGCCGGCGGATTCCTGCGAACGCTGACACCGAGGCTGCGACTACGTTCACTTGACCGGGCAGCCGGCGTGGTCTACTGCGTGCTCGCCGCCTTCGCGATAACCACGACCGCGCGGGCCTGAGATTGACTCCTGAGTCAGTGGGTTCCTGAGGTGCTGCGCTGACGAGCGACGCGCCCACAGTCGACGAGGGCGGTAAGGCCGCGCGTATGGTCCGTCGCGTGACGACTGACGAAGAGCGCGACCGCCTCGCCGAGCAGCTCGCGGCGTTACCGGTGTACGAGCTCGTCGACGTGATGCGCCGAGTCTTGCCGCGTCACACCGAGGACAAT
The DNA here is from genome assembly GCF_040647935.1 of Micromonospora sp. NPDC049204. Classification (NCBI taxonomy): domain Bacteria; kingdom Bacillati; phylum Actinomycetota; class Actinomycetes; order Micromonosporales; family Micromonosporaceae; genus Micromonospora; species Micromonospora sp. NPDC049204. The sequence goes on along the minus strand of NZ_JBEZDC010000001.1, from coordinate 451,893 downwards.
CACGGCATCCGAACCGAACTGGTCCTGGCTGAGGCGACAGCCTATGAGGACGATCCCGGTCTTGAGGTGGAGCTGGTCGCCTGGCCTGACCGCGACTACTACGACGGTGGGCTTGGGCTTTACCAGGGCCTGTGGGAGAACGGTCACTGCGCGAAGTGCGACATCGAAGTGACATCGAACGCCAAACGTGCCTTCTGTCCTTTCTGCGGCTCCCGGTGCAGCCTGACGTGACCTCCAGGTATCGATCACGACGTCGAGCGGAAGGTCGTCATGCCCGAGAAGGCCGTCACGCAGAAGGCGCTCTGTTACATCGTGCGGAATGGAGGGCTGCTCGTCTTCCGGCACACGGACCACAGCTACGAGGAGGTGGGCGTCCAGGTGCCGGGTGGCACCATCCGCCCCGGTGAGGCTCCGGTGGATGCCGCGCTTCGCGAAGCCCGCGAGGAGACCGGGCTCACGGACTTCAGGGTCGTCCGCAAGCTGGGGGAGGCCGAGTACGACATCAGCCCTCTTCGGTTCGAGATCCAGCGCCGGCACATCTTCCTCATGGAACTCTTGGAGCCCACGCCCCTGCGTTGGTCGAGCCAGGAGGACCACGACGGCACCCAGCCGCCGACTCCGTTCGAGTGCTTCTGGGTGCCGTTGACGGCGGGGCACATCCTGCAATCCGGTCAGGGTGCGCTCCTGGGCCGAATTTTCGACTGACGTCGCTGCCGCCAGCGGGTCGCGGTGGTGGCTGCTGTTGCGGTGCTGCTCTGGTTGCACCACGAGCCTCGACGGTGCGTCAAGCCCAACCCGCCAACCCTCAGTGATCAGCAGACTCCGGGTGACGTCCTGGTGCGGGCCTGGAGCCACTCGCGGCGGCCAGGCGCCTCGCCTCGGTGACCAGTCGGCTCGACCCGCCGCGCGCGGTGACCTCGGCCAGCCCGGGCACGTCGATCCGGACGGCTGTCGCGCCCGCCGTCTCCGCCGCCAGGGTCAGCAGGTCCGGGGTGCCGCGCGGGGGCTTCGGTGCCGCCAGCAGCGAGGGCAACGCGGCGGCGAGCAGGTGCCAGACGCTGAGCGGGGCACCGGCGGCGGCCGCGTCGCGTAGCGGCTGCAGGGTGCGGGTCAGCGTGAGGTCACCGACGGCGGCGAGGGTGCCGAGGTGGGCTCCGACCGTGGGAGCGTCCAGGTCGCCGGAGGCGGCCAGCATCAGCAGGGCGTCGACGGCGGCGACCCGGTCGGACTCGTGCCGGGCACCCAGGCCGTACGCGAGGGCGAGGTCGACGGCGGGACCGCCGTCACCGCCGCACTCGGCGAGCAGCGGCAGGATCGCGGCACCGCCGGACAGGTCCTGGTCGGCGCCGCTGGCGATGTCGGGCAGCGCGTACGCCGCGACCAGTCCCCGGTAGCCGGGCAGCACGGCCGGCCAGAGCAGAGCCGCGTCGCCGACGTAGCTGTCGACCGTTCCGGCCGGCACGGTGAGCAGGCCGAACGGGTCGTCGACGCCCTCCGGCGGGCTGAGCACCACGTGGGTCCGTTGCCGAGGCGGTTCGTCGTACCCCAGGTAGTAGCTCTGTCGGCGCTCCTGTCGGGGCAGCGTGACCACCCGCTGGTCCGGGGTCGGCAGGCCGCCGGCGCGCAGCCAGCCGGCGAGCCGGTCGCCGGCCGGTGTGCCGAGCGTCGCGGCCCTGGCCGCGAGGGGCTCGTCGACACGCGCGGGCAGCCGCAGCAGGGCCTGCGTCAGGTCCATCTCCCACGCGCCGTGCTGGCCGAGCAGGGCCAGCCGGTCGTACAGCACCTCCGGGTCGAGGGCACCGTTCGCCCTGGTCGGGGCCGCGAGCAGACCGGGGTGCTGGGGCATACCGACGCGGTCGCCGATCTCGGCCAGCCGGGCGCGCAGCAATCGGTGCGGCGGGAGTACCCGTGCATCGGGCGACGGTCCGCCCGGCGCGCGCCGCCGCACCGCCGCCAGCATCGCGGCCCATCGTCCCCGCCGTCCGCCTCCCTCGACCGGATCGGCCGCCGCGTGCAGCACCCCACCGAGGAGACCACACAGGCAGTACGGATCCCACGGGTGTTCCTCCGCGCCGGCGCGGTGCCGTCGCAGCACCGGAATCAGGGCCTCCTTCAGCCGGTCGTCACCGGCGAGCCGGACCACCGCGTCGAGAACCCGTTCCAGGTCGGACGCTGTTTTCGGGCCGCCGAGCAGGGAGGCGACCTCCTCGGCCAGCTCGTCGGGGTCGGCGATGGCCGGGGGAGCGGGCAGCGGGCCGGCCGGTGGTGGCAGGTCGTCGCCCACCGCACCGACCACGACCCGCGGGGCGACCACGTGCCCGTGCCGGGCGGCCAGCGTGCCGGCCCGGTCGCGGATGTCCGCCGCCGGGTGGTCGACAGCTGTCGCGATCACCTCGGCGATCTCCGCCGCCCGGTCGGGGTGCCGGCGGGCGAGCTGGTCTAGCCACGCGAGCTGGGCGCGGACCAGCGCCTTGTCGGGCCGGACGAGCACAGCCCGCGACGTGTCGAGCAGCCCCTCGACCTCCACGCCGTCGCGAGCCCGCAACGTCTTCTGCGCCATCGACGCCACCGGCCCTGGGGCGTCGGCGAGCAGGCGCAGGTAGTCGCCGCCATGCCCGTCGACCTCGCTGGCGGTGGGCTCGAGCAGGGCGTGCAGGGTGACGAACGCGCGCAACGCGGCCGGCCGGTCGCCGCGCAACAGCCGGCTCACGCAACCGTCGAGCAGCACCCTCCGGTCCAGGCGGCCCTCGCCGGCCAGTCGTGCCAACGCGCGCGGCAGGGCGAACGTCTCGTCGGTCATGAACTCGTCGAAGGACATCCGCGTCCCGGCACCGTCCAGCTCGAACAGGCGCGGCACCAGGGCGTCGAGAAACACGTCCGCCCGGAGCCGGTCCACCAGCGGGATCGGTCGCTGCCCCTCCGGCGGCCACGCCATCAGGGCGAGCCACCCCTGCACGAACTGGTCACCGGTGGGTGCCGCCGCCTTCTCGGCGGTGAGCAGCTCGGCGACGAATGCCCAGCCGTCCGTCGGGTCATCGCGGCGGAGCCGGTCCGCCAGCCGGTGTGCCAGCTCGCCCAGCCAGGGCACCCCGCGCGTCCGCCCGACCTGGGCCACCAGCGCGGCGTCGACACCCCGCAGCGACACGTTCCGCCGACCGAGCAGCTCGGCCGCCGCGGCGGCGGTCGGCAGGCACCCGACGGCGGCCACCGCCAGGGCACCCGCCTGATCGTTCCACCACCAGTTGTCGAGCCGCCGGCGCACGTGGGCCACCAGCCCACCGGCGAACGACCGCCGTCCCTGCTCGTCGAGGTCGGTGACCGCGTCGACGGCGGCGCGAACGTCGCCCTGGACCAGGAAGTCGAACGGATCGCTCACGCCCCGACCTCCACCGAAGCGCCCACCATCGACGTGGCGAGCGCGTGCTTGCACGGCCCGCGCTGACCGCGGTGCCGCGCCCACCAGGGACAGGAGCAGGTGTACGAGTGGTCCGCTCGGCGGCGCACCCGGTAGACCTCGTCGCCGTGGCGTACGGTCGCCGCCTCGCCGTCCAGGGTGACCGCGCCCGCCTCGACCAGTGCCCGCGCCGCGACCAGCCGCGGATTGTCCCGCTCGGCCCGGCCGGCGTCGTACGGCAGCACCCGGTGGAAGTAGCCCGCCTCGGTCACGTCGAACCCGACCCGTCCGGCGGTGCCCAGGTGGGCCAGGGCGGCCCGGACCCGGTCCGCCGAGATCCCCGCCGAGGCGGCCAACGCGTGGACATCGATCGTCGGGTCCCAGGACAGCAGTGCGGCGACGAGCGCGGCGTCGTCGGCGACGTCGTCCGTGGCGAGCGCGGTCAGCGCGCCGCCCTCGCCGGAGAAGCCCCGGTAGGGCTCCGGCGAGAGGGTCAGCGACAGCCGCAGCGCGCCGGTGTCGAGCTGCCACACGCTCGGTAGCGGCGGCGACCCGGCCGCCGCCGGTGGCCCGTACACCCGCAGGCTCTTCGCGTATCTGAGCAGCCCCCGCAGCGTGGCGAGCCGCCCGGCGCCGGCCAGGCACACCGCGCCGGGCACGGGGCGTGCGGTCAGCCGCAGCGAGCGCCCGGTCGGCACCACCCAGAGCACCGACCGGTCGTTGCCCGCCGGCAGCCGGCGCAGGAAGGCGGACGCCTCCGCCGCGGGAATCTCCGCCCGCGGTTGCATGGCCGCGGCGATCAGATGGACCTCGGCGAACCCGCGCAGCCAACGTCCGGGCAGCGGCACCTTCTTCTCCACCACCTCTCCGTCGAGGGTGGACGCCGTCAGATCGTCCGGACCCACCGACAGGTGCAGGGGGTCGATGCCGCCCACCCGGGCCAGCGCCTCCCGCAGCGGCGCGTTCACGTCGACGTTCGTGGTGCCGTGCTCGACGATGTCGCCGTCGAACCCGGCCGGCACGACGTCCAGCCGCGCGTACACCCCGCAGCAGCCGGAGAACGACTCGAAGCGCATCCGGTCCCGGCTGCCGGTGACCACGGGATCGAGGCTCGCCGGGCTGACCGGCTGGTGGTACCGGGTCCGGGCAACTTCCGCGACCGCCAGAAGCCCGGCGGCCGCCGCCTGCGGAGTCGTCAGAAAACCGGAGAAGAACCGCGGGTTGGTCGCGGGTCCGCCGCTTGTCTGCAGCGCCAGGTCACCCCTGTGCAGTGTGGACGGTCGGAGGTAGCGGTAGGTCTGGAGGACGCTCACGACTGCAGAACGTACGACCGACCCCCGACATCCTGCGAGGGAGGTCAGTCCACCAGCCGCACGGCCGGTATGGTCGGGTCGTGTCTGCGTTGGCCGCTGTGCCCCGTCCTGTCGTGGCGCTCGTCGCGGTGCTTGGCGCTGCCGCCTGTGACGGTGCCCCGGCGCCGGTGGCGGTGCCGACCACAGGTGCGACCACGGCCAGCGCTGCCGCCAGCACGCCCACCGCCTCGGCCGGCCCGGTCTTCCGCGCCCAGGATCTGGACCTGTGCAAACGTACTGATCTTCGACCGTTGGCGGAGCTGTCCTCCCTGACGGTTGCCCGCACCGATCCGAAGCCACCGCTGGGGCACCCGGGGGCGGCGTGTCTGTTCGAGATGCGGACCAGGACCGGCCATCAGGCGAACCTGCTGGTGGAGGCGTCCACGCTGGTCAGCGCGGAGGAGGCTGGGCGGCTCTACCGGGCGACGCAGCAGGTGACGGTCATGACTCCGGCCGGCGGCATCCCCGGTCTGGGCGAGGAGGCCGAAGCCTTCACCAGGCGCTCCGATCCGGGCTTCAAGTACGCCGAGTACATGGTCCACGCCCGCACCGGCAACCTGGTGGTGAAGGTCTGGTTCTCCGTCGGGGGTGCTTCGTACGCCGCGACCGAAACGCTCAGGTCGAAGGCGCTGACGTTCCTCCGGGCGACGCAGGCGGCCGTACCCATCGGGTGACGCACCCGTCGGTCCTCCTGCCGGCGGGCATCGGCCGGCCGACCAGCACAGGATACTGAGCGGGTGCGCGAAGACGAAGTGTTGCGGAGTGTCGCCGCTCGCGTGGCAGCTCGCGACTACAGCGATGACGTGTGGATCCACCCCGGCGACCTGGACGCGAACGGCAACTGGGTGCTGAGTCCCGCGCCCGAGGGCACGCGGTGGCTGGTGGTACGCGGGTCGCAGGAGCATCTCGCCGCGCTGGCAGCCGACGCCGTCGACCCGTTGCCGCCGCTCGAACCGGCCTCGGTGCACGCCGTGGACGACGCGGAACGGCTGCTGGGGCATCCGCTGCCGCCGCTGCTTCGACGCATCTACCTGGAGGTCGCCAACGGCGGCTTCGGTCCGGTGCTGGGCGTTGCCGGCGGTGGCACGGACGATCTCGGTCGTACCGCGGTCGATCTGCTCAGCCCTCGCGAACCCGCCGGCTTGCTGCCGATCGGTTATTGGGGATGTGCGATCTACTCGTACGTCGACTGCCTGGGGAGGGGAGCGATGATGTGGGGCTTCGACCCGAACTCCGGCCTTGGCGAACACTCGTTCTACGCGGAGGGCATCTCGCTCGTGGACTGGCTCGACGGGTGGCTCCGCGGGAGCCTCGAACAGCCGCACCTCGAACCCGATCCGACGTGAGCGTCGTGGCCCGGGTGGGAGCTGACGCAACTCCTCTGGCAACCGGCTCGTTGGTGCAACAGGGGCGGACGGAGGCGGACGATGGCGGCGGTGCGGGGTGCCGACCTACTGCGTCCGCCCACCAGTTCCGGCCGCGCGACGTTCCTGGAGCTGTTCTTCGATCTGGCCTTCGTCGTGGCCCTCACCCGGGTCTCCCAACGGTTCGCCGGCCTGAGCGATGACACCGGCTGGGCGCTCGTCACCGGGTTCGGACGTACCCTGCTGCTCTTTCTTGCGCTCTGGCTGATCTGGTCGCACACCGCGTGGATCACCAGTCGCTACGAACCGGAGCAGCCGATCATTCAGGCCGTCGTGGTCGGCACCATGTTCGCCGGCCTGATCATGGCGGTGACGCTGTCCCGCGCCATGGAGGAGCGAGCGCTGGCGTTCGCGGCCGCGTACCTGATGGTGATGGTGGTGCGGCCGCTGGTGGTCGCCGCCGCGCTGCGGGGTCACCCGCGACGGCTCGTCCCGTTCCGGCTTGCCGTGTGGGCATCGGCGACCACGCCGCTGTGGCTTTCCGGCGCGTTGGGTCCGGACCGACTGCTACTGCCGCTGTGGGCTGCCGCACTCGCGATCGACTACCTCGCCTGGGCGCTGGGCTGGCCGCTGCCGTGGCTCGGGGCGTCGAAGGTGGGTCGCTGGCGGATCGCGGGAACCCACCTCGCCGACCGTTACCAGCAGGTGTTTCTCATCGCACTCGGTGAGTCGATCCTGGTCATCGGCGTGGTTTTCGGCGGCACGGACTATTCCTACGGGCGGGCCGCCGCCTTCACGGTCACGTTCGCCACCAGCGCGCTGCTCTGGCGGATCTACTTCCACCGCGCCGGCCTGCTGCTGACCGACCCGTTGGAGCGGGCGGACATGCCCGGCCGGCTGGGCACGTTGTTGGAACGGACACATCTGCTGATCGTGTTCAGCGTGCTCGTCACGGCAGTCGGCTACGAGTTGGTGATCGATCATCCGTTCGGTCAGCCGCGGCCCGGTTGGCTCCTGTTCGTGGTTGGCGGCCCGATGCTCTTCCTCGTCGCCCGCATGCGGCTGGAGTACGAGATCTTCGGCCGGGTCTCCCGTTCCCGCGCCATCGGATTCGTGGCCCTGCTGCTGTTCACGCCGGCGCTGGCCCGCTGGGCACCGATGGTCGGGCTGAGCGTGGTGGCCGGAGTGCTGGCCCTGGTCGCGCTGCTCGACACGCGGCGGAGCTGGGGACAGCCGCTGGAGGTGCCCGCTCCGCCGGTCGGGCGGGAGTCAACCGACGTTCGCGACTCCGAGGCGTAACCGCTCGGCCGCACGCTGGGCGAGGTGAGCGCCGGCCGGTCGCGATGGTCTGGTCGATCGTATGTCGCCGGTGACCATCGCGACGCGGCCGTCGAGGCGCGGAGGTGTCCGAGACCGTCGCTACAGGCCCAGGCTGCGCAGGGTCGGTACGGTCTGGCCCACCCAGGCGAGGGCGGCGTCCTCGCGGGCGCCCTGGGTACGTTGTGTGCCGGCCAGGAACCACAGGAAGTAGGTGGTGTAGCCGGGTGCGCTGACCACGGTGTGGTAGCCCTCGGGCATCATCTGCATCACGTGGTCGCGGATGGTGACGTTCTCCTCGTACCCCTCGTCGGTGTAGACCCGGCTGATACCGAATCCGTCCGCCGGGTTGACGCGGTAGTAGTACATCTCCTCGTGTGCGGCCTCGGCGGGCAGGTCGTCGACCTTGTGCCGGTGTGGCGGGTAGGTGCTCCAGTTGCCCGAGGGCGTGTAGGTCTCGCCGACGATGAGCCGGCGGGCGGGCAGCTCCGGTTGGGCGATCTCGGTGAGGATCTGGTGATAGGTGCGGCCGAAGTTGGCCGCTCCCCAACGGCCGGTCGCGACCTGCTCCGGCGCGATGACATAGGGCTCGGTGGCCAGGTCGCTGGGGGCGCTGGGCAGGGCGATCTCCACGTCGGTGACGGCCTCGACGGTGATCGAGGAGCCGGCCGGGAGGTAGACCGAGTGCGGCTTGCCGGAGAACACGTCCGGACGACTGCCGACCTGGGGGAAGTGGTGGCCCGCGACGGTGAAGGTGGCGGTGCCACCGAGGATGACCGCCAGGATCTCCCGGTCACCGGACTCGCCGGTCCAGGACTCCCCGGCCGACAGCCGCAGCAGGGTGAAGTCCAGCAGCTGACAGGGATTGACGGGCAGCGTGTTCCGGCCCTCGGCGGCGGGAATGGTGCAGTGGTAGCGGTAGTTCATGGTCACCTTTCGGGATGCGGGGCGGTGCGGGTCGGTCGCGGTGGTCACCAGGGGCTGGCCCAGCCGGGGATGGTGGCGCGGGTGAGGGCTTCCAGGTAGAAGTAGTCGCCCCACAGGGTTCCCTCGTCGACGCCGACGTCCTTGGGCTTGTCGTAGACGCCGTGCAGGAGCAGCGCGTTCGAGCCCGGCTGGCCGCCGGTGGAGTAGTGGTCGATGAGTGAGCGCAGGATCTCGGCCGCGGCCGCCCGGTACCGGCCGGCGCTGGCCGGGTCGGTGAGGTTGTCGGCGAGTTCGAGCAGGCCGCAGACGGCGATGGCCGCTGCCGAGCTGTCCCGCTCCTGGCCGCTGCCGTCGCCGAACTCCAGGTCCCAGTACGCGACGCGGTCGTCGGGCAGGTGCGCGAGGAAACGGTCGGCGCAGGTCATCGCGGCGGCGAGCAGCGCGGGATCGCCGAGGTGCCGGTGGTTGAGGCTGAACCCGTAGATGCCCCAGGCCTGCCCGCGAGCCCAGCAGGAGTGGTCGGCGTGGCCCTGTTCGGTCTCGCCGCGCAGCGGGGCGCCGCTGTCGGTGTCCCAGTAGAAGGTGTGGAAGGTGGTGCCGTCCGGACGCAGGATGTGCTGGCGCAGCTGCGTGGTGTGCCGGCGGGCCGCGTCGGCGTAGCGGTCGTCGCCGGTGGTCTGGCTGGCCCAGAAGAGCAGCGGTGTGTTCATCAGGCTGTCGATGATGGTGCGGCCCCGTTGGCGGGGGTCGTTCAGGTCGCCCCAGGCCTGGATGATTCCGGCGGGTTCGAGGACGCGCGTCATCAGGTGGTCGGCGGCGGCGAGAGCCGCGCCGCGGGCACGCGGATCGTTGGTACGGCGGGCCGGGGTGACGCAGGAGAGGGTGTAGAGGAACCCGAGGTCGTGGGTGTCCAGGTCGATGCCGCGGTTCACCCGATCCGCGAAACTGTCCACGTGCGACAGCGCGGCCCGCAGGTGGCGGTCGTCACCGGTCAGGTCGTGTGCCAGCCAGAGCTGCCCGGGCCAGAAGCTGGTGGTCCAGCCGACGTTGGCGCCCTCGGGTTGGCCGGCGCTCGCCGGCCGCAGCGGGTAGCGGTTGGCGTCGGTGGTGTCCGCGGGGTACCGGTCGCCGAAGGTGGCGATGTTCGCGTCGACGGTGCGGATCGCGGCGGCCACCGCGGCCGCCGTGGCCTCTGCGTCGGAGCTGGGACGGACGTCGGTCGCCGTCATGAATGCTGTTCTCCCTCGTGGATCCGGTCCGGTGCCGGGCAGGTGTGCCAGCGGCGTCCCGGCCCGGTGGCAGGAACGTGGTGGTCAGATGCGTTGGGGTTCGACGGTCGGTGGGTCGAGGGCGGCGCGCAGCGTGAAGCGGCTGTTGGCCCAGACGACGTAGAGCAGCGGCGCGGCGGCGAGGCCGAGCGCGATCGCGGGGCGGGCCGCCAGAAGCTGGGCGAGCAGCACGAGCACGAGCAGAGACACGGCGGTGAGGTACCACCGACGCACCGCCAGGTACACGGAGGTACGGGCTACCTCGCGTAACCGCGCGGTGGGTCGGTCGGCGAGGGTCACCAACCCGAGCAGCGCGGTCGCGACGGTGAGGACGATCAGGGTCGCCAGCACCGGCAGGGCAAGCGCTCCGACCCGGTGGCCCCACGCGGCGCGGGCGTCGACGGCGAGCACCACCAGGGCGGTCATGGCCGCCGCCGTCCAGAGCATCGCCGGTCGGGCGGTGGCTCGCCAGGCGCGGCCGTAGGTGCGCAGCACCCCGCCGGTGTCGCCGGCCGAGTAGGCGGACATGACCGCGAAGGCCGCACAGAGCCCGGGCGCGCAGAGCGGAGCGGTCAGCGCATACAGCGGCCAGGACCGCGCCGCGTCGGTGGTGAACGCGAGCGTCACCAGTGGCAGGCAACCGAGCACCAGCAGCACGTTGGTGGTGAGCGCGGCGTAGATCCCGTCGAAGACGGCGGTCATGGTGTGGTGGCGCGAACGCATGGGCCTCAACCCTTCAGTCCGGTCGAGGCGACGCCCTCGATGAAGTAGCGCTGGCCGAGCAGGAAGATGACAGCGACGGGCAGCACGGACAGCACCGAGCCCGTCATGATCAGCGCATACTCGGCGTTGTACTGGGAGATGAAGGTGTTCAGCCCCAACTGGATGGTGCGCAGCTCCGGGCTGCGCAGGTAGACGAGCGGGCCGAGGTAGTCGTTCCAGGTGGTCGTGAACATCAGCAGGGCCAGGCTGGCCAGCGCCGGCCGGGACAACGGCAGAATGATCCGTCGGTAGATGCCGTACTCGCTGAGTCCGTCGACCCGCGCCGCCTCGCTGAGTTCCTCGGGGATCGTCTCGTAGAACTGCTTCATCAGGAACACGCCGATCGCGCCGAACGCCTGGATCGCGACGATCGACCACAGCGTGTTCGACAGGTGCAGCTTCGACATGAGGATGAACTGCGGGATCATGTACGACTGCCAGGGCACCGCGATCGTCCCGACGTACGCCAGGAAGAGCAGGTTGCGGCCGGGGAAGCGGACCCGGGCGAAGCCGTAGGCCGCGAAGCTGCCGGTGAACACCTGCAGGAAGGTGACGATCACCGACAGCAGCAGGGTGTTCCACAGCCACGTCGTCATGTCCGAGCGCTGCCAGATGTCGACGTAGTTGCGCCACACCACCGGATCGGGAAGCCAGGTGATCGGGATGGTGAAGACGTCGTTGTTGGTCTTCAACGACGCCACCACCATCCAGAAGAACGGCAGCAGCAGCCCGGCCGCCGCGAGCGCGAGGGCGGCGTACCCGAGGATCCGCCCGCCCAGGGACCGGACCGGTCGACGGGGCGCGCGATTGCCGGGCGCGGCGACGGCCGGGGTGGGCAGGGAGAGGTCGGTCGCGGTCATCAGCTGTTCCTCCGCTTGTTGACCATGAACTGGATGACCGTGATGCCGAAGCAGATGGCGAACAGGACGATGGAGACCGCCGAGGCGTAGCCGAACTGGTTCTCCTCGAAGCCCTTCTGGTAGATGTACTGCGAGAGCACGAGTGTCGACTGGCCCGGTCCGCCGCCGGTCATCACGAGGATGAGGTCGAAGACCTTGAAGCTCTCGATGGTGAGCAGCACCGTGACGAAGAAGGTCGTGGTCCGTAACCCGGGGAGGGTCACGTGCACGAACCGCTGCCACGGTGAGGCGCCGTCGGTCTCGGCCGCCTCGTAGAGCTGGGCCGGGATGGTCTGCAGGCCGGCCAGGAACAGCAGCATGTAGTAGCCCATGTACCGCCAGGTGCCGACGATGATGACCGCCGGCATCGACCAGGTCGCCGACGCGGTCCAGCCCGGCGGATCGTCCACCCCGACGGCACCGAGGAGAGCGTTGATCGGGCCGTACTCCGGGCTGAACAGCTGGTTCCAGACGACCGCGATCGCCACGATCGAGGTGATGTAGGGGAAGAAGGCGATGGTGCGGAAGATCCCCACGCCGCGCAGTTTGCGGTTGAGCAGCAGCGCCAGCCCGAGTGCTGCCCCGAGGGTCAGCGGGATGTGGAAGACGGCGTAGTAGACGGTGTTGCGCAGTGCGGTCCAGAAGCTCGTGTCGTCCCACATCCGCCGGAAGTTGGCGGTGCCGGTCCACTCGGCCACCCCGAAGACGTTCCAGTTGGTGAAGGCCACGTAGAACAGCACGACGACGGGTAGCAGGGTGAGCGCGGCGAAGCCGAGGAAGTTGGGAAGGATGAACGACCAGCCGGCGACCGTGTTGCGCGACACCAGCCGCCGGTTCCTGGGTCTTGTGGACGGCAATGTTGCCATAGGGAGTCTCCGGAAGCGTTCGGCCTGGGGGCGGGACCGGCGTGCGGCGTAGGCACGCCGGGCCCGCCATCAGCTCACTGGTTGAGGACTTCGTTCTTGGCGCGGTCCTGCGCCTTGCTCAGCTCCGCGTCGACGCCCTTGCTGTCGGAGAGGATCGCCGAGTGCGTCTCGTTGAGGAGGTTCTGCAGGCCGGCGGTGTGCTTCGACACCGGGTTCTCCGGCTTGATGGTGTGCTTGGCGTAGGCGAACTTCGACAGCTCGTCCTGCGGCACGCCGTCCAGCCCGAACAGCGTCGCGGTGACCGCGTCGGTGACCTGGGCCGGGGTGATGCCGATCCCGGTCAGCGCCTTGCCGGCGTCCGGGCCGGCCGCGTACTTGAGGAAGTCCTTGGCCGCGGCGGTCTTGGACTTGCTGATCTTCGGGTTGATCCCCAGGCCGGTCGGATCACCGAAGGTGACGGGCGTGGCGGAGGTGCCGGTGGTGGACTTGTCGAACTGCGGCGCCGGCGCCATGCCCCACTCGAACTTGTCGGCGTCACCGCTCTTGCGCTGGTTGAGCAGCGTGGCCACGTACCAGGTGCCCATCAGCAGCATCGCCGACTGCTGCTTGCCGAACTGCGCCTGGTAGGTGAGCTTGTTGGTCTTCGCGGTGCCGAAGGTCGGCTGCGCGCCGGACGCCTGCAGGTCCAGTGACTTCTCGTAGTACGGCTTCAGGAAGCCGAAGTTTCCGGAGAGCAGGTCCGCGTTGGGGGTCTGCGCGAGCGCGAAGCCCTGCACCGTCGACTGGAAGGTGTGCTGGTACGCGCCCGTCGCGTTCGAGCCGGCCCCCTTCAGCCCGGTGTGCAGTCGCTTCGCCGCGTCGGTGTAGTCGTCCCAGGTCCAACTGCCGTCCGGGGGCGTCACCTTCGCCTTCGCGAACAGGTCCTTGTTGTAGAACAACACCCACGAGTCCTGCCGGTACGGCACCGCGTACGCCTTGCCGTCCACCTGGTACGACGCGAGTCCCGGGATCGAGCCGAGACCGGAGGCGGCGTCGGAGACGTCGAGCAGCTGACCACCGCTCTGGTACGTGTAGAAGTTCTTGAGGTTCTTCATGACGTAGACGTCCGGGGCGGTGCCGGCGGCCAGGTCCGTGATCATCTGGGTGTCGTAGTCGTTGCCCGGGGCGTACTCCTTGAGCTCCACCGTCACGTTCGGGTGGGTCGCCTTGAAGCCGTCGGCGAGCGTCTTGAACTCGGGCGTGGACGCCAGGCTCCAGCCGGCCAGGGTGATCGTCACAGGGGCGTTGGGGTCGACTGGCTCGTCCCCGCCTCCGCAACCGGTGAGTACGAGCGTCAGGGCCGTCGCAGCGCTGATGACGGCCGGTATCGCACGCTTCATCCCTTTCTCCTTCAGGTCAAGGGCCCGGACGGGCCCGCACTGCTACCAGGCCGCTTGGGTGGGCCTGGGATGTTCCGTGTCCAGACGGGTCGACGTGCTGACCCCGTCGGGCCAGTCGACCGCCAGGTGGAGGCCGTGGCCGTCCTCGTCGACCACGGCCTGGCATGCCTGCCCGGCCGTGGCCACCGGCACCCTGGACAACTCGGTGAAGGTGGCGACCCAGGTGCCCGGCCGGACGGGGTGGTCCAGCCAGGGCACGACCAGCCCGCCGGCCAGGGGTCCGCCCTGCGGGACGGCGGTGGCGCCGGCCGTCCCTCCGCCGTGCACGCTCTCGAGCAAGCTGGTCAGGCCGGCGCCGGTCACGACCGCCGCCCGGTCGCTGACGGTCGCCGTGGCGTCCCCGGGAACGGCCCAGCCACCGATCCGCAGCCACAGCGCGGCCGCCTCGACGCCGTCGGCCAGGCCGTCGACGCGGGTCAGGCGCAGCTCCCAGGGGCCTCGGACCAGCGAGTACACCGTGAGGTGCCCGGCCGGTCGGTAACGGCCCACGCGGCCGCCGCCGTGATCGCGCTGACCCGGATCCGGGTCGACCCAGTGGGCGAGGGCACGTGACCCGGCCACCCCCACCCCGTCGGCGTCGACGTGGACGGTCAGCAGGCGCATGCCGGCGCGGTGGGTGACCCGACCCGCGTCGTCGACGAGAGTGACGGACTGGTCGAGCGGGCTGGCCCAGCCGCTGTCGTCGAGGACGGGAGTGGTGGCGGTGGAGTAGCCCAGTCGGGCGTAGAGGGGGGAGTCCGAGACGGTGGCATCCTCGACGGCGTGGTCGGTGCCGTGGTTGACGACGCGGACGATGCCGTCGGCGCGGGTGCTGGAGACCAGCCAACCGGGCGCGTGTATCGCTCGTACCGCGTCGCGCTCCTGCACCGGCAGCGGCTCCTCGGGCGCCGTCCACACCGGATGGTCCGCGGGTAGCGCGATGCCGAGCAGGCCCTTGCTGGCCCAGTACGGCGAGCCCGGCCCGGAGTACGACTGCGCCAGTCGCGGCCACGGCCCGTGCCAGCCGAGGGTGAGCAGGCCGCGTTCGTCCAGGGCGTCGTTGGCGACGAAGTGGCGCACGATGCGGGTGGCCGCGCCGCGCAACCGGCCGAGGCTGACCGAGGGCACGCCGGCGATGGCGCCGACCCAGAACGGCGCCGCCGCGGCGAAGCGGTAGATCAGGCTTCGCCCCTGGATCAACGGGGACCCGTCGGCGCCCACGAGCGCGACCGCGTCGCTCAGGAAGCGGTCGAGGCCGGCCAGGTCCCGTTCGCGGCGCTGCTCGGCCAGGTCGGCGGCGCCGGCCATCCGAGACCACAGCGTCGGGTAGAGGTGCAGGGCCCAGCCCACGTAGTGGTCGTAGGCGCGGTCCGGCCCGTCGGACATCCAGCCGTCGCCGCGGACGAAGCCGTCGTGCGTGGTCAGGTCCTCGTTCATCTCGTCGAGCGAGTGCGGCCCGCCCACCGACCGCAGGAACGTCTGGACGACCAGCCGGAACCAGACCCAGTTGATCCGGGGGTACGTGTCGTCGCCGACCGCCGGGCGCAGATAGTCCACCACCCGCTCCCGCACCGCCGACGGCAGCCGGTCCCAGATCCACGGGCGGGTCAGGTCCAGGACCAGCGCGATGGAGGCCGCCTCCACCTTGGCCTGGGGGTGCTCGTCCAGGCGTACCCAGCGGTCCGGAGAGCGCGGGTCGGTGCCGGCGGTGATGCCGGCCGTGTACCGGTCCACGAGGTCGTCCACGCCCACTCCCTGGGCGCCGGCGATGCGGAAGCCGGCCAGCAGGAAGGTGCGGGCGAAGCCCTCCAGGCCGTCGACGGCCCGTCCGTAACCGCCCTCCGGCCCGGGAAACGTGACGAGGGCGTGCCCGGGCGACGCGAACGGACGGGCGGCGGCCAGCATCCGGTCGGCGAGGGCCAACCAGTCATCCCGGCTCCAGGTCGCGGCGAGCGCGGCACCCGAGTGCGTCCCCGGTGCCGGCTGGCCGGTCGTCCCGAACGTCATCCGAGGTCCTGTCGCATCGATCCGTCTCCGTGAAGGTGGCGAGCGGGGCGTGCCGCTAATGTGACGCGCAGGCATCCGCAGGGTTTCCGAA
Source organism: Micromonospora sp. NPDC049204 (assembly GCF_040647935.1). Lineage (NCBI taxonomy): Bacteria > Bacillati > Actinomycetota > Actinomycetes > Micromonosporales > Micromonosporaceae > Micromonospora > Micromonospora sp. NPDC049204. Next base: position 436,228 of record NZ_JBEZDC010000001.1, on the reverse strand, counting down.
GTAAAACGCTCACAACAGAGCAAGTCAATGCTTCTCTTCGACCGATGTGAACACACCTGATCAAAAGGATGCACGTTGCGGCGTCAACCTGGTGTCCCTGTGGGCACTCGACTGCCATAAGTGCTCTGATACGATCAAAATCGTTCAGACTCGCTCTACCAGTCCGAGGGGCCATGACCGTCGCAGAGCGCTTCGCGGGCCCTCTGGCTGCGGCCTGGCCGGGCAACCGCACGGACCTGCTGGCACGGGCACTCGCGCCACCGGACGGATCGTTGCCGGTGCCGCCGGCGCGCGAGCGTGCCGTGTGGGCGCACCCGCACGCCCCCACGATGCGACAGCTGCGCACCCGGGCCGAGGACGACCTCGCCACCCCCTGGCCACTCCCACTGGCGCACCAGTACGCCCGGTACTTCCGCGACGGCGAACGCGACACGTACGAGCAGGTGGTCTTCGCCCGGCAGCGGCGCCTGACCCGGGCCGCCGTGCTCGCCGCGGTCACCCTCGACCCGACCTGGCTGGACGAGGTGGTCGACGGCGTGACCCTGCTGTGCGAGCAGAGCAGCTGGTGCTGGCCGGCGCACGACGACACCCGCGCCGTGCACGGCGCGGTGCTGCCGACCGTGACCGATCCGTATGTCGACCTCGGGGCGGGAGAGGTCGCCGCCCAACTGGCCTGGGTCGACCACCTGCTCGGCGAGCCGCTCGACGCACACGCCCCCGGCCTGCGGGCCCGGATCCGGCACGAGGTCGACAGGCGCGTGCTCACACCGTTCGCCCAGCGCCGCGACTGGCACTGGCTCGGCCTCGACGGCGACGTGCACAACTGGAGCCCGTGGATCCACGGCAACGTGCTCGTCGCCGTACTGCGACTGGTGGACGACCCACCCCGGCGCGCCGGGCTTGTCGACCTGGTGGTCGAGGGGCTCGACCGGTACGTGGCGTCGCTGCCCGCCGACGGGGCCATCGACGAGGGCTACGGCTACTGGTGGAACGGCGCGTGTCGGGCCCACGAGGCACTGGACCTGCTCGCCCACGCCACCGGTGGCGCGTTCGACGGCGTGCCGGCCGATGCCCTGCGGCACACCGTCGCCTTCCCACACCGGATGCACCTGGGCGGCGACTGGTACCTCAACCACGCCGACGGGCCGGCCCGGCCCTCCGGGGGCCAGCCCTGGCACGCCCTGCACCGGGCCGCCCGCCGGGTCGGGGACACCGACGCGCTGGCGTACGCCGCGGCGCACCGCCGTCCCGACGCGCCCGTCGCGGACGAGGGACACGGCCTGGGCCGGCTGCTGCTGGCAGTGACCGACCCGGCGTGGATCTCCGCCACCCCAGAGCCGGCACCGCTGACGCGCGACGTGTGGCTGCCCTCCGTCCAGGTGCTGCTCGCCCGCCCGGCGGCCGGCAGTCCCGGCGGGCTGACCCTGGCGGTCAAGGGCGGGCACAACGGCGAACACCACAACCACAACGACGTCGGCAGCATCGTGGTGGCCCTCAACGGGGTGCCGGTGGTCGTCGACGCCGGGCGGCCCACCTACACGGCGCAGACCTTCGGACCCGGTCGGTACGACATCTGGACCATGCGCAGCGACTGGCACAACGTCCCGCACATTCGCGGCACCGAGCAGGCGCCCGGTCACACTTTCGCCGCCCGGCACGTCACCGCCACCACCGACGACGCCGACGCCGAGCTGCGGCTGGACGTCGCCGGGGCGTACCCGCGCGCGGATGTCCGGCACTGGTGGCGCAGCTCGCGGCTGGAACGCCACAGTGGACGCGTCGTCATCGTCGACGCCTGGCAGCTCGACCCCTGGGCGCCCGACCGGGACCAGGCAGTCCCGCCGACCCACGTCCACCTGCTCGTCGCCGGCCAGGTACGGCTCGGCGACGGCCGCGCCGAGGTCACCGCGCTGGACGGCGTCGGCCGACTCGGGCTCAGCTGGCAGCCGGCATCGGCGCCCTGCGCCGCGATGATCCGGCAGATTACGGATCCCCTGCTCCTCGACGTGTGGGGAGACCAGCTGACCCGGCTCGCGATCGACGTCACCGCGTTCGGCCCGGCCGGCGAGCTCGTCGTCGTCATGCAAGAGCTCTCGCCGCACGAAGCGTTCCTCGGAGGTCCCTCATGACCAAGGACAGTCCCGTCGTCACCACGGCGGAGTCCTCCCGCGGGCCGCTTCAGGTCGTCCGCCGCCAGCAACTGTTGGCCGCCCTGCAACGCGACGGCTCGATGCGGGTCTCCGACCTGTCCCAGGTGCTGGGCGCCGCACCGGTCACCATCCGGCGCGACATCGCGGAGCTGGCCGCCGAGGGGTTGGTCCGCCGCGTCCACGGCGGGGTGGCCCTGATCCTGCCGGACGACGCCCCGGCGGCAGACGAGGCGCCGGTCGCCGGTCTGACCCCGCTGGGCGGGCGCGCCCTCGGCATGCTCGTGCCCTCGTTGGACTACTACTGGCCGGACGTGGCCCGCGGGGTCGAGGGCGCCGCCCGCGAGCTCGACATGCGTGTGGTTCTGCGGGGCTCCTCCTACGACACGGAGGATGACCAGCCGCAACTGGTCCGCCTGGTGGAGCGGATGGGCGTCGACGCGCTCATCGTCGCGCCGAGCATGGACGCGCCGAGCGCCGAGCGCACCATCGAGTGGCTCGACCAGGTCGGTGTCCCGGTCGTCCTGTTGGAACGCACCGCCACGGTGGGCAGCCACCACGCGGTCATGGAGTCGGTGGTCACCGACCACGCGCTCGGCGCGGCCATGGCGGTACGCCACCTCACCTCACTCGGGCACCGCAAGGTCGGCCTGGTGCTCGACGCCAACAGCCCCACCAGCCAGCACGTCCGGCGCGGCTGGCTCGACGCCACGACCGAGTACGGCCTCGACCCGGACGCGACGGTGGTGGCCACGGTGCCCGACGCCCGGTCGCCGGAGCGGGACAGCGTGCTCCACGACGTCCTCGACAGGTGCCGGGCGACCGGGACGACGGCGCTGCTGGTGCACGCCGACGCCGAGGCCATCGCGCTGGTGCAGCACTGCGAGGAGCGGCACCTCTCCGTTCCCGGCGACCTCTCCATCGTGGCGTACGACGACGAGGTCGCCGGGCTCTTCAGCCCGCCGTTGACCGCGGTCCGACCACCACGACGCTCGATCGGGCGGGCCGCCGTGCGTCTCGTCGCCGACCGGCTCGTCGACCCCGACCTCCCCACCCACCGGATCGTCATCAGCCCGTCCCTGCGAATCCGGGGGTCGACCGCGCCGCCACCCGCGTAGGTGGTGCCCTCGACCTCAACCCATTGCCGAACGTCCTCGGTCACCGGCGATGGACATGGCACGATGGCCGTGTCCTGCGCCGCCGGTGGCCGGGCACGACACTGATGGAGTCGGGATGTCAGAGCTGGCCGGCGCACCGGTGCCGGGGTTGGCGAAACTGTGGACGCACGACCCGCTCACCGCCGGCCCGTACCGGCTGGTCGGCCGGCTGGGCGCGGGTGGGCAGGGGGTCGTCTATCTCGGTGAGGACGACGCCGGTGACCGGGTCGCGGTCAAGATGGTGAACGTCGATCTGAGTGATCCACGGGCACGGTCGCAGTTCGTGAAGGAGATCGCGGCCGCACGGCGGGTCGCTCCGTTCTGCACCGCGCAGGTCCTCTTCGCCGAGGTGGACGGCGAACGGCCCTACGTGGTCAGCGAGTTCATCGAGGGCCTGACCCTGCACCGGCACGTCCGCGAGCGCGGTCCGGTGACCGGCAACGCCCTGCACCGGCTCGCGGTCGGCACCGTGACCGCGCTCGCCGCGATCCACAGTGCCGGCGTGGTGCACTGCGATCTGAAGCCGGACAACGTGGTGCTGGGCGAGGACGGTCCTCGGGTGATCGACTTCGGCATCGCCCGCGCGTTGGGCGTCACCGACACGGCGACCAGCCGGGTCATGGGGACCACCGCGTACATGGCGCCCGAACGGTTCCGCAACGACGCGGTCGGCCCGCCCTGCGACGTCTTCGCCTGGGCGGCCACGATCGCCTTCGCCGCCGGTGGTCGGCCGCCGTTCGGCAACGACTCGCTCTTCGCCGTGATGCACCGGGTGCTCAACGACCCGCCCGACCTGCCGGCGCTGCCTCCCGTCCTGGACGAGCTGATCCGGGAGTGCCTGTCCAAGGACCCGGCGGACCGGCCGGCCGCGGAGCGTGTGCTGGTGCGGCTGCTCCGGCAGGATGGCCGGGTCACCGATCCGCTGCGTCGGGACCACCTGCTCGAGGTCGGTAACAAGACCGCGGGCGCGCCCACACCGAACCACCCGCTGCCACCGGTCACGCCCACGGCACCGCACCCGACGCGACCGCAGATACCGACCCAGCCGACCCAGCCGGCGCACGTGTCGGTGCCGGCCCGGTCGGCGCCCGTGCCGGTGACCCAGCCGGCGTACCCGCCGGCGACGGAGTCCGTCGTCGGCGCTGGTGATGGCGGCGCGATGCGGCGGCTCCGGACGGAGGCCCCGGACGCCTGGGGCATCTCGACCGCGCTCTTCCTGGGTTCGGTCGGCGCCGCCGCCGGTTACGTCGCGTCGAGCGCGGTCGGCCCGGCCGCCGCCGTCGGGGCGATCACCCTCGTCGTGGTCTACCTGGTTCGACTGCTGGTCGCGACGGCGATCGGGGGGCGACCCGACCGGGGGTGAGACGCGCGCTGGGGCCGCGATCGCCGGCTGGCGTCGCATCGATAGGTTGACTGCCACCAGCCGCCCGCCGAGGAGGACGTCCCGATGCCCCCAACCGCCACGCGTACGCGGCAGTGGTTGCCGTACACCGCCGCCGTCACCGCCGGGCTGGTGGTCATCGCCGGGGCGTTCGTGGTCGTCCGGCAGCGCGAAGCCGACTGCACCACCACGCTCGAGGTCAACTCCTCCACGGAGAAGGCGGCTCTGCTCGTCGACCTGGCCGAACGCTACAACCGCAGCGACCGGTCGATCGATGGCGGCGGCTGCGCCCAGGTGCACGTCAGCGCGTTGAACTCGGGCAAGGCCACCGAGGCGCTGGGCACCGGCTGGGCCAACACCGGCCTGCCGCAACCGCAGGTCTGGTTGCCGACGTCGAGTCTCTGGACCGGCCAGCTCCGCCTGCTCGACCAGGCCGCCGGCCGGGAGCCGCAGACCCCGGACCACTACCCGTCGATCGCCAACAGCCCACTGGTGATCGCGATGCCGCAGCCCAAGGCCGAGCTGGTACGCCAGCGCGGGTCGCTGGGCTGGGGGGAGATCCTGGGCCTCTCCGGGCGGGACGGGTGGGCGGGCTTCGGCAAGCCGGAGTGGGGCCGCTTCACCTTCGGCAAGGACAACCCGAACCTCTCCACCTCCGGGCTGGCGGCAACCATCGCCACGTACTACGCGGCGGCGCAACTGTCCAGCGACCTGAAGCGGTCCGACCTGGCCAACCCGACGGTCACCCAGTTCGTCAGGCGGATCGAGGCCAACGTGGCGCACTACAGCGACGACTCGGTGGACCTGCTGCGCAGTCTCGCCGAGGCGGACCTGGCCGGTGGCGCGGACCGCCCGGACGACATGAGTGCCATCGTCCTGCAGGAGGAGCTTGTCAACCTCTACAACACGGGTGCGCTGAGCCCCCGGCAGGACGGGCAGGAGCGGGGTCGCCGGCCGAACGTCCCGCTGGTCGCCGTCCATCCCAGGGAGGGCACGTTCAACCTGGACCACCCGTTCGTGGTGCTGCCCTCGGCCGATCGGCAGCAGAGCGCGGCGGCCGCCGACTTCCAGAAGTTCCTGACCGAGGACGACCAGCAGGAGAGCTTCACCCGCCTCGGCTTCCGGGATCACCAGGGCCGCGCCTCGGCGGAGTTGCTCGCCACCGTCGGCCCCGAGCCCACCGCCGGACTCACCTACTTCAAGCCCCCGGATCCGCAGGTGGTCGGAGCGATGCTGGACGGTTGGCGCACGCTCCGCAAGAAGGCCAACATCCTGATCGCCCTGGACACCTCGGGGTCGATGGACGTGCAGGTCGGCACCGCGGGTAGCCGTTTCCAGGTTGCCTCCGCGGCGGCGGGCAAGGGTCTCGCGTTGCTCAACACCGAGGACCGGGTGGGGCTCTGGTCGTTCTCCTCCGAGACGCCGCCGAAGCGCCCCTACCGGGAGGAGGTCCCGCTCGGCGATTTCGACCAGAAGCGGATCGACAGCAAGATCGCGGGCCTTAAAGTCGCCGGCGGCACCGCCCTCTACGCGACGATCCGGGCGGCACATCAGGAACTGCGCGACAGGTACGACCCGCAGCGGATCAACGCGATCGTCGTGCTGACCGACGGCAAGAACGAGTACAACCCGGACAACGACCTGGACCGGTTGCTCGCCGAGGTGGCCCTGGACCCGGATCGTCCGGTGAAGGTGTTCTGCATCGCCTTCGACCGAGATTCGGACTTCGCCACCCTGGACCGGATCGCCAAGGCATCGTCGGGCAAGGCCTTCGACGCCACCGATCCTGCCACCATCGACGAGGCGTTCGTGAAGCTGGTCAGCAGCTTCTGACGTACTCCCCGGCCGTCACCGGACCTCGGGAGACCCCGAATGCCGGCAGCGCGTGCGACCTCCGGAGCGGGTGACAGCGGCCGGTAGGGTGAGTTACCGATCAACACGAACGGTGGTGCCGGTGAGTCTGATCCAGGCGGGTGTCACCGCGATGACGACGATGCTGGCGGTCCTGATCGGTGGGTGGCTCACCGTCCGAGCCCAGGATCGGCTGTGGCGGCGCGACCAGGATCGACAGTGGCGTGACATTCGGCTGCACGCGTACACCGACTTCGTCGGCGCGGTCCGGGAGTACGTGGCTTTCGTCCTCAACCCGGCCGCCCGCATCACCGCGGTGCCGCGCCCGCGTGATCCAGGTGATCTCATGCCGTTCTTCGACGACGAGGGCAGCCGCTACCGGGAGCGGCTGGAGAGCACCAAGACCGCGCTTCGGCTGGTGGCCGGCGATGTCGAGGTGGTGAGCGGTTCGTCGGAGCTGGTGCGACAGGCCCGGCTGTTGGCGGCCGCACGGGCGGGTAGCGGCGCCGAGGCGTTGCCCGCGGATCGGTTCGACGCCCTGTGGGAGGCCGAGCGCCGATTCATCGAGGTGGCCCGGGCCGAACTCGGCCTGCCCTCCGCGTTCGCGCGCTGACCGGTCAACGCCGTCGTCGCAGTGACGCCAGACGCGTCACCACGACCGGGGTGGGCGTTGGTCGGTCGATCGCCGCGATGACCCGTTTCCCCACGTAACCGCCCGATGCGGCACGTACCGCTCGATGCCAGCACTTATTGACGCGTAGTGGCGCGTGTCACCCGCGCGCACGCGGGGAGATAGAACGGTCGGTCTTGACGAGGTGAGTCGCGATCGGTACGGTATTCAGGGACAGAACGTTCGTTCTACCTGGTGCCAGCCGGGTGTGCGGCTGTGCCTGAAGGAGACCGCCATGCCCACCAAGATCACGCTTGTCATCGGTAATCCCGCCGACCCTGGCGAGTTCGAGAAGGTCTACGCCGACGTGCGCCGGGCCGCGGAGACCTTCCCGAAGCTTCAGCGGGCCGAGTCGGCCAAGGTGTGGCCGAAGGAGGACGGCACGCCCGCCCCCGCGTACCGGACGCTCGACCTGTACTTCGCCAGCTACGAAGACGCCGCTGCCGCAGTCGCGACGCCCGCTGCCGGCATCGTCTTCGGCGGCCTCCAGGGCGCTCAGGTGGAGATCACCGGGCTGTTCTCGAACATCGAGTAGCACCGCCGTCTCGTCCCGGTGGTGGTCCGCACCCCCGCTGGGCGTCCCCTTCGCTCCGCAATCCCCGAGAGGATGACCATGACCACCGTTGCCGTTCCCGGCATCTCGACCACGGCCGCCGCCCTGCGGCGGTTGTACTTCGGTCGCTTCGCCTTCGCGATCGTCTGGGCTGCCGTGACGTTCCCCCTCGCCAAGCACCTCAACCCCCTCACCGCGGCGCTGCTCGTGCTCTACCCGCTGTTCGACGTGGCCGCCGCCATCGTCGATGTCCGCACGTCGCGCACCACCGGATCGCCCACGCTGCTGTACGCGAACATGGCGATCAGCCTGCTCGCCGCGGTGGGCCTGGGTATCGCCAGCGCGTCCGGCATCCCGCCGGTCCTGCGCGTCTGGGGCGCCTGGGCGGTCGTGGCCGGGCTGATCCAGTTGGTCGTGGGCGTCACCCGCCGCAAGGTGGGCGGCCAATGGCCGATGATCATCAGCGGTGGCATCTCCGTCGTCGCCGGTGGGTCGTTCTTCGCGGCCGCCTCCGCGGACAACCCGGCGCTGACCAACGCGATCGGCTACGCCATCCCCGGCGCGATCTTCTTCCTCATCGCGGCCATCCGACTCGGCCGTGTCGCGAAGGGACACTGAGGTGGAGAACGCCACGTACGACGTCGTTGTCATCGGCGCGGGGCCGGTGGGGGAGAACGTCGCCGACCGGATCGTGCGGGGCGGCCTGACCGCCGCGATCGTCGAGCGGGAACTGGTGGGTGGTGAGTGCTCGTACTGGGCCTGCATGCCGACCAAGGCGTTGCTGCGCAGCCAGACCGCGCTCCGGGCGGCGCGTCAGCTGCCCGGTGCGCGCGAGGCGGTGACCGGCGAGTTGGACGCGGCGGCCGTGTTGCGCCGCCGGGACGCCTTCGCCGCGCACTGGAAGGACGACGGCCAGGTGTCCTGGCTGAACTCGGCGGGCATCGCGTTGTATCGGGGCCAGGGAAGGATCAGCTCCGACCGGATCGTCGAGGTGACCGGGGCGGGCGGCGCCACCACCTCGCTCACCGCCCGGCACGCGGTCGTCATCGCGACCGGAACCAGCGCACTGGTGCCGGACATCGCCGGTCTGCGCGAGGCGGCACCGTGGACCAGCCGCGAGGCGGCCGCCGCGAGCGAGGTGCCCGGCCGGCTCGCGATCATCGGTGGCGGTGTGGTGGCCGCGGAGATGGCGACCGCGTACGCGGGCCTCGGATCGGCGGTGACGGTGCTGGCCCGGGACGGCGTGCTCACCCAGGCGGAGCCGTTCGTCGGCGAGCGCGTCACGCAGTCCCTGCGGGACGCCGGCGTGGCGGTCCGTCTGAGTGTCGAGGCCACGTCGGTCAGCCGCGACGGCGACGGTACGGTGCGCATCACGCTCACCGACGGCGCACCCGTCGACGCCGACGAGATCCTCGTCGCGATCGGCCGTACGCCGAACACGCAGGACGTCGGCCTCGACCGGGTCGGCCTGGAGCCCGGCGCCTGGCTCGCGGTCGACGACACACTGCGGGTGGTCGACGGTGCCGGAGCGTTGATCGGCGACGGATGGCTGTACGCGGCCGGGGACGTCAACCGGCGTGTGCTGCTGACCCACCAGGGCAAGTACCAGGCTCGCGCGGTGGGCGACGTCATCGTGGCGCGGGCCAGCGGCGAGGCGGCAGACGACCGCCCGTGGGGCCGGCACGTCGCCACCGCCGACGAGCGCGCCGTGCCGCAGGTCGTCTTCACCGATCCGGAGGTCGCGTCGGTGGGGCTGACCGCGGCCGCCGCCGAGACCGCCGGGCTGCGGATCCGGGTCGTCGACTACGACCTGGCCGCCGTCGCCGGGTCCGCGCTGCACGCCGACGGCTACCAGGGGCACGCCCGGATGGTCGTGGACGAGGACCGACGGGTGATCGTCGGCCTCACCCTCGTCGGTCCGGACGTCGCGGAACTGATCCATGCCGCGACGATCGCCATCGTCGGCGAGGTCCCGCTGGAGCGGCTGTGGCACGCCGTGCCCGCGTACCCGACCGTCAGCGAGGTGTGGCTACGCCTCCTGGAGGCGTACGGCCGCTGACGGGACCCGTGCGGCGGTTAACGGGCCGGCTCTGCCGACTGGCGCTCCGAGTTGATTCTGAGGAGCCCCTCGACGCCGCGCAGGAAGGTCTCGGACACCAACGTGGGGTCGGACAGGCATCCGGCCGCCATGGCGCCGTCCCGGAGCATGACGAAATGGCGTGCGGCGGGATCCGCCGTTCCTTGGTGGACCTGCGCCATGAGCGTGGTGATGGTCTCCAGGAACCATTGCCGGTGGGCCGTGAGTTCTTGGTGCACCGGATGGTTCAGGTCGGGATATTCCGCCGCGGCATTCAGGAACGCGCACCCACGGAAACCGGGGGACTGGATGTTTCGGGCGATGGAACCGGCGATGGCCAGGAGGGGATCGACAGGCGATCGGTTGGCGGCGAGGGCCTCGTCGACCATGCCGCGCTCCAGCTGATGCACCTCGCGCAGGTAGGCCAGGATGAGGTCGTCCTTGCCGGGGAAGTGCCGGTAGAAGGTGGCCCGGGTTACCTTCGCCTCGGCGATGATCCGGTCGACGCCAACGGAGTGAATGCCCTCGGCGTAGAAGATCCTGGTCGCCGTCTGGAGAAGCCTGAGTCGTGCCGCAGAGGGCCGGGCATCGGGTTCGTCGCGCGTCACCCGACCATCTTAGCGAATAGAACGTTCGGTCCGCCCCGACGTTTGACGATGGGCTGCGTTTTGTCGATCTCACTGACAATGGGCTCGTCGGTGCTGGATTCTGAAGACTGCGACCCCCCGGAGTTGAGGTTGCGGACTGCATGCGCTGCCGGGAAATGCTCCGTCGACCGTTCTCGCCCATCCGTTCCGCGTACCACACGCAGCGGTCGGCGAGGCCTCTCGAAAGGATTTCCAGATGAGCCCTGCTGCTGACCTGCCTGCCCAGGAGGCAGGAATGCCGACAATCGTGCTGATCCACGGGGCATTCGCCGGCTCGTCGAGTTGGAATGGGGTGATTGCCAACCTCAAGCGTCAGGGCTACCCGGTCATCGCCGTCGCCAACCCGCTGCGCGGTGTGCAGAAGGACGCCGCCTACGTCCGGGCTCTTCTGGACAGCCTGTCCGGACCGGTCGTGATGGCCGCCCATTCCTACGGCGGGCTGGTCATGACCGAGGCCGCCGATGGTGCATCCAACGTCAAGGCCCTGGTGTACGTCGCCAGCGTGAGCCCGGACGTCGGCGAAAGTGTGGTCGGGTTGCTCGCCAAATACCCCGGAAGTCAGCTCGCCACCAGCATCAACATGGTGCCGGTCCCTTCCGACGACGGTGGAATGACCGTGGATCAGTACCTCGTGCAGGACAAGTTCCCGGAGGTGTTCGCCGCCGACGTCGACCGCGCCACCGCCGAGATCATGGCGGTGACGCAACGGCCCGCGTCGGCGAGCGCCCAGGAGGAGAGTGTGACCAAGGCGGCCTGGAAGACTATTCCCTCCTGGACTCTGATCAGCACCCAGGACCAGGGCATTCCCCCAGACCTGCAACGCTTTCTGGCCGACCGGGCGGGGTCCACCACAGTCGAGATCGCCGCCTCCCACGCGGTGGCAGTCTCGCAACCCGGCCCGGTAGCCGACCTCATCGACACTGCCGCTCGCGCCACCGCCCGCTAGTGCTGGACCCGGGTGCGCTGACCCGTCGCCGCCCGCGCCGGGACGACCCGTTGGTCACCGCCGCGCCCGGCGGTGACCTGGGTACGGCCACCGCCGGTCCGGCTCGGCGTCAGAGCCGGGAGGTGAAGGTGGCCAGGAAACGGTGCGGGGTGACCACGCCGGCGTTGTCGAAGCAGATCACGTCGACGTCGGCGTTCGTGGTGTAGGGCCAGGGTTGGGTGAGGTGGCAGTAGTTACTGCCGGTGCCCTGCGCCACCACCTGTGCGTGCGTCTCCTTGAGGCCGACCTGCGGGAAGGTCGCCAGGTAGCGGCCGGCGGGCGCGAGCGCCGCCACCGTGTTCGCGCCGACACCGAGTACCGAGTTGTCGTTCGTCGGACCGCCGACGGCGGTACCGAGGTAACCGAAGTGCGACGGTGGGGCGAGGGAGCCGATCACCGGCCGCCGACGGTGGTACGAGAGGACGAAGTCGGTGTTGACGAACGCGCCGGCCTGGTCGTAGCAGAAGACGTACACCTGCACACCGGTGCCGACCGCGCTCCAGGAGTAGACCTTGCACCGGCGCGGGCCGGCGTTCGGCTGCACGGCGGTGACCTGCACGTTGCCGGCGAGCACCCCGGCCAGCCCCACCCCGGGCAGCCGCACCAGGTACTGCCCGACGCCCACCGGTCCGGCCGTGTTGACCGCGCCCGTGGAGTTGTACGACTGCGCCAGCAGGGCGCTGCTCCACTGCACGTACGCGTGGGAGGTGCCGGCCGGCAGCACGCCCGAACTGGTCGTCCAGAGCACGGTGAACGGGGTGTCGTCGCGTGTGCCGCCCGGCTTGTGGCACTGCACGTCGACGATCTCGTCGACGCCGGACTGGAACCAGCGAACCACCTCGCAGTAGTGCCCGGTCCGGTTCACCGGGGTCACGTGCGGCACGCCGCGCGCGCCGGCGCCCACCTGTGGGAAACGTACCTGGAACCGGCCCGGCGCGAGCTTGATGCCGGTGGCCCAGGCGGCCGGGAACGCGGTCTTCCAACTACCCCACTGCCGGCTGGTATCGAGCACGGTCCAGACCGCGACGGTGGGGTCCTTGACGTACGCGAAGCCCCAGCGGTCGGCGGTGGCCGCGGCGGCCGGTGCCGCCGGGGCGAGCGCGCCGGCGGCCAGGACCGCGGCCAGTGCCGCGGTGACGAACGATCGGAGACGCATCTGTTCCTCCAATTCGACGGGAACATGTCGGGGAGGAGTGTGCTCGCGGTGATCTCATGGTCACAGTCAGCTAGCAGGTGCGGCGGTGTCGGTTGTCCGCTACTGGTGGACGGCGTCAGGTCACCTGGCCGGCGTCCGTCTCGTCGAGGGTGCAGATCGCGACTCTGGTCTCGACGCCGTCGTCGTGCAGCAGGTGACGGGTGCGGGAGAGGTCGGGGAAGGCGCCGTCGAGGGGATGTGTCAGCAGGCGGGAGAGCGCGGTGGCGTACTTGGCCATCGTGGTCCTCCCCGGAATGAAGATCGACAGTTCGTCCCGGGCGTCGAAGGCCTGTACCTCGACGACGCGGGACAGGGCCGCGACCGCTCCCGCGTCCGCCGTGACGGGCACCTTCACCAACCACCACGGCCCCCCGCCGCTGCTGCTCTGCCGCTTCTGTTCCGGGGTTTCGATGGCCGGGGTCCGCCACGGCACCCCCGCCACGACAGCGCCGCACGACTCCACGGTCTTGACCACCTCCTGAACGGTGGCGACGGCCTCGGACTCGTCCCACTCGGACCGGTCGTGCCCGGCCGGCCGTCCAGCAACCAGCGTCGACACCACTGTCATCTCGGGTGCGTGGCGCAGGTGCACCTCCGGCCACGAGGAGAGGAACTCCCGCGCGTCGCGGATCGCCTCGTCCTGGGTCTGTCGCTGGCGCTGCACGTCGCCGCTGTGCGCCTCCAGCAGGGCAGCCGCAGTGTCCGGCTCGTCGAGCGCCCGGCGGACAAGCTTGACACTCATCCCGGTGCCGCGCAGCACGGTGATCAGCATGGCGCGTTCGACCTGGTCGAACGTGTACGAGCGGTAGCCGGTCTGCTCGCTCACCGCGGCGGGGACCAGCAGACCCTCGGAGTGGTAGAACCGCAACGTCTGCGGCGACAGATGGCACATCTCGCTGAAATCGCTGATGGACAACATGGCACCATGCTGGTCCCTGCGGTAACCACAAGGTCAAGCGCCGGTCGACGGCGACGCAACGACCCGCTGGGTGGCTGCCGAGAAGACAGCCGGGCCGAACTAACGCTGACGCTCGTCGATGTTGCCAGGGCGCATCCAGACGTGTTGGAATGGGCTCATATCGCCGCAGCGCGGGGGCAACCGTGCTGAGAACGGCCAGCACGGGAGCAGCTCAGTGCCGGCAGCGCGCCGCCTTGGCGGTCGCTCGCCTGCCGTATCGCCGGGTCATCGCCATGACGACGGGCGTCCTGCCGGGCAGGCAGCCGCGCCCGCCGTCCGTGTCCCCGGTCCGTGCCGTCGACGGCTGACGTGGTCGACGTTCGACACTCCGGGGCGTCCGATTCGGTCTGCCCACGCACAAACCGGCGACGAGGTGAGAAGCAATCATGGTTTCCCGAGAGAGTTTCGCGGGATGGTACCGACACCGCCTGGTGTGGGTGGCGGTGATCCTGCTGGCGGTGTCGGCCGGCGCGGTCGTCCTGGTCAACCGGGCCGGCCCGGAGACGAAGCCGGCGGACCTGCAGACGCAGATCATGGCCCGGATGCGTACCGTGCTGGAACAGGCCGACCCGGGCCAGCACAACCACGCCGGGCACAATGCCCAGCAGGTCGCCGCCGGGGAGAAGCCCGCGGTGATCTGCGGGGTCCGCGTCTACGGCTACGAGCCGACCGAGGTCACGGCGCTCGCCGACGTACGCACGGTCTACGGCTTCCACCTCTGCGGGGTCGCGGAGCGAGGGCGGCCCTGGGACGTGGCGGTCAAGCTGGCCGGCCCCGTGATCATGGACATGTCCAAAGAGCCGCCGGGCATCCAGGTCGTCGAGGCGACCGCCGAGGTCATGTTCACCGACCGGGTGAAGCAGATGTTCCCGGCCAAGTACGCGGAGTTGGCGCTCAAGGAGGCGCTTGCCGAGTCGGAGATGGCCGACCAACGCCGCCGGTACGACGCCGCGGCCGGGATGTGATTCCTCATCCGGGGCGGGATCTCACTCGCGAGCGCCGATCGCGACGACGGGCTGCGACCGCATGGCGAGCCGAGTCGAGATCATGATGGCGGCCGAGCCGAGGAGCGCGGCGACCGCGACGATTCCCAGATAGACGAGCGGTGGCACCGACGGGATCGGCGTTCTGGTCAGCGCGATGCTCGTGCCGACCACCGACGGGGCGGCGGCCAGGGTTCCGATGAGGACGGCCGCCACCACGATGATCCTCGTCTCGCCGCGCATCATCGCGAACACCTGGCCACGGGTGGCGCCGACCAGTTGGAGCAGCGCGAATTCGCGAAAGCGTGCGGCGGTGGCCATCACCAGGGTGTTCACCACGGCGATCGCGAGGTAGCCGAGGAGGACCGCGTTGAGAATCAGACCCGTCGCCGACTCACCGGCCGCCGCTGCGCTCTGCGCGGCGACGAACGACTCACGGTCGTTCACCTGGACGGTCGGAAGGTGGTGGACGGCGGCTCGCAACGCGTCGCCGAGTGCCCCGACGTCGGTGCCCGAGGCCGCCGCGACCAGCATCGCGAAGTCCAGGTGGTCGGTGGTGTGCTCCAGGACGAGGTCGTGCGGCAGCGTGACGTCACCGAGGCCGAGCCCTCTGTCGTACCGCGCCACCACAGTGGGTCTGATCGGCGTGCCGTCACCGAGACGAAGGTCGACGGTGTCGCCGAGCGCGGCGCCGAGGGTGTCCGCCGCGATCCGACTCAACGCCACCGTGTTGCCCCGCAGATTCGCGACATCGCCGTCGAGGACGGCGAGATCCATGGTCTCGACGAGCCGGTCACCGATGACGCCCTGCGCCGCGTAGGTCCTGATCTGAGGGCTCTCCTCCGGTCCGAAGACCGCAAGCGTCCGCGTGCGGACGACCGGGGTCACCGCCGAGACGCCGGACACCCCTCGGAGTACGTCCGCGACCTCGGGCGACACTCCGGCGGACGTGGCCGTGACCGTGTAGTCCGCGCGCAGTCCGTCCGCGGCCTGATCCTGGGCGGCCGCGCTCGCGGTCGTTGCGCTGAAGAGCTGCCCGGCGGCCAGGGTGATGCCCATGATCAGCGGAGTGGTCGCCGCGGCGAGCCGCCGTGAGTTGGCGTGCGCGTTCGCGGTCGCGAGGAACCCGCTGACGCCCGGCCGGCGGTTCGACCAGGGGCCCAGCACGGTGACGGCGCCCCCGAGCAACCGTGGCCCTAGCAGCGCAACGGCGAAGATGAGCAGGAACGCGGAGAAGGCCGCGCTTTCCGCGGCTCCCTCACCGGGTAGCACCAGCGGCAGCACGAACGCCATGGCGAGACCGGCGGGGACCAGCAGCACGCCGACGGTCAACCGGATCCACCCGAGTGTGGGTGGTTCCACCGCGGCCTCGCCGAGCGCGTCCACCGGCTTGAGTCGGGCCGCGCGCCGGGCGGCTATCCAGCCGCCCAGACGAGCGCCGACCAGGCACAGCACCATCGCCCCGAGTACCGGCAGTGGGCTGATCGACAGCTCGAAGTCGTCGGGTACCGCGCCGACCAGGATGAAGGCTTCGCGGAGGAGGAGGCTCAGTCCGATGCCGGGAATCACCCCGAGCACCGCCCCCAGCGTGCCCACCACCATGGTCTCGGCGCCGATCATGCCGAGCACCTGCTTCGGGGTCGCGCCGATCGCCCTCAGCAGCGCCAGTTCCCGTAGCCGCTGCCGAACGGACAGGGCGAGTGTGCTCGCCACGACGATCATGATCACCAGTACCATACTGCCGCCGAACGCCAGGGACATCTCGCTGATGAACGAGCGTGTGCTGCCGATGTCCAGGAACTCGGCCTCGCTCCGGTCGCGGTCGGCGTAGACGACCACGTCGGCGACGGCCGCCTCGATGGCGCTCGCCAACTCGTCGGCATCGACACCCGGTGCGGCCAGCACACCGACCGCGTCCACCCGGTCCGGTTGGCCGGTCAGTTCCCGAGCCCGATCGTCGGTGAAGAACACCGCGGACTGCCGGGCGAGTTGTCGTCCAGGCAGACCCCCGATGCCCACCACCCGGTACGTCGACACGGTCGAGCCGACCGCGAGTCGTACCGACGCGCCGACGGTGACGCCGGCCCGCTCGGCCAGCGCGGAGTCCAGCACCACGTCGTCCGGTCCGGTCGGGGCGCGGCCGGCGCCCGTGGTGAACGGGCCGAGCGCCGCCGACGACCAGCCATGCCCGAGCGTCGGTGTGCCGTCCGGCCCGGCGAGCACCTCGGCGTCCACTGTCACCAGGCTGACCGGGACGGTGACGTCGGCGATCGCCGCCCGCACGCCCGGCACTCGCGCGACGTCGCCGACCCGGTCGGCCGGCAGCGTGGCCCGCTCGCCGAACCGGGGATCCACGTCGTCGGCCACCGGCAGCGCCTGCCTGGCGCCCACCACCAGGTCGGCGGCCTGGTAGCGCTCGGTCGGCACGCCCGAGCGCTCGCTACTCTCCAGCAGGATCCCGCAGGCCGTGATTACCGCCGAGCCGCACAGCACCGCGACGAATGCCGCGACGAACCCACCCTTGCGCCCCCTGATCGTGCTCCAGGCCAGCGCCAGCGAGCGCTGCGACAGCACGCGGCGACTCACGGCTCTCCCAGGTGGGTCATCCGCTCGGCGATCTGCTCGACGGACGGTCGGGTCATCTCGCCGGCCAACCGGCCGTCGGCGAGGAACACCACGGTGTCGGCCTGCGCGGCCGCGACCGGATCGTGCGTCACCATCAGCACCGTCTGTCCCAGGTCGTCGACGATCTTCCTGAGCAGTGCCAGGATCTGCCGCCCGGTACGGCTGTCCAGCGCACCCGTCGGCTCGTCGGCGCACACCAGGTCGGGTCGATTGATGAGCGCTCTGGCGATCGCCACCCGCTGTTGCTGGCCACCGGAGAGCTGACTCGGGCGTCGGTCGTGCTGCTGGGTGAGCCCGACCGCGGCCAGGACACTCGCGAGTCGCTCGGGATCGACAGGTCGCTCGGCCAACCGGACGGGCAACGTGACGTTGTCCGCCACGGTCAACGCGCCGAGCAGGTTGTACGCCTGGAAGACGAACCCGATCCGATCCCGGCGCAGCTCGGTCAACCCGGTCTCGGAGAGACCGGACAGGTCCGTGTCGCCCAGCACGACCCGGCCCGACGTCGGGCGGTCCAGACCGGCCGCGCAGTTCAGAAACGTGCTCTTGCCGGAACCGGACGGACCCATGACCGCGGTGAACGTGCCGTGCGGGAACCCGGCCGTGACCCCGTCGAGGGCGCGTACCTCGTTCCTCCCCGACCCGTAGACCTTCGACACCGAATGCAGTCGCACGGCGCACGGTGGCGTCGTGGCCGTCGGCATCGCGCCCGGCGGGAGCGAACGGGTCGCGGTGGCCTCGGCCAGCGGGCCGCGCCGTCTCGATGGGTTCCTGCTGTCGCACCTCATTCGTCCGACGCTAGGGTCCGCCGCGTCGGATACCGATACCCTGTACCACCGGATGCGAGGTACAGCTGGCTGTAGTGCCGCGGGCGGTGGCCACCGGGCAGACTCGCCGCCGTGTCGGGAACGCGAGGGGACGCCACCCCGAGCAGAAAGGGCATCCGGTGACGTCGGCTCAACGGTGGGCGCAGGTGTGGCGGGGCGGTGCCTACCTCCTGGGATCGCTGGCCACCGGGATCGCCACGCTGCTCGCGCTGCCACTGCTGTGCCATCCGAGGCTCGCCCGACGATGGGCGAACTGGCACCGTGACCGCGCCGGCCGACTGCTCGGGACGCCGTTGACGTCGCGCCCGCCCCTGCGTGCGAGGGGCCGCCAGGCGTGGACCGATCCGGCCACGCCCCGCGACCTGCTCTGGCTGCCGGTGAACGTCATCACCGAGGTGGCGCTGGGCCTGTTCGCGCTGCTGTGCGTGGGCAACCTCCTGACCGCGGCGGTCGCCACACCACTGTGGTGGGCGTTCGCGCCGGAGAGTCGACCACGGCTGTTCGTCGACATTGCGGTGACCGACTGGGCGACAGCCCTCACCCTCGGTCCGTTGCAGATCCTGCTGCTCGCCGCGCTGGCGTACCTGGCGTTCGTGCCGATCGCCCGCGCGCACGCCCGGCTCTGCCTGGTGGTGCTGTCGCACTCGGCAGCCGAACAGCTCGCCGACCGGGTCGCCGTGTTGACCCGTACCCGGGCGGACGTGCTCGACGCACACGGCGCGGAGCTGCGCCGCATCGAGCGCGACCTGCACGACGGCACCCAGGCGAGGCTGGTGGCCATCGCGATGCGGCTGGCCGTGGCCCGGCGGGCGCTGTCCGACAATCCCCGGGACGAACAGTTCCTGGAAGGACTTCTTCGCGACGCGCACGAGGGAACCGAGGAGGCGATGACCGAACTCCGCGACGTGATCCGAACCGTCTACCCGCCGATCCTCGCCGACCGCGGTCTCACCGGCGCACTGACCGCGGTGACGGCTCGCTGTGGTGTGCCGACCCGGCTGGACATCGACAACCTCGAAACGGTACCGGCGGCGGTGGAGTCCGTCGTCTACTTCGCCGTCGCCGAGGCACTCACGAACGTCGCCAAACACAGCCGGGCGACCACGGCCGGCGTACGGGTGCGCCGTACGGCGGACCTGTTGTCGGTGGTTGTCACCGACAACGGTGCTGGCGGCGCCGACGATCAGTTGGGCACCGGCCTGGCCGGAATCCGTCGCCGAGTGCTCGCGCTCGACGGCACCGTCGACGTCGACAGTCCGGCCGGCGGGCCGACGACGATCACCATGGAGCTGCCGTGCGGGTCGTGATCGCCGAAGACAACGTGCTGCTGGCCAGCGGATTGGAACTGTTGCTCAACAGCGTGGGGTTCGACATCGTCGCCATCGCGGGCGACGCGACCGGCTTCCTCACCGCTGTACGGGACCACCGGCCCGACGTCACCATCGTCGACGTCCGGCTGCCGCCGTCATTTCGCGACGAGGGCATCCGAGCCGCGTTGCAGGCCCGTCGGGAGCACCCCGGCCTGCCGGTCCTGGTGCTGTCGCAGTACGTCGAGCAGCAGTACGCCGCCGAACTCCTCTCCACCACCGGTGGCGGCGTCGGCTACCTCCTCAAGGACCGCGTCAGCCGGGTGGACGAGTTCGTCGACGCGCTGCGCCGAGTAGCCGCCGGTGGCACCGCCATGGACACCGACGTCATCGCCCAACTCCTCGTCAACCGCAGCGACCCGATCGCCGTTCTCACCCCCCGTGAACGCGAGGTACTCGCCCTGATGGCACAGGGGCACGACAACAACACCATCGCCGCACGGCTCGTCATCACCGACAACGCCGTGCACAAGCACATCGGCAACATCTTCCACAAGCTCGGCCTCGCCGTCACCGACAGCGGCCACCGCCGCGTCCTCGCCGTCCTCGCCTACCTCAACGGCGCGGGCCAGACCGACGGCGACTGAGCAGGCCGTCAGCCTGCGCACCCTCCCGCCAACCCGGAGAGGGAACCGCGGTGTC
Organism: Micromonospora sp. NPDC049204; assembly: GCF_040647935.1. Taxonomy (NCBI): domain Bacteria; kingdom Bacillati; phylum Actinomycetota; class Actinomycetes; order Micromonosporales; family Micromonosporaceae; genus Micromonospora; species Micromonospora sp. NPDC049204. Next base: position 416,163 of record NZ_JBEZDC010000001.1, on the reverse strand, counting down.
GGTCGCGGATGGCACAATCCCGCTCACTGCCCGCGGGAGGAGATCAACATGGGCTGGCTGGCGGCTGGTGCCGACTACGAGGTGAGCCTGGAACGCGGGAAGGTGGTCGCGCGAAACCGCCAGGGCAGGCTGCTCAAGAGCCTGCCCAAGGCGTTGCGGGACACCGACGCGGTGGTCGGCTTGCGGCAGCTCTCGGAGTGGTTGAAGCGGCACGAGGTCTCCTGCCGGCGGGAGGTCGAGCAGTGGATGGTGCGGTCGCTGCCCGTGCCGACGACGGTGATCTGCGAGGTGTGGGCGGACGAGGCGTGGCGTACGTCGCTGCGTGATCTGGTCGTGGTGCCGATCGACGGCGCGGGGCGATGGGATACCGACCGGGCCGGGCTGCTGCGTGACGCGGACCCGGAGAAGGGCCTCGGTGTGGTGGACCTGGACGGCGAGAGCGGCCGCGTCACCGCCGTGCAGGTTGTCCTCCCACACCCGGTCCGCCTGCCGGACCTGGCGGACCTGCGGGAGTTCGCCGTCGACCTGGGGGTGCGCCAGGAGACGCTGCAGTTGTTCCGGGAGGTGTGGGCACTGCCGGAGGCACTCGACGAACGGCGTCGCGACCTGTCCCGTTACGCCCGGGGGCGGTACAAGGAGTTGCGGCACGTGCAGGCGCGGGCGACGTCGGCGGGCTACCGGGTGCAGGGTGGCGCCGCGTCGGTGCGGGTGTGGGAGGACGGCGTTCCGATCGTCGCGTCGGTGTGGATCGGCGAGGGCGATCCGCTGTACGAGACCGAGACCGGAGCGCTCTACTTCACCGATCCGGAGGGGGAGGCGGTGGCGTTGGCGGCCGTCGGGCCGGTGGCGTGGTCGGAAGGAATGCGGATGGCGGCAAATCTGCACGCCGGACGGGTTGTCGACGAGGACGGTGAGCGGGCGTGAGTGAGGCGCTGTTGGAGGCGGGGGCGATCCTGCCGGGCGGTGAGGCACAGGCCGGACGTGATGTGGTGGCCGCGCGTCGCTACACCCATCCGGCGCTCACCGGTCGTACCGTCGTCCGTCTGGCCGGGGCGACCCTGGGCGAGGCCGAGGACCTGTCGATGGAGTTCCTCGGGTTCAGCCGTACCGCCGAACCGACGCCGGTGGGCACGGCCCGGCGGCAGTCGCTCGGGTTCCCGGCGTGGGCACTGATCAATGATCCGGCGAACGGTCGGCACGCGCTCGCCATGGTCAAGGACATGGCACGGCTCGCGCGGACCGCCGCGTCGAAGCCGGGTAACGCCCGCGACGGTTACCAGCAGCTCGCCGTCCGGCTGGGTGCGGCGGCGCCGCACTTCCTGCCGACGTTCTGGGAGGAGGCCGGGCGGGCCTTCCGCGCCGCCGACAACCCCCGGATGGCCGGCGGCTGCTTCGCCGAAGCCCGACGGGCCGAACAGGTGCACGGGCTGACCGTGGACGAGGAGCGACTGCGGGAGGTGCATCTGGAGTTCGCCTTCGCCGGTGCCCTCACGGCGAAGATGCTGACCGAGTATGCGCGCGCGGTCGCGACGCGGCGGCCGGCACCGGAGGCGTACGAGCTGGTGCGGACCCTGGCCCTCCGGCGCGTCGCTGGCGGGCTGCCGCCGTACGCCGGGATGGCGGAGGACCTGCGGCGGCTGGCGAGGGCGGCCGGCGTGGACGCCGAGGAGCAGGCGGAAGCGGTGATCCGGCAGTTGCTGGCGTTCCCCGCGATGGCCCGCTCGAACGAGGCGGTGTGGAAGGCGTACCGCAAACCCCTGCTGCGGCTGGCGGAGCGTGACCCTTCGGTGCGCCTTCGGCTGGTGGAGATCCTCCCCGAGCCGCCCGGTTGGTCCACCGACGTCACCGACTTCTGGCTGGAGCTGTTGGACGCGGCCGGCACGCTCGATGTGTTGCGGGACGAGGCGGCGACGGTGTCCGCGGCGCGGTGGCTGGAGCGGCTGATGGCGCTGCGGGAACGGCGCAGCCGGCGACGTTGTGAGCGGCTCGTGCGCGTCGTGGCGGACCTGGTGCCGCGGCTGCGGGCGGAGGGTCGGCCCGTGACGTTGTGGAGCGGCTTCGCGCACCGGGCCGACCTGGACGTTCTCGACGTGTGCCTGGCCGGCAGGGTGGCGGTCGGCGGCGACAGCGGCGCGTTCAACGTGTCCGCCTGGGTGCGCGACGCCGCCCCCGGCCGGCGGGACCTACGCGCCGTGGCCGCCGACCCCAGATGTCGGGCGCTGCTGGCGCGGGGGGTCGCCGACACCCTGTCGCAGCTGCACAGCAGACACGGGTCGGGGCCACTGCCGGCGCAGTTGGTCACCGAGACGCTGGGCGCCGCCGGCCTGCGGGAGGTGCTGTCCGAACTGCTCGTCGAACGGGCCGCCCGGGTGTCGGAGGGCACTCTGCTCGGCTTGGACGAGGCGCTGTCACAGCTCGCGGCCGTGTGGTCGCCCGCCGGGGTGGCGTTGGCGCCGGACGCGTTCACCGCCTTGACGGAGGTCGACGTGCCCGCGGTACTCGCCCGGTCCCTGCGGGCCGGGCTGGTCACGGAACTGTCCTGGCCGGCGTACGAGCAGGTGGCCGAGGACAAACTCGGCCGACGCTTCGGCGACGCCTGGCCGCAGTTGGTCGTGCACGACAACCAGACGGCGCACGTCGTCGACGTCGACGCCCCGACCAGCGAACACATCTTCCGGTACCCGCCCCCGGACAGCCCGCACGCGCGCAACTCCCACGCCGACACCACCTGCCGGCTGGTCGACGGGCAACTCCTGGTCAGCTGGTACGGCAGCAGTGGCCGGTTCGCCGGCTACTGGTCGGCCGACCCGGACATGCTGGTCGAGCCCGGCCGACCGACGGACCACGCCCTGTGGGGCCGCCGGTCGCTGCCGTTGCCGTTGCCCGACGGCGCGACGACCACGGGCAGTCGGCCCTGGCACGCCGGGGACACCCGCGGTCCGGCCGCGACGTATCCGGTCGCCGGTGACGGCGTCTCGTTCTGGCGATGTGAACAGCCTGCCGATCCGACGCCGGAGGAACGGCGTTGGCGGGAGTACGACCCGGCGACCGGCGAGGCCGGTCGGTACAGCCTGCCCGCGTTCTTCGCCGCGGACCTGCCCCCGGGCGCGACCCTCCTCGCCGGCCTGTGCGAGTTGCGGCCGGCGCCGGCGCGGTTCGCCTCGTCGCCGCTGGGCTGGCGCGACGGGCTGGTCGGGTGGCGGGTGACCCGCCTGCCGGACGGCACGCAGGTGGGGGAGGGCGTCGACGGACGGCGGGTGTCCTGGCACTCGAGCGCGGTCCGGGCCAGCAGCAACCCGTTCCACGGCGACGCGCTGGTTGCCGGCCTGCGGCTACCGGGCAGCGACGTCGTGCTACCGGTGACCGGGCGGCCGCAGCACCGGGGCGAGTTGGCGCTGACCGTCTGGAGTGCCGACGGCCGGGAACCGGTGGACCGGTGCCACCCATCCCGGCACCTCCCGCCGCTGGCCTGGTGGCACGCGCTGACCCCGCGCGATGTGCCGGGCTCGGCCCGGCTGCGGCGGCTCGACGCCGCCGACACGGCCCGGCTGATGGCGATCGACGACACCGTCACGACGTCCACCGAGACCAGTGCGGTGGCACTGGCCCTCGTCACCGAGGTGCTGACGGAGGTGACCGACCCGGTGCTCCGTACCGCCCTGGCGGAGGAGGTCGTGCGCGCGGTGCGGCTGCGCCGGCGACTGGAAGCGGTGCCGCAGTTGGTGGCGACCGAACTGGTCGACGAGACCCCTGTCGACGCCGTCGCCGATGATCTGTTGCGCACCGCCTGGTCCGGGTTGTTGCCGAGGGATCGGTTCACCTACTACGGCGGTGGCGCCCAGGCGCGGCGGGAGATCCTTCGGCAGATCACCGCGGTCGCGGACCTCCTCGCGGCCGGGACGGTCGAGGACGTACCGCAGGCCACCCCGATGTGGGTGGACGCGCTCGGCGGGCTCGGCGCCCTCGCCGTCCGCGCCGCCGCGCCGGTCACCGATGAGCGGGAACGCCACGCGCTGGCCCAGATGCTGTCCACCCTGGCCGGTACCGCGCTGACCGACCCGGCGCAGGCCGTGCGGGTGCTCACCGTGGCGTGGGACGAGGCGCCACCGGAAGACCACCGGGTCGTTCAGCGTGACGGTGCCCAGGTCACGGTGCTGCTGTCCCAACCTGGCCCGACCTGGTATCCGGCGAACGGCAAGCAGTGGCGCCGTACGGCCGTGCAGTTGTCCCCGGACGGGCGGTTCATCCCACCGGCCGGTGCCACGGTCGAGGCGGAGACCGTCGCGGCGGGCTGGCGCGGCGCCGATCGCATCCGGGAGTTCTGCCGGTTGCTCACCGAGCGGGGCCCGGCGCCCTGGCGCGCGGAGTGCGTCGACGACCTGGCGCACCGCACCGGCATGACGCGCGCCGAGGCCGCCCTCCTGCTGGCCGGTCTTCCCGGCATCGACGACTGGCAGGCCAACTTCCTCACCGCCGACCAGCGGCGCGCCCTCGGGGTGAACAACACCCAGGCGCGCACCGCCCGCGACGCGTTGAAGTCCCTGCCGTACGGGCACCGCATCGCGCTCGTGGACGCGGCGATGCCGCAGGACCCGGCCGAGCTGTGGCGCACCGGCCCGGACGTCGACGGCCTCGCCACGGCCTGGTTGGCGCTGCGCGGCGCCCGCGTCGTCATCGACGAGCACCTGCTCGCCGACGCCACCCGCGTCCTACCCACCAACCGAGCGGCCGACATCCTGCAGACGATCGCCAACCCGGCCCCCGGAAGCTGGCTGACCACCGACGGGGAAAGCCAGCCCGGCGACTGGGGCCGACTGCAGACCACGACCACGGACGGCACCCCGTTCGACGGCAACCATCTGTACGAGTGCACGGCGGCGCTGCTGTGGCTGGCCTACCAGCTACCGTGGGGCGACCCGATGCGCGACGCTCTGCCGCGAGCGTTGGAGCTGCTGCGGGAGCGGCTGCGCAATCCGCGACTGCTGATCGGCGGCGGGCAACACGAGGTGGGTGAGCAGCCCCAGGTGGGGCCGGCGCTGGTGGTCGGGCACGCCTTTCGGGACATGGTCGCGCACCATCTCGCCCCTGCCCACCTCAGCGGACCGCAGGACCCGGCCCTCGGCTTCATTTCCGGCCCGGTCGCGGACGCGTTGCGGCTGGTGCTCGCGCCGGACCTCGCCGCCGTGCTGTCCACTCCGGAGGGCGCCCGCGGTGACCACCGCGACCCTCGGGTCAGCGCGCCCGACCTGGTCGACGCCGTTGCGGCGCACACCGGTCTCGACCGGGATTCTGCCAGCTACTACCTGCAACTGCTCGCCCTGCCGAACCCCACCGACGTGAACGTGCGCGCCTGGAACGCGTGGAAGCCCGCCACCCTCAAGCACGCCCAGGCGGCTCTGCTCGACGCCGGACTGGTGGTGGCGGGCAAGCGGGAACGCGCCGGCCGGGGGGTCTTCCTGCCCGGCGGCTGGCTCGCGGCGAAGAACCCCACCCCGCCCATGGAGACCTGGAAACAGCCGCTGTACCTGTCCCTCAACGGGCTGACCCTGGTCACCCGCACGACGCCGGAGCTGTTCCGCACGGTCTGGGACCGCGTGACCACCGGTGACGAACCCCGCTACCTCGACCTGCAGGAGAAGGCGTGAACGCCCGACAGATCGACCCGCCGGAGCACCAGTACGCCGACGAGCTGGCGTTCCTGGCCGCCGCCGACCGCGGTCCCCGCCCGCCCGGCTGGCAGCTCACCCCGCAGGCGGTGGTCACCTTCATCGCCGGCTCCGCCGGCCGCCCCGTGCCCGGCGCCGACGGCCGGCAGGTCACCATCGCGCCGAAGTTCGTGGGGGAGCGGGCCCTCGTCGAGCGGTGCGTCGTGACCCTGGCCGGTGAGCGGGGCCTGCTGCTCGTCGGCGAACCGGGCACCGCCAAGTCGATGCTGTCCGAGCTGCTCGCCGCCGCCGTGTGCGGCACGAGCGCGCTGGCCGTGCAGGGTACGGCCGGCACCACCGAGGAACAGTTGCGCTACGGCTGGAACTACGCGCTCCTGCTGGCCAAGGGGCCGTCGCGGGAGGCACTGGTGCCCTCACCGGTGCTCACCGCGATGACCACCGGCGCGGTCGCCCGGGTCGAGGAGATCACCCGGTGCCTGCCCGAGGTGCAGGACGCGCTGGTGTCGATCCTGTCCGACCGTCGCTTGGTCCTGCCGGAACTCGCCGAGGACCCGGTCGCCTACGCCGCGCCGGGCTTCTGCGTCATCGCCACGGCCAACCTGCGGGACCGGGGCGTGTCGGAGATGTCCGCGGCGTTGAAACGGCGGTTCAACTTCGAGGTGGTGCCTCCGATCGCCGACTTCGACGCCGAGGTCGCCCTCGTCACCCGGCAGGCCCGCGCCACCGTCGAACGGGTCGGCGCCGCGTACACGGTGGACGAGGCGGTGTTGGAAACGCTGGTGACCGCCTTCCGCGACCTGCGCACCGGCAGCACCGTCGAGGGCTGGGAGGTGGAACGCCCGTCCTCGGTGATGAGCACCGCCGAGGCCGTCGCCGTCGCCGCGTCGATCGGCCTCTCCACCGCGTACCTGCCCGGCCCGGACCCGTTGTCCCTGCTACCCGGGCACCTGGTGGGCGTGGTACGCAAGGACGACCCGGCCGACCACGCGCGGCTGTTGGCGTACTGGGACGGCGCCCTGCGCCGCCGCGCCGAGGCCGGCGGCCGGATGTGGCGGCAGTTGTGGGAGCAGCGCGATGTCCTCCGTGACTGACCACGGCACCGCTGACGACCCGCGTGCCGCCGTCGCGCGTCTCACCGACACCGGCCGGGTCACCCTGATCGGGGTGCGACACCACTCGCCGGTGCTCGCCGCCGCGATCCCCGCCCTGCTGGAGGCGGCGGCCCCGGACGCGGTGCTGGTCGAGCTGCCCGCCGACATGCAGCCGTGGCTGACCTGGCTGGCGCACCCCGACACCCGGGCTCCGGTTGCGCTCGCCGCCGCCGACGGCGACGAGGGCGGACCGCTGGCGTTCTACCCGTTCGCCGACTTCTCCCCGGAGCTGGCCGCGCTGCGGTGGGCGCGCCGCCGAGGCGTGCCGGCCCACTGCTGCGACCTGCCGCTGACCGACCCGGCCTGGCAGGAACGCCCGACCGCCGTCGGCCCCCGGGCGAGCGGGTACGCCGACACCGTGCGGGCCGCCCTGACCGGCCGGACCGGAGACGACCTGTGGGACCGCTGGGTCGAGGCCACGGCCCCCGGCTCACCGCCCGAAGCGGTACGCCGGTCGGCGTTGGCGGTCGGCTGGGCGCTGCGTACCGATGCCGCCGTCGACGGCGTCGACGCCCTGGATCGGCGGCGCGAGGCGTGGATGCGCCAGCGGATCGCGGAGACCCCCGGCCGCCTCGCCGTCGTGGTCGGCGCCTTCCACGCCCCCGCTCTGACCACACCCGGCCAGCCATCGCCCGCCACACCACCCACACCCGATGCCGGGTCGCCGCGGCGGGCACCCGTCATCTCGTTGGTGCCGTACTCGTTCGACCTGCTCGACGCGCGATCCGGCTATCCCGCCGGGATCCGCGATCCGCGCTGGCAGCAGTCTGTCCACGATGCTCGCGCCGACCCCGCCGCCCTTGCCGCCCGCCTGCGCGGCTTCGCCGTCGAGATCACCCGGCACGTGCGCGACCAGGGACACCCCACCGGTCCGGCGGAGGCCGCCGAGATCACCCGGCTCGCCCAGGATCTGGCCCGACTGCGCAACCTGCCCGCCGCCGGACGCGGTGAACTCGTCGAAGCGTTGCAGACCGTTCTCGCCCAGGGTGAGCCGGTCGGGCGGGGCCGGGCGGTCGCCGCCGCCATGCAGCACACCCTGATCGGGCAGCACCGGGGTCATCCCTGCCCGGACACCCCCGTCAGCGGGCTGACTCCCGCGACCATCGCCCTGTTGCGGCAGCTGCGCCTGCCCGGCCCCGGTGAGCCGCCCCGCACGGTTCGCCTGGATCCGTTGCGTACCCCGCTCGACCGGCGACGAGAGACCACCCTGCAACGACTGCTCGCCTGCCAGGTGCCCTACGCCGAGCCGGCCGAGACCACCACGCCCGACACCCTCACCACCCGCTGGCGGCTGCACTGGCAGCCCGGCACCGACGCCGGTCTCGCCGCCGCTAGTCCACACGGCGTCACCCTCGCCCAGGCCGCCGCCGGCATGCTCCACACCCGGCGCCGCCGAGAGGTTGCCGACGGCGGCCCCACCGCCGCACAGGCCGTCACCGGGCTCGCCCGCGCCGCCGCCTGCGGCCTCCCCGACGCCGTCGACGTCCACCTCGCCGACCTGCACACCGCCGTGACCGGCACCGCCAGCCTCGCCGAACTCGCCGCCGCCGGCCACCTGCTCCAGCGGCTGCACCGCGGGCACATCCCGGCCACGCCGGCACCACCGATCGGCCTCGGCGAGCACCTGACCCACCTGCACGCGGCAGCGGTGCGCGCCATCGACGGACTCGCCGGTTCCACCGACCTCGCGGATGCCCGCGCGCTGCTCGACCTGGTCCGCAACGCCGACGACAGCGGTCACCTGCTGCGACTCGGCGACTCCGTCAGCCGCCTCGCCCGCGAGGGATCACCGGTGATGCGGGGAGCGGCCCACGCCGTCCAGGTGCTGCTCGGCCTCGCCGCCCCCCGCGTGTTCGGCGCGGCCCTCGCGTCCTGGACCGAGATGCCCGCCGCCGAGTGCACCGACCGGCTCCGCGGAGCGCTCAGCCTCGCCGGCGCGCTGCTCGAGGCCGGCGGGGACACGCTGGCCCCGCTGCTGGACATCGTCGACGGCTGGGACGACGACCACTTCGTCCGCCGGCTGCCCGCGCTGCGCGGCGGCTTCGACGCGTTGAGCCCCGCCGACCGGGACCGCCTTCTGCACACCGTTCGCCACCGCATCGGCGACGTCGACGCGACGGTGCTCATCTCGCCGGGCCTGCTCGCCCAGTGGCTCGCCGTCGACCGGGCCGGCCGGCAGGCCCTGGCCGCCCTCGGGCTGCCCACGGACAGCGGTGAGAGCACCGCCGAGTGCGCGGGTGCGCCATCGTCCCCGGCGGAACCCCGCCCGGCGTCCCGGGCGCGGACGCTGCCCGCCGCGCAGCGCTGGCGGTTGCTGCTCGGCCGCCGCCCCGACGAGCTGCCACCGCACGCACGCCAGCTCGCCACCGCTCTCGACGAGCTGTACGGAAGCGGCAGGGGAGAGGGCTCGCACACCGCCGCGGGACCCGGCGGCGGACGGCAAGCCGCGTACCCGCGGGTGCGGGACTGGGCCGACGACCTCGAAGCGCTGTTCGGCGCGGCGGTACGCGACGAGGTGCTTGCCCGCGCCGCCGAACGGGGACGCGCCGACGCCCTCCTCACCATCACGCCCGAGAGCGTCCGACCCTCGGTGGCGCTGCTGCACACCGTCCTGGCCCTGGCCGGCGGTCTGCCCGAGGCGCGGCTGCACCGACTGCGCCCCCTCGTCGCCCGGCTCGTCGCCGAGCTGACCGCGCAACTGGCCCGGGACATCAGACCGGCACTGAGCGGGCTCGCCACACCACGACGCAGCCGCCGATCCACCGGGCGCCTCGACCTCGGGGCCACCGTCCACGCCAACCTGCACACCGCACACCTCGGCTCCCACGGTGCAGCTCAGCTCCGCCCCGAACGTTTCGTCTTCCGCAGCCGCGGTCGACGCAGCGTCGACTGGCAGGTGATCCTCCTCGTCGACGTCTCCGGGTCGATGGAACCGTCCACGATCTGGGCGGCGCTGACCGCGTCCGTCCTCGCCGGCGTGACGACCCTGCGAACCCACTTCGTGACCTTCTCCACCGAGGTGGTCGACCTGACCGACCGGGTCGTCGATCCACTCAGCCTGCTGATGGAGATCAGCGTCGGCGGCGGCACCCACATCGCCGCGGCCCTGCGCTACGCCCGGCAGATCGTCACCACCCCGAGCCGCAGCCTCGTCGTACTCGTCAGCGACTTCGAGGAGGGACATCCCATCGGCGGACTCCTGACCGCCGTCCGGGCGCTCGCCGACGACGGGGTCACCCTGCTCGGCTGCGCCAGCCTCGACGACCGGGGCCAACCCCGCTACAGCACCGCCGTCGCCGGGCAACTCGTGGCCGCCGGGATGCCCGTCGCCGCGCTGAGTCCCACCGAGCTGGCCCGCTGGATCGGAGACCAGGTCCGGTGAGCCTGCCCCCCGTCGCACCACACGTCACGGCCGCCGCCGTCGCCGCTCTCCCCACCCGGCTGCGGTCCAAGCTCGACCAGGCTGTCGAGAAGCAGGCGAGCTGGACGGTCACCGCGTCCGACTCCGGCGTGACGATCGCCGTCGACGGCGACGTCACCGTCACCCTCACCACACCGGTCGACACCCCGGACGCAGCCGCCTGCACCTGCCTGCTCGCACCACGCTGCCTGCACCGAGCCGCGGTGCTCAGCGCCGCCCCCGTCCGGACCACGCACCAGGCGGCCGCAGCCGGACCGGACGTGGCCACCCCCGAGACCGTCGCGCCCACCGAGACCGGCCCGCCCGCCACCGCCGCCGAGAAGGCCGCCGCCACCCAGGTACGCGACGTCGCCGCGCTGATCCTCGAACACGGCGTGGCAGGTGCCGGCGCGGTGACCCAGGCGGACCTGCTCCGCGCCATCCACCAGGCACGCGCCGTCGGACTGCCCCGACTGGCGACAGCCGCGACCAGGGTGGTGGAACACCTGCGCGCGGCCCGCCGGAGCACCCCCGGATTCCACCTGGCCGACCTCACCGACGATCTGCGCGAGACACTGACCGTCTGTCACCTCCTCGGTGCGGGCATCGGCGACCAGCGAGCCGCCCGGGGCACGAGCCGGCGCGGCTACGAGCCGGTCGGCGACCTGCACCTGTACGGGTTGTGCACCGAGCCGCTGCGCACCTCCACCGGCCACGTCGGCGCGGTCAGTTACCTGACCGACGGCACGGCGACCATCTGGAGCCTGGCGCAGGCGCGCCCCGATGACGGCGACACCGCCCGCGCCGCCGCGCACGCGAGCGTCAACCTCGGCGACGTGACGCTCAGCCACCGCGAGCTGGGCCGCGCCGGGATCATCGCCAGCAACGCCCAGGCCTCCGCCGACCGGCGCCTCAGCCACGGCAGCACCGTGCAGGCCGTACGAACCACAGGCCGCACCTGGCACGAGGAACCAGCCGACACCCTCTGGCGGCAACCGATCCCCGAGCAGGCCGCCCGCTGGCTGAGCGCGCGCGAACTCGCCCGACCCGAGCGGCCCGCCGGCCACGACCTCGCCTTCCTCGACGGCGTCCTCGCCACCGACCAGCGAGGTCTCCTCCTGCGGACGGCGGACCTGCCGGGGCCGATCATCGTCGTCGCGCCACACGACGATCCGGTGCTTCCGTACGTCGCGAACCTGCGTCTGCTCGCCGCCCACGCCACCGGCCTGCCGGTCCGGATCATCGGACGCTTCCACGGACCCCGCCAGGTCCACGGCCTGGCCGTTGCCGCGTCCTGGCTGCCGGACCGCTTCGGCGGACACGTCGACCTCGGCGTCGACCAGATGCAGCGCGCCGACCTACCCGACGGCACCACCACGACGGAGCCGTCCGGTGCCGACCAACCGCAACCACCGCTGCATCTGCTCAGCCACCACCTGCAACGAGTTGTCGCCGTCGGTCGCAGCGCCCTGGTGCCGGACGTCGAACGGGACGCGCGGGCGCTCCTGGACGCCCAACTCCCGACGGCCGCGTCCGTGCTGCGCGAGCTGCGGCGCGCGGGTCACCGGCGAAGCCGAGACGCGTTCGGGCGGTTGAGCCAGCAGGACTCCATCGCTCTGGCCCTGGCCTGGCTGGTCGCCGGTGCCTACCAGGACGCCGCGGCGACGGCCGCAACCGCGGGATCATGGCAAGCCGACTGAGGCCGAGGCCGTGCGAACGCCTACCGACCGAGATGGAGCGTACTGGCGATACGGTCCACCGCCTGCTTCGCCTCGATGAGGCTCGCGCCAGTCTGGTTCCGGTAGGCGCGAACAGCGTGGATCGTCCGCCCGCCCTCCAGGTGCCGGACGACGTCCGGGTTCACCGGCTCGGCGATGCCGAGGTGATCCATTATCAGGTCGAGCTTGCGCTGGACGGCCGCGAGTTGGGTCGCCGAGCGGCGCCTATCCTGGGACATGGCCCCGAGCGCGACCCCCACCGACCCGATCACGGCGATGACGACAAACACTGCTTCCCACGGATCCACCGGCCCATCCAATCACCGCTACGCAACCGAGGGCACCGCCGAGGTCGCGTGGGTCCGGGCCGGAAGAGCCTGGAACTGAGGACGCCGTCGCGGTCAGCTCAAGGTGAGCGTGACGTCGTCGACGTCGAAGGCCGTGGCGCCGTTGCCGGCGGTCTCGCTGGCGAGGAAGCTGACCGTCGCGGTCCGCTCGGTCGTTGCCGTCCCGGTCGACATGGCGTACTGCCGCCACGGCGCCCCGCCGTCGAAGGCCAGCGAGAACCTCGTCTTCGGCGGTGTTCCGGTGACGGCCAGCCCGACGTTGAGGTAGTCGCCGCGGCTGGTCTCCGTGGTGGTGGTGCGGACCCAGAAGCGGACCGTCAGGGTGCAGCCGGCCGGCACCGTGGCGGTGGTGCGCAGCAGGTCACCACGCGTCACGTCCAGTCCGGCGAAGGTGGCGTACGCCTGACCGGTGAGTGCGGGCCGGGTCGCGTCGCCGAGCACGACGATGCGGGGGCCGGCGGTCCAGCCGGTGGTGCCGCTCTCGAACCCGGGGTTCGGGTGGATCTGCCCGGCGCAGGGCGCGTCGGCCGTGGGTCGGACGGGGGATGCGCCGGCCGTGGCCAGGAGCAACAGGGCCGCGGCCGAGGCGGTGGTGACGAGGGTCTTCATCAGTTCTCCCAGGACAAGAGATTTGAGATGGTCGATATCATCTGACCATGCGTCCTGCCCGTCGGCACGTCAAGGCCCTGGCGGCGCCGGCTCTGCTGCGGGCGGCGGGACGTCGTCCGGGCCGGTGTGACACCTGGCGGTCGGGCATGCTGTACGGATGCGACAGGTCACCGATCGCTGACCACACTGGCTGCCGTGCCGCACACCATCAATCACCGCGGTACGGGTGCGCCGTGCCCGATCTGCTGCTGGCCCGCTGGGGTACTGTCAGGCCAGCTCAGCGGACCGTGGGACGTGAGGGGAGAGGTCGGAATGCCGTCGCCCGCGGCGCCCCGGACCGCGTGACCGGAGGAGTCGGTGCCCAGATGACGGCAGGGCGAACCATGCCCACCCAGGACGACGTGCTCGGATACTTCGACACACTGTCGAACTGGGGGCGGTGGGGCGACGACGACGAGCGCGGGACGCTCAACCACATCACCGACGACGTCCGGCTGGCGGCGGCGCGGGCCGTGCGCCACGGCAGGAGCGTGTCGTGCGCGTGGGAGATCGCCGTCCCGGAGGACATGGAACGGGCGACGACGACGTGCCCGTGCGCCGCCGACATGCCGGGCGCCGAGCACATGCCGCCCCACTTCCACGGTGACCGGCGCTGGGGCTTCTCGTCCGAGCGGCTCGGCATCACGTTCCACGGCAACACCCTCACCCACATCGACTCGCCGTGCCACATCTTCTGGGACGGCGCCATGTACAACGGGCGGTCGCACTCGTTCGTCGACGCCGCGACGGGATCGGGGTGGGCGGCCGTCACGGCAGCGGCGGACGGGATCATCACGCGAGGTGTCCTGCTGGACATCGCGGGGGTCCGTGGTGTGCCGTGGTTGGAGCCGGGCGAGGGTGTGTTTCCCGAAGACCTGGAGGAGGCCGAGCGTCGCCAGGGTGTGCGGGTGCGACCCGGCGACGCGGTGCTCCTGCGGACCGGCTTCGGCCGCTTTCGGCACGAGACCGGTGCGGCCATCGGCCTCACCCAGGCCGGCTGGCATGCGTCCTGCCTGCCGTGGCTGCGGGAACGGCAGGTCGCGCTGATCGGCGCGGACACCCCCCAGGACGTGCAACCATCGGGGTACGACGGCGTACTGATGCCGGTTCACGCCGTGAGCCTCGTCGCGATGGGTCTGTGGCTGCTCGACAACTGCGACCTGGAGGCGTGCGCGGCAACGGCCACCGAGCTCGACCAGTGGGACTTCCAGCTCGCGGTGGCGCCGGTCCGCTTCGCCGGTACGTCCGGCAGCCCGGTCAACCCGATCGCCACCTTCTGACCGCGTGTCCCGCGGGGGTACGCGGTCGTGGCCGGTGCGGTCCCGGCGGAGGCAGGGCACGCGTCGACGTAGGCCGCAACGGATCACGTAGCGACGCAAGTCGATATTGCTGGAACGGCTGCGGGTGTGCTGGAATGGCTCTCATCGCCGCAGCACGGGGGCAACCGTGCTGGAAACCGGCAGCACGGGAGCAGCGCGCCGCATCGCCGGGCCGACGACGGGCAGGTGTCCGTCGTACGTGTCCCCGCCCCGTATTCCCACGACACCGAGACGCCGCCCTTCGCCATGTCGGCGCACCGAGATCGACGACGAGGTGAGCAGGGTCGCGATGTCCGGTGGAGGCATTCCGGCCCTGCCCACACGGTAGAGGCCCAACGTCATGGAGGATGACCATGCGCCGTTTCCTCGCGGTGTGCACCGCCGCCCTGATCCTCGGCACCACGGCCGGCAGCATTCCGGCCGCCGCGTCCGGTGCCTCGTCGCGCTCGTGCACCCGTGGCCTGCTCTTCTGTGAGGACTTCGAGCGGTTGCCGAGCGGTGGTGCCAGCACGCTGGACTGGGGCGTCGACACGCGCAACGGCACGCTCACCGTCGAGCGTGCCCGCCACGGCAACCAGGTGCTGCACATCCACACGGTGGACAACGGGCGCGCCTTCCTGCGGGTCGACGATTTCGCCGCGCCGGGCAACCGTTTCTACGGCCGGATGCGGCTGCGCGTCGACGCCTTCCCCACCGCCCCCGACTGGGCGCACTTCACCCTGGTCGAGGCGACCGGCACCGGCAGTTCGGAGGTCGTCCGTCCGGTCGGCGGTCAGTACGCTCCCACGGTCCCCGGAGTCTTCTGGGGTGTGGGCGCCGACGGCGGCCCGACCGGCGACTGGACCAACTGGCGGGAGTCCGCCCCGGTCACGGAGGACACCTGGCAGTGCTTCGAGTGGAAACTCGACCCGACGGACAACCGCGTCACGGTGTGGATCGACGGCGTGGCGAACCCGGACCTGACCGCTTCCACGACCGAGCACGGCGGCAACGACGTGCCCTTCGTCCTGCCGACGGTGAACACGGTGAAGGTTGGCTGGCAGCTCTACCAGGGCGGCACCACGCCCGGCGAGTTCGACCTCTGGATCGACGACATCGCTCTCTCCACCAGGAGGCTCGGCTGCTGAGTGGTTCGGCCGTTGCGGCGGTCGGACGGCGCGAGGTGGGCGCTGCCTAGCCGGGTTTGACGCTGGCCAGTTGGACGAGCAGGTGCACCAGCCGGTACGCCTCGGCGACGTCAGCGGCGCGGAAGGCAACCGTCCGGCCGCCGCCCAGGCGGGTCACACCTGGCACCAGGAGCGCGAGGTCGACCATGTACGGGCCGTACAGGTCGACCTCGACGTCCAACGGCCCGGTCACCTTCGGCGCGGGGATCGACGCGCGCCGGGTGACCGCGTCGGCGGCAGCGCGGCGCAGCCGCTCCCGCGCCTCCTGCGGGTGCAGCGCCACCGCGGCGGCCTGACCCAGGGTCTGCTTGACGGCGACGGTGACCGCCGAGGGCACCAGCTCGCTGAACTCGGCGCAGGCGGTGTCATCCCCGCTGAGCAGGACGACAGGCACGTCCAGGTGTCCGGCCATTGCGGCGTTGAGGCCGATCTCGCCCAGGGACCGTCCGGCCACCCGCACGTCGAGGACGGCGTCACTGATCGTGTGCGCCAGAACGGCGGGCCCGGCGCCGGCCCGAGCGTGGTAGCCGACGAACAGGACAGCGTCGGTCTGCTCGTCCAGCCCGGCGAGCATGCCCAACGGGCGGGGCTTGCCCCGGACGAGGTGAGCACGCCTGTCGAGATCCTCCGGCAGGAGGTTCCGGAACGTGCCGTGTGCGTCGGCGACCCACACCACGGCATCGGGTTCGGCGTCGAACACACCAGCGATCACCGCGTTCGCCTCGGCCGTCATCAGGGCCCGGCCGCGCTCGTAGTCGTACCGATCCGGGTTCGTCTCGCTGGGATGCACGATCCCCGAGATGCCCTCCAGGTCCACCGAGATCAGCGCCTTCATGGTCCTGGGACCCTACGCCCTTCCGGCACCATGGTCGACCGCACCACCACGCACCCTGTAGGCGTAGGGCACCGCGGCCACCTCCGTGCCGAACCCGGTACGGGCGTCCAGGGTGGTCACCGTCAACGACCCGGTGACCAGGTCTCCCACGGGTTCGTCCGCGCTGAAGAACACGGTGACCCGGCCGCTCTGCCCCGGCGCCAGCGTGAGCGGCGTGGTGGGCTCGGTCGACCCTTCGACCACTCGCCGCCAGTGACTGCCGGTGGACGAGGTGATCCGCCCGTCGAAGAGTCGGGTCAGGGCGGTCGCCGCGCAGTCCACCCGGGCCGGCGGCTGGGGTGCACCGCCGAACGGCCCGGCCCGGTTGGCGTTGCAGATCCAGGTCGTGGCCGACACCTCCGGCGACGAGACGAGCACCTCCGAGCGCCGGCCGGCGGTTCCGGCCAGGTCCGGGTCACCGACGTAGTAGCCGTTCTCGCCGTACGGCTGCGTGTCCAGCACGTGCGGCACCGTCGAGTCGGCCGACATCCGCAGCCGGGTCGTGCCGGTCGGCACCGCGAAGCGAGGGTAGACGTCGACGGCGGACACCGGTGTCTGATACGTGGCGGACGCCACCGGCCGCAACGGCACCTCGCCCATGGCGTCCAACCGGGCGTCCACGAGGTACGACGCCGGTGCCGTACCGGTGTTGGTGATGGTGAGGGTGGCCTCGGCCGGTCGACCCGCCGGCAGAGTGGCTCCCGCCGGCACGCCGCTGGCCACCACCGAGGCCGGGGCGAATCCCACCCGGCCGCGGAACGGCTGGCTGGTCCGGACCGTGGCGGTCGGTGCGGTGAGCACCAGCAGCACGGTCCATCGACCTGGCTGCGGGGCACGCCGGACCAGGTCCAACCGGGGCGACGCCGTGGCTCCGGCGGAGCGTGAGCTGCTGGCCGCGAGCGGCATTCCGGTCGGGTCGACGAGCAGGCCCCACACCTCCAGCCCCGGGTCGTCGCCGGCGTGCACCGACACGGCCAGCGCCGGCTTCCCGGCCGGTACGTCGAACTGGAAGCTGCGCCGCTGCCCGAGCAGCGCCCACCCGGCGAGGGCGCCGTTGCCCCCGGAGAAGGTGCCGCCGAAGCTGCCACCGGATGGACCGGTCGGCACCAGCGCCCGCAGTCCCAACGGAAGCGCCGCGTAACCCGTCGCGCCGGCGACGACGGTCACGGCTGCCGACGAGTCACCGGCCGTGGGCGGCAGGCGGACCGGCAGCCAGGCGGTCCGCGTACCGCCGGGCGGCACGACGACCGAGGGACCGCCGCGCGTGGTCAGCCGCAGCGCGGTGACGTCGTACCGAACCGCACCCACCGGCGGTGTCCCGTCGTCACGGGTCCAGATCGCCACGGTCCATCGGCCCGGCTGCGGCCGGGCCACCGTCACCCGCCCGTACCCCCCATTGCCCAGCGGCAGTGAGTAACCGGCGAGCCGGCCGGCAGGGTCGAAGACGCTCACCGCGACCGGCGCGGTGTGCCCCCGGGGGTCCCAGGCCACCGCGGCCTGGATCTGGTCGGTCCCGCCGGGCACGGTGACCGGCACCCGGCGGGCGTTCGCCGGTACGCCGTCGGAGTCGACGAAGGCCGTCCCCGCCCCCGCGGCCGGCGTCACCTGGCCGGCGGCGAGGCTGCGGGCCGGCGCGGTGGAGCGCAGGCCGACGGTGACGCGACGGGCGCGCCCGCCCGGATTGGTGAGGTGCACGGCGACCGGCGTGGCCTGCCCTGGCGCGCCGGTGACGCTCGCCGTCGACGTGGCGACGAGCAGCCCCGCGACGGCCCCTGGGGCCGGCCGACCGGCGGCTCCGGCAGAGGCGTCGGCGGGCCGGGCGGCGGACTCCCGGTGGTCGGCCAGGGCGGCGGCCAGCCGCACCGCGGCGAGGGTGTCCACCCGCCCGGCGCCCTGCTGACCGGCCGGCTGCCGCAGGTCGGTCGCCGAACTCATGAGGATGCGTTTGACCTGCTCGGGGGTCGGGGTGCCGCCGGTGTGCCGGCGGACCGTCTGGATCACCAGCGCCGCCGCCCCGGCCACGAACGGCGCTGCCGCGCTGGTGCCGCCGAACAGGAAGAACGGGCTGGGGGTGCCGCCGTCGAAGAAGGAGACACAGCTCTGGTAGCGCGCGGTGTCGGTCGAGCAGGCAGCCCACCCGGTGTCGCCGGGCGCCACGAGGTCGACGGTGCGGGGTTCCTCCTGCGCCGTGCCGCCGGAGCTCAACGCGGACACCGAGTCGGACCGGTGGCCGCCGTCGCCGAGCGGCGACCCGCCGTACCCGAGCTGGCCGTAGGCGCGCAGCTGGGTGCTCGCGCCGACGGCGATGACGTCCGGGTCGCTGGCCGGCGAACCCAGGGTGTCGTCGGGCCCGGCGTCCCCGGTTGCCACCACCACTGTCACTCCCGCCGCGACGGCGGCGTCGTTGGCCAGCCGCAGGGCGTTGGCGGCCGTGTCCGGATAGCCGTAGCCCACCAACGACTCGTTCAGCACGTCGACACGTTCGTGCAGCACCGCCCACTCGATGCCCTGCAGGACAACCGACGTGGGAGCCGCGACGTTGCTGAACACCTTGGCGACGTGCACGGTGGCGGCCGGTGCGACGCCGAGGATCCGCATCGGGCACGGTCCGTCGGGGCGGTGCGCCGGATGCGCGTACCGCCCGGCGTCGTAGACGCCGACGCCCTGGGCCGCCACGACGCTCGCGTCGCCGAAGGATTCCAGGATGTACGAGGGGGTGTCCAGGCCGTCGCCGGTGAAGTCGGCGTAGCCGGCCACGACCGATCGCCCGTCGCGGACGAACTCGGCCGCCGCCGGGTCGATCGCCCCGCCGAGCACGCCGACCCGCACCCCGGACCCGTCGGCCAGGTCGTGGGCGCCGGGCGAGCCGACGGTACGCGTCAACGCCAGCCCCTCCGGTTCGGTCAGCGGCGGCCCATCCGGGCCGGCACAGCCGCGAGCACCCGCCGCGGCCCCGCCAGCCGGTGGCGCGGGCCGGGTCGGGGCGACCGGTTGGCGCAGTCGCAGCGGGGCGTCGGGCAGGACGGCCCGCACCCCGGGTCGGGTCGCCAGCTCCGCGACGGCCCGCTCCGGCAGGGTCGTGGCGATGGCGTTCACCAGGCGGAAGGGCGCCACCCGGGTGGCCCCGACGCGGCGCAGGTCGGTGAGCATCGGCTGCTGGTCGGCGGTGATCCGGGCGGCCCGGTCGGCGAACAGTCGCCCGGGAGCCGTGTCGTGCTGGTCGGCGAGGACGACGATGACGGCCCGGACCGGTCCGGCGTCGACCACGGCCGGTGGGGTCATGGCGGCTACCGGTCCGGTGGCCAGGGTCGGCGTCAGGAGGGCGGCCAGCAGTCGGTGCGGGGCGGTCAGTGGCACGGTGGGCGTCCTCACGTGCTGGTGGTGGTGGGCTGCGGTGGACGAGCCGATCAGGCGGCGGTTCGACGTTCGGTGACGAGGACCCAGCCGAAGGTGGCGAGTTGCAGGGCGACGAGCGCGAGGAAGCCGACGCCGTTCCAGAAGGCGAGCCCGTCGACCGGGGCGTCGATCCCATCGACGGCCAGCCGGACCATCGTGACCATGGCGGGCGCCGTGAGGGCCAGCAGCGCTGCGGTCACGGCGAGCGAGCCCAGCAGGTAGAACGGCGCGTACCAGCGGATGATCCGCAGTTCCCGGGACGGCACACCACCGAGGTCGTGTCCGGGGTCGCGGCCGACCAGCCGCCGCAGCTGGTTGGCCAGCCACCGCCGGGTGTCACCCATCAGGTCGCCCAGCCGCAGCCAGTTGCCCAGCACGTAGTAGATGTCGGTGCGCATGAACACCAGAAACTGGTAGACCACCGACAGCGTGAGCGTGTAGACGACGCCGCGCACCAGCCGCTCGTGCATCCCTGCGAGTTGCAGCACCAGGCAGACCGACATGAGCAGCAGGTCCCAGGTCAGCCCGGCCAGGTACGGGGCGTAACGGCGCCGCCGGGGCACGGACCGGACGGCTGACATCTCGGTCTGCGCCACCAGGAACCACAGCCTTCGGCTGATGGAGAGCCGTCCGGTGACGCCCAGCGCCCGCACGGTGGCCGCGTGCGCCAACTCGTGCAGCAGCACCAGCATCCAGGCCACCATCGCGACGACCAGGGCGTTGGCCAGCACCCCGTCCAGCAGGAACGCGTCGGCCGGGGTGGGCCGCAGCGAGGGTACGAGCACCAGCAGCACCGGCACGGTCAGCCAACCGCCGACGTAGAGCAGCCGCATCGGCGGCGCGAGCAGCCAGGACACCCGGTGCGGCGGCAGGTTCGCCAGCACCGCTATTCCCCGGCGGTCCGCGGTCGCGCCGGTCGCCGGCGCGCCTGCTTCACCCGTCGTGGCGTCCACGCGCAGGAAGCCGCAGGACGCGATGCCGTCGAGGAAGTCGGCGAGGTCCGGCTCGGTGCCGTACCGGTCGGCGAACCGCCGACGGACCTCGCCGAGCGGTAGTCCCGCGCCGAGCCACCGGACGAGGTCGACGCCCTCGGCCGGCAGCTCGACGAAGTCACCGGTGTCGACCCGGCCGACCTCGCACACACCGTCCTCGCTCTCGCCGATGTGCAGCGGATACAGCCGGACGACCGCGGTGTCGGTGAGCGCGCTGGTCACGTCGCGGACCCGGACGCGACGGTGGCCCGCAGGTCGCCGGGGCGGGGGACCCGACCATCCGGGCCGCAGGCGGCGCAGTCGTCGAGCAGCGTGCCCTCGGCGAACTGCGTCTCCATCCGGTGCACGTCGACGACGAGCTTCCGGCCGACGATGACCGGTTCCGCCATGCCGGTGAGGTACTTGACGGCCTCCAGGGCGGCCAGGTTGCCGATCATCCCGGCCATCGGCGCGTTGCACGGATTGATGGTCCGGTCGCCGATCACCCCGACCACGTACTCGGCCATCGGCGTGTACTCCGGATGGTTGGCCGCGGCGTCCTGCTCGACGCACTGGAAGCAGGCGGTCTGGTGGGGCACGTGCAGGAAGAGGCTGACCGTGAGCCCGTCGTTGGAACCGCGCATCCACGCGGTGCCCTCCCGCAGGGCAGCCTCGTTCAGCCACTGGTAGAGCGTGAGTCGGGGCCGGTCCGCGGCGCAGATCACCAGGTCTCGGCCGGTCATGGCGGCGCGGGCGGCCTCCACCCCGTCGACCCGCGCGTTGCGCGCGCTGATGTTGACGTGCGGGTTGATCTCGGCCAGCCGGCGGACGGCGGCGGTCACCTTGGGCTGTCCGACGTCGGCGTCGGTGTAGAGCACCTGGCGGTTGAGGTTCATCAGTTCCACGTCGTCGTCGTCGACGAGCAGGATGTCGCCGACCCCGATGGCGGCCAGGCTCATGGCCACGTACGACCCGAGGCCGCCGATCCCGAGCACCGTGACCCGGGCGTCGCGCAGGCGGAGCTGGAAGTCGGCCGCGGTCAGCGGCGGCTTGTGGAAGTAGGAGAAGAACTCCAGGTTGCGCCGATACCGCTCGCGTTCCACGGCGGGCAGCCGGGCCGGCGGGGGCACGGCGGCGTCCTCCACGAAGCCCATGCCGATCAGCGCGTCGACGGAGTCGTCGACGTCGACGGCGGTGATGCCCGGATCGTGCTCCGCCATCGCCTCCGCCAGTTCCTGCCGGGTCCGGGTGCCGTCCAGCAGGTTCAACAGGTGCCAGGTGTTGCCGCGCTCGTCGTCGACCATCTCCGAGGCGATGCCGTAGTCGCCGCCGCCGATGCGGATGCGGCCGTCGCCCAGCGGGATGGGTGGGAACACGCTCTTGATTCGGGGTCGCCTCATCCGTACTCACTCCTTCGGGTGCTCAGGTCGTCGTGGCGGTCCTGGTCACCGCCCGGACGGGCGGTGACCAGGACACTCGGGTCAGCAGTCCGTGCAGGGGCTGCAAGCGCAGATGACAGTGGTCTCGATCTTCTCGAGACGACGGATCTGGATCTTCATGGCGACACCTCCCTCCCGGGTTCTCCGACCGGCCCGGCCGTGACCGGCGGAGTCCGCCGGTGCCCGGACCAGCACCTCGGTGAAGTCTCTGGCGGGCCGCCGGGCCGTGGGGAAATCCCGGACGATCCCGGACGGCCACCACGGGTGGCTCCGGTTCCCTCGGCGGATCAAGGACAGATCAGGTGACGCTGCCGGACCGCAGGGGTCTAGTAGGAGCACAAGCCCGAGATCAGGACCGTCCAGGAGCCGCCGTGACCGAGTCGCTGTCGAGTGGAGGCGGTGTGGCTCCGCCGGATCCCGGACCTGCCGACTCACTGGACGAGGTGGCCCAACGACTACGGATGTTGAAGGTCTGGGCTGGTGACCCGTCCTACGACACGATCAAGACTCGGATCAACGCGGCCGGGAAGGCCACCGGCCGGACCGGTGGTGTGCTGGCCCGCAGGACGACCGTCGCCGACTGCTTCAAGGGCGGGCGAAGGCGGCTCAACACCGATCTGGTGATCGCCGTTGTCGAAGCGCTGCATCCGGACGTCGGGTACGTGGCGCAGTGGCGGCAGGCGCTTCGAGTCGTCGGCGGGGAGGCCCGGGCGGCAGCGCAGGTACGGGTGCAGGACAACCTGCCGCAGGACCTCGTCGGCTTCGTCGGTCGTACCGCCGCGCTGAACCGGCTCCGGCGGGAGCTGCGCAGGGGCGACCTGGACGGCGGGCCGGTCGTGCTGGCGATCCAGGGCATGGCGGGCGTCGGCAAGACCCAACTCGCCATCCACGCCGCGCATGCCCTGCACCGGCGGAAACCGTTCGACCGGATCCTCTTCGTCAACCTGCGCGGATTCCACCCCGACCCCGGTCAACCGCCGGCCGATCCGGCCTCGGTCCTGGAGGGCTTCCTGCGCCTGCTCGGCGTCGCCGGCCAGCAGATCCCGTACGACCTGCCTGCCCGGGTTGCCGCCTACCGCCGCCTCCTGGTCGGCACCCGCACTCTGGTGGTGCTGGACAACGCCGGCGACGCCGAACAGGCCCGCCCGCTGCTGCCCGGCATCCCGGGCTGTCCGGTGCTGATCACCAGCCGACGCGACCTCAGCGAACTACCACACGCCACGCTGCTCACCGTGGGCCTGTTCACTGCGGACGAGTCGGCCGCGCTGCTCGCCGGGGGTGGCCCGCCCCTGCCCGGCGGTCCCGACCCGAACGCGGTGGCCCGGATCGCGCAGCGGTGCGGCCACCTCCCCCTTGCGCTCGGGCTGGTCAACGCGCACCTCAGAAGCACCTCCGGCTGGACCCTCACCGATCACGCCGACCGGCTCGACGAGCGTCACCACCAGCGGCGTCTCGACGTCAGCGTGGAGCTCGCGTTCGACCTCTCCTACCGGGAGTTGCCCACCGAGCGGCGACGGCTGCTGCGTCTCGTGGCGGCACACCCCGGGGATGATTTCGACGCCCGGGCCGTCGCCGCCCTCACCGGCGTCCGCCCGTCCGACGCGGAGGTCCACCTGCGCCACCTCCACCGGGACCACCTGCTGCAACAGGTCGCCCCCGGCCGGTACGCCCTGCACGACCTCGTTCGCGCGTACGCCGCCAGCCGGTGCGGTGACGAGGACCCACCACCCGAACGGCGGGCCGCCCTGACCCGCCTGTTCGACTACTACGTGGCCACCGCCGCCGCGGCCATGGACGTCCTGTACCCGGCCGGGGCGCACCGCGAGGCGTCATCCGGTGGCGCGCCGTTCGCGGCGCCGCTCGACTCGGACACCGCCCGCGGCTGGCTGGACACCGAACGCCCGGCTCTGGTCGCCGTCGCCGCGCACACCGCCGCCCACGGCTGGCCAGCCCACACCACCCGACTGTCGGCCAGTCTGTTCCAGTACCTGCACGGTGGGTATCCCACTGACGCCCTGGCCATCCACGAGCACGCGCGTACCGCCGCCCGCCGTGCCGGTGACTCAGCCGGACAGGCCCACGCCTCGACCAGCCTCGGCGCCACCTACGCGCAACTCGGCCGGTACGGGCCGGCCACCGAGCACCTCCAGCAGGGCCGGAGCCTGTTTCGACGGGTCGGCGACCAGGTCGGTGAAGCCCGCGCGCTTGTCAACGTCGGTGTGATCGAGTCGCAGCTCGGCCGCAACCGGTCCGCCGCTGCCAGCTACCGTCAGGCCCTGGCCCTGTTCCGGCAGGCCGGCCACCACGCCGGGGAGGCACACGCGCTGAACAACCTCGGTGAGGTCGAAGCGCAACTGGGTCGGTACGGGCTGGCCGCCGAGCACGTGCAACGGTCCCTGATCCTGTTCCAGCGACTCGGCGGCCGTACCGGCGAAGCCTGGACACTGAACACCCTCGGCGACATCGAGATCCGGCTGGGTCGGCACCGGGCCGCCGGGATCCATCTGGAGCGGGCCCTGGCCATGTACCGCCAGCTCGGCAATCACACGGGTGCGGCGTGGACGCTGAACAGCCTCGGCACGCTGCACACCCGTCTCGGCCAGACCAGCTGCCATCACCAGCAGTCGCTGGACATCTTCCGCGAGACCGGCGAACGGTACGGGGAGGCCAGCGCGCTCAACGGGATCGCCGAGGCGGCTCGCGTCACGGGCAACGCCGCCGACGCCCTCGCCCACCACAGCGCGGCACACGTGATCGTCGTCGAGATCGGCGCGTATCACGAGCATGCCCGTACCCACGCCGGCCTCGGTCACGTCCACCGCGCTCTCGGGGCTCCCACCTCCGCCCGTGACCACTTCCAGCGGGCGCTCACCCTCTACACCGACCTCGACATGCCCGAGGCCGAAGAGATTCGTGCCCACCTCACCTCCCCCGACAGCGAGGGCGTCGGGCACGGGAGCCCGGACCTGACGGGACAGCTCCTGGTGAGCACCGTGAGCTGCCGTTGATCACCGCGGCGTGGCCGGCGAGGTGAACGACCGGCCACCGCCGCGGCGGGCGTCAATCGGGTACGCCGTCGGGCCGCGGACCGAGCTGGCTGATCTCGTACCCGTCGGGGTAGCTCTTGGTGGTGATCCCGTCGGCGAACAACGCCGTCGTCCGGGGCGCTCCGAACCACCGCTGCGCCCTCGCGCGCGTCTTCAACGCGACGTGCAGGCCAGCCCGGACCGCCCACGGTGGCGCGTCAACCCGCATCGCGCGGCGGAGCGGCGCATCGTACATCGCACTGACCAGCGCGTTTCCCAGCGGTGCGAGCGGCCGGGGGATCCGGGTGAGCATCAGCATCCGGGTGGCCCGCTCGATGACCGCCGCGTCGTCGTTGGGCTGGAGGTGAGTCGCGTCGTGGGCGTCGAACCAGGTCTCGAACTCGTCGTACGACCCGGGGATGTCCGTGATCCCCATCCGCCGACCCAGCTCCCGGTAGAACAGGTACGTGGCCTGCCGCTCGTGGCAGCAGGGCGGGCGCCAGCCGTACGCCTGCAACCACCGGGTCGGAACCACCACGAGGCAACCCAGGACGTAGCGAAAGTCGTCGTTGCTGATGTCGTACGGGCGGTGGATCTGGTTGACGCGCCGCAACGCGTCCCGACCCCGAGGCTGCTCGAACCCGTTGAGCACCATCTCGTACATCAGCAGGCCGGTGTCGTCGATCCGCTTCTGGGTGCGTTCAGTCAGCTCACCGGTGGTCGTGTGCACGGCGGCCATGGCGGGGATGGAGAAGGACCTGTTGAAGGCCAGGTTGAGCCCGAGCTTCAGGTCCCACGGAAACTCGAGACGCAGCATGGTCTGGTAGATGTCCAGGTAGTCGCGCTCCGGGTCCAGAGCACGGGTATGGGTCAGGTTCGCGTAGCGGCCTCTCATCGGTGGGCGTCTCCAGTGGTGAGCTTGTCGGTCGCGGCGAGCGTCTGCGCCACCACCGGCGAGTGGGCGTAGGCGTCGGTGACGAGCGTCAGCCAGGCCACCTCGCCGGCGTAACCATCGTCGGGGCGGTGCAACTCGTCCGCGGGGTGCGGAGTGGCGGCCACGAGACCTGAGCCGTGCCGACGCAGCGCGCAGGCCAGGTGTGTCGCCTCGACGGCCGCCTGCCGCTCCCGCGTGGTCAGTCCGGCCTGCTCGGCGAACTGCTCCGCCAGCGCCGTCACACCGACGTCGCTGTACGGGCGCAGCGCCAGGCGGCCGTCGCGGATCTCGGCCACCCGGCGGGTCAGCGCGTAGTCGATGTCGCGCACCGCCGTGAGGGGCCGGCGTAGGGCGCTGTCGAGTTCCAGTTCGGGCAGGGCCGCGATGAGGTCCCGCCAGAGCGGTTCCAGCCGCCGGTAGGAGCGGAAGTCCTCCCACCGTCGCGTGATCCGCAGGGTGGGTCCCCATGCCGGCATGGTGAGGCCGATCGTGATGAGCAGCGCGCCGATGGTCACCAGGACTGCGGCGATCTGCCGCTCGCCGGTGGGTTGGTAGCCGGCCCAGTAGGCGATGAGGTACACGATCTTGTTGGTGCTGTAGAGCAGCGCGAAGGCCGCCCCCACCGCGGTGATGCGCAGGCCGCGCCGCAGCCAGGGTCGACCGCAGATCTTCGCGAAGCCCCAGCACAGCCGGGTGATGTCGTAGCAGTAGGCGAAGAAGCCGAGCATCAGGAAGATCAGCAGGTAGGCGGTCACGACGGGGTCGGTCGCGTACTCGACGGTCAGGAGCACCGGGTCGTCGTAGCCGAGGGTGTAGGCGAAGAGGCCGGCCATGACGAGGAACGCGAGCCCGGTGACCCACACCCACACGCGGGCCCGGGCGGCGGCCTTCGTCGGGGGGAGCGCGAGGTGCAGGAGCATGATCTCGGCATTGGCGGAAATGGTCAGCGCGCAACCGTGAGAGATGACCTTGGCCAGGTTGGGCAGGCCGGACGCCTGATCAATCGCGGTCGCGATCGGTGGGATGGCGGCGGTGATCCCGGCGGCGAACGCCCCGAGGCCCACACAGATCGCACGGCGGGCACGGCTCGGGTGCCGGCGCTGGAGTCGCACCATGTAGCCGACGGCGATCCAGCCGGCCACGGCGCACACGGTGTACAGGGCGGTGTCCATCGTCGTGCCCTACCAGTGCGGGTGCTCGAGTGAGTGCCGCAACCGGCCGTACAGCTCGGCGTCCTGGCTGTCCAGCGGCTCGTCGTCCACGTCGCCGCGCCCGCCACGGAGCCGCCGCAGGAGCACCGAGCCGATCATCTCCGCCTCGCGTTCCTCGGCCGCGGCGTAGTTGCTGCGGCCGAGGCTGCGCTGGACCAGCTGCGGGTCGAGATCCGGCAGCAACAGTCGGGACGCGTTCGCGTCCAGTACCTCGGTCGCCTGGTGACCGGCGAGCAGGTGACCCAGCTCGTGGCCGATGATCAGCTGTTGGTGCAGCGGCGAGGTGTCCTGCTCGAAGAAGATGGCGTCGAAGTCGCCGGTCGGGACGCACATTCCGCACACCGTCTGCGCCGGCAGCTTGATCGGCACCAGGTGGATGGGCCGGCCGCGGCGTTCGCCGAGCGCGTCGCACAGTGTCTGGATGTCGAATGGCTCCGGCACCTCGAGCTCGGCGACGATCCGCTCGCAGCGCTTGCGCAATCGGTACAACTTCACGTCAGCGTTCCCCTGCTCGTCGACGTACTCCCACCGAAGGATGTGCACCACTATCTGCGCTCGCCGGGCGCGGATCCGTTTGCGGCAGCATTCTCGGCCACGGCCCGCAGGCGCACCACCATCTGCTCGATGAGCTGGGTGTCGGTCGCGGAGAGCCCGTTGTCGGCGAGCACCTGGCGCAGCGCCACCTGCTTGACGTCCATCCGACGCAGCTCGTTGAGGAGCGTGATCTGGTCCTGTATCCGCCGGGCCGCCGCGTCGTCGACGAAGTAGCCCGAGTTCACGCCGAAGGCGGCGGCCAGGGCGCGCACGTGCGAGGTGCGGGGATCACGTGCCACACCGCGCCGCAACTCTCCGATGTAGGCGGCGCTGATCGTGACGCCCGTCTCGGCCGCGGCGTCGTTGATCCTGTCGGCGATCTCTTTGTTGGTGTATTTGCGACCGGGCTCGTCGGAGTCACTGAGCTCATCCCGGGTGGGGCGGATCTCGTCGAACAGGTATTCGAGCCTCGCGGCCAGCGTGTCGAGGGGCGGCAACTCCCGCTCTGCGTGTCGATCGTCGGCCATGATTCTTCACCCTCCAGGCACCGAAACGACAGTGTCGCAGATGCATGCCGTTACAAAACAGATGTTGACACGTGCACGGAACGTGAGCGTATGCTCGCTCCTGTTTGGAGCAACGCGTGTTGAGCGCTCAGCCAAAATGCTCAACACCCGTTGCGTGGCGGGCGAACCCGAGGTCCGCCAGCCGAACGGGGAGGAGCCGTGGGAGGGGTCAGCTCCGCGAGGAGCAGGACGGGGGGACTCCTCCTGCAGCACTGCTGACGCGGCTCGCCGGTGGCGGAGGGGCGGACGCCACCGGCACCCGCACCCCCGGACGCCGGCCAGCTCATCCTGCTGCCGTGGCGTCAGATCCAACTCCAGGGACGGATCGCGGTCCGAGCCCGTCGGCGCCACCGGGTCCGGCGCGGGTGGAGGAACATCCCGATGTCCTCCAGGGCATCCTCGGCGGTGCCACTGATGTGGGGCAGTGCGAGCGCTCGGCGCAGGGCGGCGACCACCCGGCGTTCGTCCAGTCGACGATAGACCCTCGCGAGATGCCCGAGACACGTAGCGGCGAGGGCGCTGGCCTCGTGATCCTCGTGTTCGAGCAGCCGAAGATGCAGCTCCTGCGCCTCCCGCCAGTCTCCGTCGCCGTACAGCGCGGTGCCGACCATGGCGTCCAGCGCGGCGGGCAGATCACCACGGTCGAACGCGGCGTACACCTCGGCCGGTGTCGACGGCGGCGGATTGAGGAAGACGCGTTGCTCATCGGCCACCGCGACATCCTCCTACGTCCGCGCCGGGCGAGGCGGCCCGAGTCGATGGCCGGCCCAGCCGGGGCGTCGGGTTGTCGGAGGGTGCCATCAGGATGTGGGTCATGAGTTCACAGCTGGGCACGGTCGTGGTCACGGGTGCGGCAGGTCGGATCGGCTCCGCGGTCCGCCAACAGCTACGTGGCGATGTTCGCGAACTCGTGCTGGTCGACCGGGTTGCGGTGCATCCACTAGCACCGACAGAGCGGGCGCTTCAACTGGATCTGGCGGACCTGGACGCTGTCGTCGCGGCCCTGGCGGGGGCGGACGCCGTGGTGCATCTGGCCGGGCTCCCGGATGAGGCGCCCCTGGCCGACCTGCTGGACAGCAACGTGTTGGGCGCCTACCACGTTCTGGAGGCGGCCCGCCGGCAAGAGGTCGGGCGAGTGGTGCTGGCCAGCAGCAACCGTGTCACCGGGTTCTACCGGGTCGGGCAGGTCGTCGCACCGGACGCGCCGGTTCGGCCGGACGGGTTCTACGGGGTGAGCAAGGTCGCCGTGGAAGCGCTCGGACGCCTGTACGCCGACAAGTTCGGGGTTTCGGTGGTTTGCCTGCGCATCGGCAGTTTCGAGGACGAGCCGGCCGAGACCCGGTATCTGGCCACCTGGTTGAGCCCACGCGACGGCTGTGGCTTCATTCGCGCGGCCATCACCGCGCCCGACGTCCACTTCGCGACCGCCTACGCCGTTTCCGCCAACACCCGCGGGTTCTGGGACACCACCGCCGGAGCGCGGCTTGGCTATCTGCCGGTGGACAACGCGGAGAGTTTCGCCGATCAGGTGCCCGGTTCGGATGCGCCGATCGACGTGGCCGCCTTTCAGGGCGGTGCCTACACCAGCGCCGAATACTCCCTCCGCCACGTCGCGTCGTCCCCTGCCACGGGTGCGTACGATCAGCCGTCGTGAAGCTGGGCCGGTTCGGCCGACAGGTCACCAACCGTCCGTGCTCTCCGGCCGCGCCTGTTTCGCCCTGGCCTCGGTGAACGGGTCGAGATCCTGCAACGCGTCCTCCAGGTGCGCGACCGCGGCGATCGCGACGGTGTCGACACCGGCCCCGGTCAGGGCGACGATGCGTCGGGCGAGCCGGATCGCGTCATCCGGGCTGGCGGCCTGAAACAGCAGCGGCACCAGGACGCGGACGGCCGCGCACCGGCCGTCGACGTCCTCCAGCAGGCGGGGATGGCGCTCGACGAGTCGGGTGAGGCGGTGGTCGAGCACCGCGTCCAGCATGGGCCGGGCCCGCCGCCGCAGGGCGGCCCGCAGCTGAGCCCTGCCGTTCGGCCGGCGGAGCAGGTCGGCCGGGTCGGCGCCGGCGGCGAACTCGGCCACCAGCAGCGGGCCGGGCAGGGGTCGCTGCCGCAGCAGGCGCCAGGCCCGGTCCACGGCGCGGGAGCCCGCTTGGTCCGCGTCGAAAGCCGCCACGATGCCCTGCGCGGCGCCGGGCAGATTCCGCAGTGTCGCGGCCTGGTCGTCGGTCAGTGTGGTGCCGCAGGGCGCGAGGGCGACCGCCCCCGAGGCCCCCGACCGGGAGTAGGACAGCCACACCGCGAGGACGTCGGCCGGCCCTTCGACCAGGACCGGTGTCCATCGCGCGCTGAGACGCTCCTGCTGCTCGGCGATGCCGAACAGCAGGTGGCCCTTGTCGTAGATCGCGGTCCGAGGGCTGTTGATGTACTTGGGTACGCGCACCACCGAAGCAGGGCGGCATCGGCCGAGGAACGCCACGGCCTGCCCGGCGGGATTCCGCACGGGGAACATGATCCGGTCGCGGAAGACGTCGATCAGCCGGTTCGGGTCGGACCGGGTGCGCTGTGCCAGGCCAGCACTGACCAACTCCTTCGCCGTGAAGCCGGCGGCGAGCAGGTGGTCGGTCAGCGAACTCCACTCGGGTGGGGCGTATCCGACCCGCCACGGCCACTCCCGTCGTAGGAGGACACCGAGGCCGCGTTGGGCGAGATAGGCGCGCGGGCCGTCGGTCTGTCTCAGTTGGGCGCGGTAGTACGTCACCGCGGCCTCGACGGCCGCCAGCAGCCGCGCGAACTCGGGACCGCTGCCGGGTACCGGGGGATGATGGGATTGAGGAGCACCCATGGCCCACCTCCGGCATCCACGCTAGCGTCAACCGGTCCTCGCTCGCCACGACCGCTGTGCGAGGCCTCCCGCGCGACGAGGTCACGGCGAGCGCGGTCTACTGCCGCTGGGGCACCCCGCCGGCCCAGAGCGCGGTGACGAAGTCGTCGGCGCTGATGCTCGTCGGTCGGTCGCTGACCTGGCCGTCGCCAAGTTCGATCACCCGCCAGACGCCGTCGTCGCGACGGGCGAGGTCGATGGTGACGAACGGCAGGTCGAGGGCGGCGACCAGGGGAGTGAGCGTGGTGAGGTCCAGGCCGGTGGGTGGGAGGTCGTCGGGGGTGTCGGGGTGAGCGCCGACGAGTACGCAGGCGCCGCCGATCCACCAGGTGCGTGCCTCGGCGGTGGTGAGGCGCTCGAAGGCGCGCAGGACGAAGCCGCCGGTGAAGTCGTCAGCGCGGAGTTCCCGGAATCGGGTGGCGACCTGCCAGGCGGCCTCGGGGTCGGTGAGGTCGGGGATGAACGCTGCCTCGTGCCAGTGGTGTTTCATCGACTTCGTGTAGTCGCGCAGCACGGCGGCGCCGCCACCGAGCCTGGTCCGGGCCTGGTCGAAGGCGGTCCGCTCCGCGCCTGTCGTCCAGGTGGAGGTGGGGGTGACCGCGGCGAGGCCGTCGTACCAGCCGGGAAGTTCGTGGGCGCGGCGGTACTGCTCCGCGCTGGTGCGCAGGGTCACGTCCCGGGCGGTGAGGGCGTCGGCGAAGCCCGCGTACCTGTCGCTGTGGAGCATCCACCCGCGGTAGACGGCGACGCCGCCGGCGGGCACGGCCGTGACCGCGGCCTGCGCATCGTCGCGGGCCACCGCGTCGTGGTCGACCACCGCGACGTCGATCCCGGCGGCGCGAGCCGCGTGCGCCTCGGACGCGAAGTGGTCGTCGGGCCGGCGCGGCCGGAGGGGGTGCGCGGGGACCAGCAACATCATCTGATACATCCTGCCGCAGCCACCGCAACGGACACCACCTGGTAGTCGATCGGCATCACTGCGTGGCACCCCCAACCGACCCACAAACCACACGCGCTCCGGGGCACAATTGCCGGATGATGCCCCCGAACTGCCTGGTCTGTGGATCGACCGACAGCGCGACCGAATTCACTGTGGTGTACTTCGCCGTGGACGCTGAGGAGAAGGCAGCATTCGCGAGGCGCGCGGCCGCAAGCTGGGTCGGCCACCCGGAAAACGCCTACTGGTTCTGCGCCGAGCACCTCCATCTCGGCACGGACCGCGAGGCGATGCACTGGCGCGAAGCCGTTGCCGAAATCATGGCCATCTCCACCAGACGAACACGTCTCCCACCCCAACGGTAGATGTCAGGAGTCCATCGGCCGAGTGCTGCGCAGGTCAGGAATGGCGGCTGGCCCGCACGACGACGTCGTGGATCGAGACTGCGTGGCCGCCGTGCCCCGGCATGGCCCGGTGTGACTCCCGAGCCGTCACGACCTCCCAGACGAGCGGGTCGAGGCGCGCGGTGATGTCGGCGGCGGTCACCGAGGCCGAGGCGGGCGGCTCGGATTCATCGTGCCCATGCCCAGCGCCGGAGGCGTGATCCTGGTGGTGGAGGTGGCCGACGATGAGCAGGGTGCCGGCGGGGGCGACCCAGGACGCGATGCGGTCGTAGAAGTCCAACTGCGGTATCGCGGGATGCGCGTAGTGGGTGGTCACCAGGTCGTACCGTGTGTCCGGCTGCCACCTGGACAGGTCCGCCTCGACCCAGCGCACCCGGGCGGCGACGCCGCTGGCGGCGGCGCGCTCGGCCGCGCGGGAGAGTGCTGCGGTGGCGATGTCCGCCGCGGTGACCTGCCAGCCTTCGGTGGCGAGCCAGATGGCCTCGGCCCCGCCGCCGCAGCCCACGTCGAGGGCCGTTCCGGGCGGAAGGTCGCTGACCTCCCGCACCAGGTGCGGATTGGGTGGGCTGGTGGCCATGGCGGTGGCACGATCGCCGTCCCAGATCTGGTCCCAGTACTCCTTGTCGAACGAGTGCGTCATCGCGCGTCTCCCTTGGTGGTGTGGCCGGCGTGGCCGCAGCCGCTCAACAGTGACCAGGAGCGGACGGATCCGCAAAACTTTTTGCCAAATGGCAAACTGGGGCCATGGACGAGTCAACGGACCGCACCCTCGACGCCGTCGGGCCGCGACTCAAGCAGCTGCGGCAGCGCCGCGACATCACGCTGACCGACCTCGCCGCGGAGACCGGCATCTCGACAAGCACCCTCTCCCGGCTCGAGGCCGGCCTCCGGCGTCCCACCCTCGAACAGTTGCTGCCCCTGGCCCGCGCGTACGGCGTCACCCTGGACGAACTCGTCGACGCGCCGCCGACCGGCGACCCACGCATCAACATGCGTCCGCTGCCCACGAGCGACGGCTCCACGATCCTGCCGCTGACCCGCCGGCCCGGAGGCATCCAGGCCTACAAGTTCGTCCTCCCCGCCGGGCGCGACGACGCTGAACCCGACCTGCGCACCCACGAGGGCTACGACTGGGCGTTCGTCCTCAACGGCCGACTTCGACTCGTGCTCGGCGAGCACGACCTCATCCTCCAACCGGGCGAGGTCGCCGAGTTCGACACCCGCACCCCGCACTGGTTCGGCGCCACCAGCTCAGGACCCGTGGAGTTCCTCAGCCTCGTCGGCAAACAGGGTGAGCGCGCACACGTCCGCGCCGCCCCCCAGCGGCACGAATCCAGTTAGCGACGCGTCCGCCGGCGTCCGCCGGCAACCAGCGCGGCGGGGCTGGTGGGCTCCGGGCGAGGGCGAACACCGCGATGCCGGGGTCCGGTTCACGCCACGTCACGCGGCGGACGACCGGGGTGTCACGCGTCGCGGCGACGGAACGTCAGCGCGGCCAGCGTGAGAGCGGAGACCGTCCATACGATCGTGGCGGCGGCGCCGTGCGGCGGGTCGAGGGCGGCCGTGTCCGGCAGGTAGGCGGCGCTGGCGGGGGATCCGGCCCGCAGCAGCGGGCCGGCGACGAAGTACAGACCGAGCAGCGCTATCGCGGCGGGCACGGCACGGCGGACGACGGTGGCGACTGCCGCCGCCAGCAGTGTGGTGAGCGTCAGGTACGCGGCCGCGGCGGGTATCCGGGCCGCCTCCCCGGCCGGCAGGGAACTGGTGGCCGCCGTCGCGGTGGCCACCGGGAGCGTCAGAGCAGCCAGCGCGAGGGCTTTCGCCGCCTGTAGTGGCAGACGGCGGGGCATCGCGAGCAGCGTGGTCCGGATCTGGTCGCCCTCCTGGTACTCGGACGTGGCGGCCAGCAGGCCGAGCACCAGGAAACCGGCCTGGGTGTAGCCGAGTGGGGCCAGGGCGGCGTCGCCGAGCTTCCCGCCGGAGGACTCGGCGGACGCGTACGCGTACGTCAGCAGGACGGTGGCGGCCCAGGTCAGCAGCGCGGTCCGCCGCAACGACGGCAGGGTCAGCAGTTTCCGCAGTTCGGCGCGGACGGTGTTCACGCGTCGCGCCGCTGGAACAGGACGGCGCCGACCGCGAGCAACGCGGCGATCCAGGCCGTCATCACCAGACCGGCGGTCACCGGAGGAACCTCGACGGGGAAGTCCGACCCGCGGATGAACATCTGCGCTCCGACGATGTCCGGCAGGTAGGAGGCGAGGTCGGTGACCTTTGTCAGCAGGTACGACACGGACACGACGGAGCTGTTGATGATCAGCAGGGTCAGCGGCACGATGCCGTTGCGGGTGATCAGCGTGATCGCGTACGCGAGGAGCGCGGTGAGCGTCCAGTAGAGGATCGCGGCGGCGACTCGAGCCGGAGCGGGTATCGGCACATGTTCGCCGTGCAGCGCCTGGGTGAGGGTGAGGGTGGCGGCGGTCGTGACAGCTGCCTGTGTCGCGACGACGAGCACCAGCGCGACAGTCTTCGCCGCGAGCAGCCGCAGCCGGTGGGGGACCGCGGCGAGCGTGGCGGTGAGCTGGCGGGCACCGGGGGCGTCCCGACTGGTGGACGTGTATTCGCTGCTCACCACGATGACGCCGAGGACCATCGGACCGATGAGGCCGATACCCAGGTCGCGCAGGCCCAGGTCGGATGTGTCGGTGAGCGTGCCGGCGGCGATCGCGCGGCGGGTGTACGGCGCGTTCAGCAGGACGACCACCGGTGCGACAAGTGTGCCCAGCACCAGACCGACCCAGGCGGTGGGCAGGCCGAGCAGCTTGCGGAGTTCGGCGCGGACCAGGTTCACCACGGGCCACCCGCCTCGGTGGCGGTCAGCGCGAAGAAGGCGTCTTCCAGGGTGCGGTGACCGCCGGTGACGTCGGCGAGTCTGCCGTGCGTCACGATCCGACCCTTGTCGATCACGACGACGTCGTCGGCGGTCTCCGCCAACTCGCTTATCAGGTGGCTGGACAGCAGGACGGTGCGGCCCTGTGCGGCGCTGTCGCGCAGGAATCCGCGCATCCAGCGGATCCCGGCCGGGTCGAGCCCGTTGACCGGCTCGTCCAGGACCAGCACCTCCGGGTCACCGAGCAGCGCGGTGGCGAGCCCGAGCCGGCGGCTCATGCCGAGGGAGAAGCGGCCGGCCCGCTTGCGCGCGTCGCCGGTCAGGCCCACGGTCTCAAGCACCTCGTCGGCGCGGGAGTCCGGGAGGCCGTTGCTGGCGGCCACCCAGCGCAGGTGGGCACGGGCCGTGCGAGCCCGGTGCGCGCCACTGCCGTCGAGGAGGGCACCGACAGTCGTCAGCGGGCGGTCCAGTGTCCGGTACGGGCGTCCGCGGATCAGCGCGGTCCCGCTCTGCGGCCTGTCCAGGCCGAGCAGGATCCGCAGCGTCGACGTCTTGCCGGCTCCGTTCGGCCCGAGGAAGCCGGTGACCCGGCCGGGTCGGGCCTCGAAGGTGACGTCGTGCAGGATCCGCGTCCCGTTCTTGGTCTTACTGAGGCGATCAATCGTGATCATGGGTCGAGTCAACAGGTGCTCAGGCCCGCACACATCGGACCGTCCTCGGATCCCGCCGGCCCGGTCGGTCCACGGACCGTCAGACCCTGGTCTGAGAACTACAGTCGGGGAGGTGAACGTCCACCCGCGCCCCTCCGGGCGGACCAGGACCGTACCGGTGGTCGCCGCGGTGGTCAGCGTGCTGGTGATGGCCATGTGCACGGTTGGCACGCAGGGTCCGCTCGCTGTCGTACTGCCGTCGTTGATCGTCGGCGGCGCTGTCGCGGCCGCGATTTGGGCGGTGCGGCGGTCCCGCGCCGACCGCACCGCCTACGAGTCGCGGTTGACCGCCTGGGCCGCCTCCGAGGCGGTGCTCGCCGAGCGGTTGCGGATCGCCCGCGACCTGCACGACATCGTCTCGCACGGACTGGGTCTCATCACGGTCCGCGCGGCGGCCACCCGGCACCTACCCAAGCCGACCGAGGTGCAGGTGGCACTCACCGACATCGAGGACGCGAGCCGGCACGCCACCGCCGAGCTACGCCGCATGCTCACCGTCCTGCGGGAGCCGTCCGCCGCCAGCCTCCGTGCGCCGGTGGACAACCTCGACGACCTGCCCGGCATCGTGCACGGGGCGTCGCTGGCCGGGGTCCGGGCGCGGCTGACGGTCGAGCCGCTCGGCCCGGTGTCGCAGGGCGTCCAGGTTGCTGTCTGCAAGACCGTGCGGGAGGCGCTCAGCAACGCCGCGCGGCACGCGGGGCCGACGGACGCGCGGGTACGGGTGTACCGGGACGGGACCCACGTGGTGGTCACGGTGGCGGACACCGGCCCGTCACTCGACGGTTGGCGGGCCTCGCCGGGCGCCGGACACGGGCTGGCCGGGTTACGGGAGCGGGTCGCTAGTCTCGGCGGCACCCTGTCGGCGGAGCGCGTCGACGGGGGTTTCCGCCTGACCGCGCGGATCCGGGACGAAGCGGCGTGAGCGACATCCGGGTGCTGCTGGTGGACGACCAGGCGCTGCTGCGCCACAGCCTCGCCATGATCATCAACAACGAGCCCGACCTGGCCGTCGTGGGCGAGGCAGGTGACGGCGCGCGGGCCGTGGCGTGCGCCCGTACCACCCGCCCCGACGTCGTCCTGATGGACGTTCGGATGCCGCACCTGGACGGCCTCACGGCCACCCGGCGCATCTGTGCCGACCCCGCTCTGTCCACCGCCCGCGTCCTGGTCCTGAGCATGTTCGAGCTCGACGAGTACGTCTACGAGGCGTTGCACGCGGGAGCGTCCGGTTTCCTGCTCAAGGACGCCCGCCCCGACGAGCTGATCGAGGCGATCCGTCGTACGCACCGCGGCGAGTCGCTGTTCGCGCCGTCGATCCTCACCCGGCTCGTCGCGCACTACGTCACGGCGCCCCGACCTGATCGACCGACGCCGGCGCTGCGGCGGTTGACCGGCCGTGAGGTGGAGGTGCTGACGCTGATCGGTGGCGGCCTGTCGAACGACGAGATCGCCACCGCGCTGGTCATCTCGGTGAAGACGGTGAAGACGCACATCACGCACCTGATGGCGAAGCTGGCCGTACGGGATCGGGCGCAGCTCGTGATCGCGGCGTTCGACGCGGGCCTGGTGCGGCCACGCCGCTGAATCGAGCTACGTCGGCGGCGCGAGGATCACCTGTCCGAGTTCCTGGGTGCACCGGGTGAGCGCGACGTAGAGGCCGTTCCAGCCGCGCGGTTCGGCGGCGATGCCCTGGGGATCGACGAGGAGCGTCGCGTCCCACTCCAGACCCTTGGCCTGGGTCGCGGTGAGCACCGGCACGTCGTTCAGCACGGCCAGGAGTTCGTTGACGCGGTCGGCGGGGGCGATGACGCCGACCGTGCCGCCACGCCACCGTTGCCGAAGCTCCCGCACCGCCTCGACGGCCGTGTCGGCAAGCTCGGCGGGGGTGGTGGTGAGCTCCCAGGGGGCGATGCCGGAGGAGCGTACCGCCCGCGGCGGCGCGTTGTGGCTGCCAGCTTTCGTCAGGACCGGCCCGGTGAGATCCATGACCTCCCGCGGGGTCCGGTAGCAGATGGTCAGTGTCGCGGCGGTCCACCGGTCTCCGAAAACAGCCTGTACCGCTTCCGCCCAGCTGCGGTGCCGGTGCGCCGCCTCCGCCTGGTCGATGTCACCGACCGCCGTGATGGAGCGACTGGGACAGCGTCGCACGACCATCTGCCACTGCATCTCGGACAGCTCCTGCGCCTCGTCGATGACGACGTGGCCGTACACCCAGCCGCGCTGTCGGCGGGCGCGCTCGGCGACGAACTCGCCCTGTGGTTGCGGGGCTGCGACCTCGCCCAGCAGGTCGGCGAGGGCGTCGAGCAGGGCGATGTCGCTCGGTGCCCACGGGGTCGGCTCGGCCGAGACGGCGGTGATCTCCGCCGGGGACAGCTGCGGGGCGAGCCGGGCCAGCAGGGTGCGGTCGGTCAGAAGGGTGCCCAGCAGGGTTTCGGGGTCGAGGGTGGGCCACCAGGCCTCGACGAACCGGGCGATGCTGGCGCTTCCGGCGATCCGTGAACGAAGATCCTCGACCTCCTCCTCGGAGAACACGCCGTCGACGTCACTGCCGGTGGAAGCCCGGCCGGAGTGGTGCTCGCGCGCCATGCCCCGATCGACGCGGGCGAGGATGTCCTCGAAGCCCTCCTCCATCTCGTCCATCAGCGTCTCGCGCTGCTCGACGACGGCGTCGGCGAGGAGGTGGTGCAGCTGCTCGGCGAAGACCGCGCGGGCGCGATGGTACGGCCGGCCCTGCACCGCCGAGGCGAGCGCCTGCGCCACCGTCTCGGCGGGAATGGCGTAGAACTCGCCCTGCCAGCGCAGCTTCAGCTCACGGGGCCGGGGGAGCAGCGACGTGACGTAGCTTTCCAACGTGGACTGCCAGAGGGCGCGGCCCTTGATCTCGGCGAGCTGCCGGCTCTCGTCACGGCCCACCCGGATCCCCGGCAACAGGGTGTCGCAGGTCGCCGAGACGACCGCGGTCTCACCGAGCGCGGGCAGCACCTGGGCGATGTACTCGAGGAACCGTGGCGAGGGGCCGAGGACCAGGACCGCCTGGTCGGCAATTGTCCGGCGGGCGAACAACAGGTAGGCGACCCGGTGCAGGGCGACCACGGTCTTGCCGGTGCCGGGCCCGCCCTGAACGATCAGCGGACCGGTCGCCTCGGCCCGGATGATGTCGTCCTGTTCGCGTTGCAACGTGGCGATCGCCGTCGACATGCGGCCGGTGCGTCGCTGGTCAAGGGCGGCCAGGAGAGCGCCCTCACCGACGAGTTCCGCCGACAGGGTCCCGTCCAGTGGCTCGTCGTCGACCCCGACGACCGTCGATCCGCTCGTGCGGATGTGCCGGCGCCGGGCCTGGCCCTGCGGGTCGACGGCCGTCGCGGTGTAGAAGGGTCGCGCCGCGGCAGCACGCCAGTCCACCAGCAGGGGCTCATCGTCCTCGCCGTCGTCGCGAAGACCGATGCGGCCGACGTGTCGCACGGTGCCGTCAAGGCCGTCGAGGCGGCCGAAGACCAGCCCTTCCCGTGCTTGCCGCAGCTCTTCGTA
The DNA here is from genome assembly GCF_040647935.1 of Micromonospora sp. NPDC049204. Lineage (NCBI taxonomy): Bacteria > Bacillati > Actinomycetota > Actinomycetes > Micromonosporales > Micromonosporaceae > Micromonospora > Micromonospora sp. NPDC049204. Next base: position 376,453 of record NZ_JBEZDC010000001.1, on the reverse strand, counting down.
CCGCTGACCGAGCATGCGCTGCCGGGCCTGTTCCACCGCGTCCAAAGCTTCGGCCGAAAGCTCCACCCGGAGGTGGTCGGCCAAGCCGTCGCGCCGGGCCGTGGCCAGGTCGAGAAATGCCTGTTCCTCAGCGACCGCTGATCGCCGGGCGACGTCGTCCGTGGCAGTTGGTGATTCGCCCTCGGGTGTGCCTTCGCCTTCGCCAGCAGTGCCGTGGTGCAGAGCAGAATCCTGGCGCATTCGCAATCCCTGTGCTTGTGGCCCTGGGCCGCGGATGAGCCCGCAGCCTATTCCCGGGCGAGCATAGAACTCATTCTCCTCCTCGGCCAGGAATCCTGTCACCAGAGACGGAAATCTCAATGCCTTGCGAATACGGCCCCGGTGGCATCCTCCAATCCGTATTCGCTTATTGACAGTTCGGTCCTTATCTGATCTGAACGCGGACATTCCTATGGCCCCGTTGGTCACGCGGTAACCGGGGCACCCGCCGGTTGATCGATGTGACTACCATCCCCTCGTGATCGAGGAGCTGATCGAGAAAGCGGCCGTCGAGGATGACGACGCCATCGAGGAGTTGTCCGCGATCGCGGACGCGGACCCGGGAAGGCTGACTCCGCACCTCGGAGACCTGCTCGATCGTGACGTGCTGTGGCCGGCGACGTTGTACCGGGCGGCGGAGGTCGACGTGGTCCGCCGGGTCATCGAGCGGATCGACGGCGGCACGACGCCGGACGACCTCAACGAGCTTCTCGTCATCCTGGCGCACACCGCTCACCCGCTGGCCGTGAGCGCCCTGCGTCGCTGGACGACACAACCACCGGCCGGCGCCGAGGAACTGCACGTCAGTGCACTGAGGTACGCCGAGGAGGGCGGCTGGACGGTCGGGCCGGACGGCAGCCGCCGGGACCTGTGCGGCGGCATCGCGTACCAGTGGGTCATGCGCGAGACACCGCGGCGCGTGGACGGCCCCACCTGTCCGTGGTGCGCGTCGCCGTTGTGGACGGCCGCGGAGCTCGACACCGCGGAACCTGCCGTCGGCGCCGCGCTGGCCCACACGGGTTGGTCCGGCCGGCTGGTCATCGAGACCTGCTATTGGTGCGTCGGCTACGCGACGCTGTACAGCCAGGTCACTCCGGCCGGCACCACCAAGTGGTGGCCCGGCAACACCCGCCCGAGCTACCTCGGTTCCACCGAACCGGAGGACCTGCCGACGCTGGTGCCGGTCCTGGGGCCGGCGCGGGGGAGTCCCTACCAGGCCAGCGCGTGGGGTCGGGGCGGTTCGACGTTGGGCGGTGCCCCCGACTGGATCCAGGACGCCGAGCACGCCGACTGCCCCGGTTGCCGCCAACCGATGGACTACGTGGGTCTGCTTGGCGGCGCGGACCTGGACGAGTACGGCGAGGGCGCCTACTACCTGCACCTGCACCAACCGTGCGGGTTCGCCGCCGTGAACTACCAGCAGAGCTGAACGCCGTTGGCGGCGGCGGACGGTGGGATGCATCGCGTCAGATGGTCGGAACGACCGTCTGCGGACTCCTTGTCGGGTCGGTGGCCGTCGGACGGGAGGGGACCATGCTGGACAGGCCGACGGCCAGTCGGGTCAGGGCGAGTGCGATCGCCAGGGCGACCACGGCGATGGTGGCGTGGCCGATATCGGGTGCCCACAGCTGGAGTTTGGCAAGGTCAGCGCCCTGCCAGAAGGACGGTAGCGTCCAGGCGACGCCGGCTGCCACAGCGGCGGAACCGCCGGTCCAGGCGGTGGTGGCGATGAGGGAACGGGCGCGTGAGCGGGCCGGCGGGATGGTGCCGTGCCGGAGTCGGCGGATGAGGCGGGTCCAGGACCAGGCCAGGACGGTGATCAGCAGCACGGCGACGCCGAGCAGGCCGGTCAGCGCCCAGCGGTGAACCGGGTCGGGGGCGGCGGCCGTGGGCGTGGCGCCGTGCAGGATCCGGGCGAGATTGAACGCTCCGGCGCTGAGCGGAGCATCCATCGGCAGACCGTAGATGTTGGTCATGATGATGACGGCCAGGTTCGACTCGGGTGCGAGCACGAGGTGGGCGAAGTAGTCCGGGGTCGCGCCGGCGTGCCAGACGATGCGGGTGCCGACGCCGTCGAGGGTGCTGTTCCTCCAGCCGAACCCGTAACTGCCGTGACCTGTGGACACGGTGCCGGTGTGCATCTGTGTCGTGCGGTCGGCGCCGAGAATTCGAGTGTTGCCGTAGCGGCCACCGTTGAGCTGCGCGATCGCGTAGTGGGTCAGGTCGTCGAGGCTGGCGGCGAGGAAGCCGTACGGCACTCCGGCGGTGTCGAACGGCGCGGCGAAGCGCCGTGGTTGGCCCAGGTAGAAGCGGTGCCCGGGCGGAATTCCGACCGCGCGGGCCTCGTCGACGGTGGCCGCGGAGTGCGTCATCTGGAGCGGGTCGAGCACGTGGCGGCGCAGGTAGGCGCCGAAGGTGTCGCCGGTGACGTCCTCGACGAGCGCGCCGAGAATCATGTAGTTGGCGTCGCTGTACTCGTGGCGCTGCCCGACGGCGGCGGTGGGTCGCAGGGTGGCCAGGTCCCGCACGGACCGGGTCAGGCCGCCAGGTCGGTTGTCGTAGCGGTCGGTCAGGCCGGTGCTCCAGACTTCCGGTAGGCCGCTGGTGTGGGTCAGCAGCTGGCGGACGGTGACCGTCCGCGCGGTGTGCGCGTCACCCAGTGCCAGCCAGGGCAGGTACGTGGCCGCCGGGGTGTCGAGGTCGACGCGGCCGGCCTCGACCAGTTGCGCCACAGCGAGTGCGGTGAACGACTTGCTCGTCGAACCGAGCAGGAATGGTGTCTGTGCGGTCATCGGGCGGCCGTCGCCGTCGACGCCCCAGGCGCCGCTGCGGAGGACCGTGTCGCCGCGCACCACCGCGTACGCCAGCCCGGGTGCCCTGGTCTGCTCCTGGTAGGCGCGCAGGTAGTCCTCGGCGGCGGCCAACTCGTCGCCGGGTGCGACGCGGTTGAGCAACGGGTCGGCGGCGACCGGCGCGGCCGTCGTGGCCAGCACGGTCAGGCAGCCGGCCACCGCGACCAGACGCCCGGCCTGCCGTCGTAATCGGATCCATCCGCTCATGTCGCACGCCCTTCCGCGTCAGCCGATCTGGCTCAGGAGCTTCTCCAGCGCGGACAACCGATGCCTGACCTCGCCGAGTTCTGCCCGCACGCGCGTGAGTTCGTCCGCCACGGCCTGGCCTCCGTCGGCGCTCCGTTCGGCCAGCAGCCGGTAACCCTCCTCCCGCGTCGCGGCGTAACGGGCGCGATAGAGGCCGAGCCCGACGAGACCGGCGACGACGATCACCGTCGCCACGATCACCGCCGAGGCGATGGTGGAGGTCTGCGCCATGTCCGACGCCATCAGCTGGGTCATTGCTCACTTCTCCTGTTCTCTGGCCGGCTCCGCGCCGGTCAGGGTCTGCGCGGCCAGCGCGACCGCCGCCAGGTCCAGGGACACCGTGAACGGCGTGGCCTGGAAATACTTCACCGAGCTGCCGTCCGGTGCGGTGACCAGTTCGCCGGTCACCAGATCGGCTGCCTCCAATTTCTGCAGGTGCATGTAGAGCAGCGGTCGGTTCATCTGCAGCCGCCGTGCGAGCTCGCTGACGTAGGTGCGCCCCTGGCTGAGCGCGGCAAGGATCCGCAGTCGGTGCGGGCTGGCCAGCGCGGCCAGCAGCGACACCAGCTCGTCACCGGTCCGCAGGGTGCCGCTCATCCGGGGATCCTTCCTCGGCACTGGTGTCAGATTTCTCTGACACGGGGGTGTAAAGGAATTCTGACACCGCGCTTCGGTGGGTGTCAACGCCGTCCCGGGCACCGCGGGCACTCGCCGGCCCGGATCCGGCCTCGTCGGAGCGGGACGGAGCTCTGTGGGCCGGGGCCGCCAGATAGGTTGCCCACATGTCACCGATCCCGCCGCCGCTGCTGCCCGAGACCCGACGTGCGCTGGTTCACCGGCTGGCCACCGGTCAGGCGGCGGGTCGGGCGCCTTCAGTCGTCGCTGCCGTGGTGCGTGCTGGCCGTCCGGTGTGGGTGGACGGGTGGGGAACGGTGGACGGCCAGGTGCCGGATGGCGACCTCCAATACCGGATCGGCTCGATCACCAAGACCTTCCTGGCGGTGCTGGTGCTGCGCCTGCGCGACGAGGGGCGACTCGCGCTCACCGACCCGCTGGCCGAGCATCTGCCCGGCACGGCGGCGGGCCAGGCCACGATCGGTGCGCTGCTGGCGCACACCGCCGGGCTGATCGCCGAGGCGCCCGGCCCGTGGTGGGAACGAACCCCGGGCACGCTGCGACCCAACCTGGCCGACGTGCTGGGCAGCGATCCGCAGGTGCATCCGGCTGGACAGCGCCTTCACTACTCCAACCCCGGTTACGCGCTGCTCGGCGCGCTGGTGGAACAGGTACGGGGTCAGGCGTGGGGCGAGGTGCTGCGGCGCGAGGTACTGGAGCCACTCGCGATGACCCGCACCACCCTGCTGCCGGTCGCACCGCACGCCACCGGCTGGGCAGTGCATCCCTGGGCCGATGTGCTCCTTGCGGAGCCCGCGGTGGACACCGGTCTGATGGCGCCTGCCGGGCAACTGTGGTCGACCGTGACGGATCTGGCCAGGTTCTCCGCGTTCCTCATCGACGGCGACGACCGGGTGCTACACCCGGACACCGTCGCGCAGATGCGCACTCCGGCGAGCCCACCGGAGGCGGCGGGCTGGGACAGCGGCTACGGGCTCGGCATGCAGCTGCTGCGCCGCGACGGCCGGCTGTTGGCCGGGCACACCGGCTCGATGCCGGGCTTCGTCGCGGCCGTGTGGGTCAGCCCCGAGGACGCTCTGGGCGCGGTTGTCATGGCCAACGTGACCGCCGGCCTGTCCGCCGGCACTCTCGCCGCTGATCTGCTGCACACGGTCGCCGAGCGGGAGCCGCGGATCCCTGCGCCGTGGCGACCGCTGCCCGCAGTTGACCCACAGCTACTGGACCTCGCCGGCCCGTGGTACTGGGGGCCGGCCCCTTATCTGCTGCGCCCGCAGGCTGACGACTTCGTGGAGTTGGTCCCGCTGGCCGGCGGGCGCGGCACCCGGTTGCGCCCCACCGGCGACGGTGGTTGGGAGGGGCTCAACGGCTACTTCGCCGGCGAACGGCTGCGAGTGCACCGCGACGCGGCTGGCGTCGTCACCCACCTCGATCTCGGCACCTTCGTCTTCACCCGGCAGCCCTACGACCCTGCGGCGCCGGTGCCCGGCGGTGTCAACCCGGCCGGTTGGCGGGCCGGCTGACCTCGCGAGCGCACCGACCTCGTGGGCGCCGTGGCTCCGCCGAGGTTGGCGGGAACGGCCGGCTCAGGATGTGCCCCGGGGGCCAAGCCACAGCCGCAGCGGGCGTCCGTCTTCGGTGTGCACCAAACCGGTCTCCTCCGCGTAGGCCAGCGCCTCGCCCAGTTCCACCTCGCTCACCAGCAGCCGTTGCGCCAGCTCTGCCGGCGTGGTCTCCAACGGAGTCCGGGGTGTCCAGCGCAGTACCGCTTCGAGATCCTGGGCGACAGCGTCGTAGCGGCAACGCAAGTCCCGCTGCCGAACCGCCGCAACCTCATCCGGAGGCAACGACAGAACCGTGTCGATCCGGGCGGGTTGGCCAGCCCGGTAGGCGTTTCCCTCGCACACCAGAATGCCGGCAGCGACCAGCAGCGGGAACACGTCCCGCTTGCGACGTACGGGAGGCACGCCCAGTTCGGCCACGATCTCGTCGAGCCGGCGCTGCTCCGCAGCCTCCCGGGCGCGGTACCCGGGCGCGACGTGGCCGGTGGCTGACGGACGCGGCCACAACGGTTCGCCCAGCCAACCGACCGGATACGACGGAGGCGAGTGGAAGCCGTCCTCGACCTGCTGCGGGGTTACCGGTCGCCCGAGCCGCCGCGCCATGTTGGCGGCGATGTCCGCCACCTCCGTCACCCAGCGCGGCAGCGCCGAGTGCCAGCCGTTGTCCGGGCCAGCGATCGCCGACTGGCCGCGGGCCAGCCAGACAGGCGGCTCAACTACCGGATCGGCCCAGAACCGCAGCACCCAGGTGTAGCCGGACGTGCTCTCCGTGCCCGCCTGCCCGCGCGCCACCCGCACCCGATACCACTGCGCAGCACCGAGGTCGAGGTCGGCGGGACCGACGCCGCCGGTCAGTGTGGTGACCGACAACCCACCAGAGCTCGAACGGTACGACGCCTCCAGGACATCGTCGAACTCCTCGTGATCAGTGGGCGGCGGACCGTCGTGCAGCTCGAGACGTACCGCATGATCAGCCAGGCCCGGCGCCTGAGCGGTGACCCAGCCGGCGCCGGTTCCGGCGAACGTCCCGGTCGGCCGACCGCCGCGATCACGGTGCCGGGGCACCTCCGGATCCTCGTGACCCCACTCCACGCTCGGATCCACCAGAACAAGGAGTGAATACTCGGGACGGTAGTCCTCGATCTCGACTGCCTGCACCAGTGTCACGATGCCAAAATAGTCGACGGTCGACCCCTGGCTCCGCAGGTGCGACCGCGAGGTACCGCAACGTCGTGGGTTCGCGAAGCACCCACCGCCAGGCGCAGGTCGCGCAGGTCCACGTCTGGCCACGGGGCAGAGGTGGGCTGGTCAGCCGTACTGGTCGGACTCTCCGGTGGTGGGTGGCAGGTGGGCGTCCGGCTCAGGCCGGGATCAGGCTGGCCATCTTGTCGGCGGACTTGAGCCCCGAGCCGGTGAGTACGACGACGGTCGTCTGATCGGGAGTGATGGTGCTGTTGGAGATGAAGTGGTCGAGTGCGGCGACCGCGACGGCGCTGGTCGGCTCGGCGTACAGCCCGCGGGCGGCCAGGGCGCGGACCGCGGCGTGGATTTGCTCCTCTGGAACGGCGACACCCGCGCCGCCGCAGCGACGTAGCGCCTCGACGGCCTCGGGGAGCCGTACCGGGGTGGCGATGGAGGCACCCTCGGCGATGGTAGGCACGCGCTCGCCGCGCCCGGCCCGGTCGACACCGTTGAGGGTGTCGGCGATGGTGGACCAGTGCTCGGGCTGCCCGACGAGCAGCCGGGGTAGTCGGTCGATCTGTCCCGCGGCGAGCAACTCGGAGAAGGCGATGTCACAGCCGAGGATCTGGCTGCCGGCTCCGGCGACGAGCACCACGTTGTCCGGGGCGGTGAAGCCGAGGCTCTCCCAGATCTCGTACGCGATCGTCTTGGTGCCCTGGAGGAACATCGGGTGCCAGTTGTGGCTGGCGTACGGGATCTGCTCCGCCTGTCGGACGGCCTCCGTGCCGACCTCGTCGCGGGTGCCACCAACAAGCTCGATCTCCGCGCCGAAGGCACGTGCTTGCAGGATCTTCGGTGCGCTCGTCGCCGCCGGTGCGATGATCTTGGCACGTAGGCCGGCCGCGGCGGCGTAGGCGGCGACCGCGGCACCGCCATTGCCGGAGCTGTCCTCGAGCACGCGGTCAGCACCCTGTGAGCGCAGGTGCGACACCATCACCGACACGCCGCGGTCCTTGAACGACGACGTGGGGTTGAACCACTCCAGCTTGAAGTGCACCCGGTGCTCGCCCCAGCCCAGCGCGACCATCGGTGTGAGGCCCTCGCCGAGGCTCACGCGGTAGTCAGGGTCGACGGGCAGGACGGAACGGTAGCGCCACAGCGACCACTCGCCCTGGTCGATCTGCTCCGGCATCAACCCGGACAGGGGTGACAGCATGAGAGGGCTGTCGTCGTCGCCGCGCCAGCGCCGGTCATGGAGCGGGTAGCTGTTGCCGCTCCTGTCCAGCAGCAGCGGTTCGCTGTAGTTCCCCATCACGTCCTCCGTGCACAGCGGTGCGGCGTTCCATCAAACCAGGCACGTCCGTCATTGGCTGCCCCAATGTCCTGATCCGGGTCGGCCTGCTCCTGATCAGGGAACCACTGCAACCACAAATCTCGGCCCTCCAGCGCCGTCGCGGTGCCAGCGGGCAACCGTCGACGGGGCGGGCTGAGGGTTGCGATATCCTGCAGGCGCCCACCCCGGCGTCGACCACAGTCGCGTCCGTCGGCTATCGATGGTCCATGGGGCGCCCCAGATCCAGGGAGATACCGATGCCGGAGCCTGAGCCCGCTCACGACGACCACGAGGCGGATGCCGAAACCACGGCCGAGGCCGACCAGCCTGCCGCTCCCGCGAATCGGGCTGCCCGACGCGCGAAGGGCAAGGTCGCCTCACCCCAACCGCATGGAAAGGGTCAGCACTTCGGCGGCCGGGGCTCGGTCCAGAGCCCGCGCCAGTGGGGTAACCGGCGAAGCGGCTGACCGTCGGCCTGTTTGGCCTGCCGGCGCCGGCCGGCTCTGCCGCGGCGCGCTGCCAGCGCGGGAGCGCGCGTGGTGGCGCGGCCGGAGCGCTGGGGGTATCTGCACCTAATGTAGGACTTCTTCGCATAAGACCGGTTAACGCGAGTCCTGCTCCACTACGTTCATGTCGGGAGCGACACCCGATTTGTCGCTGTCTGCGCGGATTGTTACGTGCGGAGACATGGTGTAGGGAGAAGGGCTAGGTAGCTCGATGTCCAACCATCGACACCCGAACGTCAGCGAGGTAGCGGCAGATCAACCACCTCCCGCCAGGAGGCGGCGGGCACGGTGGCTCGTCGCCGGAGTGGCCGGGGTGGCTGGGCTGGCCGCCGTCAGCGCGCCGACAGGGGTGACCGGAGCGCTCGGAGCGAGCGGCAGCAGCCTGGTGAACGCCGGGGAGCAGGTCCTCGCCGGCAGCACCAGCCGGCTGACCGGCGACGACAACAAAGGGCAGGACCGGGGCGGCACGGACCACAAGGACGACGACCACCGGGGCGGCGAGGGCGACCACGTCACGGACGTGCCGTGTGGCGCCAACGAGCTGATCGCGGCGCTCGTCCGCGCGAACGCCGGCAACGGGGCGACCCTCAAGCTCGCCGGGAAGTGCACGTACACGCTCAACGCGTCCGCACCTCAACCACCCGTGCCCCACGGTCCCATCGGCCTGCCGATCATCACTCAGCGGGTCGCGATCGACGGGAACGGCGCCACCATCGTCCGCGCGGCCAACGCCGCACCGTTCCGGATCCTCGAGGTGGGCGCCGGCGGCGACCTCCAGCTCCGCGACGTGACCATCAAGGGTGGCCAGGACACGAGCGGGATCGGCGGCGGTGGGGGTGGAATCCGGATCGACATCGGCGGCCGGGCCACCATCGAGAACACCGACGTGGTCTTCAACCGGACCAACGGCTCGGGCGGCGGCATCGCCAACTACGGCGATACCAGGATCCTCGGCCGCAGCGACCATGGCGAGGGCAAGGACCGCGACGGCAAGGATCGGGACGGCAAGGACCGGGACGGCAAGGACCGCGACAAGCACGGGGACGACGAGAGCAAGATCAGTGACAACGCGGCCCTGTACGACGGTGGGGGCGTCTACAACAACGGCAACCTCACCGTGCGGAACACCAGAATCAGCGACAACAACACGATCGGCGTTGTCACCGTCCTGCCGATCGGTGGCACGGGTGGTGGGCTGTCCAACTCCAGCGTCGCCGTGCTCGACAACGTGCGCGTGCACCACAACACCTCGGGCTTCCGGGGTGGTGGCATCCGCAGCGGAATCAACGCCACCACCACGGCGAGGAACATCGAGGTCAGCGAGAACGCGACAGGCAGCGAAGGCGGCGGAATCTTCAGCGACGGCATCTTCCACCTGGAGCACAGCAAGATCAGCCGGAACAGCGCCGGCCAACGCGGCGGCGGGATCTTCAACCAGATCGGCCGGTTCGTGGTCGAGGACAGCCAGATCAGCGAGAACGCCGCCAGCACGTTCAGCACGATCGAGCACGGCGGCGGCGTCTACGTCGGCAGCGGCATCGTCGTGCTGCGGCACACCCACATCAACCGGAACAAGGCCGTCGGCACGAACTCGCGCGGCGGCGGGATCTACAACAGGGGCACCGTCAACCTCACCGAGTCCACGGTGACGGAGAACGTCTCGGCCCTGACGCCGGGCGGGGTCTTCAACGAGGGCGGTCAGGTCACCGTGGATGAGAAGTCGGTCATCAGCGCGAACCGGCCCACCAACTGCACGCCCAGCGCGCCGCCCGTCCCCAACTGCTTCGGCTGATCATCTGGCCGCTCGGCTCGTCGAGGGCAACAGCACCGACAGCGGTACGGGGCATCCGGTCCCGTCCGGGTTCGATCACCTGATCGGGTCCGTGGCGGGACCGGATGCGTGTGCTGTTCCGGTGGTTGGGGAGCCGGGGCCGACAGCACGTGGCGACGTGAGGTGTCGTCGGAGTCGTCGATCACACGGACGGTAGCGCCTCGATCGCTGATCGTGTCACCATCTGGTGGCAGGGGTGGACCGCCTGACGGTCGGAGGTTCCATTGGCAGGCATGCGGCGGATCAACCAGTCACAGAACAACGACCGTTCCCTGATCCTCTTCCGGGCCATCGCGGTGGCACACCGCTACACGCAACGCGCCCAGGCGGTCAGTCTGTTGATGTCACTGGCCGTCGCGAGTCTCGGCGTGGTGGCGAAGGTGGCGCTACCCCCGCTGCAACCCGCTGTCTCGATCATCGGTGCGCTCTGGGCCGGCGTGTACGCGGTCGTACTGGCTCCCCTGATCGGTCGGCACCTGCACGTCAGCGCGACGTTGCAGGAGATGCTGGACACCGACCTGTTCGACCTGCCGTGGAACGCGGTCCTGGTCGGTGAGCGGCTGTCCGAGGACGAGTTGAGCCGTCTCAGCCGGCGCTTCCGCGGCGACGAGACGCGGTTGCGGGACTACTACCTCGTCGCGACCGTCGCCGCTCCGTACGACGTGCTCTTCTGTCTGGAGCAGAACCTGGCGTGGGGCTCGCGGGTCCGGCGACGCTTCGCTGCCGTGCTGCTCGGTGTCGTCGCGGTCTGGTGTGTCGTGGGTGTGACCGTGGGCCTCACGACCGAGAGCACGGTCGGTAGCCTGGTCGGCGTCTGGTTCGTGCCATCGCTGGGTCTGCTGCTGTCCTGTTCGGACATGGCCCGCGCGCAGATCCTGACCACCCGCGACCGCACCCGGGTCCTCGGCCTGGTGCGCGCGGTCACCGAGGAACCGTCGGACGTGATCGCGGACGACCAGGCGTTCGCCGTGTTCGCCCGGCAGGTGCAGGATGTGCTGTTCGTCGCCCGCCGGCAGCAGCCGCGGATGCCGCAGTGGTTCTTCCACCTCTTCCACGACGACGATCTGACCGACTTCCGCTACAAGATGCAGGTGCTCGAACAGCGGGTTGGCGCTCCTTCCTAGCGTCACCCCTGGTCCGTGGCACCGGCTCGGCTGCTGCTGAGGTGTGAGCTGGGTAACTGTCGTTCATGGGGGGCCGGGCCGTCTCGTCTCTGTTGACAGGTTCAAGTGGACGGAGACGTCATGAAGATCTTCCTCGCCGGCGCGTCCGGCGCGATCGGCCGCCAACTGGTCACCCAACTCGTCGCACACGGTCACGAGGTCGTCGGGACGACCCGCTCGGCCGCGAAACTCGACGCCCTGCGGACACTGGGCGCCGATCCGGTCGTCGTCGACGCGCTGGACCCCGGTTCGGTGGCGGATGCGGTGGCGAAGGCCGAGCCGGAGGTCGTCGTCCATCAGCTGACGGCGTTGAGTGGGCCGCCGGACTTTCGACACGCCAAGCGGATGGCCGCCGCCACCGATCGGCTGCGCACCGTGGGCACCGACCACCTCCTCGCCGCCGCGCGCGCCATCGGGGTACGCGCGTTCGTGGCGCAGAGCAACGCCTCGTGGATGGAACGCACCGGCGGGCCGGTGGTCGACGAGAACGGCCGGATCGAGCCCCGCCCGCCGGCCGACGCCGAGGAGAGCGTGGCGGCGCTACGCCACCTGGAGACCGCCGTCACCACCATCACCTGGGCCGAGGGGATCGTGCTTCGCTACGGTGGCTTCTACGGCCCGGGGACCGGTGTGGAACTCGCGCCGGACGCCCGCATGGCCAGCCTGATCCGCCGCCGGAAGGTCCCGGTCGTCGGCGGCGGCACCGGGGTGGTGTCGCTCGTGCACATCGTCGACGCCGCGACGGCCACGGTCGCGGCCGTCGAACGCGGCCGGCGCGGGATCTACCACGTCGCCGACGACGATCCGGCGCCGGTGGGTCAGTGGTTGCCGGAACTGGCCCGCGTGCTCGGCGCGAAGCCGCCGCGCCGCCTTCCGGCGTGGCTGGTGCGCGCGGTGGCCGGCGCGGCTCCGGTGGATCTGATGACGCGGGCCCGAGGCATCTCCAGCGAGAAGGCCAAACGGGAGCTGGGGTGGACGCCTCGGTATCCGAGCTGGCGCAACGGTTTCGTCGAAGGGCTGGGCTGAGCGGTGTCGTCCGCTGATCTCTACGGCGAGCTGCGTCCGCGGGCGTTCGCCATCGCGTACCAGATGCTCGGCAGTGTGAGCGAGGCCGAGGACGTGGTGCAGGAGGCGTTCCTGCGGATGCACCAGACGCTGGGCCGCAACGAGCAGCTCACCTCGCCGCGCGCGTACGTCGCCACGCTCGTCACCCGGTTGTCCATCGACCACTTCCGCTCGGCGCGGGCGCGGCGGGAACGGTATGTCGGGGAGTGGCTGCCGGAGCCGGTGGTCACCGACGCCTCACCCGCCGACCAGGCGGAGACCGCGGACGCACTGTCGCTGGCGTTCCTCGTACTCCTGGAGACCCTGTCGCCCCGGCAGCGGGCCGCCTTCCTGCTGCGGGAGGTGTTCGACTATCCGTACGTCGAGGTCGCCGGCATCCTCGGCACCGACGTCGACAGTACCCGGCACCTGGTGGCGAAGGCCCGTGTCCGCCTCCAGGAGCGTCGGCCTCGCTACCACGCCTCGCGGCGGCAGCGCGACGAGTTGGCTCGGCGGTTCGTCGCCGCCACCGAACAGGGTGACCTGCCGGCGCTGGAGGCGCTGCTGGCACAGGACGTGGTGCTGCACGGCGACGGGGGCGGGAAGGTTCCCGCGCTGGCGTCGCCGATCAACGGCCGGCAGCGGGTGGCACGGCATCTGGCGACCGCGATGTCCGTGGTGGCGCCGCACGGCGGGGTACGGATGCGGATCGCCGAGGTCAACGGCCGGCCCGGTGCGCTGATCTTCGACTCTCGGGACCGGCTCTTCGGCGTGGTGGGCCTCGACATCGCCGACGGTGCGATCCAGGCGATCCACTCCATCGTCAACCCCGACAAGTTGCGTCATCTCGACCCGGTCAGCGACCTCGGTGCGCGGATCCGCGCCGGCCGCCGTCAGCACTCCTGAACCGGGGCGCCCGGTGTCACCCGGGCGCCCCTCGGCGACTGTCAGTACGGGTATCCGGGGATGTTGAGCCGCACACTGTAGAGGCCGGAGTCGTTGCGCTGGCCGGAGGTGATGTAGAGGGTCTGCCGGTCGGGACCGCCGAAGGCGACGTTCGTGGTGCCGGAGTTGCCGGCCCGGATCGTGCCGAGCTGGGTGCCGGTGGGGGAGTAGACGTGGACCTGACCATCGAAACCCGACGTCCAGTACACGTTGCCGGCACAGTCGATCGTCCCGCCGTCCGGACCGCCGATGTAGTTCACGAAGACGCTGCGGGCGCCGGTGCTGCCGTCGGCAGCGACCGCGTACTTGTAGATCTTGTTCTCGGAGTACGCGCCCACGTAGAGCGCCGTCCCGTCGGGTGAGAGCGAGATGCCGTTGGGCTGGCGCAGCCGGTCGTCGACGAGCGACACCTGACCGCCGGAGACGCGGAAGACGCTTGTGCGACCGTTCATCTGGTCGGCGCGGTTGCCGCGCTGGAAGTTGGGATCGGTGAAGTAGGCGACGCCGTCCGACCGGACCGCGACGTCGTTGGGTGAGTTGAACGCCCGGCCCTGGTAGTTCGCCGCGACGGTGCTGCGGGAGGAGTCGCTCAGCCGGTAGGCGGACACGTTTCGCTGGTCGTGGGTGGCCGCGATGATCTGCTGGGAGTCGGCGCTGAGTGCCAGGCCGTTGCTGCCGGCGTTGGCGATGAACGTGTCGAAGGTCGCCGGCGGGGTGAACCGGCGGATCGTGGACGGCTGCACATTGTATTGACCCGTGCCGGCGGCCATGTCGGACATCAGCAGGTAGCCGCCGTCGGCGACCCAGACCGGCCCTTCGAGGAACGAGAACCCACCCTGGATCTTCGTGGCCGACAGGGAGCTCGCCGGCAGCGGTGATCCGTATCCGACCCCCGTCGGGCAGACCCCGGACGGTGCGCCGGGCGGGCCGGCGAGCGCGGCGTGAGCGCCGACCGGAGCGGCGTCCACGGCTGTCGAAGGTGTGGCGGCGGCGCCGGTGGCGAACGGCGCGGAGCCGACCGCGAGGCACAGTCCGGCGAGTGCGGCAATGGTGGGACGCCAGGTCATCTAATGCTCCAATCGGCGTCGGCCGTTTGCGTGGACCGGCGGTAGGCGGTGTGCGAGGACGCGGGGGACCAGCACGTTGCGGGTGCGGGCAGTCGATGTGTCACCCGGCAGCCTAGGTGACGATCGAGTGTGTCGCATCTGTTTCGCGGCGGTTAATTTGCCCGCTATTACAAAGATGCTGGTCAATGCATAAACGATGGGCGGAATATTCGCCCGGTCGTACCGCGCTGGTCCCGGACTCTGGATCGTTTCAACGACCCGGGTCCATGGGTACGCTCCCACCCGCTGAACCCTCGATCAACGGAGACCTATCGTGATCATGGCATTGCTGCTCGACCTCGCCAACATCGTCGGCGGCTTCCTGCTCGCCGTCGCCGTGCTGCGGCTGCTGCCGCGGGTCGGCGACGACCTGGGACGCCTCGCCGGTCGGGCCGCCCCGATCGCCTGGGTGGTCGGCGTCGTGGCGCTCGTGACCGGCGGCTACTACCTCATCGTCCACCTGGTGTCCGGACCCCGGGTGTTCCACTTCGAGGTGGTGGGGATCGGCGTCGGGCTCGCCCTGCTGTGGGAGCGGCTGACCGGCCGGCCGGCGCCACGTGGCGAGCAGCCGGCCGGAGCGACCGGGGTCCGCCTCCTGCTCGCGATCTTCGGTCTCATCGCGATCGTCGTCGGCATCCAGGGGCTCTTCACCCCGGACGGCTGACCCGGCCACCCGCGCCCGACGCGGCCGTGCGGTGGATTCGGCCGGTCCGTCGCTCGTACCGTGTCCCGGTCAGGAGCGGGACACGAGGCCGGATTCCCAGGCCCAGGCGGCGATGCGGACGCGCGTGACGCTTCCGAGCTTCAGGGAGATGTGGGCGACGTGGGTCTTGACGGTGCCCGGCGAGACGTGGAGTTCCGCGCCGATCTCGTCGTTGCTCAGCCCGCGAGCCACGAGCGTGGCGACGTCCCGTTCGCGGGCGGTCAGGGGCGGGTCCGCCTGGAGGGCTTCGCGATCGGTTCTGAGCCGTTCCAGCAAGCGGACGGTGACTTCGGGGCTGATCAGGGCATTGCCCGCCAGCGCGGCTCGGACGGCCTCGACGAGCAGCCCGGGCGCCGAGACCTTCAGCAGGAAACCGCTCGCCCCGTCCCGCAACGCCCGGCCGATGTAGTCATCCTCGTCGAAGGTGGTCACGACGATCACCTTCGTCCCCAGCGCGGGGGTGGTCGTTACGCGTCGGACGAGTTCGAGGCCGTCCATGCCGGGCATCCTGATGTCCGCCAGCAGCACCGCGGGGCGCAGGCGGCAGACCAGGTCCCAGGCCACGTTGCCGTTGCCGGCCTCGCCGACGACGGTCAGGTCGGGCTGCGCCGACAGCACCATGCGAAAACCGTGCCGGACCATGTCGTGGTCGTCGGCGATCACCACTGTGGTCATGACGTCGCCTTCCCGATACCCAGCCGCAGGCGCGTCAGCGTGGGCATCGACTCAGTGTAGGGGGAGGGTGACGCGTACCTGCCACGATCCCTGCTCGCGACCGGCACGCATGGTGCCGTCGAGCGCGTCCACCCGGGCCCGGAGGGAGGCCAGGCCGGTGCCCTGACCCTCCGCCCGTGGCGGCGTCGCTCCGGCCGTCAGTTCGTTCGCGACCACGAGGTCCA
The DNA here is from genome assembly GCF_040647935.1 of Micromonospora sp. NPDC049204. NCBI lineage: Bacteria > Bacillati > Actinomycetota > Actinomycetes > Micromonosporales > Micromonosporaceae > Micromonospora > Micromonospora sp. NPDC049204. The sequence goes on along the minus strand of NZ_JBEZDC010000001.1, from coordinate 360,409 downwards.
GGTGTCCCTCCCGTTGGGTCACCGACACCCGCACCGCGACGGCGGTGCGGGCATGCCGGGCGACGTTCGTGAGGGCCTCGACGATCACCCGGTACGCCGTGGCCTGGACCGCGGCGGAGATGTCGCCGTGTCCCGCCACCGCCATGGTCAGCTCGACCCGGATCGGGTGGGCGTCGACGAGGTCGGGTACGTCGGCGAGGCCGTACTGGTGGGTCGGGTGTCCGTCGTCCCGCATCAGCCGGATGCTGCGGTCGAGACGCCGCAGCGCCCGGGCGGCGGCCTGCTCGACCTGCGCGACGAGCGCTCCCGGGTCGCTCGCGCCGACCACCCGAGCCGACTGGGCCAGGACCGCGATGCCGGCGATGTCGTGCGCGACGTAGTCGTGCAGATCCGCGGCGAGCTGGCGGCGTTGCTCGGACCGCGCCTGCTCCACAACGGTCGCCCGCAGCTCGTCGAGGCCGCGGAGGTAGCGACCGAGCAGCGCTCCGGCCAGCACCGTGGAGGCACCCAGGGCACCCAGGAACAACTGCTCGCCGACGGCGGCGTCGGGCAGGAGTCGGAACCCGACCGCCGACCCGGGCAGCAGCAGGAGCACCCCGGTCAGCCGGCCGGCCCGGCCGGCGCCGCGGCTCAGCGCGACCGCGAGGGTGGTCAGCGCGCCGACGTCGATCGTGGTCCACAGCAGGAGCTTGCTGGAGTCGCTGCCGTCGTCGACGAAGTCGTAGCCGAGCCACCGCCACGCCCAGAGGCTCCCGCCCAGCGAGACGACGGCCGCCAGAGCGGCGAGCGGCACCCGGGGCAGTCGGGGCGCCCAGATCGCCAGTGTCGCGGCGAGGACCGACACCCAGGCGGTCAGCCGCAGCGGGGTCGGCTGGCCGTACCAGGGCGCCAGGACGGTGACGATCCCGGCGGCCAGCGCGGCGAGCCGCTTCACGCCGGTCAGCATCTCACGACGAGACCAGATCAACTGTCACGCCCGATTCCACGACGATCGTGCCGGCCTGCGCCCCGTTGACCCGGTGGTCGAAGAAGCTGACCAGCGCGCGGCGGACAGTGCGGTAGGCCAACGCGTGCACCTCCCCGACGTCCCGCCACACGACTGGTTCGACGCGGGGGTAGCGCTCCGCGATCTGTGCCAACATCACCCCGTCGTCGGTGAGCGACCGCGGAGACGCGCCGGGGATGGTGACCCTCGCCCGCCAGCCGGAGCGTGGGAGGTCGCGGTGCGTGCCGATGGGCGAACCTCCGATGATGAGCAGGGGCACCATGCCGGTGTCGGTGACGTCGGCGGTGCCGGTCAGGTCCGCGACGGCGGAGACTCCGGGCAGCCCGGCGAGGTGCGCTCGTTGTCTGGCGTCCGAGCCGGTCCACCCGAAGAGGCCGACCCGCCGCAGGTCCATCACGCGGCTCACCGGCCGGTCCAGGCTGGAGAGTCTCCTCGTGACGTACTCGAGGTCGGCGATCCTGGTGGTGTCGGCGTCGAGACGCCCGACGGTGGCGACGGCGTCGGTGGGTTCGATCACCCGCCGGGTGGGATAGAGGTCGACCACCGGCGCGTCGAACGGGTGGTCGACGGTGACGACCACGTATCCGCGGCTCGCCAGTTCCTCGGCGATGCCGGTGTACGCCGACCGCATCACCCCGGGTGGTGGCGAGCCGACCAGGACGGGGAACGAGCCGGTGGCCGGCGGCGCCCACTCGTGGGAATGGGTGCGGAACATCCAGTTGACCTCGTCCGGTAGGAGTCCCAGGCGTCGCTCTTCGCCGGGCGCCCAGCCACCCGCTGCCCTCCCCGGATCCGTCGTGCCGGCACGAGTCTCGCATGACCCGCGTGGATCGGGTGCCCTCGTCGAACCGGCCACTGTCACGGGGCTCAGCCGGCGTCGCCCGTCGTCGCCTCTCCGGCGGCTGGTCGCGGGGAGGGCCGGCGGAACGGGTCGTCCCGGTTTGGCACCGCCTGCTGGCCCCGATCGGTCGATCGCGCCGCGGGCTGCGACGGCATCCGTGGCGACTCGCCGGTCTCGGTGACCAGGCGCTCGGTCTCCTGCACCAGATAGTGCGGCCGGCGCTTCGTCTCGTAGTAGATCCGGCCGATGTATTCCCCGATCACCCCCAGGATGGTCATCTGGATGCCGCCGAGCCCGATCACGCTGACGATGATGGTGGTGTACCCGGGAACGTCGATGCCCTTTTCGATGGCGTCCGCGACCACCCAGGCCATGTAGACGAGTGCGATGAGGGTGAGGAACATGCCGCCGTAGATCGCCAGGCGCAGGGGCCGGTTGTTGAACGACAGCAGGCCGTCGAACGCGTAGTTGAACAGCTTGCCGAACGTCCACCTGCTCTGCCCCGTCTGCCGGGTCTCGTTGCGGTGGGCCACCACCACCGTGCGGAAGCCGATCCAGGAGAACAGTCCCTTGGAGAACCTGTTGTATTCCGGCATCGCCAGGATCGCGTCCACGGCCAGGCGGGACAGCAGCCGGAAGTCGCCCGCCCCGTCCTGCAGGCGCACGTCGATCCACCAGTTGATCACACGGTAGAAGGACCGCGAGGCGACCATGCGGACGAACCGGTCACCCCGCCGGTCCCGGCGGGCGATCACCTGGTCGAAGCCCTGCCGGTAGAGAGCCACCATCTCGGGCAGCAGCCGTGGCGGGTGTTGCAGGTCGGCGTCCATGATGACGACCGCGTCGCCGGTGGCCCGTTGCAGGCCGGCGAGCATCGCCGCCTCCTTGCCGAAGTTGCGGCTCAGCGACGTGTAGCAGACCGCCGGGTCGGCGGCGGCGAGCCGGCGCAACGCCTCGAGGGTGCCGTCCTCGCTGCCGTCGTCGACGTACACCACCTCGACGTCCAGGTCCGACAGCTCGGCGAGCGTGGCCGTGACGGTCTCGTGCAACCGCTCCACCGACGATTCCTCGTTGAAGCAGGGCACCACGATGGACAACCGCACCCTGCTCACCCCGCCCGGCCGGTGATCGGGCATCCGCCGTCCGGGCTCGCGGCGCCTTCCCGATCAGAGGCGGTAGAGCAGCGTGCCATCGAGATCCTCCCGAGTGATGCCCAGCCCGTCGATGGGCCGGGCCGCGATGCCGTCCCACGGCGTCCCCGCCGTGCGGTCCGGCACGGCCACCACCGACCGCACGCCGATCCCGCGCAGGTACGCCACACTGCCGGCGTCGGGGAACGATGCCACCGCGACCCGGGTCTGCGCCTGGCTGACCGGCTCGAACCCGGCCAGCCCGTTGGTCACCCGCGGGAACCCGTCGGTCGTCCACAACATGTACGTCAGATCGCCCACGCCGCCCGCGGGCAGCACCAGGATCGGGTCCTGCGCGGCCCGCATCGCGGCCGGTGGCGCCGTCACCGTCGGGTGGGGTGTCCGGTTGACGCCCTCCAGGGTGACCAGGGCCAGCGGCACCAGCAGGACCACCGGCATGAGCGCCCGCGTCCAGCGGCGGGCCGAGGGCTGGTCCGACGATGCCGAGGTCTGACCCGATGATTCGGCCAGTGCCGTCACCGCTCCGGCGGCGAGCAGCGCCAGCAACAGGCTGGTCCAGTGCATCATCCGGCCCGGGGTGCGCAGGGCGTCCCAGCCCGGCAGGGCGGTGGACAGGGTCAGGTAGCCAGGGTCTCCGTCACCGCCGAGGGTCGAGCCCAGGCCCAACAGCACCGTGCCGAGCACGCCGAGGCCCAGCGCGACCCGGTGCCGCGCCCGGTACGTCGAGATGAACAGTCCCGCCGCGGCCAGCGCGATGAGCGTGATCCCCGGCAGCAGCGCCATCTCCGGCGGCCAGGACAGCTGTTCGCGTGCGGCGGCGTGCCGCTCACCCCACAACCACGAGTCACCCGGTGCGGTCACGAACCCGATGAGGGGAGGGGAGAACATCTTCGTCCACTCCAGCCCCCGCTCGGCCTGCGGGTTGAGGTCGACGACGCGCAGGTAGACCAGACCGAGCAGCACCGTCACCGCGCCGAACACGGCACCGCCGCCCAGATCCGCGAACAGCAACCGCCGACCGAACGGCGGGCGCTCCCGTTTGCGCCACCAGGACCAGCCGTAACAGCCGGCTGCCACCAGCACCGCGGCCAGCAGGAAGTAGACAAGCGGTAGCCCGATGCCGAAACCGAGCGTGACCTGCCAGGCGGCGACGAGCCACCCGGCCAACGCCCAGCCGGGCCGCCGTCGCTCCGGCCGGTAACCGTGGCGCAGCGACCAGCCGTGTCCACGGGCCAGCATCGCCAGGCACAGCGCGATGCCCCCGCTGGACAGGATGTTGAGGTGACCGGCGTGCGCCAACCGCCAGGGCGCGAACGCCCACGCGATCCCGGCGACCGCCCCGCCCCACCGGTTCGCGCCGAGCTGCCGCGCCAGCACGTACGCCCCGAAGGCCGCGAGCGCGTGCAGCAGCACGTAGAGCACGTTGTACCGGATCACGGCCGCCTCGAAGCCGGAGCCGAGCATCCCGATCGGGGCGTACCCGAGCAGGGTGTCGCTGTAGGCGTACGTGTATTTCTCCGGGAAGAACGTGTTCGAGTCCCAGAGGTTGGCCGGACTGTTCAGGAGAGCGTGGCCCGACCAGGCGACCTGCCACGCCTGCAACGTCGGGTCGCCGAGGTCGTTGGGGATCGTGCTCGCCGGGTGTCGCATCGTCGGCCAGGTCAGCACGACCGACAGCAGCAGACTGCCCAGTGCTGCGAGGGTCCATTCGTGACGCGCCCAGCGCCACCGGCCCCGCCCGTCCGGTGTCCGGTCGTCGTCGGCGATCTGGTCCGGGCTCGCGTCTTCGGCGGTTCGCTGAGCGGCGGTGGAGCGGGTATTCACGGAATAGATCCTCTCCGATGACCTGGGCATTGTCCAACATGTGTCCGAAGCATGGTTCCACGGGGTGGCGTGGCCCGCCCATCGTTACCAACGCAATCGTGGCGGCGCACGACGCGATCGGGCCGGCCGGCCGGGCGGTCGCCGGCTCATTCCGCACGGCGGTCCGGCGAGGGCTGGCGGGCCGCTCACGATTGCCCTAATCTACTAGGCACCTAGTAGATTGAGGTGGTGAGGTGATCGAGTTTCACCTGGACCTGCGATCCGGGGTCGCGCCGTACATGCAGCTCATCCAGCAGGTACGGCACGCGCTCCGGCTCGGTGTCCTGAACGAGGGCGACAAGCTGCCCACCATCAAGGAGGTGGTGGCCCGGGTCGCGATCAACCCGAACACGGTGTCCAAGGCGTACCGCGAGCTGGAGTACGAGGGCCTGGTCATGGCCCGGCCAGGGCTGGGCACGTTCGTCACCCGCACGCTGGGCGGCGACTCGCTGAGCAAGCACGAACCGCTGCGGCAGGACCTGACGCGCTGGCTGACCGAGGCTCGGGAGGCGGGCCTGGACGACGAGAGCATCGAGGCGCTCTTCCTGAGCAGTTTTCGGGCGTTTTCGGAGGCCCGAGCATGACTAACGCGCTGAGCGCGGACGGTCTGACCAAACGGTACGGACGGCGTACCGCTCTCCGGGACTGCACCCTGGACATCCCGGCTGGCCACGTCGTGGGCCTGGTCGGGCCGAACGGCGCCGGTAAGTCCACGCTGTTGCAGTTGGCCTGCGGGCTGCTCGATCCGACCGCGGGGCGGATCGAGGTGCTCGGTGCGCGGCCGGTCAGCGGGTCGCCGCGGGTCGGGTTCGTCGCGCAGGACACCCCGGTCTATCCCAGCCTGACCGTCGCGGACCACCTGCTGATGGGCGCGCACCTCAACCCGTCCTGGGACGCTGCGCTCGCCGAGCAACGAATCGCCCAGGTCGGCCTGGACCCGGCGCAGAAGGCCGGCAAGCTCTCCGGCGGCCAGCGCGCCCAACTGGCACTGACCGTCGCCGCGGCGAAGCGGCCCAGTCTCCTGTTGCTCGACGAGCCGGTGGCGGCACTCGACCCGCTCGCCCGGCGCCACTTCCTGCAGGGGCTGATGGAACTGACCGCCGAGCAGAGCATGAGCATCGTCATGTCCTCGCACCTGGTCGCCGACCTGGAGCGGGTCTGCGACTACCTGATCGTGCTTGTCGAATCTCGGGTACGGGTGGCCGGCGACGTGGACGACCTGCTCGCCACCCACCACCGCCTGGTCGGCCAGCGGCGCGACACCACCGACCTGGGCGTCGGGCGGGCCCTGGTGGAGCAGAGTCACACGGACGTGCAGTCGACCCTGGTGGTACGCAGCACCGCGCCGATCGACGACCCGTCCTGGCAGGTCGACCGGCTCGACCTGGAGGACATCGTGCTGGCGTACATGAGCGGAGCCGCCGGCAACGGGCCGGACCGGATGCTGGAGGGACAGCGATGATCTGGATGACCTGGCGGCAGTTCCGGATCCCGGCCCTGGCCACCGGCGCCCTGTTGGTGGTGGTCCTGGGCGGCCTGGCGCTGACCTGGTCGGAGGTGACGGAACTGGCCTCGCAGACCGGATACACCGGCTGCCAGGGCGATGCCTGCCGCGCCGCGGGCGAAGCCTTCCTCCAGGCACTGCAACCGGGGTGGGCGAGCGAGTTCCACATCGCAGCCATCGCAGTCCTGTATCTGCTGCCCGCCCTCGTGGGCATCTTCTGGGGGGCGCCGCTGGTGGCCCGGGAGTTGGAGTCCGGCACGTACCGGATGGTCTTCAGCCAGTCCGTCAGTCGTGGCCGATGGCTGCTGGTGAAGCTGGCGGTGGGCGGCGGTGCCGCCGCGCTCGGCGCGGGCCTGCTCAGCCTGATGCTGAGCAGATGGGCGCAGCCGATCGACGGAGCCACGGCGGACCGGATGAACCCGTTGGTGTTCGCGGCCCGAGGAATCGTGCCGGTCGGCTATGCGGCGCTGGCGTTCCTGGTGGGTGTCACGACCGGGCTGCTGCTGCGGCGGACCGTCGCCGCGATGGCGGTGACCCTACTGGTCATCGTCAGCCTCCAGATCGCCGCGCCGTTCGTGGTGCGCCCCTGGCTGGCCCAGCCGAGCACCACGGTCACCCCGCTGCGGGTGGACGGGGAGTACGGATTGTCGCTGAGCCCCGACAGCGGGGAGATGAGGATCCAACTCGAGCCCGACCGCAGAGGCGACTGGGTCCTGTCGAGCACCACGATCACCGCGACCGGAGCGGAGTTCCGAGGTCCGGCGGACATGACCCAGTGCGGCCCGTTGGCCCCCCGGGACCGCGAGACGTGCCCGAGGTGGCTGGAGAAGCAGAACCTCAGACAGGAGGTGGTCTACGTGCCCGGCTCGAGGTTCTGGATCCTGCAATGGCGCGAGTTCGGCGTGCTGTTCGCGCTGACCGCCGCACTGTCGCTGTTCTCCCTCTGGTGGATCAGGCGCCGGCTGGTCTGACCGGCTTCAACCTATCCCTGGCAGGATGTGGTTGCGGCGAGGCGAGGTCGCAATACTTCGAGTCATGAACGCGAGAGGACAGCTCGGCGACTTCCTCCAGGCCCGACGCTCCCAGTTGAGCCCGGAGGACGCCGGCGTGGTGACGTACGGCGACCGGCGCCGCGTCCAAGGGTTGCGCCGGGAGGAACTGGCCCTCCTGGCCGGTGTCAGCGCCTCGTACTATTCGCGCCTGGAGCAGGGGCAGGCCGTCAACGCCTCACCCGAGGTCCTCGAGGCGCTCGCCCGGGCACTGCGACTCGACGAGGCGGAACGTCGCCACCTGAGCGAACTCGCGGCCGGGACCCGTCGCCGGTCCGCCGTGCGGCGTCCGCCGCCGGAGCGGGTGAGCCCTGCGGTACGCCAACTCGTCGCGACGCTCGGTGACGTACCCGTGCTGGTGCTCGGTCGTCGTGCCGACGTGCTGGCCTGGACCATCGGGGGCCATGCCCTCTTCGCCGGTCACCTGGACCACCGGATCCCCGAGCGGCCGAGCCAGCGCCCGAACATGGCACGGCTGGTGTTCCTGGACGCGCACACCCGCGACCTGTACGTGGACTGGCCCGCCAAGGCCCGCGTGGTGGTGGCGACGCTGCGGATGGTCTCCGGGCAGCACCCGAACGATCCGTTGCTGGCCGCGCTGGTGGGGGAGTTGACGGTGCGGAGCCCGGAGTTCGGCACCATGTGGGCTGACCACCGGGTCAAGGCCGGCGGCGGCAGCCGGTACGAGATGCGCCACCCGCTGGTCGGCGCGATGACCGTGACCCAGCAGGCCCTGCAGACCGAGGACGGTCAGACGGTCGTCGTCGCCACCACGGAACCCGGCTCGGCGTCGCACGCCGCGATGACGCTGCTCGTGCACGGCGCCGTCACCTCCCGCGCCGGCACGCGCCAGCAGCCGGTCATGCGCGACTAGCGCCCCTTCTTCCACCGCGCGAAACGAGGTGCTCCGAAAGGAGCGCCGGACCCTTCGCGCCCACGACAGCCGAATCAATTCGGCTATTTCGAAAGGAACAGAAATGCGCAAGAGAATGATGACCCTCGCAGTAGCTCTCGCGGCGGCCGGGGTCGGCGTCGTGACGGTCGCACCGTCGGGCGTCGCCCAGGCGGGGACCGCACGGCTGACCGCCGTCGAACTGGCGGCGCCGTCGACCGCGCCGCTGCCCTCGCGGATCGCGGTCCACTTCGATCTGGCGAACGGGCAGATGCCGGAGAACATCGCGCTGGGTCCGGACGGCACGGCGTACGTCACCTTCGCGGCCGCAAGACAGGTCGCCGCCGTCAGCCCGTCCGGTGCGACGCGGATCCTGGCGACCCTGCCCGCACCGGCCGACGGCGGCGTGAACACGCCGGTGCTCGCGTTCGCGTTGACCACCGGCATCGTCCGGATGAGCGACGGCACTCTCTACTTCCTCTACGCCAGCGGTGACGCCGCCACCACCGGCCTGTACCGGCTGCGCCCCGGCCGGGCACCGCAGCGCATCGCCGCCCTGCCGGCTGCCGGACTGCCCAACGGCCTGGCGTACGACGCGGTGACGCGCAGGTTCTACCTCACCGACTCGGTGCTCGGCACGATCTCGACAGTCCCCCTGGAAGGTGGCCGTGCCGAGACCTGGTCCTCGGCACCCGAACTCGCCTCGACGGGTTTCCTCGGTGCCAACGGCCTCAAGGTACGCCCCGACGCGATCTGGGTGACGAATCTCGACCAGGGAACGTTGCTGCGCATCCCGCTGCGGCACGGCCGTCCCGGACCCGTCCGGGTGGTGGCGACCGGCCTGGTCGGCATCGACGACTTCGCCTTCGTGGGCGCCGGCGACCACCAGGTCGTCGCCGCCCTCAACGGGCCGAACACGCTGGTGAGCATCGACGCCGCCGGCCGTTCGCGAACGCTGGTGAGCGGTGCCGACGGGTTGCAGAACCCGACCTCGGTGGCCGTCCGTGGCCGCACCCTCTACGTGCTCAGTGCCGCGTACACCACCGGCGTCGACCCCAACCTGGCGCTGGTCACCCTGCCGTCGTGCTGATCCGTCAGCCCTACTGATCATCGGGGTGCCCGCCACCGTCACGCGACGGTGGCGGGCGCTCGGCTTTCGTCATCGGGTCGGGTTGGTCGCGGGGCGCCAGGCCAGCCAGCCGCGGCAGAGCACGTAGGCCGCGGCGACCACGGCAACCAGCCCGATGTCGATGATGGCCGAGAGGCGTGCCTCCGGGACGTCGCCGATCGCCAGGCCGAACACCACGAGGGCGGTCTTGCCGGCGAGCACGATCTCCCAGACGCCGGCCGACTGGCGTGGCCGGAACGCGAGCAGGGCGAAGAGCCCGGCGAAGATGGCGAAGCTGGAGACTCGCCAGCCCTCGATGAACAGGCGGTCGTCGGGGGCGTCGAGGGTCAGCAGGAGCCCGTTGACGAACGCCACGACGGTGGCGAGGGCGGCGACGGCCGCGAGCCCACGACCGATGCGATCGGCGGGGCGGGCGAGGGCGGTGTGGTCGGTGCGGAGCGCGGTCGCGGTCGTCATGAGAATTCCCATCTCTGCGGTACGGATTTGAACTTACATCCGTTAACTTACACGCTCACCTAACAACTGTAAAGTTTTGAGCCGTGCCCTGGCGGGATGTCCATGGCTGTGGCGGCCCGCCACCGCCCACGGGCGGTTGGTCCGCCACTCGGCGCGACCCGTGCGTAGGCGGTGACGGAGGTCGGCCATACGCTGACATCGGTAGAAGGACGTGACGCTCCGCACCTCACCGGGCGGCGCGACCCGCTCCGTCACGACTCTCAGGGCTGGGTAAGGCATGCGCGTCATTCCGGGTAGGACCCCGAAGTACATGGTCATCCGCGACGACCTGATCAAGCGGATCGGCAGGGGCGAGTTCGCTCCCGGCGACGCGCTGCCCGGCCAGCGACACCTGAGCGAGGAGTACGGCGTCAGCCTCATGACGTTGCGGCAGGCTCTGGACGAGCTCTGTGACCGGGGACTGGTGGAGCAGTTTCCGGGCAAGGGCACCTACGTCCGGGCGATGCCGGTCCCGTACTCGATGGGCAATCTGCGTAGCCTCGCCGACGACCTGCGCGCGCGCGGCATCGAGGTGCTGACCCGGGTGCTCGGCCGCAAGACCGTCGCGGTGCCCGACGATGTCGCCAAGCGGTTGGGCATTCCCACGGGCGACGAGGTGCTCCGGCTGGAGCGGATCCGGGTCGTCCGGGGCGCTCCACTGATTCATCAGGTGTCCTACCTCCCGCAGCCGTTCGGTGGTCTGCTCCGGGACGTCGACTTCGAGAAGAACGAGCTGTACGCCGTGCTCGCCGAGCGGGCGGGCGCGGTGGCCGTGCAGGCCGAGGAGACGATCTCACCGGTGCTGATGCCCGAGCGCATCGGCCACCTGCTCGGACTACCCGAAGGCGTTCCGGCGATGCGGAGCGAGCGGATCACTCGCGACGCCGACCGACGCCCGCTGGTTGTCGACGTCGCGATCCTCGCGGGAAACAGCGTGGTGATCATGAATATTCGCGAGGTCAGCGGCCATCAGGTCAGTTACGCGGTCGGCGACGGCACCGGGCTGTCCGGAATCGGCAGCGCACCGCAGGGCTGACGGGAGGGGTGGCGGACCATCCCGCGCGCCCACCGAAACTGTTCTAGAACTATTTTCCAGCAGATCTAGAACAGCGACCGGTTTCCCTGCTATACAGACCTTGTCGTTCTAGAACTGTGAGGTGATGTCGTGGACCAACTCCTGCGCTCCGCACGCCCAGCCGCTCAGGTCGACCCCCGTCGGCCCTCGGCGCTCGGCAGGTTCGGTGACTACGGTGGACGCTTCGTGCCGGAGTCACTCGTTCCGGCCTGTGTCGAGGTCGAGCGGGCCTTCGCCGAGGCCTGGACGGACCCGCTGTTCCGGGGCGAACTCAACCACCTGCTCTCCGTCTACGTCGGCCGGCCGACGCCACTGACGCCCGCGGTGCGACTCTCCGCGGAGTTGGGCGTCAACCTGTTGCTCAAGCGGGAGGACCTCACCCACACCGGATCCCACAAGATCAATAATGTGTTGGGTCAGGCGCTGCTGGCCCGGCGGATGGGTAAGCGGCGACTGATCGCCGAGACCGGCGCGGGCCAGCACGGCGTGGCCACCGCCACCGCCGGTGCCCTGTTCGGCATGCCGACCACAGTCCTGATGGGCGCGAAGGACATCGAACGGCAGCAGCTCAACGTCTTCCGGATGAAGATGCTGGGTGCCGAGGTGGTGCCGGTGACCTCCGGCAGCCGAACCCTCAAGGACTCCTGCAGTGAGGCGCTGCGCCACTGGGTCACCTCCGTCGACGACACCTACTACTGCTTCGGCTCGGTGCTGGGTCCGCACCCGTACCCCTGGATGGTCCGCCAGTTCCAGCGGGTGATCGGCGACGAGGCCCGCGCGCAGTGCGCGGCCGACCTCGTCGCGGGCACCCCCGACTACGTCGTGGCCTGCGTCGGTGGCGGGTCCAACGCCGCCGGCACGTTCGCCGGCTTCATCGACACGCCGGCCCGGCTGGTCGGTGTCGAGGCGGCAGGTGGCGCCGCGATCAGCGCCGGCACCCCCGGCGTGTTGCACGGCTTCCGCTCCCTGGTGCTCCAGGACCAGCACGGGCAGATCAGCGAGGCCCACTCGATCGCCGCCGGTCTGGACTACCCGGGCGTGGGACCGGAGCACGCGTACCTGGCCGATTCGGGCCGGGCCACCTATGTGACCGTGGACGACGCCGAGGTGCTCGCCGCCACCCACCGGCTGGCCCGCACGGAGGGCATCCTCTGCGCGCTGGAATCCGCCCACGCGGTCGCGTGGGTGATCCGTGCCGTCGGTGACGGCACGGTCCCCCCGGGTTCGACGGTGATGCTCACGCTCTCCGGGCGGGGCGACAAGGACATGGCCACCCTGATGGAGCTGTCGTGAACGCACTGGAGACCCGTACCCGCGCCGCCAAGGCGGCCGGCCGCAAGCTGCTCGTGCCGTACGTGACCGGCGGCGTCACCGGGAACTGGACCGACCTGTTGCGGGCCGCCGTGGACGCGGGCGCCGACGCCATCGAGATCGGCCTCCCGTTCTCCGACCCCATCCTGGACGGACCGGTCGTGCAGGAGTCGTCGCACCGGGCGCTGCTGCGGGGCGTCACCACCCGGCAGATCCTCGACGAGGTCACCCGGCTCACACTGCCCGTGCCGCTGATCGCGTTCACCTACGCCAACCTGGTCCTGCACGCCGGAGCCGACCGCTTCTGCGCCGCGCTCGCCGATGCCGGAGTGGACGGTCTGATCGTGCCGGACCTGCCGGTCGACGAGATCGAGCCGGTTGCCACCGCGGCGGCGGGCAACAGGGTCGACCTCGCGCTGCTCGCCTCCCCGGCGACCACGCCGCAGCGCCTGCACGAGATCGCCACGCGCAGCCGGGGCTTCGTCTACGCGGTCAGTGTCATGGCGACCACGGGCGAGCAGTCGACGGTGGGCGCGGCCGGCGAGCGGTTGGTGACGTCGCTGCGACAGGTCACGGATCTGCCCGTGGTCCTCGGCTTCGGGATCTCCGGTCCGCAGCAGGCGGCCCAGGCCGGTGGTTACGCCGACGGTGTCGCGGTGGGCTCGGCCCTGATGCGTCGGGTGCTGGACGGGGCCTCGGCGGTGCAATTCGGTGACTTCCTGACGCAGCTCCGGACGGCGCTGGACGAGACCGGCGGCCGGTGACGGCCCGCCCCCCAGGCGGTGCGAACGACTCCCGTTGCCCGATGATCGGTGCATGAGCGCGGCTACCTGGCGGGTGGCGGGTCGGACACTTCCCGGCCCGAAGATCCTGGCACTGTGGATGCTGGCGACCGTGCCGGCGCCGCTGGTCTTCTTCGAGTGGACACATCGCTGGGAGGAGGACCCGGGGGTCTCAGCGGCGTTGTGGTGGATCGCCGGGGCGGTGCCCGTGCTCGCCGCCGTGGTGGCCGCCCGGTGGACCTGGTCCGCCTCCCCGCGTCGCAGCGCCTCGGCCCCGGTGGCCGCCGTGGTGGCGGCAGCGCTGGTCAGCGCGGTGTTCGTGGCCGCGACGATGGCCGTCTACCGGTGGGTCATCCCGCTCACCGGTGTGGCCCCGTGGCGAGGGGTGGTGATCGCCTGCGCACCGCTGGTGATCTGCGGCGCGGTGGTCGGCCACCTCCTTGCCCGAGGTCGCCCACGCCGCAGCCACCCGTCGGTGCGACACGGTCTGGTCACGGGCGGGATCACCGTCGTCGTGGGTGCCCTGCTGGCCCAGCTGACGGTGCAGTTGGGGGCCGAGGGCAGCACCGTGCGCTACGGCGAGTGGGAATACGGGGCAGTGGGGCCGTACGCGAGCTCAGCCAGCGAGTCCGGGCACCTGACGTTGCCGGCGGCGGGCCGGTACGCGATCTACGCGGTGGGTTTCGCACCTGCCGATCCGGACTGCGAGGTCACCGGCGCTGGCGCGAACGCCCGGCGGGCGCAGCCGGTGACGATCCCACCCGGCGGCTACGGAGGCGACGCGGCCTCCTACGCCTGGGTCGCCACCGTCGACGTGCCCAGCGCCGGTGCCTACTCGCTGTCCTGTCGAACGTCCGACCCGGAGACCTCGTACACGGTCGGGGAGGTCCCGGAGATCCGCGGGGCGGTGGGTGCGCTGATCCACTGGCCACTGATCGCGATCTGGCTGCTCGGCGCCGCCCCCGGTCTCGCGACCATCGCGGCCACCGTCCGGCGACGCGCCGGGCGCCGCCCGGCGGGTGACGTGACCGTCGAGGTGTAGCGCGTCCAACGGCGGCGGTACGTCGACACCAACCGCTCGGCGGTCGTGACAGCCGACCTGGTCCCCGATGTCCTCCGGGATGTCGAATGGGTTGCGCTCGAGAGCGCTGCCTTCGCCGAGCTTCCGCCACTACCCGTCGCATGCTCGTGACGATCCGCGTGCGGACGCTCCCCGTACTCTTAAGGTTCTTTGAAGTTTCGTGGCTCAGCTTGGAAGTTGGCAAAACGGCTCACTAACCTCATCCCGTCCGGATCGTCGCTAGCTTGACGATCCGGGCAAAGTCCCCTGAGGAAGGTTGCCAACGCCAATGAGGCTGTCCCGCCGTACCCTGCTCGGCACCGCGGTGGCCGGCACCGCCGTCTCCGTCGCCGGAGTCTCGTTCGACGCCTACGCGGCCGAACCCGCCGCCGCGATCAGCCCGTCCGGCGATGTCGTCGGAAAGATCACCGTCGGCTACCAGGGGTGGTTCACCGGGGCCGGCGACGGGAGCCCTCTGGCGGGCTGGTGGCACTACGGCCAGGACTGGCAGAAGACGCCCTCGCCGGTCAACGAGGCCCTCAAGTCGTGGCCGGACGTGCGTGACTACGAGCGGGTGTACAAGACCGGATACCAGAACCTGGGCAACGGGCAGCCGGCCTCGCTGTTCTCGTCCTACGACCAGCAGACCGTGGACACCCACTTCCGCTGGATGCAGGAGAACGGGCTGGACACCGCGGCCCTGCAACGCTTCAACCCGGTTGGTGGGGAGGGCCCGATCCGCGACGCCGTGACGATCAAGGTGCGCAACGCCGCCGAGCGGTTCGGGCGCAAGTTCTACATCATGTACGACGTCAGCGGCTGGACGACGATGCAGCAGCAGATCAAGGACGACTGGGTCAACAAGATGAGGGCGTACACGACCTCCCCGGCGTACGCCAGGCAGAACGGCAAACCGGTCGTCGGGATCTGGGGTTTCGGCTTCAACGACGAGAACCACCCGTGGAGCGCGGCGGCCTGCCTCGATGTGATCACCTGGTTCAAGGCACAGGGCGTGTACGTCATGGGCGGCACGCCGACGCACTGGCGCAACAGCGACGGCACCCAGGACTCGCGGGCCGGATTCGCCGACGTCTACCACGCGTACGACATGATCTCGCCCTGGATGGTCGGCCGGATCGGCGACCAGGCCGGGTCGGACTGGTTCTACACCAACGTCACGCTGCCGGACGTGCGGGACTGCGTGGCGCACGGCATCGACTACCAGCCGTGTGTGTTGCCCGGGGACCTGCAGGAGCGGCAGCGCGCACACGGTGACTTCATGTGGCGACAGTTCTACAACGTGATCCGGGCGGGCGCTCCGGCGATCTACATCTCGATGTTCGACGAGTACAACGAGGGCAACCAGATCGCCAAGACCGCGGAGAGCGCCGCGTTCGTCCCGGTCGGCTCGACGTTCCTGCCGCTGGATGAGGACGGCACGGCCTGCTCGGCGGACTACTACCTGCGGCTCACCGGCGACGGTGGCCGGATGCTCAAGGGCGCGATCGCGTTGACCGCGAACCGGCCGACCGCCCCGGTGCTCGGCGCGACTCCGCCCACCACCGCGGCGGTCGGCGTCCGCTCCCGCGCCAACGGCCTCTTCGTGGGCGGCTCACCGTTGGTCGCCTCGCTGACCACCGCGTCGGAGAAGTTCACCGTCGTCGACGCCGGCGGTGGTCTCGTGGCCCTCAGGTCCGCCCGAACCGGCAGGTACGTCTGCGCCGAGCAGGCCGGCGCGGCGGCGCTGGTGGCCGACCGGGACGTGGTCGGCGGTTGGGAGACGTTCACCCAGGTGGCGAACCCGGACGGCAGTGTCAGTTTCCGCAGCAGCGCGAACGACAGGTACGTCTGCGCGGACAACGCCGGCGCCGACCCGTTGATCGCGAATCGCACGGCGGTCGGTCCGTGGGAGTCCTTCGACCTCGTGTGACGCCCTCTCCGTCCTGAAGGGCGGAGATTCCGGTCTGCTACACCCCCGAAGGGGCGAGCTCGAAGGTGCGCCCGTGCCGGGCGGCCTTGTACTCCAGCATGGCCGCGAACTGCGACCACCCAGCATCGTGCACCGACTTCGCCAACCGTGCTCGGACGAGACCGGTCGCTGCGCCGACCTCGCCTGCTCGCCACCCATCATCCGATGTATACGGCGTTGAAGCGCCGCCAGCGGGCTCCTCTCCGCTGCCCCCGGCCTGTCGGGTCCCGTCGGTGCGCTGCCAACCTCCAGCGGAAGCCTGCCGGCGGGTGGGCAGCTCGCGCTGATCTCGTCATCGATCGATCGTTGCCGATTGTGTGGCGCCGGAGTAACCTTCGCGAAACACATCAGATGTCTGCCCGACTCGGGGCTCGACGCTGGCCTGCTGCCCAAGGTCGTGGTCGGTCCGGGCAGCGGACCCGTCTCGGTTACCACAGTTGTCACGCATCGGGGTGGCCGGATCGGTCACCGTTTGGAGGATCGATGTCAGACCTGACCCGACGCCAAGCCCTCAAGATCGGTGCGGCCGGTGCGGGCGGTGCCCTCCTGCCGCTGCCCTGGACGGCCGTGGCGAAAGCGGGCTCGGTGGCGCCGCCGCAGGTGCTGGCCGCCGGTGACCTCGCCCTCTGGTACGACGAGGGCGCCGGCACCGACTGGCTGCGGGCGCTGCCGATCGGCAACGGCCGGCTCGGCGCGATGGTGTTCGGCAACGTCGACACGGAACGACTCCAGCTCAACGAGGACACCGTCTGGGCCGGCGGCCCGCACGACCCCAGCAACACCCGGGGCGCGGCGGCGCTGGCGGAGATTCGGCGGCTGGTCAACGCGAACCAGTGGACCCAGGCTCAGGACCTCATCAACCAGACCATGATGGGCAACCCGGGCGGGCAGTTGGCCTACCAGACCGTCGGCAACCTCCGGCTCGCCTTCGGCTCCGCCAGCGGCGCGTCCCAGCACAACCGGACGCTCGACCTCACCACCGCCACGGCCACGACGTCGTACGTGCTGAACGGCATCCGGTACCAGCGCGAGGTCTTCTCCAGCGCGCCGGACCAGGTCATCGCGATGCGGCTGACCGCCGACCGCAGCAACTCGATCAGCTTCACCGCCACCTTCGACAGCCCGCAGCGCACCACGGTGTCCAGCCCGGACGGCACGACGATCGGCCTCGACGGCATCTCCGGGAACATGGAGGGCGTCACCGGGCAGGTCCGCTTCCTCGCACTGGCCAACGCCACCGTCACCGGCGGCAGCGTGTCCAGCTCCGGCGGCACCCTGCGGGTCACGAACGCCACCAGCGTGACCCTGCTGGTCTCGATCGGCTCCAGCTACGTCAACTACCGCAACGTCGGAGGCGACTACCAGGGCATCGCCCGGCAGCGCCTCACCGCCGCGCGGGCCAGCAGCTACGACCAGTTGCGCAGCCGGCACGTGGCCGACTACCAGGCGCTGTTCGGCCGGGTCACCCTCGACCTGGGCCGGACCTCCGCGGCCGACCAGACGACGGATGTCCGGATCGCCCAGCACAACAGCGTCAACGACCCGCAGTTCTCCGCGCTGCTGTTCCAGTTCGGTCGGTACCTGTTGATCTCGTCGTCGAGGCCCGGCACCCAGCCGGCCAACCTCCAGGGCATCTGGAACGATTCGCTGGCCCCGTCCTGGGACTCGAAGTACACGATCAACGCCAACCTGCCGATGAACTACTGGCCGGCCAACACCACGAACCTGGCCGAGTGCCACAACCCGGTCTTCGACCTGGTCCGAGACCTCGCCGTCACCGGAACGCGGACCGCCCAGGTGCAGTACGGCGCCGCCGGTGGCTGGGTCACCCACCACAACACCGACGCGTGGCGGGCCACCGCGGTGGTGGACGGCGCGTTCTGGGGCATGTGGCAGACCGGTGGTGCCTGGCTGTCCACGTTGATCTGGGACCACTACCTGTTCAACGGCGACATCGAGTTCCTCCGGACGAACTACCCGGCCATGAAGGGCGCGGCGCAGTTCTTCCTCAACACCCTGGTGACCGAGCCGACCCTCGGCTACCTGGTGACCAACCCGTCGAACTCGCCGGAGCTCAGCCACCACGCGAACGCCAGCGTGTGCGCCGGTCCCACGATGGACAACCAGATCCTGCGGGACCTGTTCGACGCGTGCGCCCGCGCCAGCGAGATCCTCGACGTCGACAGCACCTTCCGCGCCCAGGTCCGCGCCACCCGGGACCGCCTCCCACCCATGAAGATCGGGTCACGCGGCAACATCATGGAGTGGCTCTACGACTGGGTGGAGACCGAGCCCAACCACCGGCACATCTCGCACCTGTACGGGTTGGCGCCCAGCAACCAGATCACCAAGCGCGGCACCCCGCAGCTGTTCGAGGCCGCCCGCCGGACCCTGGCGCTGCGCGGCGACGACGGGACGGGCTGGTCGCTGGCCTGGAAAATCAACTTCTGGGCGCGGATGGAGGAGGGCAAGCGGGCCCACGACCTGATCCGCTACCTCGCCACCACCGCCCGGCTCGCGCCCAACATGTTCGATCTGCACCCGCCGTTCCAGATCGACGGCAACTTCGGCGCTACCGCCGGCATCGCCGAGATGCTGTTGCAGAGCCACGCCGGCGAGCTGCACGTCCTGCCCGCGCTGCCACCGGCCTGGCCGAGTGGGCGGGTCGCCGGTCTGCGGGGTCGGGGCGGGCACACGGTCGACGTCACCTGGGCGAGCGGTCAGGCCACCGAGATCCTCGTGCGGCCGGACCGGGCCGGCACCGTCCGCCTGCGGTCCCGGATCCTCACCGGCACCGTCAGCGTGGTCGACACCGCCGACGGTACGGCGGCCCGGGTCACCCGGATCGAGTCCGACCTGATCGAGGTCACCGTGCAGGCCGGGCGCACCTACCGGGTCACCAGCACGGGCGTCGCCCTGCCGACGCTGGAGCAGAGCTTCAGCAACGTCGGCATCACCAGCGACAGCAACACCAACGTCGGCAACTTCGACGGCGGTGGGGCGTCGCTGTCGGCGCAGGCCCTGGCCGCGGCCGGTGCCAGCCCGGGCGGCACGGTGAGCCGCAACGGCGTCAACTTCCGCTGGCCCAGCGTCAGCTCGGGCGCCGCCGACAACGCCATCGCCTCGGGCCAGACAATCAGTGTCACCGGCACGGGCCGGACGCTCGGCTTCCTCCTGACCGGCACCTATGGCGCCCCGTCGGGCACGGGCACGGTGGTCTACGCCGACGGCACCCGCCAGACGTTCACGCTGAGCACGCCCGACTGGTACGGCGGGCCGAGCTCCGCGGGAACCGCCGCCATCGTGTCCGCTTACCAGAACCGGCCCAACAACCAGCGGCAGAACACCGCCGCCTGCATCTACTACGTGGGTGTGGCGTTGCAGAGCAAGGCGGTCGCCTCGGTCGTGCTGCCCAACATCAGCGCCCGGCCGGCGACGAACGTATCGACGATGCACATCTTCGCCATCGCCATCGGGGGCTGACGGCGACGGAACCCGCTCGGGGGAGCGAGACCGGGCCCGTCCCACCTGGGGACGGGCCCGGTCGCGGCTTATTGCACCTCTCTCCGATCGGCGGCGTGGTTCATCGTTCGCCGTTCTCCGCGACGTCGGAAAATGCGGCGAGACGTAGCCGCGCGGCTACGTGGCCGGTGAACCAGGCGAAGAAGTCGCTGTTCAGGCCATGGCCCGCACGCACCGCGGCGTGCCACTCCGGCCGGTCGAGTACCGCGAGGTACCGCTGCACGATGTGGTCCCGCTGCTCGGTGGTGCAGCCGCACCGGTTCGGAGGCTTGGCCGTCAGATAGTTGGCGATGATCGCGGCGTCGACGTACCGGTTCGCTGTAGGCGGCTGCCGGGCGAGGTGGGCAGCGTGCGCCGCCAATACGGCAGGTGCCGGCGGGTAGTGCTCGAGAGTCATGCCCATGCCATCGCAGTCGGCCATGATCCTCAGTAGCCGGCCGGTGTGGTCGATCAGGTCGTCGTCGCCATCGGTGCTGGTGATCGCTTCGTGCAGGTGCGCTGTGGTGGCCACCTTGCCGGCGAAGTAGCCGTTGAGGTAGTCGCCGTCGCAGGCGCGACGCAGGAGCCAGGCCCGGGATTTCGCGGCGCCTTGTCGACACAGCGCCTCGACGACGTAGACCCGGCCCCAGCCGGCGACGCGCTCGGCGAGCCACTGCAGCGCTTCCGTACCTCCACGGCGGCGCTGCAACGCGTCGGCGGCCAACGGCCCGAAATGGTTCGACAGCAGGCCGATGGTTTGGATCAGCGGGATGTCGTCCTCGGCCCCATCGGCGGCGAGCAGCGTGAGCCCGACCGTGGCGGCATTGCGATCGTTGCTGTGCCGCACCAACCACCGGCCGGCCTGCCGCATGCGCTCCCGATCCGCGCGCAGGGCCGCGGCAACGATGTGGTCGTTGCGATGGATCGGGACGTAGACATCGCGGAGGGTGCCGACAAGTTCACTCGCCCGTGCGTCCGGCTGGCTGAAGTGCCGGTCGAGGATGACAGCGACATCGGCCCCATAGAGTCGTCGATCCCGCGCACGCCGGTATGACGGCCGCGAGCGGTGACGGTCATCGTCCGGATACGGCTCGCCGTCGCGAGGCAGGACACCGTCCGGATGTCGCTGATGGAGACGGAGAGCGTGTGCGAACAGAGCGATCTGGGGTCCGAGCAGTCCAGGCTCGGTCGTCACGCTCACCGGCGGACGGAGGACTCGATTCTTTCGATCATGGCCGCGATAATCCCACCCTCGCGCGCCTTCCAGCAAGCGGCAGCGTCCGTCAAGCGCCTTCGAGCCGATGGTCGACGCCGGAGGAGAGTGCGGATGAGCTGCGACTCCCGAGCAGGTCACGCTGGTACGGGCCGGGTCCGGCAGATCACCGGACCCGGCCGACGTGCGGAACACCTAGCGGATGCGCTCGCCCCGGCTCTCGATCCGGAAGTAGTCGAAGGCGACGTCGAGGTCGGTGGAGGTGCCGGCCCGGTTGAAGGCCAGCAGCCCGGCCTTCGTCGCCTCGACGGTCAACGTCGTGGAGCCGATGTAGCGGTAGACGCTCCCGTCGCGCGAGTAGTAGGCGCGATAGCTGTCCCCGACCTTGGTGAGTCGGAGCCAGATCGCGCCGTCGGCTCCGACGATCCGCTGGGCGTCCGCGCCGGTGATCTCCACGGTCGACGTCGTGCCGTTCTGCTCACGCAGGAAGACGAGCCGGACCTTGTTGATGGCCGCGGTCGCGTTGCCCATCTCCCAGGCGAGCTTCACGTAGTTGTTGTCGTCGGCGTACCCGATGACACCGCCCTGTTCGTTGTTGGCGGCCAGCGGGCGGGAGAAGACGATTTTGGACTCGGCCGTCCAGTCACCCTCGACGTCCTGCAGGGCCAGGTTCTTCGCGGTGTTGGTGCTGCCCTGCAGATCACCCTGCTGCGCGGTGATGACCAGGGACCCGTCGGCCAGACGCCGCCGGCTCTCGTCCGGCCGGACCCACTGCCACTGCGGGCCGAGCTGGGCCGAGTCGAACTCGTCGCTGCCGGTGCTCGTGGTGTTCAGGTCCACGGTGTAGACCGACGAGGCTGCGCCGTTCGTGACGGTGACCCGAGCCTGCCCGGTGGGGCTGGTCGCCTGCTCCACCGCGACCGTGGCAGCGGGGTCGGCGGCGCTGGCGGTGACCGTCGGGACGGTCGTGGTGCCGGCTGCCGTGAGGGCGTTGTACCGCAGCACCGTCGGCGTGAAGGAGGCCAGGCGCTTGCCGTCGACGCGTAGGGCCGTCAGCGTCGTGTCGGGCACCAGGTTGAAGACGTAGTTCTTCACCAGCGGGCCGAAGAAGCTCTCCGTCGTGACCTTGACGACCGCCTGCCCGGGAACGCTCGCCGCCTGGGAGACGATCTGGTAGCGCGCCTTCCGGTCGGCCGTCCGCACCTTCGTGATGGTGGGGGAACCTCCGGCCCGCACGGGAATGGTGTACGAGGTGTCGGACAGGTTGAAGCCGCCGAACGTCTTCCCGTTCACGACGATCGTCGCCGAGAGCGGCGCGTCGTCGACCGGGATGTCCCGCCCGCTGAACTCCTTCCAGTAGTTCACCGACGTGTCCCGCCAGTCGGCGGCGTCCGCCTCGTGGACGGCCAGCTTGGCGCGTACCTCCGCGAACCGGCGTGCGTCGATGTCGGCTTGGAGCGTCTCCCAGGTCTCGCGCATCCACGTCACGTACTGCACGCCCATCTGGTAGCGGTAGACCAGCTCGTCCCAGAACGGTCGGCCGCTGTCCATCCGATGGCCCCACGGCACGTGGTGGAACCACATCAGCAGGTTCTCCGGGACCGAGTCGATGTTTCCGTAGCGCTGCTGGAGTCGGGGGAAGTACTGGGCGGCCAGGTTGCTGCCGGTGGGGGAGCGGTCGTAGCCGAGGCCGACGCTGTCGGCCTGGTTGTAGTAGACCGGGCTCCAGTCGTCGCGGCCCGCCCAGTCGGCCGGGTCGGGACGGTAGTGGACGCCCTCGGCGAACTGGTGGCCGATGCCCAGCGGCGTCTGGTAGCTCACCAGCGCCTCCCACGAGCCCATCATCATCTTGCGGATGGTGTCGACGACACGCCTGTCGTTGCCCCAGGTCATCCGGACCCAGTCGGTCGCGATGTCCGCCGAGTCGAGCGACCAGTTCCACGCCTGCCGGCCGAACGCGAACAGGTTCGCCTGGGCGAAGTGGTGCCCGGTCAGGTTGTCGGCGTTGCCGAGGTTGGCGACACCCACGATGGCGGTGTCCGGGTGGTGCTGGGCGCTCCCGTCGACGATGTCGCCGACCAGGCGCTTCTTGAGCAGCTTGCCGTTCGCGTCGGTCGCGTACGTGTCGGTCTTGAGGATCTCCTCGTACATGGGCCCGAGGTAGGCCAGCATCCAGTTCTGGCCCGTGTACTCCTGGGTGATCTGGAGTTCCAGGGCCTGGTTGGTGTTCTCCATCCGGCCGAACATCGGGTGGATGGGCTCCCGGGCCTGGAAGTCCAGTGGCCCGTTCTTGGTCTGCAGGAACACGTTGTCGGCGAAGCGCCCTCTGCTGCCGTCGGGTTGGACCTCGTCGTCGATCGGCCCGAACTCCAGGTAGGCCCGCTTGAGACGGTCGTTGTCGACCTCGGCGTTGTAGACGAAGGTCCGCCAGTGCACTGTCATCCCGAGTGGCGCGACCGCTGCGCCGATGGCGTTGGCGCCGTCGCCGTGGTCGTACCCGAAGTCCTGTGGCCCCGGCTGGCCCTCCGAGTTGGCCTTCACGGTGAAGCCCATGAAGTCCGGGATGGCGGCCTGGATCTGCTCCGCCCGGCGGTGCCACCAACCCCGGAAGTCGGCGCCGTACGGATCGAGTTGGCTGTTGGTGAGCGTGTCCGGCGCGAATCGGCTGTCCGTGGGCGCGGTGTAGCGGATCGACAGACCCAGCTTGATGCCGTACGGACGCAGCGCGTCGGCGAGGGCGGCCTCCTGCGCGATCCGAGCGCTCGTCAGGTACGCGTTGTCGGCGTTGACATTGTTGATGGTGATGCCGTTGATGCCCAGCGACGCCAACGCGCGTGCCACGACGACGTAGCGGTCGAGGATGACGGGCAGGTTGGCGCCGGCGGTCGCTCCGGTCGCCGCGAAGTTGAAGATCGCCCCGCTCTCGCCGTTCAACCCGCCGATGCCGGAGGCGTTGTTGCCGGCGTAGAGGCGCTCGGTCTCCCAGTTGTTCAGCAGTCGATGCTTGATCTTCGGTGACTCCGCGACACGGAGGTGGTCGATGGGCTTCTGCGTCTGCATCAGCCGCAGGAACGCGTACGTCCCGTAGAGAGCGCCGAGGTCGGTGTTGCCGGCGATGACAGTGAACCGGTCCCTGCCGCGCGACAGCGAGCGCACGAGGTAGCCCTCGTCGCCGACCCGGGCCAGGTCGCGTGCCGGGATGAGGCGGCGCACCAGCGGTGAGCTTGCCGGCGTGCCCACCACGACCGCACCATCCGGGACCCGGTCACCGCTGACGGTCGTCACGGGTGTCGAACGGCTGAGGAGCCCGCCGAGGCCGCGCACCAGCTCGTCCCGGGCCGCGCCGAGGGTGGTCTCGGCCAGCTTCTCGGTGGAGCCGGGCGCCATGGCGAGGTCGGTGGTGTGCCGGTGGACCGGGTTGGCGTCGGCGTTCTCGACCACGATCGTCGTGACCGTGCGGTGGTAGTCGCGCAGCAGTTTCGCGTCGCTGACCGGCACATATCGCAACCACAGGTCGGAGCCGCTGTAGTCGTCCGGCGACTCGGCGGCGGTGGCGGGCGTGGTGGCGACGGCGAGGGTGGCCGCGACCGTGGCGAGCGCCGTGCCGAGCACGATGAGGACTCGCCGCAGCCTGGGCACCGGACCTCGGTTCATTGCCTTCTCCTCTGTAGTCCGACGGAGACGTCGATCGGGACGGCGCACGCACGTAGTGACGCAGTTGAATGGAAGGTGCGCCGATCCTGTCCGGGGTGCCCCGGCCTGGGCAAGGAGTTGTCGTTTCTTGTCGCCGGGTGGCCTCACCACAGGTGCGCCGCCGGGTTGGGCGCCGGCCGCTGCCGGACCCAGGGCGGTCGGGCCCGACCCGGGCTCGGGTTGCGGGCGGCCGTGGAGTGGCGGACCACGAGGCGTACCGGCAGGACCATCGGTCGACCGGTGTGCCCGGGTGCCCCCTCGATCATCGTGAGCAGGTGGCGGGTCGCGGCCGAGCCCTCCGCGTACAGCGGTGCCGCGACAGTGGTCAGCCCAGGTGTGACGATGTCGGCCGCGACGATGTTGTCGAAACCCACGATGCTCACGTCGCCCGGAATGTCGACGCCCCGCAGACCGAGACCGCGGATGAGGCCGATCGCCATCTGGTCGTTGAAGGCGAGGACGGCGGTTGCCGGCCGCGCGCACAACTCCTCGGCGGCCCGCTCACCGCCCGCGATGGTCGGGCTGAAGGGGCCGATCTGACGTACTTTGATCTCCAGCTCCATGCCGGCCTCGAGCAGCGACCGCCAGCGGATGCCGTTCGGCCAGGAGGCCTCCGGCCCGGCGACGTACGTGATGTGGTCGTGCCCCAGCTCACCGAGGTGTTCGACGGCCCGCCGCACACCCCGGGGGTTGTCCGTCACGACGCAGGGCACGTCGGCGATGGCGCGGTTGAGGACCACCACCGGCCGTTGCTTGGCGAACATCCGGATGGCCGAGTCGGACATCCGGCTGCTGGCCAGCACGATGCCGTCGACCGTGGACATGGTGCGTTCGATCGCTTCCCGTTCCCGTCGGTCCGACTCCTGGGCGTCGATCAGCACGGTGGTGTACCCGTCGTCGGTCGCCGCCTCCTGCGCGCCGCGCACGATCTCGGCGTACACCGGGTTGGTGATGTCGGCGATGACGATCGCGATCATCTGCGTCCGTGCCGTGCTGAGGGTGCGGGCGAGGGGGCTGGTCCGATAGCCCAGCCGCTCCGCGACCTGCCGGACCCGCTCGGCGGTCTCGGAGTTGACGCGGCTCGGCCTGGAGAAGGCACGGGACACGGTGGACGGTGAGACGTCGGCTTCGCTCGCGACGTCGTAGATCGTGACCCTCTTGTCGGGCGGCCTGGTGTGGTCGGGCATCTGCATGCTCCTCCCGGCTACGCGCCGTGATCATGGTATGACGGCGGTGAGTGCTCGGCAATGCCCTCGCAACAAACCGGTGTCTCGGACGCATTCGCGCGAGGCAATACATGGCAACCCATTGCCGTCGCGCCATGCCGGCTGCCTGAATCAGCGGGGATGACACCTGGCGGAGGGAACAGCTCATGGGTATGACGCGGCGCGGCGCTCTTGCGGTCACGGCATCGTCGCTCCTCGTGGGCGCGGTCGGGTGCGGAGCACCGGACGGTCCCGGCAAGGCCACCGGCGACACCACGGGTGAGGTGCCGCAGCGACCCGGTCGGGCGGTGACACTCAACGTCCTCGACGTTGCCGGAAATCTGCAGCTGACCCAGGGGATGATCGACGACTTCGTCACCAAGAACCCCGATGTGATCTCCCGGGTGACCTATTCGAAGGCGCCCGCACCGGAACTGTCCGGCAAGATCAAAGCTCAGCAGGGCGCGAACCGGGTGGACATCGGTCTCGTGCTGACCGGCGTCGACGGGCTGGCCGCGGGCATCGAACAGGGCCTCTGGATCGACCTGCTGCCGACCTTCCAGGACCGCCTCGGCGGCATGGGCAACTACCTGGCGCCGGCAGCCGCGATGCAACAGCTCGCCGGCAACGCCGGGGTCACCGTCACCTACTACCCGTCCGGCCCGCTGCTCGAATATCTGCCGGCCCGACTGGCCACACCGCCGAGCACCGCGGAGGCCCTGCTCGCCTGGGCCCGGGCCAACCCCAAGAAGTTCCAGTACGCCCGGCCGGCCAACTCCGGCCCCGGCCGCACATTCCTGATGGGGCTGCCCTACATCCTGGGCGACGCCAATCCCAAGGATCCCACCGCGGGGTGGGACAAGACCTGGGCCTTCCTCAAGGAGTTGGGCCAGTACGTCGACTACTACCCGTCCGGCACCACCGAGACGATGAAGAACCTCGCCAACGGCACGGCTCACCTGATCGTCAGCACGACCGGCTGGGACATCAACCCCCGCGTGCTGGGCACGGTGCCGAAGGAGGCAAGGATCGCCACGATCGACGGCTTCCACTGGGTCACCGACGCGCACTACGCCGTGCTGCCCAAGGGCGTCTCGACCGACACCCAGGCGGCGGTCCTGGCCCTGCTGGCGTTCATGCTCACTCCCGAGCAACAGGCCAAGGCGTACGACGAGGGCTACTTCTACCCGGGCCCGGCGGTGAAGGACGTCGGGCTCACCTCGGCGCCGCAGAAGAGTCAGGACGCGATCCGGGAGTTCGGCCGCCCCGAGTACGAGGCGCTGATCGCCGGCAACCCGACCGAGGTGCCGCTGGACGCGAAGAGCCTCGTGGCGGCGTTCAACCGGTGGGACCGCGAGATCGGCGGCGGGAAGGTCAAGCAGGGATGAGTGCCTTCTCCCAGCTGCGGCTGGACGGGGTGTCCCGTCGGTTCGGCGGTCAGGACGCGCTCACCGAGCTGGACCTCACCATCGAGACGGGCGAGTTCATCGCGTTGCTCGGCCCGTCCGGCTGTGGCAAGTCGACAGCCCTGAACTGCCTGGCCGGGCTCCTGCCGTTGACCCGGGGGAGCATCTGGCAGGACGAGCGGCGGATCGACACCCTGCCGCCGGAGCGCCGGGGCTTCGGCATGGTGTTCCAGAGCTACGCCCTCTTCCCGCACCTGACGGTGCGGGCGAACATCGCCTTCGGGCTGCGTATGCGGCGGCTGCCGAAGGAGGAGACGCGCCGGCGTACGGCGGAGGCGGTGCGGCTGGTGCGGCTGGAGGACCACGTCGACAAGCTGCCCGGTCAGCTGTCCGGTGGTCAGCAGCAGCGCGTCGCCATCGCCCGCGCGGTCGTGTTCGAGCCGTCGCTGGTATTGATGGACGAGCCGTTGAGCAACCTCGACGCCAAGCTGCGGCTGGAGATGCGGACCGAGATTCGCCGACTGCACCAGTCGCTGGGACTCACCACCGTGTACGTCACCCACGACCAGGAGGAGGCGCTCTCCCTGGCCGACCGGCTGGTGGTGCTGCGGGAGGGGCGGGTGCAGCAGATCGGGTCGCCGCGCGAGTTGCACACCCGCCCGGCGAACTGGCACGTCGCCGACTTCATGGGCTACCGCAACCTGTGGCGGGGCCGGGTGGTGCGGTGCGACGGCAATCGGGCCACTGTCGAGTCGTCCGGTCAACGCCTGCTCGGCGAGGCCGTCGGCGACCTGGCGAACGGCGCGGACGTGGTGGTCGCGGTGCGCCCCGAGGACATCCGCGTCGACGGGGCCGGGGGGACCTCCAACGCCCTGTCCGCGACGATCGAGGTGGTGGAGTACCAGGGTCGCGAGTTGGCGGCCGAGGCGCGCACCGACACCGGTCAGTCGCTGCACCTGCGTACCGAGCAGCGGATCGCACCCGGTGACCAGGTCAAGCTCGCCATCGACCCGCAGCGGCTGCTGGTCTATCCCGCCGGCGCGACTGCGGAGACCGACCGCCTGGCCGACGCGTCGGTGGCGACACGGTGACCGCCCCCGGGTCCGGCCGACCGTCGGCGCACTGGCAACACCGTCTCGCCGAACGGGGCATCGACCGTCAGCTCCTCCTGCTGGTCCCGGCGCTGGTCTTCGTCATCGCCCTGTTCCTCTATCCGTTCTTCTACGGGTTGACGCTGTCGTTCCAGCCGACCAACGGCGGGCCGTTCAGCGACTACGCCCGGTTCTTCTCCGACGCCTACGAGCGCGGCACGATCTGGATCACGCTGCGGATCGCGCTGCCCGCCGCGCTCCTGAACGTCCTCGCCGCCGTGCCGATCGCCTACCGGATGCGCGGCCGGTTCCGGGGCAAGCGGCTGGTCACCACGCTGCTGGTCGTGCCGATCACGCTCGGCACCGTCCTCACCGCCCAGGGGCTGCTGAACTTCCTCGGCCCGACCGGCTGGTTCAACCGGATCCTGCTCGCCACGCACCTCGTCGACGAGCCGGTACGACTGACCCACAACTACTGGGGTGTGTTCTTCTCGCTGGTGATCACCGGCTTTCCGTTCGCGTTCCTGCTGGTGCTCTCCTACCTCTCCGGGATCGACCCCACCCTGGAACGGGCGGCCGCGACGCTGGGGGCGGACTGGCGTCGCCGGTTCACCCGGATCACCCTCCCGCTGCTGATGCCCGGCCTCGCCACGACGTTCTGCCTGACGTTCGTCCTGGCGTTCAGCGTGTTCCCGTCGGCCGTCCTGGTCGGCAACCCGGCCGGTGAGACCCGGGTCATCTCCCTCGCCGCCTACCAGGCGGCGTACGAGCAGTACGACTACCCGTACGCGTCGGCGATCGCCATGATCATGGGCTTCGTCGAGTTGGTCGTCATCGCGGTGGTGCTGGCCGCGCGCAGTCGCTTCTACACCGGCGCCACCGGAGGCAAGGGCTGATGGCCTCGATCACCCAGGCGCCACCGGCGCGACCCACCGCCACCAGCACCGACCGGCGTCGGCGCCTCGCCGCCCGGCCGGCCGCCTGGATCGTGTGGGGCGTCGTCATCTTCTTCTTCGTCAACCTGCTGGGCGTCGTGGCGTCCGTGCTGGTCAGCTCGTTCGGCGAGCGCTGGTTCGACACCTGGCTCCCGGACGGCTACACCACGAGTTGGTACGGCCGGGCCTGGGACGAGTTCGCGCTCCTGCAGGTCATCGTCGTGACGCTTGAGGTCTCCGTACTCGTCGTGGGCCTCTCGCTGCTGATCGGTGTGCCGGCGGCCTACGTTCTCGCGCGGCGGTCCTTCCCCGGCAAACGGCTGATCTTCCTCGTGTTCCTGCTGCCCATCCTCATGCCCCCGATCACGTACGGCATCCCGCTGGCGACGGTCCTCTACAAGTTCGGGCTGGCCGGAAACATGTCCGGGGTGGTGCTCGCCAACCTCGTACCCTCGGTGCCCTTCGTCATCCTGACCATGACCCCGTTCATCGAGCAGATCGACCCGCGCATCGAGAGCGCCGCGCGGATGTGCGGCGCGGGGCTGCGTACGGTGTTTCTCCGGGTCCTCACGCCGCTGCTCGTGCCGGGCATCCTCGCCTCGGCGATCCTCGTCCTCGTCCGGACCGTCGGCATGTTCGAGCTGACCTTCCTGACCGCGGGTCCCGACTCGCAGACCCTCGTCGTGGCGCTCTACTACTCGATGTCCGCGTCCGGCATCCGGGCGCAGCAGTCGGTGGACGCCATGGCGGTCATCTACACGTCGATGATGCTCGTGCTGCTCGTCGTCGCCCTGCGCTACGTCAACCCGACCCAGCTCGTGGCCCAGGTCAAGGAGGACCCCGAGCACTGACGCCCGGCGAGCGGCCCGGTCAACCGCCCACCACGTCCCGGGACGCCGTGGTGGCCCGCCAGCCGACGTCCGGGCCGGCCGCCAACTCGTCGAGGATCTCGCCCACGCGGCCCGCGACCGTGCGGAGAGCGGGCAGCTTCGCGCGCAGCCCGCGGTAGGTCGTGGCGAGGGTCGGGTCGACCGCGACCGGCTCGGCGCGGGCACTCGCAGGACTGAGCAGGGTGACGGCCTCGGTGAGATCGGCGGCGAGGCCGATCGCGAAGAGCCCGAGCGCCGCCGCGCCGAGGGCGGCGTCGTCGTCCTCGCCGACCACCTGGGTCGGACAGTCCAGGACCGCGGCCATCACCGCACGCCACAGCGGAGACCGGAACGCGCCGCCGGCCAGCCGAACGCTGCTGACCGGTGTCAGCTCGGCCAGGTGGTCCCGGACGCCGCCGAGGTGCAGGCACACACCCTCCAGCGCGGCGCGCACCAGGTGACCTCGGGAGTGCTCGCTCCGCAGGCCCAGATACGCGCCCGGCGGGCCGGAACCGACAGCCGGTGCCCGCTCGGCCAGCAGGTAGGGCAGCATCACGAGGCCGTCGCTGCCCGGGGCGACCCGTTCGGCGAGGGCCAGGAACTCGGGTGCGGCGAGCTGGTCATCGGACGCCTCGCGGCGGTCCGGGTCGGCGGCGCTACCGGCCCACCGCACGACATTGCCGCCGTTGTTGACCGTCCTGCCGACCACCCACGCGTCCTCGGTCAACGCGGCGCAGGAGAAGGTCTCCGCCGGGTCGACGAGCGGCGCCGCGACGACCGTCCGCAGGGCACCGGTGGCCGCGAGCGTCAGACCGGCGACGGTGCTGTCGATCGCCGCCATGCCCAGGCTGCTCGACGGGCCGTCGGCCGCGCCCATGACGACAGGTGTGCCGGATGGCAGGCCGACCGCCTGTCCGGCCGCCGAGGAGAGCCGCAACACGCCCGTCGTGGGCAGGACCGGCGGCAGTTGGCTGCCGGACACCCCGACGAGATCGAGTACGCCCGCGTTCCACACCCGCCGGTGGACGTCGAACATGCCGGTGCCGGACGCCGACGACAGCTCGGTCACCAACGTCCCGGTCAGCCGATGGACCAGGTAGTCCTTCAGGCCGATCCACCACCGCGTCGCGGCGCAGAGGTACGGCTCGTGGCGGGCAAACCAGATCAGCTTGCACAGCGGGCTTCCCGGGTGCACGGGCGTGCCGGTGATCCGGTGCAGCTCCCGGCTCTGGCCGGAGATCCGCAGGTCGCGGGCCACGTCCGTGGACCGTGTGTCCCGCCCGGTCAGCAGCGGCGTCACCGGGCTGAGTGTCGCGTCCAGTCCGATCACGCCGTACCTGGGGGAGCTGACCGCGAGGGCCACGACCTCCGCCCCGGCGACGTCGGCGACACACGCGGACACCGCCGCCAGGGTGGCCGCCACCAGCACGTCGGGGTCCTGCACCTGCCAGCCTGGCACCGGTTGGAGCAGCGGGTACGCCCGCGTCCGGACGTGTCGGGCCGAGCCGTCCAGCGCGAACGCGCCCGCCCGCACGGCGGTGGTGCCCACGTCGACCCCGAGGATGACACGACGCTCCGGCCCCATGAGCACATGGTCGAGCGGTGTTCGACGGGTGGGCAAGCGGTTGCGCGCAGTTGTCGTGCCGGGTGGGCCGCCGAGTGCGGTGTGGAGCCGATGACTGTTCGAGGCGCGGAGTGCTTCTGCTCGCCACTGGTGCCGGCGGCGGCGCCAGAGCCCGGGGTCAATGGCCGACGACGCGGCCGAGGAAGCGCTCACCAACCTCGGCGATGTCGTCGGTGGTCCACTCGAGGGCGGGGGTGGCGACGGTGACCTCGGTCATCGCCATACCCGGCACGGCGGTGTCCTGCCACCCGGCGACGAACCACACCTTGTCCTCCTCGGCGAGTGCGAGCGCGGCGTCGTTGAGCGCCTGCGCCGGGTGAGGCAGCCAGAGCCGGAATCGATGGGTGTGCGGCGGTTCTGGATACACCCGCGCGCCGGGAAGCGCGCTGAGTGCCGCGGCGACTGTTCGCGCGTGCCGCACGTAATCGGGGATGCGTGGCAGCTCCCGGTCGAGGCCGGCGAGTGCGCTCAGAGCGGCTGGCCACTGCTGGAACACCTCGCCGCCGCAGCGGTGCCGCCAGATGCGGGCGTAGGAGGCGAGCTGCGTGGTGCCCGCGAGCGCCGCCCCGCTGATACCGCCGATCGTCTTGTAGAACGAGACGTAGGTGCTGTCGGCGAGGTCGGCGATCTCGCTGAGGGTGTGTGCCAGGTGTGGGGTGGATTCCCAGATTCGGGCACCGTCGACATGTACGCGGGCGCCGATGGCGCGCGCTGCGGCGGATGCGGCGGCGAGCTCGTCCCAGGAGGGGAGGACGAAGCCGGCGTCGCGCAGCGGGAGTTCGATGACGACGGTGCTCACGGGTTCGGCGAGGGCGTTGATCTCCTCGGCCGTGGGGTTGCGGGGCGCGGTGGTCGGCCAGGTGCTGCGCAGACCGCTCAGGTGGGCGTAGGCATGCCGTTCGTCCATCTCCAGGTGGCCGAGCGGGTGGAGAGCGACCGTCGGGTGCCCGGTGCGGTCAGCGCCATAGCGCAGCGCGACCTGCTGGGCCATCGTGCCGGTGGGGAAGAAGACGGCGGCCTCGGTTCCCAGTAGTCCTGCCACGCGTTCTTCCAGCGCGTTCACCGGACCGTCGCCGTAGAAGTCGGGCTGACCGTCCAGATCACCGCCCGCGTCCATGTCCGCGAGCCGCTCCCTCATTGTCGTGGGCCGGATGCCGGAAAGAATCTGGTCACAGGCGCGCAGCGCGGCAAGCCGACGCTGCCTGGTGTTGGCAGACATCGGCGGATCGTCGCATGTCAGCGCAACAGGGACCAATCGGTTTTCGGCGGCGGGCAATCAGCGTCAACGAACGACCTGCCCCAGTCGGAATCGGCCTGGCTGGACGACATCGGCGTAGGTCCCGAAGCAGGCTGCCCGCCCGAGCCCGGCCACCGGGATGCGGTAGTGCCGGGCCAGGGCGCTCAGCACCGAGAGGTCAGCCGGTAGTTCGGCCTGGGAAAGCCCGGGGACGATGCACCTCGGGGTGGGCAGGACCACCCGGAGGACGACATCGCCCAGGCGAAGTTCCTGCCCCGGTTCCGGGTCACGCGGTGCGTCGATGACCAGGTTCGGACGAAACCGCGTCGCGGCCACACTGCCACCTCCCATGCGCCCACCCAGCAGAGACAGCGCGCCGGTGGTCACGATGTGAACGGCGCCGAAGTCGACGAACCGGCCCACCCGCCCCGCGCCCGCGATCGCCGTGATGGTGTCCTGACCGGGCCGGGCGCCGTCCATCCAATCGGGCACCATGCCTACGTCGTCAGGCAACGTCCGGTGCAGTCTCGCGTCGGGCGGCAACTCGCGGCTCGACCGCACCGGGCGGCCCAGGTGCTTGCTGAGCGCGGCATCTGCCGCCGCGCTTCCGGCTGGCACCGATGTGCCGTCGACGTGCAGCGTCAGGGTCGTCTCCGGGGCGTCGTCCCGCATGCTCGTGCCGACATCGAGCAGGCGCCCCCATCGTCGTGGGTGTTTGGCGCTGCCGACCGTCCCGTCGCCGCGGTCGATACAGGCCCACGTCCGGTCGCCGCGCAGACCGGTCTGCTCGACGTCGGCCGCGGTGAGTGCCTCCCCCCGGGCGCTCTTGAGCGGGTAACGCCGGATCGCGACAACCGTCTGCATGACGGTCATGCTGCCTCACCGCGTCACCACTCGGAGACGGGTGGCGCGAGGAATACCCGCTCCATGCCGGCGAGCGGGCGTTGCGGTTCGACATTCCGGTGGCCGCTAGCCGCAGACCGGCGACGGTGTTGTCGATCGCCGCCATGCCGAGGTCGTGCTGACCGGGGCGGCCTGCTCGGTGCAGTTCTCGGGGGACCGGGCGTTGATACTGCGTCTGGTGTCTGTCGGCGAGACCGACCCGTACAACGACTGGATCTGGCTCACCGGGTACGTGCTCGACGCGAAGGGGCTGGCCACGGCCAAGCGCGACCTCTACGTCCTGGGGGCCGGGTTGCGCGTCCAACGGCGTGTGCAGCCGGCGCGGTCCAGTTTGCGCGCGATGGCCTGAGAGCGTGCGGGTTCGCAACCGGGGATGGCTGCGCTCGACGTCTAAGAAGGAAGCGTGGAACCGTGCGCCAGGTGGCGGGGTTGCACGATGGATTCCGGATAGCCGGCGCCGGGCGTGAAGGGGATCGCTGTCATCGGGCGTAGAGGGGTGTCAGACGCATGACGCTCCCTGGAGGACAACGATCCATGACTGGAACCCTCTCGTGACCGGGCCACCCGTGTGTGCGGTCGCTCCCGGCTCCCGGGCCGGCACCGACCCGCCCGACGACCTCGGCGCGGTGGCCGACGTCGTCCTGATCAGGCTGTCGCGCGCCGAGCCGGAGAGGTTCGCGCTGCTCTTCGACAGGTACTACCCGGAGATCCACCGGTTCGCCGCGAACCGGCTCGGCCCGACCGCCGCCGACGACCTGGCGGCGGAGACCTTCCTGATCGCCTTCGCCAAACGGACCCGATTCGATGCGGGAGACCCCGCCGGCGACGGTGCCCCGGCCGAGCACGCACCGGGCGGGCACGTCCGGGCGTGGCTGTACGGCATCGCCACGAACCTCGTCCGCCGCCAGCGGCGTAGCGAGCAGCGGCGCTACCGGGCAATGGCCCGGGCACCGCAGGACCAGTCCGTCGTCGGTCACGACGAGCGGATCACCGCGATGGTCAGTGCGCAGAGCGTGCACCGCGATCTGGCCAGGGCACTGGCCTCACTCTCGGCCCGGGACCGGGACGTACTCCTGCTCGTCGCGCTCGGCGAACTCACCTATCACGAGGTCGCGGCAGCCCTGGAAATTCCGTACGGCACGGTCTGTTCCCGGCTCAGCCGGGCGCGTCGCAAGGTGCGCGAGGCGCTTGGCGACACCGATCCGAGCGGCCACGATCGAGACCTGGGGGACCTGTGATGGACGACGTGCGGATGATTCGCGACGTACTGGGGAAGGCTCCGGCACCGTCCGCCGAGGCGACGGCGCGGGCCCGGGCGGCCCTGCTCGTGCAGGCTCGGGCCGAATCCGTGGCGTCGCCGTGGCGTCGCCGTTTCGCAGCGGTGCGTATCCGGCCGGCGGGCCGCAGTGGCCGGCTCGGCGCCCGGTGGTGGCATGTGTCGCTCGGCGGGCTCGGCATCTCGGCTGCGGTTGCCACGGCGCTTGTCGTGCCGGCGATCCTCGGGCCGGCGACGGTTCCCGGCGGCCCGGACCGGGGTGGGGTGGGCAGCCTCCCCGCCACGGTCCCGATCGGCGACGGCGACGACGCCGGGACGGTGCTGCGGCTGGTCGCCGCGAACGCCCGGCTCGACCGGGCTGCCGAGGCCCGGCCGGGGCAGTTCATCTACCGGGTGGGCGAGGAACGGTCCCTGTCGCTGATCGGCGATATCGACGGCGCCGGGCCGCTGGCCAGGGTCTGGCTGGCTCGCCGGCACGAGATGTGGTCCACCGTGGAGGGCCTGCGGTCGGCGCGGACGCGCATCACCGAGGGGGTCAGCCGTACCCCGCTGACCCCGGCCGACGCCAAGCTCGCCCGCGAACTCGGGTACGACCTGACCGCACCGCCGGAGGTCGAGGAGTACGGGCCGACGCCCGACTACCAGCCGCCCGCCGACTGTGCGAGCTGCCCGGCGGTCCGGGACCCGGGCGACGTGTACCGGCCGACGCCGGCGTACCTGGCGAGCCTGCCGACCGATCCGGCCCGGCTACTGGCCACCCTGCGGGAGGCGGTCGGCGACCAGAACAAGCACTCTCCCGACGGACAGGTCTTCACCAGGGTCCTGGACCTGCTCCGGGAGGTCGCCCCGATCGTGCCTCCCGACGTTCGGGCGGCCCTCTACCAGGCGGTCGCACTGATTCCCGGAGTCGAACGGGTCGAGGGCCGGGTCGAACTGGCTGGTCGGCAGGGTGTCGCGATCGGCCGCGACGGTGAGTCGACCGGCAACGATGCCCAGCGGGAGGAACTGGTCTTCGACGCCGCGGGGCGTGAACTGCTCGGTTTCCGTTCGGTGCAGATCCGGACGGAGCGCGGCATCCCGGCCGGGACCGTGGTGGCAGTACAGGTGCCCACGTTCACCATCGTCGACCGGGTCGGTGAGGTCCGATGACCGCCGGGAGAGGCTGGTTCCGGGTCGGCGGTGGACGGCGACTACTGGCCGTCGCACTGTCCGTGGCGTCGCTCCTCACGGTTGTGCCGTCGTACGCGGCGGCCGGTGCCCCTTCCGCCGGGCCGACGCGGGCAGTCGGCGACGGCGCGACGGCCGGTGCCGGGCGGGGCGTGCCGAGGACCGCCGGCACGGTGACGCTGATAACCGGGGACGTGGTCCGGCTGGATCCGGAGGGCGAACCCTCGGTTGCGCCGGCTGCCGGGCGGGACGGGACCGCTCCGGTCCGGCCCCGGGCCGTCTCGTACGCCCGCTACCAGCGTGACGGCGCCTGGTACGTGGTCCCCACCGACGCCGTACCCCTGCTCCGGGCGGACCTGCTCGACGAGCGGCTGTTCGACGTCACCGGCCTGTTGGCGCAGGGCTACGACGACAACGCCAGTCCGGTGCTGCCGTTGCTGGTCCAGTACGCCGACCCCGGCCAGGCCCGGCGGGCGGTCCCGTTGGCGGGAACGGGGGCCCGCCGGGTGCTGCCCGGGTTGAACCTGACCGCGAACGACCAGCCGAAGGCGACGGGTGCCCGGTTCTGGGCGGACCTGGTCCGCCAGGCGAACCCGGCGGCCCGGAGCATCCGCGGCGGCGTCCGGAAGGTGTGGTTGAACGCCCGTTACCGGGCGAGCCTGCATCGGAGCGTGCCGCAGATCGGCGCACCCACGGCGTGGCAGGCGGGCTACACCGGCAGGGGTGTCACGGTCGCGGTCCTCGACTCCGGGTACGACACCGACCATCCGGACCTGGCCGGTCGGGTATCGGCGGCGCAGGACTTCACCGGGACGGGGAGCGTCGAGGACCGGTTCGGCCACGGCACCCACGTGGCGGCGACCGTCGGGGGCTCGGGGGCGGCCGGTCGGCATCGCGGTGTCGCCCCGGACGCGAAGCTGGCGGTGGGCAAGGTGCTCGACGACTCCGGCGATGGATCCGAGGAGTGGATTCTCGCCGGCATGGAATGGGCGGCCACGAAGGCCGGTGCGAAGGTGGTGAACCTGAGCCTCGGCGGCGGCCCGAGCGACGGCACCGACCCGGTCAGCCAGGCGGTCGACCGGCTCAGCGCGGATCACGGCACCCTCTTCGTGGCCGCCGCCGGCAACCGGGGGGCGTACGCGCCGGTGTCGGCTCCGGCCAGCGCCAACGCCGCCCTCGCGGTCTCCAGTGTGGACCCCGCCGATCGGATCAGTGAGTTCTCCAGCCGGGGACCCCGGGTCTGGGACGGGGCACCGAAACCCGAGCTGGCCGCGCCGGGGGAGGCGATCCTGGCCGCCCGGGCGACCGGGGCGTACCCGGGGATCGCCGGCCACCCCGACCACGTGCCGCTCTCCGGCACCTCG
The DNA here is from genome assembly GCF_040647935.1 of Micromonospora sp. NPDC049204. NCBI lineage: Bacteria > Bacillati > Actinomycetota > Actinomycetes > Micromonosporales > Micromonosporaceae > Micromonospora > Micromonospora sp. NPDC049204. Next base: position 322,798 of record NZ_JBEZDC010000001.1, on the reverse strand, counting down.
ATGGCCGCACCGCACGTCGCCGGGGCGGCGGCGATCCTCGCGCAGCGGCACCCCGAGTGGACCGGTGCGCAGCTCAAGGCGGCCCTGGTCGGCGCCGCCGCGCCGGCCCGGGAGTCCCGGGTCTTCGACGTCGGCGCCGGTCGGATCGACGTGGCCCGGGCTGTCACCCAGCCGGTGCGGGCCGAGGTGGCGTCCCTCGCCATGGATCTGCCCTGGGGGGCGCCGGGCGGCACCCGGCAACTGACCTACCGCAACGACGGGTCGACGCCTGTCACGCTGCGGCTGGCGCTGAGCCTGGCCGACACCGCCGGCCAGCCGGCCCCGCCGCAGCTGGCCACGCTCGGCGCGACGACCCTCACCGTGCCGGCCCGGGGCAGCGCCGCCGTCCCGGTGCGGATCGCCGGGCGGCAGCGGGCCGGGACGTACGGCGGGGTCGTGGTCGCCACCGCCGGTGAGACAAGCGTCCGCACCCCGGTCGGGGTGCGGCAGGCCACCGAGACGCACGAGGTCACCGTCCGACTGCTGGACCAGCAGGGCCGGCCCAGCGACAGCGGCACCACGATGGTCGTCGGCATCGACGCCCAGAACGCCGGTTTCCGGGACTTCGTGTGGGGATCGGGTTCGGTGTCGGTGCCCGCCGGGCGGTACGCCCTGCTGTCCAGCGTCTATCTGCCGCCACCGCCGAACGGCGGGCTCCGGACCGCCGTACTCGGTTATCCGGGTCTGACGCTTGCCGACGACACCACGGTGACCCTGGACGCCCGGTGGGCCCGGGCGGTACCGCTGGGCGTGGCCGACCAGCCGGCCGCGACCGAGGGGCTGCGCGAGATCGTCATCGGCGGGCGGTGGTCCGGCGACCCGACCAACACCGGCATGGGGAACATCGTCGAACCGGGCTTCGGCGAGGTGCTGGTGGGCAGCGCACCCGGGGTGAGCGCGGAGGAGTTCAGCCTCACCGACATGGCGGTTCTGGAACGGCCGATGCTGCAACTGTCGGCGACCGCACCGGAACGGTTCCCGGTTCGGGTCGGCTGGCTCTGGAAGCCCGGGCCGACACCACCCTTCGAGGGGACCGCGCGACTTCCGGTCGTCCGGCTCGTGGTCGGTCCGACCGGCGAACTGCCCGACGTGGACGTGGCAGACGCGCTCGCCGTGCTCACCTCAGCTAATGACGAGGCGGAACCGTTCGCGCTGGCCCCGGTGGTACGCCAGCTCCAGCAGCGGGGCGCCCGGATGGTGTTGCTGGCGACCGGGCAGTTCGGTTGGGCGGGCGAGCCACTCGCCCTGCCGACCATCAGCTCGGGACCCGGATATCCAGGGATCGACCGATTCGTCGAACTCGCCGGTGCGGGGACACTCACCGCGACCGTGACCGGGCAGCCGGTCAGTCCATACCGTTACCAGCTTGGCTACCAGGTTCGGGGCGGGATCCCGGCGGACCTGGCGTACCGGCCGACGACCGGGGAACTGGCCGCCGTCCCGACCAGCTACCACGACGCGGGCGAGGGGGTACGGCAGGTCCGCGCGAGTCTCCGGCTTGGCGACGAGTACCACGGGTTGTTTGCGTCGAGCCCGGTGTTCGCGCCACTGCGACGTACCGAGTACTACACGCCGGGCAGTTGGCGAATCTCGCTCGGAAACGACATCTTCCCGGCGGTGGCGAGGACGGAGCTGAGGCTGCGGCCGGGAGCCAACCCGGCGACCAGTTGGGATAAGGCGGTGGTGGGGCCGGCGTTGACCGGGCCGACCGTGGACAACGTCGGCAAGCCGTGGGTGAGCCGACAGGGGGACGTTGTCGACGTGATGTTGCCGATGTTCAGCGACTCCAGCGGCCATCCGAGACCCGTTGACGCGTTCGATGACGGCACCACGGGCAGCACCAGCCTGTACCGGAACGGGCAGCTTCTCGGCACCGTCGCCGAGCCCGGCCGGGGGCAGTTCGCCGTACCGGCCGCAGCGGCGACGTACCGGCTCACCGCCTCGGCGACGCACCACTCGCCGACCTGGCGGTCGAGCACGACGGTCAGCGGGTCGTGGACCTTCCGGTCCGCCACGGTATCGGGCCGGCAGCCACTGCCGCTGCTGGGAATGCTCCTCGACGCACCTGTCGACCTGCGCAACACCGTGTCGGTCGGTGACCGCCGACCGGTGCGGATGTCGGTGCACCGGCAGGGCGGGGTGGCCGGGCGGCCGGTGGTGACGGTGACTGTCGCCGCCTCGTACGACGACGGCCGGAGCTGGCACGCGGTGCCGGTCAGCCGGGACGGTGAAGGCTGGCTGGCGCTGGTGCCACACCGCCGTGCCGGTCACGTGTCGCTGCGGGCGAACGCCGCCGACGCGGACGGCAACGCGGTGGAGCAGACGGTGCTCCGGGCGTACCGGGTCGGCGGCTAACGCGGTGGGTGGGGATTCCGTCGGTGCGGAATCCCCACCGTCTCCGGCCCGATACCCCGTGGGCAACGGGCCGTACGCGAACGGACTCGCTGGCAGGTCACGTAACGCCCGGGGGCGTTCAGACCAGGAACTCCTCCCGCATCCGCGCGCCCAGGTTGATGCCGCCGACGGCCCGTGGCCCGGCCGGATCGTGCACGGCGACCGTGTTGTTGCGGCGCATCAGCTCACGGACGGCGGGCGGCAGTCGCGGCGGGTCGTCCATGGCCACGAGGACCTGCCCGGCACTGGAGATCAGCCCATCGGCCAGGGCGGCGGCGTCGGTGTCCACCCGCACCCGGCCGTACTCCCAGCCGGCGGTGGTCAGGTCGAGCACCTCGAACACCCGGGTCAGCAGCGGGTTCGGGTCGGTCACCCGGTCGAGCCGGGGCGCCCGACTGCCGACCACCGTGACAGCGGCGGCCACCTGCGCGTACGGGTGGAAGCCGGACGGCAGTGCGAACAGCGGCCAGCGCAGCGCGGGACCGGCCTCCTTCCACAGCGGCCGGTAGTTGCGGCGGTGCACCAGCAGCCGCCGGCCCGTCCGTCGGTGGATCTCCTGTGCCTGGGACTGCAGGTCCACATGCGCCTCGTCGGCGACCTGACCCACGATCTGGGCTGCCACCACCAGGCCGTCGTCGCTGTCCAGTGTCGCGGTGAGCGCCTCGACCTGCTCGGTGAACCGGATCCGCGCGTGGGGACCGTACCGGTGCTGCACGTCGCGGAGCAGCGCCTGCTGTCGTGCCGGATCGAGCTGGACGCGCCTTCCGCCCAGCAACCGCCGGAGCCAACGCATGTCGCCTCGTTTCAGCAGAGCCGTCGTCGGTCGGCGGCAATGCTAGTGCGTCGGCCCCACCCCGTGTGCCTTCGGGTGCCCTCGAAGCGCGTTGACGATCATCGACGACGCGGCGTGACAAGCCCCGACTCGTACGCCCACACGACAAGTTGGGCGCGGTCACGGCAGTGCAGCTTCGCCATCGCCCGATTCACATGTGTCTTGGCGGTCAACGGGCTGATCACCATCCGCGCGGCGATCTCGTCGTTGGTCAGCCCGCCCGCGACCAGCTCGACGATCTCCCGCTCGCGAGGGGTGAGCACGTCCCGCCCCGCCGCCGGCTCGGCCGGCGGTGGGCCGGACACGAACTCGCTGATCAGCGTCCGCGTGACGGCCGGCCCGAGCAGTGCGTCGCCGCGGGCCACGACGGCGATGGCCTGTAGCAGGTCGGCGGGGTCCGCGTCCTTGAGCAGGAAACCGCTGGCACCCGCGCGCAGGGCGGCGAAGACGTAGGAGTCGAGCCCGTAATTGGTGACGATGAGGACGTGGACCGCGGCGAGGTCCGGGTCGGCGGCGATGCGGCGGGTGGCTTCGATACCGTCGAGCCCCGGCATCTGCACGTCCATGAGCACCACGTCCGGGCGCAGACGCCGCGACAGGTGGACGGCGGCGGCACCGTCGCTGGCCTCGCCGACGAGCTCCAGGTCGTCCTCCGCGTCGAGCAGAGCGCGGAATCCGGCGCGCATCAGCGCCTGATCGTCGGCGAGCAGGACCCGGATCATGCGGGCTCCAGCGGGAACGTGGCCCGTACCGTGAAACCGTCATCGTCGGCGGCGGCACGCAGGGTGCCGCCCAGCCCGCTCACCCTTTCCCGCATGCCACGCAGCCCCACGCCGGGTGTCACCGGGTGAGCCGGTGCTGCCCGGCCGTCGTCGGCGACCGAGATGGTGAGCTGCGCCGGGGCGTACTCGACGTGGACGTGCGCGGTGGCGGGGCCGGCGTGGCGGGCCACGTTGGTCAGCGCCTCCTGGATGACCCGATAGCCGGCCTGGTCGACCTCGTCGGGCAGCTCCCGGGGCTGACCGGCGACGTCCACCCGCACCGGCACGCCAGCCGCCCTGGTCCGCTCGGCCAGCTCGTCGACCCGGGCCAGCCCCACGCGGTCCTCGTCGGCGGGTGAACGCAGGACGTGAAGCGTGGTGCGCAGCTCCCGCATCGCGGCGCCGCTGGCCTCCTGGATCGCCAGCAGGGTGGCCGACGGCTGCTCGCCGTGTTTGCGGGCGAGGTGCACGGCGATCCCGGCCTGCACCTTGATCACCGAGATGCTGTGGGTCAGGGAGTCGTGCAGGTCGCGGGCGATACGCAGGCGCTCCTCCCCGGCGCGGCGCAACGCCATCTCCTCGCGGGTGCGTTCGGCCTCGATCGCCCGCTGCTCGACCTGCTCCAGGTACGCCCGGCGCTGCCGCGCCACGAGCCCCGCGATGTTGGCCGCCACGAACCAGCCAAGCATCAGGGCCGTCCAATCGACGATCAGCCGGGCGGGACCGGTGGTCGGCCTCGACCAGATGTCCCGGGCGAGGAACCCACCGAGGAAGGCGAAACTGGCGGTGGCGGCGGCCAGTCGGTGCCCCCGCCAGCCGGCGACGTACACCGCGCCGAGCACGGGGAACGCGGCGGAGACCCCCGGACGCACCCGGATGTGGACGGCCAGCATGGCGGCGGTGACGACGCCCAGCGCCACCACCGGATACCGCCGGCACGCCGCCACGGCTACCGCCATGGCCACCACCAGGGCGACATCGAGCGCCCCGACCGTGGCGTCCGGGGTGAGCGCGGCGTTGCCGAGCAGGAGGGCACCGAGGACCAGGCCACCGAGGGCGTACGGCAGGTCGCGACGCATTGTCGAACTGTAGAACGGGTTGTCCGGGTGGGGCATCCACCGACCGCGGTAACCGGACGTACCGCGGACGCGGTAGCGCCGCCCGGTCAAGTGTCTGCGACGGCACGACGTTTTCCCAGCTCGCCGGCACCAGCATCAAGTCCATGACATACCGCTTCACCACCCCAGTGAAAGCCTCGGCCGCGACCGGCCGGACCGCGGAGGTCTACCGGCAGATGTCGGACGACTTCGTCGGGCCACTGCCCACCTTCCAGGTGCTCGCCGCCGTGCCGGAGGTGCTGGCCGCGACCTGGGCACTGATGCGCGAGGCCCTGCTCGCCGGGGACGCGTCCCGGGTCGAGCGCGAACTCGTCGCGGCGGCGGTGTCCCAAGCCAACCGCTGTCAGTTCTGTGTCGACGCCCATGCGATGCTGCTGCACGCGCTGGGCGAGCCGAAGCTCGCCGAGGCCGTCGTCCGGGACGGGACACCGACCGGGGCACGGCATGCCGAGCTCGTCGGTTGGGCGCGGGCGAGCCGCAGCCCCAGGGCCACCGGCTGGACCAGCCCGTACCGCCCGGAGATCACCGGCACCCTGCTCGCCTTCCACGTCATCAACCGGATCGTGTCCGCGTTGCTCGAACCCGACCTGCTCCCCGGCGGACTGCAACGCTCCCCAGTGGTGCGGTCGGTCGGCGGCTGGCTCGCCGCCAGGGCGGCCCGGGAACCGAAGGAACCCGGCCGAAGTCTCGCGCTCCTGGACGCCGGCACGACGGCGTCACCCGGTTGGGCGGGGGACAGCCCGGTCGGCGTCGCGTATGCGGCCCTGACGGACGCCGCCGGGCGCGGCGGGGACCTGCTGGGCGACGTGGCACGCCAGACCGTCACGGCCACCGTGCGGTGGGAGGACGGGCGGTTCCCGGCCCGGCCCGCGGACTGGGCCGTCGACCTGGTCCGGGACGTACCGGGTGCCGACCGCGTCGGTACGCGGATCGCCCTGCTGGCGGCGTTCGCGCCCAGCGCGATAAGCGTCGGTGACGTCGCTCTCTGGCGGCTCTCCCATCCCGCCGACGCCGACCTCGTGCGGCTTGTCGCGTTCGGGGCGATCACCGCCACCGAGCACATCGCCCAGGCACTGACCTCGACGCACCCTCTGGGAGACCACCATGCGTAAGGCATTCGTCATCAGCAGCGCCCTGTTGCTCGTCTCCTTCGTCCTGCAGTTCCTCTTCGCCGCCGTGGGCGGGTTCGCCAGACCCGGGGGCGACGACGCGTACGTTCTGCACAGCGTCAACGGCATGGCGGTCATCCCGGCCCTCACCCTGCTCACCGCGCTGTGCGCGGCACTGGCCAGGGCGTCGGGCCGGCTCATCGGGTTGGCGCTTCTGCCGATCGGTCTGGTCGTCGTGCAGGCGCTCCTCGCCATGATCGCCAACGCGGCCACCGACGCCGCGGGCGTCAGTACCCCGCTCGGCCCGATCATCGCTGGGCTGCACGCCCTCAACGGGATCATCGCGGTACACGTCGTGGTCGCCGTCCTCCAGGGGGCACGGAAGCTGTCCGACCCTGAGTCGGCCGACTCCACCGGCGCCGTCGTCCGCAGCGGAGAGCCGGCATGACCACCGGCTCGCTGCTCGCGGTCGATCTCGTGCTCGCGGTCCTCGTGACCGCCGGTTGGCTGGGCGGCGCGGCCGGCGGCCGGCAGTCCGCTGTGGCGGGACTCGTTCGACGTCCGGCCGGGGGAGGTGTGGGAGGTGGCGTTCCGGGCTGACAACCCGCGGGTATGGGCCAACCACTGCCACAACCTGGCGCACGCCGACGCCGGCATGACGACGCACCTCAGGTACTCGTGATCCGCCGGGCGGCACCGGGGATCGAAGGTTGTGAGTTCAAGGTTGAGGGTATGGGAGCGCTCCCGTAACATACCTGTCGCGGCCTGTTAACGCTCACAAACGCGACCGCGCCAGCGACCGCCGCCAATGCATGGCCGCCGTCCCCTCAGGAAGGTGCTCTATGACCAGATCCAGATTCACCAATGTCGGTCTGGCGTCGGCCGGCGTTGCCCTGCTCGTGTCGGCGACGGTTGTCGCGGCGCTGCCGGCCGGTGCCGCAGCGGCCGGCTGCTCGGTGAACTACGCCGTCTCGTCGCAGTGGCAGGGCGGCTTCGGCGCCAACGTGGCGATCACCAACCTGGGTGATCCGGTGACAAGTTGGACGTTGACGTGGTCGTACGCGGCCGGGCAGACCGTCACTCAGTCGTGGAACACGTCGCTGACGCAGAGCGGCTCCGCGGTCACCGCGAGGAACGTGAGCTACAACGGCTCGATCGGCACCAACGCCACGGTGTCGTTCGGTTTCAACGGATCGTGGACGGGCAGCAACCCCGCGCCGACAAGCTTCGCCCTGAACGGCGTGACGTGCGGTGATGGCACGCCGCCGACGACCCCGCCGCCGACGAGCCCGCCCCCGACGAGCCCGCCCCCGACGAGCCCGCCGCCGACCACTCCGCCACCCACGACGCCGCCTCCGACGACCCCGCCGCCCACCCCGTGCGACCTTCCCTCGACGTACCGCTGGTCGTCGAGTGGCGTGTTGGCGACTCCGAAGTCGGGTTGGGTGTCGCTCAAGGACTTCACCGTCGCGCCCTACAACGGTCAGCAGTTGGTCTACGCCACCACGCACGACTTCGGGGACCGCTGGGGTTCGATGAACTTCAGCCTCTTCAACAACTACTCGCAGATGGCCTCGGCCACCCAGACCGGGATGAACTCGGGGACCGTCGCGCCGTCGTTGTTCTACTTCGCGCCGAAGAACATCTGGGTGCTCGCCTACCAGTGGGGTGGACCGGCGTTCTCGTACCGGACCTCGACCAACCCGACCAACCCGAACGGCTGGTCGGCGCCGCAGACGCTGTTCACCGGGAGCATCACCGGTTCGGGCACGGGGCCGATCGACCAGGCGCTCATCGCCGACGACACGAACATGTACCTGTTCTTCGCCGGCGACAACGGCAAGATCTACCGGGCCAGCATGCCGATCGGGAACTTCCCCGGCAACTTCGGCAGCAGTTACACGACCATCATGAGTGACACACAGAACAACCTGTTCGAGGCTCCGCAGGTCTACAAGCTGAAGGGTCTGAACAAGTACCTCATGATCGTCGAGGCGATCGGCTCGACCGGCCGCTACTTCCGCTCGTTCACGGCGACCAGCCTCAACGGTACGTGGACGCCGCAGGCCGCGACGCAGAGCAACCCGTTCGCCGGCAAGGTCAACAGTGGTGCCACCTGGACCAACGACATCAGCCACGGTGAGCTGCTGCGCACCAACGCCGACCAGACGATGACGGTCGACGCCTGCAACCTCCAGTTGCTCTACCAGGGTCGTTCCCCCAGCTCCGACGGCGTCGACTACGGCCTCCTGCCGTACCGGCCGGGTCTGCTCACCCTCCAGCGCTGACACTCCTGATCCCGGGCGGGCTCGGCGAAACGCCGAGCCCGCCCACCCCGTCCGCCGGCACGGGCGCGAAACGCCGAAGTCTTCATGAGGGGCGGACGCTGACGGGAGAGTTTGGGATGATGCGCCGGTCTACCTGCGACATCACCTGAGCTGAAGGGTTTTCCGCGATGGCAAAGGTCATCTCCACACTGTTCATCTCGGCCGACGGGGTGGCCGAGATCGACCCCGACTGGCACTTCCCGTACTTCGACGAGAACATGGGCCGCGCCGTCACCGAGGACTACGAGACCGCCGACGTGCTGCTGATCGGCCGGGAGACCTACGACAGCTTCGCCGGCGCCTGGCCCGAGCGTGAGGCCGCGGGCGGGGAGGACGCACCGTTCGCCAAGCAACTCGGGGACGTGCGCAAGGTCGTCGTGTCGCGCCAACCGCTGGAGTTCTCCTGGCGCAACTCCGAGCTGATCGCCGGTGACCTCGTTGGTGCCGTCACGTCGCTCAAGGCCGATGACGGGGTACGCGGCATCCTCGTCCCCGGGTCCATCTCCGTCGTGCAGCAGCTGCTGGCCGCGGGGCTCGTCGACGAGCTGCGCCTGCTGGTGCATCCGGTGGCGGCGCGGAAGGGCCGCAAGCTGTTCGACGAGGGTGACACGGCGTACCACCTGCGGGTGGTGGCGACCGAGGCGTTTCCGACGGGCGTGCTGCGCGTGATCTACGCGCCGGCTGCGGCACCGGGGAAGGCCGGCTACGACGACGTCAGGGACCAGGTGCCGGCCGGGCAGTAGCCACCGTCGCGGGAACGTCGTAGGCCCGTGTGACGATCGTCGTCGTGACTGGATGGACACACAACGACCGCCCCGAGGGCGCCCGGTTCCTGACCGATCGGATCCCCGAGCCGGGGCGCACCGCGATCGAGGACGCGCTCTGGGCCTGGATCGTTCGGGGGGTGACCGACGCCGACGAGTTCGTCCACGTCTTCGACGACGAGGACGAGCGTTGCGGCGCTACCGGCGAGGAGCTCGCCGCGGCGTACACGAAGGCGTTGGCTGCTCGGCAGGAGCAGCAGCGGGGGTGGGGTGAGGTGCGCGGCAATCTCACCCGCGCCTTCGCCGAGCTCAACGAGTTGGGTGTGGTTGCCCGGGAGGACTTCGGCTGTTGTGGCAGCTGCGCGAGCGCCGAGATCGATGACGAGTGTGACGAGTCCCGGCACTGGCACGGCTATCTCTTCTACCACCAGCAGGACACCGGGTGGTTGGTCGCCAGCGAGGACGGGGAGGTCTACCTCGGCTACGGCGCCTACCCGACTGTCGGCTTCGACGAGGCCGCCTTCGCCGAGCTGCCGGAGGCCGAGCAGCAGGCCAGCTACCGGGCCGACCTGGATCACCTGCTGGACGACATCGTGTTCCCGGTGCTGCGCAGGCACGGCATGCGGGTCGAGTGGGATCGCGACCCCGCCCGGCGGATCCGGGTCACCGGCGCCCAGTGGTACGCGCCCCTGGTCTGAGCACCACCGCGCCATCCCACACCTCGGAACGTCAATTAATGAGGGTCATCAATATTGACGTTCGTCGTCGTCGGCGACAGGATCTCGGCACCACCACCCCCGTGATCCCTCTGGGAGGCGTCATGACCCGTCCCCGCCTGCCCCGCCTGCGGGCAGCCACCCGGCTGGCCGCACTCACCCTGGCCGCCGCCGGCGTGCTGCTCACCGTCGCCACACCCGCCAGCGCCGCCGTCCCCGCCGGCCGGTACGTCGCGCTCGGCGACTCGTACACCTCAGGTCCGCTCATCCCCACCCAGGTCGACCTGAACTGTCTGCGCTCCAACCGCAACTACCCGTCACTGGTGGCCGCCGCCGCGGGCTCGTCGTCGGTCGCCGACGTGAGCTGCTCCGGCGCCACCACCGACGACATCCTCTACGGGGGCAGCGGCGCGTTGGGCGGCACGCTGCCACCGCAGCTCAGCGCGGTCACCTCCACCACGGCCCTGGTGACGGTGCAGATCGGCGGCAACGACATCGGCTTCTCCGGCATCATCGGCGAATGCGCGGAGGCGAGCCTCAGCAGCCCCCTCGGGTCACCGTGCAAAAACCGCTACACCGCCGGAGGCGTCGACCAGTTGCAGGCACGGATCACCGCCGCCACGCCGAAGGTGACGGCCGTGTTGCAGGCGGTCCGGCAGGCCGCGCCGAACGCGCGGGTCGTGGTCCTCGGGTACCCGGCGATTCTGCCGGACAGCGGTTACGGCTGCTGGCCGGTCGTTCCGATCGCCTACCAGGACGTGCCGTACCTGCGCGGCGTCGAGAAGTCGCTGAACGCGATGCTGGCGAGCACGGCGACCGCCAACGGCGCCACCTACGCCGACGTCTACGCCCCGTCCATCGGGCGCGACGCGTGCAAGAGCAGCGGCACCCGGTGGATCGAGGGGCTGGTGCCACAGAACTCGGCCGCCCCCTTCCACCCGAACGCCCGAGGTGAACAGGGCATGGCAACCGCCCTGCTCAACAGCCTGAACAGCTGACCGCTCGAAACCGGGCGACCCGGCCCCGTCGCGCCGCGACGGGGCCGGCGTCGGCGATCGGGTGCTTGGGATCGGCGGATCCGGGGTACCGGAGGTCTCATGCCGGATATGGGGCAACTCGTCGGAGACCGTTACCGCCTGGTCGAAAGCATCGCCAGCGGCGGTATGGGGGACGTCTGGCGGGCCGTCGACGAAACCCTGGACCGCTGTGTGGCGGTCAAGATGCTGCAGGCCCGGTTGGTCAGCGACGCCGGCTTCGGCGAGCGGTTCCGCCGCGAGGCGCGCGCGATGGCGGCCCTGCGTCACCCCGGTGTCGCCCAGGTCTACGACTACGGCGAGGTGTCCCGGTCCGGAGAGCCGGTCCTCGCCTACATCGTGATGGAGTGTGTGCAGGGGCAACCCCTGTCGGAGCGGATCGCCGAGGTCGGCCGGCTGGACGTGGCCGAGACGATGTCGATCGTCGCGCAGACCGCCCGTGCCCTCCAGGCCGCCCATGACGCCGGGGTCGTCCATCGTGACGTCAAACCCAACAACCTGATCATTGAGCCGGACGGGCACGTCGTACTCGTTGATTTCGGGGTTGCCGTGACCTCGGAGGCGGCGAGCCTGACCGGGACGAACCAGGTCGTCGGCACCGCCCTGTACATGGCACCGGAGCAGGTCTCGAAGAACGAGACGACGCCGGCGATCGACATCTACGCGCTGGGGGCGGTCGCCTACCACTGCCTCGCCGGTCGGCCCCCGCACCAGGGCGAGAACGCCGTCGCGGTGGCACTGCGGCACCTGGAGGAGGAACCCGCGCCGCTGCCCGACGGCATCCCGGCGGCGGTCCGGCGGTTGGTGGCCACCGCGATGGCCAAGGACCCCTCCCGCCGATTCCCGTCGGCGGCGGACCTGGCCATCGCGGCGCAGCCCTTCGCGGGCGCCTCCGCGGAGGTGCTCCGGGCCGCCACCGAGGTGACGGCGATCCAGGCCGGTGTGGCACACCCGGCCGTGCGGCGGCCCGGTGTCGGTGCCGCGCCGAGTCGGGCGACCGGCCCTGGACCTCGGACGCTCGCGGTGCTGTTCGGCGCGTTGGCCGCCGGGGCTGCCGTACTGGTGCTCGCCGATCCCACCGGGATGATGTCCGGCCCGACCGGGCGACCCTCGACGCCTCCCGCGGTGCCGCGCTCGGTGGCGCCGCAGGGAGACCCCGGCCCCGGTGGCGGCGGTGGCCAACCGGCCACGAACAGTTCCGCCGGCGTGCCGGTTCGCGCCTCCGGATCTCCGACCCCGACGGCCTCCCGTCCCGCCGGCGCGGGGCCGGCAGGGCAGTCCGCACCGCCAGCCGACAGCGGGGCGGATGCCTCCACCCCCGCCACGTCCGAGAGCGCCGACGCGGAACCGACGGCGGATCCGACGGACGGACCGACGGCGGCACCGACGAAGGAGTCGACGGGCAAGCCGACGGAGGAGTCGACCGGCGGGCCGGCGGAAGAGTCGACGCAGGGGCCGACGGAGGACCCGTCCGGGGAAGCCGGGGAGGACCCGTCCGAGGGACCGACGGTGGGGGAGTCGGCAGCCGGCGGCACCACGGCGCCGCAGGGCTGACCGACGACGGCCATCGATCCCGCCGCCCGGCCCCACGTGGTACCAGGACGCGGACTGGCGTGGCGGCCGGAGCCGCCACGCCAGTGGTGTGCTGTCAGACGCTGAGCAGGCTCAACTGGTACGGCAGGTGACCGTCGGCCAGTTCCAGTTGCCGTTGGCCATGACCGTTATCCCGAAGTTGTTGCCGTTGCCGTTCGGTGTCGCGGTGACGGTGCCGCTGGTGCCGCTGACCGAGGCGTTCCAGCTGTTCTGGATGCTCTGGCCGCCGCCCAGGCCGAGGCTGACGACCCAGTTGTTGGTGCCGCTGACCGCGACGTTGAGGTTGAACCGGTCACCCCACTGCTGACCGGCGGAGATCGTCGCGTTGCAGTTGCCGGTCCCCGGGTTGCCGGTGGTGGGTCCCGAGGTCGGGTTGCTGCCCCCGCCCTCCCGGACGGTGATGTCGGAGCTGCCGCTGCTCTGGTAGCCCTCGGTGGCCATGACCTGGTAGCTGTGGTTGGTGCCGAGGTTCAGGCCGGCGCGGGCCCAGGCGTCGAAGTGGTTGGCGGTGGTGATGGTGCCACTCGAACGCTTCTGCTGGCGGACGCTCCAGAACTGGTAGAACGTCTGGTTGCCGTCGATCGACGGGGCGTTGACCCGCTGGCTGCGAAGGATGTCGTACGTGCCGCCGTCAGTGGTGACCGTGCCCATCCGGGTGGCGCCGCTGCTCGGGTTGTAGCTGCCGAAGTTCTCCACCACGTAGTACTCGATGAGCGGGTTGCGCGTCCATCCGTACAGGGCGAGGTAGGTGTTGTTGTTGCCCGGGTTGTAGGTGCCCGAGTAGCTGACCGTCCGTCGGTTGCCGGTGGCCCAACCCTTGCCGCCGACCCAGTTGTTGGTGCTCCGGTCCCAACTGCTGGAGTATCGGCCGTCGGCGCGCAGCGTCATGCTGGCGTTGCCGCTGTCCTTCCAGAACGAGAAGTAGTACCCGTTGTGGGTGCCGGTGAGGCTCGAGGTGAGGGTCCGGTCGGCCTCGGCGTACGCGTTGGTGGCCGTCATCGTGCCGGTGACGGCCAGGACGACGGAGCATGCGGCGCCGAGAAGCAGCCGCATGCGGCCGCGCCTTCTCGGTGTGGTGTGGCTGGTGTCGGTCATGTAACTGTGCCTCCTGGTGACGGCTGGCGGGGGCCAGCAGTGCGGTACGGCCCGCGGGGTGTGTCGGTGGCCTGGGACGGCCCTCCGCGTCGTACCGCGTGGTGGTGCCGGTCGTTCTTCGCGACGACCGGAGGAGTGGGTCGCGGTGACTGTGCTGACGGCGATTGAGCCCCGTCGATGGCGACCGTATTAACCAGGCCGTCGACTTGTCAACAATTTTCGGAAACACAGCCGCAACCTCGTGGTGACCGAAGGTCTGCTGCGGACCGATGTCTAACCAGGTCAGTAATCGATCAGAAGCCCTGGTTCCCGTGGCTGAGTGGCACTGACCGAAGAGGCTGCCGGAAGCGGTGTTCGGAAACTTCCGGAGACTTTCCGGACCCCAATCGGTCCGGCGGTCGACGGGTGCCGAGCCGGCCGGGCACCCGGTCAGCCCCGGCGGGCGTTGAGCCGGGCGGCCTGGCGGGTCAGGTGGTCGCGCTCGGGCAGGTTGGACGCCTTCCGGGCCGCCTCGGCGTACAGCCGGGCGGCCGTCGCCACACTGCCGTCGCGCTCGTGCAGGTACGCGGCGACCGCCGTGAACCGGGGCAGCGCGTCGTCCAGCGCCGCGAGCGCCGCGAGACCGGCGCGCGGGCCGTCGGCCTCACCGACGGCCACCGCGCGATTGAGCCGGACGATCGGGCTGTCGGTCAGCCGCGCGAGTTCGTCGTACCACTCGACGATCTGCACCCAGTCGGTCTCCTCGGCGGTGGGCGCGTCGGCGTGCAGGGCCGCGATGGCGGCCTGGGCCTGGAACTCGCCCAGTCGGTCGCGGGCGAGTGCCGCCTGGAGGATCTCGACGCCCTCGGCGATCGACGCGGTGTTCCATCGGCCGCGGTCCTGCTCGGCCAGCGGCACCAGGTTGCCGTCGGGTCCCGTCCGGGCGGCGCGGCGGGCGTGGTGCAGCAGCATGAGGGCGAGCAGCCCCGCCACCTCGGGGTGATCGATGGCGGCCGCGAGCTGCCGGGTGAGCCGGATCGCCTCGGCGGCGAGGTCGACGTCGCCGGAGTAGCCCTCGTTGAAGACCAGGTAGAGGACGCGCAGCACCGTGGCGACGTCGCCGGGCTGGTCGAAGCGCACCCCGGAGACGGTGCGTTTGGCCCGGCTGATGCGCTGCGCCATGGTCGCCTCCGGCACCAGGTAGGCCTGGGCGATCTGGCGGGTGGTCAGCCCGCCCACGGCGCGCAGCGTGAGCGCGACCGCGGACGCCGGGGTCAGCGACGGGTGGGCGCACAGGAAGTAGAGCTGGAGCGTGTCGTCCACCGCCGGGGTGGGCCCGGGTGGGGGCTCCTCGTCGACGAGGTCCTCACGCCGACGGCGGGCCGCGTCCGCCCGGGTCGCGTCGAGGAACCGGCGCCAGGCCACGGTGACCAACCAGCCCTTCGGGTCCCGTGGCGGCTCGACCGCCCAGACGCGGACCGCCTCCACCAGCGCGTCCTGGACGGCGTCCTCGGCCGCCGCGAAGTCGGCTCCGCGGCGGACGAGGACCCCGAGCACGCTCGGCGTGAGACTCCGGATCAGCGCCTCGTTCACTCCGTGATGGTGGGCGGCTCGGTCAGGAACGGGCGCAGCTCGAGCCACTCGTGGATCGGCCTGCCGTCCTTGCCGGGGGCGGCGGACAGCTCCCCGGCAAGCTCGACGGCGCGTTCGTAGCTGTCGACGTCGATCGTCATCCAGCCGGCGATGAGGTCCTTGGTCTCGGCGAAGGGGCCGTCGGTGACCGGCGGGCGACCCTCGCCGTCGTAGCGAACCCAGGCGCCCTCGGGGGCGAGGGCCTGGCCGTCGACGAACTCGCCGGTCTGCTCGAGCCGTGCCGCGAAGTCCCGCATGTACGTCACGTGCGCCGTGATCTCCTCCGGCGTCCACTGGTCCATGGGTACGTCGTTGACCGCGGTCGGGCCGCCGCGGTAGTGCTTGAGCAGCAGGTACTTCGCCATCGTGTTCTCCTCGGTGCGGGTGCGGGTACGGCCGTTCGTGGCCACGTGCACCCCGGGGACGGAGCCGGTCGGCGGTTCTCGACACGGCCGCCCGGACTATTTTTACTCTCGCCGCGCAGCGCGGCGGAAATCGGTCGACACGGCGGCGCGGAAACCGGCGGAAACTTGATTGGTTCCAGAATAGTGGGCTAGTGTCGCCGGGTGATGGTCGACTTCGAGGCGCAACTGCGGGCCGCCTCGCTGCGCGTCACCCGGCCCCGACTGGCGGTGCTCGCGGCGTTGCGCGATCACCCGCACATCGGCACGGACGCGGTGATCGCGCTGGTTCGGGCGGATCATCCCACGGTCTCCCACCAAGCGGTGTACGACGTGCTGCGCGTGCTCACCGACGCTGGTCTGGTGCGGCGCATCCAGCCGGCCGGCGCGACCGCCCGCTACGAGTCCCGGGTCGCGGACAACCACCACCATGTCGTGTGCCGCTCCTGCGGCGCGATCGCCGACGTCGAGTGCGCCGTCGGTCACGCCCCCTGTCTCACCGCCTCGGTCGACCACGGTTTCGTGATCGACGAGGCGGAGGTCGTCTACTGGGGCATCTGTCCCGACTGCGCGACCGAACGCATGCCCCAGAGATCCGCAAGCTCGGAAGGAAGTACATGAGCGACACCCAGGACAACGGCCCCACCAGTGCGCAGGGCGTGGACCAGAAGGCAGCCGCGGGTTGCCCGGTCGCGCACGACTCGGTGACCGCGCACGGCAGCGAGAGCGAGAACCCGGCGATCGACTCGCCGACTCCGAAGACCGGCGGTCGTCCGCGCACCAACCGGGACTGGTGGCCCAACCAGCTCGACCTCTCGGTGTTGCACGCCCACTCGTCCAAGGGCAACCCGCTGGGGGAGAACTTCAGCTACGCCAAGGAGTTCGCCAAGCTCGACGTCGAGGCCCTCAAGCGCGACATCACCGAGGTCCTCACCACCTCGCAGGAGTGGTGGCCGGCTGACTTCGGCCACTACGGCGGCCTGATGATCCGGATGAGCTGGCACGCCGCCGGCACGTACCGCATCGAGGACGGCCGCGGTGGAGCCGGAGACGGTGGGCAGCGTTTCGCGCCGCTGAACAGCTGGCCGGACAACGCCAACCTGGACAAGGCCCGGCGGTTGCTGTGGCCGGTCAAGCAGAAGTACGGCCAGCAGATCTCCTGGGCCGACCTGCTCGTGCTCGCCGGCAACGTGGCCTTGGAGTCGATGGGCTTCAAGACCTTCGGCTTCGGCTTCGGTCGTGAGGACGTCTGGGAGCCCGAGGAGATCTTCTGGGGTCCGGAGGACACCTGGCTGGGCGACGAGCGCTACGCCTCCGAGAAGGAGATGGCGGCCGGCGTCGGCTCGACCGAGATGGGTCTGATCTACGTCAACCCGGAGGGCCCGCGCGGTAACGCGGACCCGGCCGCGGCGGCGCACTTCATCCGCGAGACCTTCGGCCGGATGGCCATGAACGACGAGGAGACCGTCGCTCTCATCGCCGGTGGTCACACCTTCGGCAAGACCCACGGTGCCGCCGTCGCCGACAACCACGTCGGCCCGGAGCCCGAGGGCGCCCCGCTGGAGTCGCAGGGCCTGGGCTGGCTGAGCACCCACGGCAGCGGCAAGGGCGCCGACACGATCACCAGCGGTCTCGAGGTGACGTGGACCGACGTGCCCACGCAGTGGAGCAACCGCTTCTTCGAGATCCTGTTCGGCTACGAGTGGGAGCTCACCACCAGCCCGGGTGGCGCGAAGCAGTGGGTCGCCAAGGACGCCGAGGCGATCATCCCGGACCCGTTCGACCCGGCGAAGAAGCACCGGCCGACGATGCTCACGACCGACCTGTCGCTGCGCGTCGACCCGGCGTACGAGAAGATCTCGCGTCGCTTCCTGGAGAACCCCGACCAGTTCGCGCTGGCCTTCGCCAAGGCGTGGTACAAGCTGTTGCACCGCGACATGGGTCCGATCGAGCGTTTCCTCGGGCCGTGGGTGGCCGAGCCGCAGCTCTGGCAGGACCCGGTGCCGGCCGTCGACCACGAGCTCGTGGGTGACGCCGACGTTTCCGCGCTCAAGGCGAAGGTCCTGGACTCCGGTCTGACGACCGCTCAGCTGGTCTCCACCGCCTGGGCGTCCGCCGCGAGCTTCCGCCACACCGACAAGCGCGGTGGCGCCAACGGCGCGCGGATCCGTCTCGAGCCGCAGCGCAGCTGGGAGGTCAACCAGCCGGAGCAGCTGGCGACCGTCCTGACCACCCTGGAGGGCATCCAGCGGGACTTCAACGCCGCCGGCGGCGCGAAGATCTCGCTCGCCGACCTGATCGTGCTGGCCGGTTCGGCAGCCGTCGAGAAGGCGGCGCGGGACGCCGGTGTCGAGGTGACCGTGCCGTTCCGGCCGGGCCGCACCGACGCCACCCAGGAGCAGACCGACACGGAGTCGTTCCGGGTCCTCGAGCCCCGGGCCGACGGCTTCCGCAACTACCTGCGGTCGGGCGAGAAGACCCAGCCGGAGGTGCTCCTCATCGACCGTGCCTACATGCTCAACCTGACCGCGCCGGAGATGACGGTCCTCGTCGGCGGTCTGCGGTCGCTGGGCGCCAACACCGGCGGCAGCCAGCACGGCGTCCTCACCGACCGGCCGGGCGTGCTCAGCAACGACTTCTTCGCCAACCTGCTCTCCCCGGGCACCCGGTGGAGCGTGTCGAAGTCCGACGAGCACGTGTACGAGATCCGTGACCTGGCCACCGACGAGGTGAAGTGGACCGCCACCGCGGTTGACCTCATCTTCGGGTCCAACTCGCAGCTGCGCGCGCTCGCGGAGGTCTACGCCAGCCAGGACGCCCGCGACAAGTTCGTGGCCGACTTCGTGGCCGCCTGGACCAAGGTCATGGAGCTGGACCGGTTCGACATCGCCTGACAGTCGGACACCGACGGGCCCCGCCGATCGCCATCGGCCGGGGCCCGTCGGGCTCTGGGCGGCGTCACCGCCACCTCGATGCCGGCGGCCCTATCGACGGGCGTCACGTGTGGCGGCTAACCTGTGGCCCCACAGACCATCGATGTGAGGAGATGCGATGGCGCGCCGCACCGGCCGGCCCTCCTACCTGTCCGACAACCCCGATGTGCGTCGCCGCCGGGCCACGCGCCTCGTGGCGGTCACCGGGGCGATCGCACTGGTCACCGCCCTGGTGGGTGGACTGATCGGCTACCAGGTGGGCCGTCCGGACGCCACCGAGGCGTCCATCGCGAGCATCAAACAGGCCGACGCGAAGCGGGACGCGCAGCAGATCGTGCAGCTGACGGAGACGGCCCGCACGGTCAGCGGCCAGGTGGCTCCCGTCCTGACCGCCCTCAAGGCGGACACGGCAGCCGGGCGGGCACCGGATCCGGCGCAGGCCCGGCGGTGGCAGGAGACCATGCGGGAAGCCGCCAAGCCGTTCGCCGACCCACCGTCGGGCAGCACCGCCACGAACGTGGCGCGCGGCGGGCTGCGCGGGGCGATCCAGCAGGCCGGCCTGGCCGTCGACTCCTACGCGCTGGCGGCCAGCGTGCCGGCGGCACAACGCGCCGCCCTGTTGGACCTCACCGCGCGGCAGGCGGCCGAGGCCGTGACGATCTGGTCGGTCGCCGCGACCCAGCTCGACCAGGTGAGCGTCGATGCCGGCCACGGCCATCAACACGTGTTCCTCAGCACAGATCCCGACGGCGGGGCCTTCACTCCGGACGGCGCGCCCGAGGGCACCGGCGGCTGACGCCTCGTTGCTGCCCGGGTGTCGGATTCTCCAACCGCCGATGCTCGCCCCACCGGCCGAACGACCCCGGCGCGATCTGGGCCTGACTCGCCGAATCAGGTACCGTCGCCTGTCTCAAGTCTCAGCACCAACCTGGCTTCCGGTGACCGGCGAGCCGAACCGGAGGGACACAGCAGTGAGGTTCCAGAGCGTTGTTCGGCAGGCCGGACTCGTCGTGGCGGTCGCCGCCCTCGCCGTAACCGCGGGATGCGCCAAGAAGGACGACAGTGAGGTCCAGGCGAGCGGGGTCAAGCTGGTCGAGGCGGGCAAGCTGACCGTCTGCACCCACCTGCCGTACCCGCCGTTCCAGTCCAAGGACGCCAGCGGCACGGTGACCGGCTTCGACGTCGAGATCATGGACCTGGTGGCCAAGGACCTGGGCGTGCAGCAGACGATCATCGACACCCCGTTCGAGGGGATCAAGTCCGGTCAGGACCTGAACACCGGCAAGTGCGACGCGGCGGCCGCCGGCATGACGATCACCGCGGAGCGGCAGAAGGTGATGAACTTCTCCGACCCGTACTTCGACGCCACCCAGGCGATGCTGGTGAAGACCGGCAAGACCTACAAGACGCTCGACGACCTCAGGGGCAAGAAGCTCGGCGTCCAGGCGGCCACCACCGGTCGGGACTACGCCAAGAAGTTCGAGGCGGAGAAGGGTCTCAAGCTCGTCGAGTTCGAGGACCTCGCCGCCGAGCAGCAGGCCGTCGCCAACGGCCAGGTCGAGGCGGCCATCAACGACCTGCCGGTCTGGAGCGAGTACCTCAAGAAGAACCCGGGCGGGTTCCAGGTGGCCGCCGAGTTCGACACCGGTGAGCAGTACGGCTTCTCGGTGAAGAAGGACGGCAACCCGGAGCTGCTCAAGAAGATCAACGAGGCGCTGGCCAAGGCCAAGCAGGACGGCACCTATGACACGATCTACGAGAAGTGGATCGGCAAGCGGCCGAGCGCCTGATCGAAGCTCCCCCCAGCAGGGCACGCGATCCGCGTGCCCTGCGCGTCGGTAAACCTCCGGGAAGGCAACGAGCGAACGTGAAGCTGCGACGCCGCCAGCGGGAGCGGTTGTCCCTCGGGCTCCAGTACCTGGTCTTCATCGCCGTCATCGCCGCGGTGCTCTTCGCCGCGGACTGGGACAGGTTGGCCGACGCGTTCTTCCGCGTCGACATCATCAAGTCGATGTTCCCGACGATCATCACCGTCGCGCTGCGCAACACCGTCCTGTACACGCTTGGCGCGTTCGCCTTCGGCCTCGTGTTCGGCACCGTCCTCGCGCTGATGCGGCTGTCCCGGGTCGCGCCGTACCGCTGGGTGGCGACGGCGTACATCGAGCTCTTCCGGGGTCTGCCCGCGCTGCTGGTGCTCTTCCTCGTCGGGTACGGCATCCCGATCGCCTTTCCGGAGCGGGAGATTCCGGGCGGGGTGTTCGGCTCGATCGCGATCGGTCTCGGCCTGACCGCCGCGGCGTACATGGCGGAGACCATCCGGGCCGGCATCCAGGCGGTCCCGAAGGGGCAGATGGAGGCGGCCCGGACCCTCGGCATGTCGCACTTCACTGCCATGCGCACGATCGTCATTCCGCAGGCGTTCCGGATCGTGATCCCGCCGCTGACCAACGAACTCATCCTGCTCACCAAGGACTCGTCGCTGGCCTACGTGCTGGGCGTGACGGCGCAGACCATCGAGATCACGAAGTTCGGTCGGGACATGCTCAACGACCGGGTGAACGCGACCCCGCTGCTGGTGGCCGGTCTCGCCTACCTGATCATCACCCTGCCGCTGTCCCAGGTGGTACGCCGCCTCGAACTCCGCTACGCCAAGGCCCGGTGACCCGCATGACGAGCACTGCACCCCGCCCGGCCGTCGAGATCCGCGACCTGCACAAGTCCTTCGGGTCCCTCGAGGTGCTCAAGGGCATCGACTTCGAGGTCGGCCAGGGCGAGGTGGTCTGCGTGATCGGGCCGTCCGGGTCCGGTAAGTCGACGCTGCTGCGCTGCGTCGACCTGTTGGAGGAGCCCACGGCCGGCCGGATCTGGGTCAACGGGGTCGAGATGACCGATCCGGACGTCGAGGTCGACGCGGTGCGCCGCGGCATCGGCATGGTCTTCCAGGCGTTCAACCTGTTCCCGCACCTGACCGTGCTGAACAACCTCACCATCGCCCAGCGGCGGGTGCTGCGGCGCGGCCGGGCCGAGGCGGAGCGCGTCGCCCGGGCCAACCTGGACCGCGTCGGGCTGACCGACAAGGCCGACGCGTTCCCGGCGCAACTCTCCGGCGGGCAGCAGCAGCGGGCGGCGATCGCCCGGTCGCTGTCGATGGAACCGAAGCTGATGCTCTTCGACGAGCCGACCTCCGCGCTCGACCCGGAGTTGGTCGGGGACGTGCTCACCGTCATGCGCAAGCTGGCCGAGGACGGCATGACGATGATGGTGGTGACGCACGAGATGGCGTTCGCCCGCGACGTCGCCGACCGGGTCGTGTTCATGGACGGGGGCGTGGTGGTCGAGCAGGGGCCGCCGCAGGAGGTGCTCGGCAACCCGAAGCACGAGCGGACCCGTGCGTTCCTCTCCCGGGTCCTCGATCCGACCCGTGTCGCGCAGCTCGGTCAGCCTGACCAGGCGCCGGAGCCGCCGCAGGCGTCGGGCCTGCCGGCGGACGACCGCCGTCAGCTCTGACGATCCCTCCCGTACGTCTGTCCGCCGGGCCGCCTCATCGCTGAGGCGGCCCGGCGTCGTTCTGTGCGTCGTCGGATGGGCGACGGCAGGTCAGGATCATGTCAATCGAAAGACGTCGTAATGTCAAGGTAATCTTTTTGCAACCAGACCTGGACTTTCGTCGATGGACTACATAAGTTGCAGACATCCACCGAAAGCTCTGAGTCTTCCGAGCAAAGTCCGCGACGAGCCTCACCTCAGTCGTGCTGCCGCCCCCGTGCTCGGCGGTCGTTGCACCCTGTCCTCGTCGCGTCTTCGCCCGGTCGGGAACGGAGACCCATGGACGACCATGCCGTTGGCTCCCAACGTCATCTGTCCCGCAGATCCCTGATCGCCACCGGGGCGCTCGCCGCCGGTGCGCTGGGGGCAGCCGCCCCCGCGATCGGCACCGCGTTCGGCCCCAGCCCCGCACGGGCCGCCGCCGGTGTCACGAAGAAGGTCACCATCTACGCCGAGCAGTTGCCCGGCGGCCTGTTCGGCTACGGCCTGGCGCCTGGCCAGGCCACCGTGCCAGGTCCACTCCTGGAGATGTACGAGGGTGACACCCTGGAGATCACCCTGGTCAACACCACGAACCAGCGGCTCTCCATCCATCCGCACGGGGTGGACTACAGCACCGAGTCGGACGGCAGCCCGTTGAACGCCTCGTTCAACAACCCGGGCGAGACGCGGACGTACGTCTGGCGCTCGCGGGAGATGGTCGCCGCGGCGGGCCGCCGGTTCATGCCGGGCAGCGCCGGCTACTGGCACTACCACGACCACGCCATGGGCACCGACCACGGCACCGCAGGCGTGGCCAAGGGGCTGTACGGCGCGCTCATCGTCCGCCGGCGGGGCGACATCCTGCCGGAGAAGCAGTTCACCGTCGTGTTCCACGACATGTCGATCAACAACCGGATGGCACCGGAGACGCCCATGTTCGAGGCGAACCTGGGCCAGCGGGTGGAGTGGATCGCCATCGGGCACGGCAACCTGTTCCACACCTTCCACCTGCATGCCCACCGCTGGGCGGACAACCGCACCGGAATGCTGGAGGGGCCGGCCGACCCGAGCCTGGTCATCGACAACAAGGACCTCAATCCGGGCAGTTCGTTCGGCTTCCAGGTGCTGGCGGGGGAGGGAGTCGGACCGGGGGCGTGGATGTACCACTGCCACGTGCAGAACCACTCGGACGGCGGCATGGCCGGGATCTTCCTGGTGCGCAACGCCGACGGCAGCATGCCGCCGGGCGCCGAGGAGGCGATCCACCGGTTCCAGGGCCACACCCACACGCACGGAAGCTGACCCAACCGAAAGTGGGGACGGGGATGACCAGACAACCACGACGAGTCCTTGCCGCGATAGCGGCCTTCACGGCACTGATCCCGGCATCGACGGCGGCAGCCGCACCGGGAGCGGCGGCCGCGCCACGACCGGCAGCCGCCCCGCAGGCGGCGCAGCAGACAGCGGTCCTCGTGTTCCATGGCCCGGCGGCCGAGCAGCAGGACCCGGTGGCGCGCGCGGTCGACACCATCAAACAGCTTGGTGCCGGTCATGACATCGATGTCACGGCCACCACGGATCCCGGTGTCTTCACCGCGGCCGGGCTGTCGGCGTACCGCAGCGTGGTCTTTCTCTCCGCGACGGGCGCCGCGCTCAACCGCGACCAGGAGTCGGCGCTACAGGGCTACCTGAAGGCCGGCGGCGGGTTCGTCGGCATCGCCGACGCCGCCCGCGCCCAGGTCGACTCGGCCTGGTTCACCGGCCTGATCGGCACCCGCCCGGCGGGCGCCATTCCGGCGGCCGAGCCGGTGGCGGCGGTGACCGCCAGCGGCGAGAACCCGCCGACCGAGACCAAGGAGAAGCTGACCGACGGCGACGCCAACACCAAGTGGCTGGTCCGCACCCCGACGGCCTGGGTGGCGTACCAACTGGCCGCGCCCAAGCGGATCACCGGGTACGCGTTGACGTCGGCCAACGACTTCGTCGGGCGGGACCCGAAGGACTGGACCCTGCAGGGTTCCACCGACGGGCAGAACTGGTCCGATCTGGACCGACGCACCGGGCAGACCTTCGGGGACCGGTTGCAGACCCGCCGGTTCGACATCGCCACGCCGCAGGAGTTCAGCCGCTACCGGTTGAACATCACCGCGAACAGCGGTGAGCCGCTGATCCAGCTCGCCGATCTGCGCCTGTTCACCGGCAGCACCAGCACGCCCGAGCCGCCCGCGGTGAACCGCGCGGTGGTCGACATCCTGGACCGGAAACACCCGGCCACGGCGTCACTGCCGTTGACCGTCACCCGCTCCGACCGCTGGGAGAACTGGGACCCGAACCCGATCGGCACGGTGCACACGCTCGCCCAGGTCGAGGAGCGGCACTACAACCCGGGGCCGGCCGCCAACGGCGCCTTCCACCCGGTGTCCTGGTGCCGGGACTACGACGGTGGCCGGTCGTTCTACACCGGCATGGGCCACACCGAGGGCAGCTACGGTGAGGAGGCGTTCCGCGCCCACCTCGCCGGGGCGCTCAACTGGACCACCGGCCGCGTACGCGGCGACTGCCAGGCCACCATCGCCGCGAACTACAAGGTGGAGCGACTCACCGCGGCCAACCAGACCGGGCAGCTGGACCAGATCGGCGAGCCGCACGGGCTCACCATCGCGCCGGACGGCACGGTCTTCTACGTCGGCAAGGCGGCGTGCCCGAGCGGACCGATCGCGGACTGGAACGACCCGAAGGTCGGCCTGGGCTGCGGCACCATCCACTCCTGGGACCCGCGGACCAAGCAGGCCAAGCTGCTCACCACCCTGGAGGTGATGGGCAACCGGGGCAGCGGCTCCGAGCTGGTGAAGAACGAGGAGGGCCTGCTCGGCATCGTGCCCGACCCCGCGTTCGCCGAGAACGGCTGGCTCTACGTCTACTGGATGCCGCACGAGTCGATCGACCGGGTCAAGCGGGTCGGGCAGCGGACCGTCTCCCGGTTCACCTACGACCGGCAGGCGCAGACCATCGACCAGGCGACCCGCAAGGACCTGTTGCAGTTCCCCGTGCAGATCCACAGCTGCTGCCACGCCGGCGGCGGGATGGCGTTCGACGCGAAGGGCAACCTCTACGTCGGCTCCGGCGACAACAACTCCTCCGAGGGATCCCAGGGCTACTCCGGCAACAACTGGACCCAGGAGTACCAGGGCATCTCCTTCCAGGACGCCCGCCGTACCTCGGGCAACACCAACGACCTCGCTGGCAAGATCATCCGGATCCACCCGGAGGCCGACGGCACGTACACCATCCCGGAGGGCAACCTCTTCCCGCCGGGCACCGAGAAGACCCGCCCGGAGATCTACGTGATGGGCGTGCGCAACATCGCCCGCCTGCAGATCGACCCGGAGCACCAGTGGCTGACCGCCGGCTGGGTCGGCCCGGACGCCTCGTCGCCCAGCCCCACACTCGGCCCGGCCAAGTACGAGACCGCCACCATCATCACCTCGGCCGGCAACCAGGGCTGGCCCTACTGCATGGGCAACCGGCAGCCGTACCGGGACCGCAGCAGCACCGACGCGAGCGTGCTGACCGGCTGGTACGACTGCGACAACCTGAAGAACGAGTCCCCGCGTAACACCGGCCTGGTGGACATCCCGGCGGCCCGGGACAACATGATCTGGTATTCGCCGGACGGCGGCGGCCCGGTCTTCCCGAAGCGCACCGACGGCAGCGACCTGCCCACCTACGTGGCGGCCGACGCCACCTACACGCAGCCGTACCTGCGCGGCGGCGGGCAGGCCATCATGTCCGGCCCGACCTACCACCGCGACCGGGTCGACCCGAACAGCACGGTGGCGTGGCCGGCGTACTGGGACGAGAAGTGGTTCATCGGCGACCAGTCGAACGCCGCCAACCGGGTCGCGGTGACCGTCGACCCGGCCGGCGTACCGACGGCCACGCCACCGGTCTACGCCGAGACGCTGCGCGCCATCATCCCGAGCGGTAACGGCGACACCCGGCTGCAGAGCTGGATGGACGCCAAGTTCGGCCCGGACGGCGCGCTCTACCTGCTGGACTACGGAGGCGGGTTCTTCAGCCTGCACCCCAACCAGAAGCTGATCCGGATCACCTACGCCGGCGGCGCGCCCACCCCGGCACCGGCGGCGACCTCGGTGGCCGTACAGAACAAGCCCCTGACCATCGCCTTCGACGGCGCGCGCTCCGGCGGCGTCAGCCACCGGTGGGAGTTCGGCGACGGCGCCACGTCCACCGAGGTGAACCCCCGGCACACGTACGCCAAGGTCGGCACCTACACCGCGAAGCTCACCGTCACGTACGCCGACGGCGAGAAGGCGACGGTGCAGACCGCGGTCACGGTGGGCTGCGCCGTGCCGGACGACCGGCAGAACGTGTGGCTCGGCGACACGGACACCGGGGTGCCCAGCCGCACGGTCGGGCAGGGCTGCACGGTCAACGACCTGATCGACGACGAGAGCACCTGGGCCGACCACAACAGTTTCGTGCGCCACGTGACCACGGTGACCCGTGCGCTGCAGGACGACGGTCTGCTCAACGCCCGCGAGAGCGGCACGCTGACCCGGCTGGCCGCCGCGTCCGAGATCGGGCGCACCGGACACACCGGGTACGAGCCGCTCTTCGACGGCACCGCCGAGTCGCTGCGCGGCTGGCAGCAGGCCCCGACGGGATCGTTCAGCATCCAGCCGGACGGGTCGCTGCGCTCCAGTGGCGGCCTGGGCATGCTCTGGCACACCAAGGAGCTGGGCGACTTCTCGCTGAAGCTGCAGTTCCGGGACATCGCGCCGGGCACCGGACGGGCCAACACCGGAGTCTTCGTCCGGTTCCCGGACCTGCGAACCCCTCTCGACCAGCGGCCACCGGACAGTTGCGGCACGGTCGGGTCGGCCCGGACCTCGCCGGCCTGGATGGCGATCTACTGCGGACACGAGATCCAGATCTACGACGGGGAGACCGGTGAGCCGCAGAAGACCGGTTCGGTCTACAACTTCGACTCGGTGCCGCTCGCCCAGGCCGGCGTCACCCCGAAGAACGTGTGGAACGACTACGAGATCCGCGTGGTCGGCCAGCACTACACGATGATCCGCAACGGCGTGGTGATCAACGAGTTCGACAACACGCCGGGCAAGCAGTCCTCCCGTGCCGGCGATCCGCCGACCGATCTGCGGCAGTTCCTGCGCGGCTTCATCGGTCTGCAGAACCACGGTGACAACGACCTGGCCGAGTTCCGCAACATCCGCGCGCGGGAACTCTAGGAGAAACGATGACCCGACGACTCACGGCCGCGCTGTCGGCGCTCCTGCTCACGGTGATCCCGTTTGCCGCGCCGCCCGCCAGCGCCGCCCCGCGTGTCGCCGCGGACCAGGTGTTGACCTGGACCGCCGACGACAACACCACCCGCTACAAGTCCGTCCCCGCCCAGGCGGTGGCCGGCGCGACAACAATCATCTGGGAGAACAGCGCGGCCACCGGCAACACCACCGGGATGCCGCACACGCTGACCTTCGACACCAGCACCGAGGGCTACAACCACGACGTCACGCTCAACATCCTGGCCAACCCGTTCGACGCCAACGATGGCCGCCACCAGGCGACGGTGAACCTGACGCCGGGCCGGTACCGCTACTTCTGCGCGATCCCGGGCCACAGCCAGATGGTCGGCGAACTCGTCGTCACCGACGGCGGAGGCGGCGGCGACACCACGGCGCCGACCGTCGACGCCGTCGTCTCGGGCGACCGCGACGCCGACGGCAACTACCTCGGCGCGGCCACGGTGACCGTCACGGCCACCGACACCGACTCCGGTGTGGACACCATCGAGTACCAGGTCGACGACACCAGCTTCCAGCCGTACACCCAACCGGTGCCGGTGACCGCGGTCGGCGACCACTCGGTGCAGTTCCGGGCCACCGACCAGGCCGGCAACACCAGCGCGGTCGGCTCGGTGTCGTTCCGCATCGTCGAGCCGACCGAGGAGGACACCACCGCGCCGGTGGTCACGGCCGCGCCGGCCGGCGAGCAGGACGGCGACGGCAACTACCTCGGTACGGCCACCGTCACGCTGACCGCCACCGATGCCGGGTCCGGTGTCGCCACCATCGAGTACGCGCTGGACGGCGGAGCCTTCACCGCGTACACGGCTCCGGTCGTCGTGACCACGGTGGGCATGCACATGCTGCACTACCGGGCGACCGACGTCGCGGGGAACACGTCGGCCGAGCAGATGGCCCACTTCACCGTCGTGGAGCCGCAGGCCGAGGACACCACCCCACCCACTGTCGCCGCCACGGTGGCCGGTGACCGGAACGACGACGGCGCGTACGTCGGCGGCGCGACAGTCACCGTCACCGCCACCGATGACGGCTCGGGGGTGGCGTCGATCGAGTACGCCCTCGACGGCGGTGGCTGGACCGCGTACGGCAGCCCGGTCGTCGTCCGGACCGTCGGCGCGCACACCCTGCGGTACCGGGCGACCGACACCGCGGGGAACGCCGCCGCCGAGCAGTCCACCACGTTCACGGTGGTGGCCGACGGCAGCGACGGCTGTCCCGCCTCGGACACCCGGGCCACCGTGATCATCGACGGTGACGACACCGGAGTGGCGAACGTCGACACCGGCGACGGCTGCACCATCAACGATCTGATCGACGAACACGCCGACTACCCCGGTCACGCCGACTTCGTCCGGCACGTCGAAGCGGTCACCACCGCGCTCGTGACCGGCGGCACGCTCAACCGGCGACAGCAGGGCGCCATCGTCCGGGCCGCGGCCCGATCGGACGTCGGCGCATGAGTCCTCGAATCTCATCGACAGGGAGTACAACGATGCCCGGACGTACCGTCGCCAAGCTGGCCACCGTGAGCGCCGTCATCGCCGCCTCGGTGCTGGCGGTGGCGCCCACCGCACACGCCGACCTGGTCACCCACTGCATCGGCACCGGCGGTGCCGTGACCGTGCCCAACGACCTGCTCGTGCCGGCCGGCGAGTCCTGCGCCCTGACCGGCACCACGATCACCGGCAACGTCACCGTCGCGGCCGGCGCCAACCTGGTGGTTGCCGGCGGCCGGGTCAGCGGTGAGGTACGCGTCGCCGCGGACGGCTACCTCGACGCCACCGCGACGACGATCGACGGCCAGGTGGTGTTGGCCGCCGGCGGGTACGGCGTCTTCCTCAAGGATGCCAGCAGCGGCAACGTGACGGTGCGGCCGAAGGGCACCGCGACCGTCGACAGCTTCCTGTTCGTGGAGGAGTCGACGATCGTCGGGACGGTCACCGCCGGCGCGGGTGAGGTCCGGCTCGACCGGGGCACGCAGGTGCAGCGCAACGTCAGCAGCACCGGCACCTACTACACCGACGTGCACGACTCGTTCGTCGACGGCACCCTCTCGGTGCTGAACAGCGCCACCGGCAGTGTGGTGTGCGGCAGCGCGGTGCGCGGTCGGGCCACCTTCGCCGGCAACCTGGGTGGTGTGCAGCTCGGCCCGAACGGCACCCTCGACAGTTGCGCCTCCGGCGGCTACTGGGGCACGGACGTCAGCGTCACCAGCACCACCGGCGGTGTCACCGTCGACGACAACATCATCAACGGTCAGTTGACGGTGACGGGCAACGACCCGGCCGCCCAGGTGGCCGCGAACAACCGGATCCGCGGCGGCGTGACCGGTGACCAGGCGGCGGCGGGCACCAACCGGGCGGCCCGGGTGGCAGTTCCGGACCGCGATGAGGCGGGCGACGAGCGGGCCGAGCTGCGTCGTACCTCGGCGGTTCAGGAGGCCACCGCGGCCGGCACCGCCCGCCTGTAGCGGATTTCGCGCCGGGCCGGACGCCCTCGGCGTCCGGCCCGGCAGCGGAGGGTACGGGCTTGCTGTGCCTGTCTACCCTCCGGTCATGGCGTACGAGCCGATGATGGTGCCCAGCCCGAAGCCCAACCGCACAGCTCGGACGGTCCTGATCGTCGTCGCCGCGTTGCTGTCGGTGTGCTGCGTGGTGGGCGTCTGCGCCGGCTTCTGGATCTACCGCGGCGTCCGGGACAACGTCGAACCGGCCCGGGCCGCCGCCACGGCGTACGCGGACGACATGCAGGCGGGCAACTACCCGGCCGCGTACGGGCGGCTGTGCGCCAAGGTGCGCAAGAACCTGACGCAGGAGGATTTCGCCCGGATCCAGGCTGCGCAACTGCGGTTCAGCAGTTACGAGATCACCGGCCTGGTCGTCAACAACTACAACGGCCGGGTCACCGCGACAGCCACCGTCGAGGTGGTCCAGGAGGCCACGGGCGCGCGGTTCACGCAGAACATGGCGCTGGTCGAGGAGGACGACAAGTGGGTCGTCTGCCAGTGACGTCGCCGCTACCGCCCGGTCGGCTGGTAGAACTCGCTCGGGTCGTTGGCCAGGGACGCCTTGACGTACGCGCTCCACTCGTCGGCGAGGACGTCGATCCGAACCGGTGCCCTGCGTGATCGGTTGCCTCCTGGCAGGTTCACCGACGAGCCGTCCGCGAGCTACGCTCAAACCTGACGCTGACGTGAGAGACAAGGTTGTGTGGCGGGTGTCACCGACCGGGGGGAGGGGCCGTGCGCATCGGTGAGCTGGCCGCGCAGACCGGGGTGTCCGTGCGGGCCCTGCGCTACTACGAGGAGCAGGGGCTCCTGACGGCCGCTCGCAGCAGCGGCGGGCAGCGCCACTACCCGCACAGCGCGGTCGACCGGGTCCACCTGATCCAGACGCTGTACGCCGCCGGCCTCGCCAGCCGTACCATCCTGGACCTGCTGCCCTGCGTCGACGCGAACGTCAACACCCCGGAGTCCCGGGCCATGCTGCGCGCCGAACGCGACCGCATCGATCAGCAGATCGCCCAGCTCCGGCAGGCCAGGGACCGGCTCGAGGCGGTCATCACCCTCAGCGAGAGCCCGGCGAGTGGCTGCACCCGGACGGAGGTCGACACCCTCGTGTCCGCGACGGTGCACCACTGAGTAACCGGCAGCAGTCGCGGGGTGCCGTCGGCACGCTCAGGTCTGGGCCAGCTCGGGGATGCCGTAGTGCTGGTCGAGGACCTGCATGGCGGCGCCCGCGGCGATGGCGTCCGCGCCGAGACCGGACAGGCTCACCCGGGTCCGGAGCCAGTCCACGCGTCGCGCGTCCGCCTGGACGGCCTCGGTGACGGCCGCGAGATAGGTCTCCGGGTGCCGGAGGAGATCCGCGCCCGCCAGCACCACGTGGGCGAGGTCGAGGGTCTGGAGCAGGTTGACGACGCCCACCGCCACGACGCGGGCGGCACGTGCCAGGTCGCCGGCCTCGGTGGCGTGGCGGTGCACGATCTCCAGGCAGCCGTGCCGGCCGCAGACGCAGCGGGGACCGTCCAGGTCGACAACGGTGTGGCCGAACTCTCCCGCGTTGGTGTGCGCGCCCCGGTGGGCCGCGCCGCCCAGCCACAAGCCCCCGCCGATCCCAGACTCGATCATGATGAGCGCCGCGTCGCCGAACGTCGCGCCGTGTCGCCAGGCTTCGGCCGTGATCCCCGCGGTGACGTCCTTGTCGAGGTGGACGGGTAGGTCCAGGTGCTTCTCGGCGATCTCGCGCAGCGGTACGTCGTGCCAGTGCCGCAAACCGTGGGCGCCGCGGACCAGGCCGTGGGCGTGGTCCAGTGGGCCGATCATGCCGATGCCCACGCCGGTGAGTCGGTTCCGGACGTCGGTGCTGCCGATCATCGTGTCGATGCCGGAGCGCAGGGCGTCGAGCAGGTGCGGCGGGGTGAAGTCGCCGGGCAGCGGGCTGACCGCCGAGCGGCGCACGGTGCCGGCGAGGTCGACCAGGACCAGCCGCAGTGTGCGCCGGGCGACGTGGGCGCCGATCGCGTACCGGCTGTCGGGGACGAGTTCGTAGACGATGGCGGGCTTGCCGACGCCCGGCCGGCGGGCACCGGTGGGACGGATCAGGCCGTCGGCGCCGAGGCGGGCGATGACCTTGGAGACCGCCTGGGGGGTCAGGCCGGTGGCCTGGACCACTGTCGAGCGCTCGAAGCATCGCGCGGTACGACCCACGCCCAGCACCAGTGCCTGGTTGTAGCCGCGCAGGAACCTGACGTCCGCAGTGATGCGAGTCATCTCGACACCCTATTACGCAACGCTGTTGCTAAATTTTCTCGGTGATCGAGTTGAGCAGAGGTCGACGGGTGGCGGCGCTTGTCGCCCTGGCACTGGGTGGCGTCGCGATCGGCCTGACCGAGTTCGTGGCGATGGGCCTGCTGCCCGACATCGCGCGCGGTCTGCTCTCGCGGGAGTACGCCCAGTCGTCGTCCGGGGCGGTCGCCCGAGCGGGTTGGATGATCACCGCGTACGCGCTCGGCGTGGTCGTGGGCGCGCCCCTGATCGCCGCGCTGAGCGCACGCCTGCCCCGCAAGAGGCTTGTGCTCGGGCTGCTCGTCCTCTTCGCCGTCGGCACTGTCGGTTCCGCGCTCGCCCCCACCTTCGAGCTGGTGCTGGTGGCGCGGTTCGCGGCGGCGCTTCCGCACGGCGCGTACTTCGGCGCGGCCGGCCTGCTCGCGGCGTCGCTGATGGGCCCCGGTAACGAGGCCCGCGGCTTCGCCACCGTGCTCAGCGGCCTGACCGTGAGCAACGTGGTCGGCGTACCCCTCATCACGCGCCTCGGGCAGGCGACCAGCTGGCGCGTCGCGTACCTGGTCATCGCCGGTGTCTTCGTGCTCACCCTGCTGGCGGTGCTGGCGGTCGTCCCGGAGGTCGCCGCGGCGGTCGACGGCTCGCCGGCCGCCGAGTTGCGGTCGCTGCGCACCTCGCAGGTCTGGCTGGTCGCCGCCACGGGCGCGGTCGGGTTCGCCGGGTTCTTCGCGGTGGACAGCTACATCGCACCGGTCACCACCGACGTCGCCGGGCTCTCCGCCGCGACGGTGCCGTGGGCGCTGGTCGCGGTGGGTCTCGGCATGACCGTCGGCAATGCCCTCGGTGGGTGGTTCGCGGACCGCGACCTGCGGCGCAGCATGGTCATCGGATTCGTCGCGATGATCGTGAGCATCACCGCGTTCAGTCTCGTCGCGTCAAACCCGGTCGGCCTGTTCGTGGGCGCGTTCCTGGTCGGTGCGACGAGCCTCTACCTCGGCCCGGTCCTGCAGGCCCGCCTGATCACCGTCGCACCGGGCGCGCAGTTGATGGGTGCGGCGGTCAACCAGTCGGCCATGAACATCGCCAACAGCCTGGGCGCCGCCCTGGGCAGCGTCGCCATCGCCGCCGGGCTCGGTTACCTCGCGCCCGCCCGGGTGGGTGCGGTCCTCGCGGTCCTCGGGTTGGTCCTGGGGCTGGTCAGCTTCGCCGTCGGCCGACGGACGCGCGAGCGGGTCCCGGCCACCGTCTGAGGTGGCCGGGCGCCCGCGGCGGGCGGTTCAGAAGTCGTCGACGTTCACCGTCACCCGATGGGCGCTCGACCTCCAGTTGGGCACGTTGACCACCTCGTAGCCGCCGCCGCGCTGACCCACGGTGATCCCGACGAGGCCGAGGTGCGCCGGGGCGGCCGGGATGAACACGTCCACGCCGGTGATGAACGTCTGGCTGAAGAACTCCGGCAGCGGAGCGGTCAGGTCGGTCACGCCGTCGCTGTGGTCGTCGAAGGCGAAGATGGCGATCGTCCTCTTGACGCGTGGCGTGTTCGCCGCGTTCAGGACATCCCTGCCGTTGATCCACAGGCGGTCGCCGGCGTCGCCCTGGTCGCCCCACCACTCCTTCTGGCGCTGGATCGTCAGCGCGGTGTGCCGGTCGCTGGTCTCGACGAGTGCGCTGAGGCCCTCGCCGGGCACGCTTGTCGTCAGGCGCAGGAACGAGTCCGAGCGGCGGAACGGCTGGACGTAGAAGTGGTGCGTCGCCGCGCCCGGGCGCACGACCGCGAACTCGTAGCGGGCCGTGGCGAGGACCGGGACGGGACCGAACGAGCCGTCGCCGCTCAGCGGCACCCGGTGCGCGGGCCGCTGCGACAGTCGACCGCCGGTCAGCGGGCTGACCGGGTAGACCTCCAGGGTCGCGTCCGTGACGCCCACGTTGCTCGGGAAGAGCACCGCGCGGCCGGACACCCGGGCGGTGCCGAAGAGTTGCGGCACGATCCGCGTCGTGTGCGGCGCTCGACCACGCAGAAATCGGAAGATCTCGTCGAACGACTCCGGCGACGACACGGTCTGGGTGTGCGACTGGTCGGGCAGGTGCACGTTCGTCGCGCCGACGATGGCGCGGGCCGGATCGCCCTCACCCCAGATCGCGAGGGTGGGCACCCCGCCGGGAGGGGTCGCCGCAGTGCGTCCGTCCAGGTTCACGTAGTGCGCCACCCGGGCGGCCCGCGCCGGTGAGCTGGTGAGATAGCCCTGCATGACGAAGGTGCCCAGGGAGTGCGCGAGCAGGTCGACCTGATCCGCGCCGGTCGCGGCCAGCAGGCGGGAGATCCGTGCGTCGAGTCCCGCGTACACCTGGGGCAGGATCGTGGCGATGTTCGGTGAGTCGTACTCGTGGGCCTCGATGATGTCGATCGGGTAGCCGTTGCTGGTCAGACGTTTGGCCTGGGACTGGAACTGCGCGGCCGACCCGGCGCTGCCGTGCACGAAGACCACCGGACGGTACGCCGGCGGGGGCGCGGCCTCGGCGGCACGCGGGACGGGGGCGACGGACAGACCGGCGGCGAGCGTGACCCCGGCCACCGTGGCGAGCAATCTCCGGCGAGACGTGTGCATCGGTCCTCCACCGTACGAGACGAAGTATTTGCACTGCTAGCGCAAGTATCGTGTCAGGGTGAGGTTCGGCGGTCCATACCTGCCGCCCGTGGTCAGCTGACCTCTCTGGCGAGCAGGTCGCCGACCGCGGCCCGGACCGGATCCGGATTGGCCCAACTCCAGTTGGGGTGCGCGCGGTTGGTGAGCAGGGCGAGGACGAGTTTGCGGTTGGGGTCGACCAGGAGCGAGGGGCCGGCGAAGCCGGTGTGGCCGAAGGTCCGGGCCGAGGCGAGTCGGCCCATGAACCAGCTCTGGTTGAGGACGACGCCGAGGCCGTGCGCGGCGGTCCGGTTGGGTCGCTCCGGGTCGACCGCGGGTTTCCCGGCGTTCTGGTTGGTGAGCATCCGGCGCACGGTCGCCGCGGCGAGGATCCGCTTGCCCTGGTGGGTGCCCCCGTCGAGGAGCAGTTGGCCGATGACCGCGAGATCGGTGGCGGTCGCGAAGATGCCGGCGTGGCCGGCGATGCCGCCGAGGTGGTTGGCGACGTCGTCGTGGACGGTGCCCCGGAGCAGGCCCCGCGACGAGCGGGCGTCGGTGGCCACGAGCCGATCGGCCTTCGCGGTGCCGGACAACCAGGTGTTGGGGTTGAAGCCGGTGTCGCGCAGGCCCAGGGGGCCGGTGAGGTTGCTCTTGAGCGCCTGGTCGAGCCGCTGACCGGTGGCCTTCTCGACGATTCGGCCGGCGACCATGAGCCCGACGCTGGAATAGCGGAACGTGTCCCCGGGCACGGCGCCGGAGACCAACCCGGTGGTGAGCACGGCGTTCCAGCGGGCGGCACTGTCGGCAAGGCCGGTGACCTTGGCGCCGACCGGCAGGCCGCTGGTGTGGGTCAGCAGCATCTCGACGGTGACGCGTTCGGTGCCGGCTCCGGTGAAGCCCGGCAGGTAGTCACGGACGGGTGCGCCCAGGTCGACGCGGCCCTTGTCGACCTGCTGGAGCAGCAGGATGGCCGTGTAGACCTTGGTCACCGAGGCGAGGTCGAAGATGGAGTCGGGACGCATCGCGACCCGCTGGCTCGCCGTAAGAAGCTTCGGGCCCGCGCCGTAGCGCAGCGCCTCCCCGACGGCGGTGTGCACGGTCGTCTTCCCATCGACCAGGACGACGGCGACCGCACCGGGGAAGCCCTTGTGCGCAACGGTCTGCGAGGTGGCGGGGAGGTGTTTGCGGAGCAGCGCCGTCACGCCCTGCGCGTACCGGGCCTGGCCGGCTGGCACGGCACCGCCACTCGGCGACGCGGCGGCGCTCGGCGATCCGGACGGGGCGGTGGTGTCACCGGCCGAGCCGAAGCCCACCCGGTTTCCGGCGGCGTCCGTCGCGGTCACCGCGCCGCCGGGATCGCCCGGACCGGGCTTCGGCGGACCGTCGTCACCGCAGCCGGCGAGGGCGGAGGTCGCGACGGCCAGACCGGCCCCGAGCAGAGTACGACGCGCAATGGGCATGCCGGGAATCGT
The DNA here is from genome assembly GCF_040647935.1 of Micromonospora sp. NPDC049204. Classification (NCBI taxonomy): domain Bacteria; kingdom Bacillati; phylum Actinomycetota; class Actinomycetes; order Micromonosporales; family Micromonosporaceae; genus Micromonospora; species Micromonospora sp. NPDC049204. The sequence continues at coordinate 286,313 of NZ_JBEZDC010000001.1, read as the reverse complement.
GACAGTTGACATCGACGTGCGCCAACCGAGCCCTCCAACCTCGGTCACGCCCCGCCACCGGCCAACAGATGGTCACCATGCAGACACGTTCGGTAAATGTGCGGTGGTTGTGCAACGATCGGCGGGCGCCACACCGACCGACCATCCATACCCTTGGAGAGCACGATGCCCCTCTCCCGCGCCCGGATCTTCGCCGAGCTGAACGCGGTGCGGCCCCCGGATCAGCCGTCCCCGGTACTGGGCACGGCAGTCGTGGTCGGCGGCAGTGTCGCCGGCCTGCTGGCCGCCCGCGTGCTCTCCGACTACGCCGACAGCGTCGTCATCATCGACCGGGACGACCCGCAGGTGAGCGGCGCGCGCCCCGGCGTACCCCAGGGGACGCAGCTGCACGCGCTGCTGCCCGGCGGCTCCCTCCAGTTCGAGCGACTGTTTCCGGGCTTCCGCGAGGAGGCCCTGGCGCGCGGGGTCGTCGAGGCGCCACCCGCGTCTCGGCGCAACTACCTCGACGGTCGCCTGCGGGTCGTCGTCCCCGACGACGCCGACAGCCTGGCCGGCAGCCGGCCGCTCCTGGAGGGACTGATCCGGCAACAGGTGCTGCGACTGCCGAACGTCAAGACGGTCACCGCCCGTGCCACCGGTCTCGTGTTCGACGGCACCGTGGTCACCGGGGTCCGTTGCGACGTCGGCGGGGTGCCCGGCGTGGAGAGCGGTGACCTCGTGGTGGACGCCATGGGACGGTCGAGCAGGCTGTCGGCCTGGCTGGAGCAGGCCGGCTGGGAGCGGCCGGCCACCCGGCGGATGACCGTGCACCTCAACTACGCGACGGCCCTGTTCCGGCGCCCGCCGACGGCCCCGGCCTCGACCGTCGCCCTGGCGCTGAACAGCCCGAGGATGGCCTCGGACGTCGCCGGCGCCGCGTTCTTCGCCATCGAGGACGGTCGGTGGATGGCCATGATGGCCGGCTACGGTGACAACCGCCCCGGCGCCACGGCAGAGGACTTCGTCCGCCGACTGCGGGAGCAGTTCCCCCCCGAGTTCGGCGACGTCGCCGACCAGGAGATGATCGGCGACGTCCAGACCTACCACCACGCCGACAGTCGACGGCGCGAATTCTCCGCGCTGCGGCGCTTCCCGGGCGGGCTCGTCAGCGTGGGCGACGCCGTCGCCTCGTTCAACCCGGTGTACGGGCAGGGCATGACGGCGGCGGCCCTGCACGCGGCCTGCCTGGCGACGTACCTGCGCGGTCGCCCGGATCTGACCGCCCCCGCCCGGGAGTACCTCGCGTTGCAGAAGGTCGTGGTCGACGCCGCGTGGTCGACGTCGACCACGGCCGACCTCGCGCTGCCCCACGTCGACGGGCCCTACCCGCGCGGACACCGGATCACCAGCTGGGCCAGCCGCCAGATCATCACCGCGACCGTCACCGACGTGGCGATCGCCCGACGGTTCAACCAGGTCGTCTCCATGCGGGAACACCCACTCACGCTGGCCCGGCCCGGCGTGCTCCTCGGCGCACTACGGGCCAACCGGCGTGCCCACTGACGAGCGGCCGCGCTAGCGGGGCAGCTTGCGCAGGATGTCGACGACGAATCGGTGGTCCTCCAGCTGGGGAAGCCCGGACACGCCGACCCAGCCCACCACGCCGGTGCCGCGTACGCGCAGCGGCACCGCACCGCCGGCCGCCGCGTACCGGGAGGCCGGCAGACCGAACTTCTCGGTAAGCGTCACCTGCTTGTCGTGGCACAACCGCGCCATGTACAGCGACGAGTGCTCGAACCGCATCACCACCCGGCCCTTGCGGCGCAACCACCCGTCGTTGTCCGCCGTCGACCCGGGCAGGCCACAGTGGAACAGCTGGCGACCGGCCCGCCACACCCCCACCGAGACCGGCAACCGCTGGTCCCGGGCGGCGGCGACGGCGAGCTGCCCCAGCTCGTACGCGTCGGTCTCGGACAGACCCGCGAGCTCCAGCTCGGCCTCCTCGCGGAGCAGCTCGTCGAGCGTCGGCCACGATTCACGATCGGCTGTCATGACTCTCCTTCTCGTCGCACCGGGTGGTCACCAGGCGCAGGGCGCGTAGTCCTTCAGGAAACAGCCGTACAGGTCCTCACCCAGCTCGCCACGGACGATCGGGTCGTACACCCGGGCCGCGCCGTCCACCAGGTCCAACGGGGCGTGGAAGCCCTCGTCGGCCAGCCGCATCTTCGTCGGGTGCGGGCGTTCGTCGGTGATCCAGCCGGTGTCGACGCTCGTCATCAGGATGCCGTCGGTCAGCATCTCCTGCGCGCTGGTACGGGTCAGCATGTTCAGCGCGGCCTTGGCCATGTTGGTGTGCGGGTGTCCCGGCCCCTTGTAGCCGCGGCCGAACTGGCCCTCCATCGCCGACACGTTCACCACGTACTTACGCCGGGCCGACGCGGCCGCCATCACCGGGCGCAACCGGCTGACCAGCACGAACGGCGCGGTGACGTTGCACAGTTGCACTTCGAGCAGCTCCACCGGGTCCACCTCCTGCACCCGCTGGACCCAGCTGTTGACCGAGTCGAGGTCGGGCACGAGACCCCCGGCGTCGATGGCCGTGGACGCGGCGATCCGCTCCGGCGAGGCGGAGCCGCTGGTGAGTGCCAGCGCGGTGAGCGCGTGCGGGGTGAGCGCCGTCGACTGTGGCCCGGCGGTCAGGCTGCCCACCGGGCCGCCCGGACCGTCCGGCTTGGCGAACGTGATCAGCTCCGGCAGCGGGCCGTCCGGCAGGGCCGCGGCCTCGGCGGCGATGAGTTGCGCGTACGCCCCGGGGGACCGGCGGACGGTCTGCGCCGCGTTGTTGATCAGGATGTCGAGGGGACCCTGGCTGCTGACGTCGTCGGCGAGGGCGATCACCTGGGCGGGGTCGCGCAGGTCGATGCCGACGATGCGCAGCCGGTGCAGCCAGTCCCCGCTGTCGGGCATGGCGGCGAACCGGCGCACCGCGTCGTGCGGGAACCGGGTGGTCACCGTCGTGTGCGCGCCGTCGCGCAGCAGCCGCAGCGCGATGTACATGCCGATCTTCGCCCGGCCGCCGGTGAGCAGCGCGCGCCGGCCGGTCAGGTCGGTACGGGCGTCGCGGCGCTCCCGGTTGAGCGCGGCGCAGGACGGGCAGAGCTGGTGGTAGAAGGCGTCCACCTCGCGGTAGCGCTGCTTGCACACGTAGCAGCCGCGGGCGTTGTGCAGGAAACCCGCCGTCTCGCCCGCGGCGGAGGACGCGAGCGGGATGCCCTGGGTCTCGTCGTCGATCCGCCCCGGGGCGCCGGTGGCGGTGGCCTCCGTCACCGCGCGGTCGGCGGCGAGGATGGCGTCGCGCCGCTCCTCCCGCCGCCGCTGCTTGATCACCTTGTAGAGCCGGGCGGTGGCCCGCTGCACCCGCACCACGTCCGGGTGGTCGGAGGGCAGCTCCTCCAACGCCTCGAAGACGCTGAGGCAGGCCTCCAGCCGGCTTCGGTCAATGCCCTCTTGACCGTTTTCGGTAATGTTGTCCACCGTCATGCGTCTGTGTCTCGTCCCGTATCCCGTGCCGGCTCCAGCCGGTCCACCCCAAGTCCGACCCGAAACGGTACGCGCCTTGCGGCATTCGACGCACCTCGCGGCTGCCCGGCGTGGTGCGCCTCGCTGCCCGGCGTGGTGCGCCTCGCGGCGCGGTCAGTCCGCGTCGACGTGGCCGAGCCGCCAGTAGCCCATGAAGGCCACCGCCCGCCGGTCCAGACCCCGCTCGGCGACCAGGTGCCGGCGCAGGTGACGGATCACGCCCGCCTCCCCGGCCAGCCACGCGTAGAGCGGAGCGGAGGCCACCTCCTCGGGCACCTCCCAGAGGATCTCGGTGTCCAGGTTCACGTCCGGCACGGGCTGGGCGGCCGACGAGGCGTCGGGGGCCAGCAGCTCCCCGGCCGCGGCGACGACGGCGGGCACCAACCGGCTGCCGTACCCGTCGGTGGCCCGGGCCAGCCAGCGCACCTCGATGCCGGGGGGCGTCACCAGCGGCAACACGTCGGCGGCGTCGGGCACCTCCAGCACGACAGTGCCCCGGGCGTCGAGGGGTAGCCGCTCGCAGATGCCGCTGATCGCCGGCACGGCGGTCTCGTCCCCGGCCAGCAGCAGGGCGCCGCCGGTCGACTGTCGAAACTCGACCCCGCCGTGGTTTCCGTCGAAGCCGGCGTCCGGCCCGACCAGGGCGATCTCGTCGCCGACGCTGGCCCGCCGAGCCCAGCGCGTCGCCGGGCCACTGTCGCCGTGCAGCACCAGGTCGACGTCGACCTCGGCCAGGTGCGGTCGGACCGCCCGCACGGTGTAGGTACGGATCGGGTTGCGCAGGTGGTCCGGCAGCGCCCGCCAGGTGGCGTACCAGTCCGCGCCGTCCGGCAGGCTCGCCCGGCGCTGACCGGGCAGCGGCAGCGCCAGTTTGATCCGCTGGTCGTAACCGTTGTCCGCGAACCGGTCGAGGTCCGCCCCGGTGAAGGTCACCCGGGTGAAGGACGGGCTGAGTCGGCGTACCGCGCGGACGCTGACGGTGAACACGCGCCAGGGCGCGATGGGCAGGGTCTCGGTCATGGTGCCTCTCCGGGCTCGGGCCGGCATCTACCGGGGGTTGTTCGCCACGGCGCGGGAGCGCCACAGCAGCCAGACGAAGTACGGGGCGCCGATCATGGCGGTGACCAGGCCGGCGGGGACCTGGGCCGGAGCGATGACCGTCCGGCCGAGGGTGTCGGCGACGCTGACCAGCGCCGCGCCGAGCAGGGCGGCCACCGGGAGCACCCGGGAGTGCCGCCCGCCGACGAGCGCCCGCGCGGCGTGCGGGGCGACCAGGCCGACGAAGCCGATGACCCCGACGGCCGAGACCGCGGTGGAGGTGAGCAGCGCCGCCGCGCCGAGCGCGACCAGCCGGGTACGTTCCAGCCGGACGCCCAGCACCCGGGGGGTGTCGTCGTCCAGCGCCAGCAGGTCGAGTTCGCGACGGGCGGCGACCACGGCCGGGGTGAGCACCAGCAGGGCGATCAGCACCGGCAGCACCTGGGTGGGCGTCCGGCCGTAGGTGGAGCCGGACAGCCAGGTCAACGCCTTCCCGGTGTTCCACGGGTCGAAGGCGACGACCAGGTAGGTGATGACCGCCATCCCGCCCTGCCAGGCGCCGAACCCGATCAGCACCAGCCGGTCGGAGCTCAGCCCGCCGCGCCAGGCCAGGCCGTAGACCAGGGCGAACGCCAGCATCGCGCCGAGCCCGGCGACGCCGGAGACGGCCCACACCCCGGCCAGCGGCACGAAGGTGAGCAGGGAGATGGCCCCCAGGCCGGCGCCGGCGGTGATGCCGAGGATGCCCGGTTCGGCCAGCGGGTTGCGGCAGACCGCCTGGACGGTGGTGCCGGCCACCGCGAGCGCCGCGCCGGCCAGGACCGCCGCGGCGACGCGCGGCCACCGCTGGTCCAGCACGAAGGTGTACGCCGGCCCGGTGCTGCCGTTGACCCAGTTGACGACGTCACCCAGCAGCACCCAGGTGTCACCGGCCAGCATGCCGACCGCCACGGCGGAGACGGTCACCACGGCGGCGACGGCGACGACGCCGCGGTGGAACGCGGCGGAGCGGACGGCCGCGTGCCCGCCGGGTGGGCGGTGGGTGGGGCCCGCGTCGCGGTGCCGGCGGGCCAGCCAGATGAGGATCGCCGCGCCGAACAGGGTGGTGACGACACCGGTGGGGATGTCGACTCCGGCCTGCCCGCCCATGACGGCGCGCAGCAGTACGTCGGAGCCGAGCACGATGACGACGCCGGCGATGCCGGACAGCGGCAGCAGGATGCGGTGCCGGTGCACCCCCGGCACCACGGGGGCGAGCAGCCGGACGATCACCGGGGCGCACAGGCCGACGAAGCCGACCGGACCGGTGAGGGTGACGGCCGCGGCGGACAGCAGCACAGCGAGGACCATGACGGTGAGCCGGGTACGCCGCACGTCGAGCCCGAGCACGGTGGCGGTGTCGTCGCCGAGGGCGAGGATGTCGAGGCGGTGCCCGAGCAGCATCAGCACGACGATGGCGCCGACGATCACCGGCGCCAGTTGGGTCAGCGCGGTCAGGTCGCTCTGCACCAGCGAGCCGTTGCCCCACGCGAACAGGCCGATGGTGGCCTGCTCGAAGAGGAGCAGCAGCAGGGTGGTCACCGACCCGAGCGCCAGGGCCGTCGCCGAGCCGGCGAGGATGAGCCGGGTGGTGCCGGCCTGCCCGCCGGAGGACATCGCCATCACCAGGCCGGCGGCGGCCAACCCTCCGCAGAAGGCGAGGCCGCCGGCGGGCAGCGCGGGCAGCGAGACGCCGAACGCGGCCACCGACACGATCGCCAGGTGTGCGCCCGCGTTGACCGCGAGGGTGTCGGGCGAGGCGAGTGGATTGCGGGCGATCGACTGCAACGCGGCACCGGCGAAGCCGAGCGCGACGCCGATGGCCAGCCCCGCGAGCAGTCGGGGCAGCCGGGCGGCGATCAGGACGCGGGCCGTCTCGTCGTCGGCGCCGGTCGCGAGCCGCAGCAGATCCAGGGCGCCGACGTTCGAGGTGCCCTGGGTGAGGTGCACCGCGCCGACCACGAGCAGCAGCAGGGTCGCGGCGACGAAGACGACGGCGACGCGGGGCGCGGCCGGGCGGCCGTCCGGAGCCGGCCGGGTGGCCGGCTCCGGACGTGGGGGTGCGCTGAGCACGCTCACACCGCGTACGTCTTGACGAGTTCGTCGATGTACTGCTTGCCGGACAGCGGTCCGCCGAAGGTCCAGATGCCGTTGGGCATCTTGTGCAGGTTGCCCTGCCGGACGAAGGGCAGCGCCTTCCAGATGGCGTTGCCGGCGAGACCGTTGGCGAACACGTCGTCGCCGTCGGATGCGCTGTAGAAGAAGCGCAGGTTGGGATCCTTGAGCACCGTCATGCCTTCGACGTCGGTCTGGCCGAGGCCCCACACCTCGTCGGTCTTGCCGGTCCACGCGTTGGTGAGACCGAGCTGGATGCCGATCTGGGAGACGAGCGCGCCCTTGCCGAACATCCGGATGCTGACGGTGCTGCCCTCCTTCCAGCCGTCGGCGATGGCGAACGGCCGGCCGGCGGCGCCCGCGTCGGCGATCTTCTTCTTGCCGTCGGCGATGGCCGCGTCGAAGTCGGTGAGCAGCTTCTCCGCCGCGGTGGTCTTGCCGACGGCCTTGGCGATCATGGTGAGGTCGGTGCGCATCCGGCCGAGGTTGTCGGTGGCGTCACTGCCCTTGGCGACCACGACGGGGGCGTACTTCTCCAGCTGACTGATCAGGTTGGCGCCCCGGTCGTCCTCCATCACGATGAGGTCGGGTTGGAGGGCGACGATCGAGTCGACGCTGGGCTCACCGCGAGTGCCGACGTCCTTGACGCTCGGGTCGAGCTTCGCGGCGGTGACCCAGGTGCCGTACCCCTTCGGGTCGGCGACGCCGACGGGCATGACGCCGAGGCTGACCAGCATCTCGACCTCGCCCCACTCCAGCCCGACGACCTTGGTCGCCGGGGCCTTGAGGGTGATCTCCTTGCCGCGGCTGTCGGTGAGGGTGACCGGGCCGCCGGCCGCCGAGGAGGAGGTCTCGGGGGCCGCGGCCTTCTCGGTGGTGCCGCAGGCGCCGAGCGTCAGCGCGGCCACGACGGCGAGGAGGGCGGTGAAACGGGTACGGGTCATGACGGTCTTTCTCTGCTGAGGATGAGGGGTGTTCAGACCAGGGCGCGGATCGGGTGCCGCCCGACCGGGCGGGTGGTGACCAGTCCGCTGACCGGATCGGTGGTCACCTCGATGCGGATCCCGTAGGTCTCGGTGAGGGCGTCCTCGGTGAAGACCGTGGCCGGGGTGCCGGTGGCGCGCACCCGGCCCTGGTGCAACAGGACGATCTCGTCCGCCACGGCGGCTGCCTGGTTGAGGTCGTGCAGCACGACGCCGACGGCGACGTCGTGGTCGTTCGCGAGGTCCCGGACCAGGTCGAGGATCTCCACCTGGTAACGCAGGTCGAGGAACGTGGTGGGCTCGTCGAGAAGCAGCACCGGGGTGTCCTGGGCCAGGCAGGTGGCCAGCCACACGCGCTGCAACTCGCCTCCGGAGAGTTCGTCCACGGGGCGATCGGCCATCGTCGCGACGCCGGTGACGTCCATGGCGCGGGCGATCGCGGCGGGACCGTGCGGGTCCTCCGCCCGCCAGCGCCCCCGGTAGGGGTGGCGGCCGTACCCGACGACGTCGCGGACGGTGACACCGCTGGGCACCGGCCTGCTCTGGGCCAGCAGGGTGACCCGACGAGCGAACTCGCGGGCCGGGAGGCTGGCGGCCGTGACGCCGTCGGCGAGGTGCACGGTTCCGGCCTCGATCGGGTGTAGCCGGGCCAGCGCCCGCAGCAGCGTGGACTTCCCGCTGCCGTTGGGCCCCACCAGTGCGGTCACGGCGCCCGCGCGGAGGTTGATCACGGCACCGTGCACCACCGGCACACCGTGGTAGCCCAGACGGAGGTCGACGCCGGACAGGCTGCGACCCCCGTTGGCCGACGCCAACTCGTTCTGCATGAGGTTAGGCTAACCTAACCTCGTTGTGGCCTGTCAAGCCGGTCGCGCTCCCGTCGACAGCCGGGCGGACCGGTGGTCGTCGGTCCCGTGGGCGCGTGAGGGATGCTGGGTCCGTGCACATCGCGACCCTCGGCCCACTCGCCGTCGACGGCCGGCCCGTTCGGGGTGAACGGCTCGTGGCGGTGCTCCGCGCGCTCGTCGACGCGCGTGGGCGAGCGGTCTCCGTGAACCTGCTCGTGGACGCCGTCTGGGACGGCACGCCACCCGACGACGCGACAGGCGCCGTCCAGGCGCTCGTGTCCCGGGTTCGTCGTCTCGGGCTGCCCGTGGTCGCGGTGCCGGGCGGATACCGGCTGCCCGCCGAGGAGATCACCGTCGACGCGGTCGAGGCGCGCGCGCTCGTCGACCGTGCGCGGACCGTGTTCCACTGTGGCGACGTCCGGTCCGCCCGCGGCCTGGCCGATCAGGCGCGTGCCCTGTTCCCCGAGGTCCCGGAGCTGGTCACCAGCGAGGACACGCGCCTGTTCGCGGATGTCACGGCGCTGCGCGCGCAGGCGGCACTCGCCGGTGTGGGTTCGTTCGACGAGGTCGACCTGGGCCGGCTCGTCGCGCGTACGCCCCCGGACGAGCCGTCGGCAGCCCTGCTCGTCCGGGTGCTCGCCGCCCAGGGGCGGGAGGCGGAGGCGCTGGAGGTGGTCGAGCGGCTGCGCGCCGAGCTGGCCGACCGGTACGGCACCGACCCGTCGCCCGTGATCACGAGCGTCCACCTCGCGTTGCTGCGCGGTGAACTCACCGCAGCGCCCGTCGCGGCGCCGCCCCGGCAACCGGCGCGGATCACGCTGCCCACCGCGTGGCGTCGTCCCATGGCCGCCCTGGTCGGGCGGGAGCGGGACCTGATGGCCGTCACCGACGCGCTCGCCGAGACACCTGTCGTGACGATCGTGGCGACCGGCGGGGCGGGCAAGACCCGGCTCGCCGCCGAGGTGGCGAGACGCGCCGCCGCGGCCGGGCGCTCGGTGCGCGTCATCGAACTCGCTGGCCTGCGCTCGCCCGACGAGGTGCTGCCCACGGTGCTCGCCGCGCTCGGCGGTGCGGACACCACGGCGACCGGCGGCAATCTGGGTCTGGAGCGGCGGGTGCTCAACCCCGAGGAGCGGCTGCGCGCGGTGGCGCCGGACCTGGACGGGCTGGTGGTGCTGGACAACTGCGAGCACGTGCTCGACGCGGTGGCGGCCGTCGTCGCGGACCTCGTCGCGGTGACGTCCCCCGAGGTCGCGGTGCTCGCGACGAGCCGCGCCCCACTGGGCCTGGTCGGCGAGGTGGTGCACCGGCTGACCGCGTTGCCGGACAGCGACGCGCTCGCGCTCGTCGAGTCCCGGGCCCGGGCTGGTGGCGCCGTGCCGACCTGGGACGCCGAGCGGGTGCTGGCCCTGTGTCACCGCCTCGACAACCTGCCGCTGGCACTCGAGTTGGCCGCCGCGCGACTGCGGCACATGCCGATCGACGACGTGCTCGCCGGCCTGACCGACCGGTTCGCGCTGCTCGACGACGCCCTGCGCGGCCTGCCGGAGCGGCACGCGAGCCTGTGGGCGTTGGTCGACTGGAGCAGGGAACTGCTCGCCGCCGCCGACCGCCACCTGCTCCAGCGGGTCGCGGTCATCCCCGCGCCGTTCACCGCGGACCTCGCCGCCGCCGTCGCGCAGACCCCGGACGTCCGTCGCGGCCTGGCGACCCTCGTCGAACAGTCCCTGCTGACCCTGGTCGAGGGGGACGGTCCGCCGCGCTACCGGATGCTCGAAACGGTCCGTGAGTACGGCGAGGCCCGGCTGGACGCGGCAGGTGACCGGGACCAGGCGATGGCCGGCCTGGTCAGCTGGGCACGGGAGCAGGCCGTCGCACTGGCCGGCCACTTCATCGGCCCCGGCCAGGTCGATGCACTGCACCGGTGCGCCGCCGAGCAGGACAACCTGGTCGCGGGCCTGCGGTGGGCGATGGGAGCGGACGACGAGCCCGCCGCCGTCGACGTCGCCACCGCGCTGTTCCACCTCTGGTCGGTGCGGGGCCTGCACCTGGAGGTGCTGGCCTGGGCGCGCGGGCTGCTGCACATCGACGACCCGCAGCGACGGACGCGCTCGGCGATCCTGCGTGGCACGGCCAGCGGCCGGCCGCTGCCCAACGCCGAGCGGCTGGCCTGGATGTGCGTGGTGATCAGCGTCAACGCCGGCGTCAGCGCCGACCTGCGGCCCGCCGTGCTCGCCCGCCGGGCGCTGCGGACGCTGCTGGCCGAACGTCCCGCCGAGGTGTCGTCGCGACTGACCGCCCTCGCGTCGGCGCTGCCCGGCTTCGACGCGTCCGATGTGGAGCAGAGCCTGAAGAGCGCGACCGAGATGGTCGCGCACCCGGACCCGTACGTGCAGGGGCTCGGGCTGTTCGCGCGCGCGGCGGTACGGGAGAACGGCGGCCTGCCGGAGGCGTCGATCGGCGACGCCGAGCAGGCGTACCACCGCTTCGAGGCCGCCGGCGACCACTGGGGCATGGCGATGGCGGCCGGTGCCGTCGGGCAGTTCCTCGTCCCGAGCGGGGATGCCCGTTCGGCCGAGTGGCTGACCCGCAGCGTGCACCACATGGAGTTGGTCGGCGCCACGCAGGACGCGCGGTCGATCCGGGTCCGGCTGGACGTGCAGCTGGCCCTGACCGGCGACGCGGACGCGGAGCGGCGACTGGGCGAGACGGCCGCGCTGGGTCAGGCCGAGCAGATCGACGCCGCGCAGGCGTTGCTCGGCCTGGCGCATCTCGCCTGGCAGCGCGAGCGGTACGACGAGACGCTCGCCCACGCCGACGAGGTGATGCGCGTCCTCGCCGGCTGGGTCGGGCCGCAGCCGCAGCCGCGCGTGATGCTCCGGGCCACGGCGGCGATCATCTACCTGCGGGTGGCCCAGGCCGGGCGGGTGTCGGGCGCCGACGTCACCGTCCAGGCGGCCGCGATGCTGTCGCTCGCCCGCGACGACGCGCTGACCTCGCGGGACCTGCCGGTGATCGGGGCGTGGGCGTCGGGCGGCGCGGAACTCGCGGCGTACCGGGGTGACGCCGACACCGCCCGCGAACTGGCCGTGCTCGCGAAGCGGATCGGCACCCAGATCGAGATGTTCTTCCCCTTTGAGAACGGCGAACGGCTCAACGCCATCCTCGGGAACGAGGAGCAGCGTGAGCCGTTGCTGGCCGCGTGGCGCGAGCGGCCACCCGTCGCGGCCGTCAACCGGATCCGCGAGCTGATGGACGACCTGCTCGCGTAGGTCAGATCTTCTTGCGGTACGCGCGCAGCGCCAGCGGCATGAACACCGCCACGAAGCCGGCGCACCAGGCGAGCGTCCACCAGACGTGGTTGCCGAGTGGGGTGCCGAGGAACAGTCCGCGTACCGATGCCACCAGGTGGGTCATCGGGTTGACGTCCACGAACGCCTGCATCCAGCCGGGCAGGGTGTCCGCGCCGACGAACACGTTCGACGCGAAGCTCAGCGGCATGATCAGCGCGAACATCACGCCCTGCACGGCACCCGCGGTCCGCACCTTCATCGACACCAGCACCGGCAGCCAGCTCAGGCAGAGCGCGAACAGCACCGCGAGCAGGCACCCGGCGACCGCCCGGAACAGGTCGGTCTCGATCCGGAAACCCATCACGTAACCGATCGCGAGAGTCGACACCGTGACGATGACGTACCGGACGACATCGCCGAGAACCGCCCCGACGAGTGGTGCGGAGCGGGGGATCGGCAACGACCGGAACCTGTCGAAGATGCCCTTGGCGATGTCGGTGTTCAGGTTGACGCCGATCGCGATGGCGCCGGTGGCGATGGTCTGCGCCAGGATGCCGGGCAGCAGGAACTGCAGGTAGTCGTGGGTCGATCCGGCGACCGCGCCACCGAAGACGTACACGAAGATGATGAGGAACAGCACCGGTTGCAGGGTGACGTCGATGAGCGCTTCGGGCGTACGCCAGGTCTTGATCAGGCTGCGTTTGGCGAGCGCCAACGAGTGCCGGACCAGCCGGAACGGCCGCGGGTTCGGGGCCGTCGTCGACAGTGCGCGGCTCTTCGTGGGTGCCGTGTCGATCAGAGTGCTCATGCCGCGACCTCCGTGGGGCGGGTGGTGTCGTCGTCGGATGCCGTACGCCCGGTGAGGGTGAAGAACACCTCGTCGAGGCTCGGCAGGTGCAGGGAGAGTTCGGTGACCGCGATGCCGGCGGCGGCGAACCGCGCGACGCTCTCGGTCAGGGCCGCGTCGTCGCTGACCGGCACCGCGAGCACGCCCTTCCGGATCTCGTCGGCGGTCGCGCCGGAGCCGACCTGGGTCAGGATCTCCGCAGTACGGGGCAGGTGCGCCGCGTCGGTCGGCCGGACCTCGAGGGTCTGCCCGCCGACCACCCGCTTGAGCCCGTCCGGCGTGTCGTGGGCGATGACCCGGCCGTGGTCGATCACCGTGATCGCGTCGGCGAGCGCGTCGGCCTCCTCCAGGTACTGCGTGGTGAGCAGCACCGTCGAGCCGTTGCCGACAAGCGAGCGGACCACGTTCCACATGTCCTCGCGCTTGGCCGGGTCGAGTCCGGTGGTCGGCTCGTCCAGGAAGATCACGTCGGGGGAGCCGACGAGGCTGGCGGCCAGGTCCAGTCGTCTCCGCATGCCGCCGGAGTAGGTCTTCGCCGGGCGGTTCGCGGCGTCGGTCAGGTCGAACCAGTCGAGCAGTTCGGCGGCCCGCCGCCGGGCACCGGTGCGCCCCAGTTCCAGCAGGGTGCCGAACAGCTCCAGGTTCTGCCGCCCGGTCAGGTCCTCGTCGACCGAGGCGTACTGGCCGGTGAGGCCGATGCTCTGCCGAACGCGCTCGGCGTCCCGTACCACGTCGAAACCACCGATTCGGGCGGTTCCGCCGTCCGGGGCCAGCAGGGTGGAGAGGATGCGTACGGCGGTGGTCTTGCCGGCGCCGTTGGGGCCGAGCACCCCGAGCACCGTCCCGCGGGGAACCGCGAGGTCCACGCCCTGTAGCGCCCTCGTCTTCCCGAACGTCTTCACGAGGCCCTCGGCCTCGATCACCAGGTCAGCTGTCATGCGCCCAGCCTGCACGGCTCGGCTGACACCGCCCCGACACGCCACCGACACCGGCTGACACCGGCTGACACCGGCGGTTCCGGCCCCGGCGCGGTGATCGACTCGACTTCCCGAAAGACGCGGTATCCACCCGCCCGCGACACCGCGACTTCGAGAAGACCGAGTCGATCAAGCCGCGTGCGCACGCACCAGGTCAGGTCGCCGGACCGTCCGTGTTCCGGATCATCTGCCGGAGCACCTTCAGGGCCGTCACGTAGTCGGCGTCGGCGATCCCCTGGTGGATGCGGGCACGGATCGCCGGAGCGTGCTGCTTGAGGTCGAGGCGAGCCGCCTCGCCCGCGTCGGTGATCCAGAGTCGCTGCTGGTCGTCGCGCGTGAGCCAACCCCGATCCAGCAGAACGCCGGCCTCGGCCTCCAGATCGTCCTCGGACCTCAGGTAGGTGCTCATCGCCATCTCGAGTTCCGGAATGGTCATGCCGTGACCGTCCGGCGAGATGTCGTTGCCGGACAGGTTGCGAAGCAACCAGAACTGGGGCTGGGTGAAACCGAACTCGGCGTGCCGGGCCCGCGTGAAGGCGATGAGTGCCTCGTAGGCCACGCCGGTCCAGTACGCGGCGGGCTGGGTCGCGAGTTCGACGTCGGACAGGGGCTGGGTTGCCACGGGTGGCCTCCTGGGAGTGCTCGACTGAACGCGACCCTAGAACCTCAAGTCAGGACGAGGTCAATGCGGCGACCCGGCCGTTCCCGTACACGAGCGCTACGGCGTAGGTTGCGGAAGTGACAAGAAGTGAGCGAATCGCGGACCAGTTGGACCGGCACTGGCAGAAGAACCTGCGGCCCCGGCTGGACGGTCTTGCCGACGAGGAGTACTTCTGGGAGCCGGTGCGCGGCTGCTGGAGCATCCGTCCACGTGGCACGTCGTCCGCGCCGATGTCGACAGGTCCAGGGGAGTGGACGATGGACTCCGCGTCCCCCGACCCGGTGCCCGCGCCGGTGACCACCATTGCCTGGCGGCTGGCGCACATCATCGTCTCCTGCCTGGCCTACCGGGTCGAATGGCACTTCGACGGCCAGGAGGCCGACTCGCTCGCCTACGCGGGGACCGCCGACGAGGCGCTGAAACAGCTCGACGAGATGTACGGAAGATGGGACGCGGGGGTCCGCGAGCTCTCGGACGGTGACCTGGAGAACCCGCCCACCGCGGGTCCCGAACGGTTCCCCATGGAGGGCATCGTCCTGCACGTCAACAGGGAGCTGATCCATCACGGCGCCGAGATTTCCCTGCTACGCGACCTCTACCGCTGGCAGGACGGAGCGTGACGCTCCGCTGGGCGATTGTCTACGGGTAAAGGAGGGCCCGATGGGCCGCACGGTGTTGAGCATGAGCGTGTCGTTGGACGGCTTCGCCGCCGGCCCTGACGTCACCCGCGAACAACCGATGGGCAGGGGCGGCGAGCGGCTGCACGAGTGGCTGTTCCAGGCTGACGGGGATCGTGCTGTGGCCGCAGACGGCGTCACCCCGGTCGGGGTCGACGCCGCGCAGGTACGAGAGCGTCATGCCACGACCGGCGCCGTGGTGATCGGCAAACGGACGTTCGACGTCGGTGTGGACCTGTGGGAGGACACCCCGTTCCCGGTGCCGTGCTTCGTGGTCACTCGCGAGTCACGCGACCCGTTGCGGATGAAGAGCGACGTCTTCACGTTCGTCGACGACGGACTCCACAGCACGCTGCGCCAGGCGCGACAGGCAGCGGGCGACCGGAACGTCCTCATCATGGGTGGACCCACCACCGGACGAGAGTTCGTCAAGGCCGGGCTGGTGGACGAGATCCACCTCCAACTCGTACCGGTGTTGCTCGGTGCCGGCACACGCCTGTTCGACCACCTCGGCACCGACCACATCGAACTCCTACGCACCGCGGTGATCGAATCGCCACACGTCACGCACCTGCGTTTCCACGTCCCGAGGTGACCGCTCGGCGTCGGCCGGCCGCAGGGTGGACTCGACGTCCGCCGTGCAGACCGGCCGGCGCTCGGACGGCCGCGCCGATTGTCGAAGTCGGGATATGCTGGCGGCGGCAGAGCGCCTGCCCGTGCCCGATGTGGTGGCCCACGCCCGACCGCATGCTTGGGGCCAAGAGTCTCCGACTCCGCGCCGCTGTGTCGACTCCCGGCGTGCCAGTCACGCCGCCTGCTCGGTGGAGTGCGTGGGGCTGCACCGGAGGCATCATGTCCGATCACCAACCACGGCGGACCCCAACCCCGGGCCGTGCCCGCAAGCGCGCCATCCGGGAACACGCCGCCCAGGCCGGTGTCGCCTACTCGGTGGCTGCCCGTCACCTTGCGTCGGTGGGTCTGCGCCCCGGCGAAACCCTCGCCACGTACGGGCGGACGATCTATCCGATCGGGTTCGACCCGCATCGCCAACTGCTCGTCGAACGCCGTGAGCGGCGGTCGTTGGAAGAGCGGGTGTCGGACACCCGGCTGGGCGCCACCCTGCCGCATGGTCGCGCGCAGCACCTCGCCGAGCGCTTCCCGCCCAGCCGTGGGCGGACGGGCAGTGGGGTGGGATCGCTCTACCACGGCGAGGGCCGGGTGGAACTGCTCGCGATGCTGTACATCGTGATCGCGGCCGAGTCGCCGGGGCTGCTGCCCGAGGTGGGGGACCTCGCCTGGATCGCGGAGCTGGGCGAGGACACCGCGCTCGACACGGCCTGCGCCGAAGTGGATCGCGAGGCCCGCCGGCTACTCGATCGGGAGCCCCTGGCGCTCTGGCCGATCATCGAGGCGGCGCTGACCGTCTGCGAACACAGCACGGACTGGCAGGTCCGCCAGGAGGCGATCCGGCAGGGCGCGCTCCTCCGCACGATGATGACGCCGCGGGTCGGGTACGCCGGTGAGCCGTACGTGCCGGGGCTGCCCGTCGCCGGTGTCCGGCAGGTCCTCGACGCGCTGCTCATCGTCGCCGACGACGGACACGCGCCGGGCACCCGGGTACGCCTGCGCAGGTCGCCGGACGGCGCGGGGTTGGCCACGATCATCGGGGCCACGTGGGGGTCGTCGGGTCCGCCGGTGGGTTATCTCGTGTGGCCCGACGCGGCGACGGCACCGCTGGCGGCCCGCGCCGACGACCTGATCGTCCTGCCCGACCAGGAGTCGATGCCTCGCTGAGTGGGTGATCGAATCGATTTCCGCGACCACGCGGTATCCAGATGGCCGCGACACCTCGACATCAAGGAAACCGAGTCGATCAAGCGCCCACGAGGCGGCCCGCTGCTGCGGCCTCGGCGCGGGCCGGCCGGGCTCCCACTCGGGGAGCCCGGCCGGTGCGGTCGAGGCCGTCCTAGCGCTGTCCGCTACGCAGCGGGGGGAGGTGCTGCGGCGGAACAGCTACGGACGGCGCGACCGCTCTCCGCGCGGTGTCCGCCTGCTCAGCTCGGCAGGCGACCCCGCGTGGAGACGAAGTGGTACGACATGGCGGCGAACCCGGGGTCGCGCAGCAGCCGCCGGAAGGCGTTCAGTTGCTGGGGCGACAGCCCCGCCGCCAGCAGATCCGGCTCCAGTTGGCGGGAGTTGGTCTCGTAGAGCGACGTGCCGGTCGACCCGCCGGCCCAGCTCTGCGAGTGGGTGATGGTGTCCACGTCGGTCAGCCCGGCGAGGGCCATCTCGGTGTGCACGTCCTGCGCCCAGCCCAGGTCGGCGCCGTGGTCCTCCAGGACACCCATCATGGCGTCCATCACCTGAGCGAAGAGCTTCGCGGCGTCGTCACTGGGCGCGGTCAGCACCCGTTGTGGCGCGGTGCAGTCGAACTCCTCGACCACCAGCCACCCGCCGGGCGCGAGCGCGCCGGTGAGCGTGCGCAGGACCCGTCGTCGATCGGGGAGGTGCAGCAGCACCAGCCGGGCGTGGATCAGGTCGAACGCGTCCCCGGGCGGCGGTTCGGTGCGTACGTCGTGCCGGCGTACGTGCAGGTTGCCCTCCGCCGTGAGGTGCGTGGGGTCGATGTCGGTGGCCAGCACGTGGCCCTGGTCGCCGGTCGCGCGGGCGATCCGCCGGGCCATCGAGCCGCCACCCGCCCCGACCTCCCAGCAGGTCGCGCCCGGTCGCAGCACCGGGCTGGCCAGTCGACGTGTCGTGATCGGGTCCAGGAAGGACTCCAGCGCGTGCATCTGGGGAACGGCGTCGGGTGCGCCGTTGTCGAACGTGTACGCGCCATCGCTCGTCGCGGTTGTCATGGGTGTCTACCTCTCCGAGAAGGGTGACTACGGGGTGTCGGCCCAGAGCCGAGGGGCCGCTCGGTTGGGTGGGGGTGCCGGGGCGGCGGCGACGCTCAACATCGCCGCGAGCGGCGCCGGGTCGGCGCGAGCCTCGGCCGTCGGCCGGTCGTAGACCACCCGGCCGTACTCCAGCACCGCCACCCGGTCGGCGAGCTCGATCGCGTACTGGAGTTGCTGCTCCACGAGCAGCACGGTCAGACCGTCGGCGGCGAGACCGTTGACGAGCTCGCGGACCCGCGCCGCCAGATCGGGCGAGAGACCCTCACACGGTTCGTCGAGCAGCAGCACCCGTGGTTGTCCGAGGAGAGCCCGGGCTATCGCCAGCATCTGCTGCTCGCCGCCGGAGAGTTCGCAGCCACGGTGTCGCAGCCGCACCGCCAACCTCGGCAACAGTTCGAGGGTCCGGGCCACCGTCCAGCCCTCGCCACCGGGGGCGGCGGCCCGCCACGGCGCGGCCGCCAGGTGCAGGTGCTCGGCCACGGTCAACCGAGAGAAGACCCGTCGGCCCTGCGGGACGAGGCCGACGCCGGACTGGGCGATGCGATGCGGTTGTCGGCCGGCGACGTGCACGCCTCCGATCTCGACGCGACCGCTGGAGGCACGTACCAGCCCGGCGATCGTGTGCACGAGCGTGCTCTTGCCCGCACCGTTGCGGCCCACCACGGCCTGGATGCTGCCCGGGCGCACCCGCAGGCTGACCTCGTGCAGCACCATCCCTCCGGCGTAGCCGGCACACAGCCGATCCACCGACAACATCAGGCCACCCCGTCGGCGTAGGCCTGCCGCACCAGCGGCGAGGTACGGATCTCGTCCGGCGTCCCGGCGGCCAACGTGCGACCGTCGCGCAGCACGGTCACCGTGTCCGACAGGGCGTACACCAGGTCGAGTCGATGTTCGACGAGTAACACGGCGACCGCGCGGGGCAGTGCCTGGAGCAGCTCGACGAGCCGGCCGACCTCGACGGCGGACAGCCCGGCCGCCGGTTCGTCCAGCAACAGCAGGCGGGGGCGACCGGCAAGGGCCATCGCGATCTCCAACTGGCGTCGTTGCCCGTGGGCGAGGTGCCCGGCGGGCACCGCCGCGACATCGGCGAGGCCCATCTGGTCCAGCAGTGGACCGGCCCGGTGTTGAGCGTCGCGCCGGCGTCCGCCCGGCCACCACCTGCGCTGAGGGATGACCCGCGGCAGCGCGGCCACCACCACGTTCTCCGTCGCGGTGAGCGTCGCGAAGACCGCGGGGCGTTGGTGGATGCGGTTGATGCCCCGCCGCGCCCGGGTCGCCGGGCCGAGCCGGCCGATGTCCCGCCCGTCGAACCGCACCGTGCCGCGCTGCGGTTTCGTGGACCCGCCGATCACGTTGAGCAGGGTCGTCTTACCGGCTCCGTTCGGGCCGATCAGCGCGTGTCGCTGGCCGTCGTGCACGCACAGGTCCACGCCGTCGAGCGCGGCGAGCGAGCCGTACCGCACGCTGACCTCCTGGGCGTCGAGCAGGTTGGTCATCGGCGCAGCTCCCCGACGGTGGCCTGTTCCTGGGCGACGGACGGGTCCGGCTGGGGTGCCGGGGCGTCCGTCGGGCGCAGCCTGCCCCGGGCCCGGTTGACGCCGCTGGGCAGCAGGTAGACCGTTGCCACGAACAGCACCCCCAGCACCAGCGGCGCGTGGCCGGGCAGCACCCCGAACAACCAGTCCCGGGCCGCGATGACCAGCACCGCGCCGACCAGGGCGCCACCGACCGAGGCGGTGCCACCGATGACGACACCGAGCAGCAGCAGCGCGGACGTGTCGAAGCCGAAGTCGGCGGGGGAGATGTACTGCTGGGCGACGACCAGGAGCGAGCCGGCCGCACCGGCGATCGCCCCGGCGGCGACGTGCGCGCCGGACACGTAGAGCGGCACCCGGTGCCCGCTGGCCCGCAGCCGCGTCTCGTCGTCCCGCGCGGCGCGCAGCAGCAACCCGGCGCGGGTCCGCAGCAGCACCAGCACCGCGCCGACAAGCGTGGAGACGACGACCAGCGCGTACAGGTAACGCGCCTGGTCGCTGGCGAGCGGCGGGAGCCCCCAGAACGGGCGGACCGCCGCGATGCCGGCCAGCCCGTCCGTGCCACCGGTCACCGACCGCCACCGGCCGAGGACGGTGACGGCGAGTTCACCGATGGCGAGCGTGATCATCAGGACGATCACCCCCCGGGCGTGCACGACGAGGGGAACGGTGAGCGCGGCCAGCACCGCCCCGGCGGCCGCCGCGACGGCGACCTGCACGACGCCGACGTCGGAGATCCGGCTGCCGACCACGGCGCAGGCGTAGGCGCCCGCCGCGTACGGCGCGGTCTGGCCGAGGGTGGGCATGCCGGCGAGGCCGGTGAGCAGGGCCACGCTCACCCCGACCAGGGCCAACGCCAGCGTCCGGGCGAGGATCGCCGTGGTGTAGTCGTCGACCACCCAGGGCGCCACGACCAGGACGAGCGCCGCGACGGCGCCGCGCGCCCGCCGAACCACCGCGTCCCTCATGCCGCCCTCCAGTTCGCGGCCAGGCCTCGGGCCCGCACCGCCAGCACCGCCGCCATGGCGGTGAACAGCAGGAACGGCGCGGCGGACGGCAGCAGCGCCACTCCCAGCGTCTGGATCTCGCCGATCGCGAGCGCCGCCAGCAGGGTGCCCCCCATCGACCCGAGACCACCGAGGACGACGACCACCAGGGACAGCAGCAGCACGGTGTCGGCGGTGTCCGTGCCGGGGCCGATGATCGGCGCGCCCAGGACCCCGGCCGCGCCGGCCAGCGCGCCGGCGGCGGCGAGCACACCGGTGCGGATCCGCGCGGGACTCACGCCCAGGCAGGCGACCATCTCCGGGTCGTCGACGGCCGCGCGGACCAGCATCCCGGCCCGGGTGCGCCGGACCACCAGGTAGAGCGCGGCGGCGAGCACCGCCGCGACGACGATGAAGACCAGCCGGTACGCGGCGTAGCGGTGCCCGGCGAGAACCACCGACCCCTCCAGGACGGCCGGCACCTGGACCCGCGGATCGTCGGGGCCGAAGCCGGCGACGAGCAGGCTGCCGCCGGCCAGTGCCACCCCGAACGTCAGCAGCGCCTGACCCAGGTGGTTGCCGGTGGCGACCGGGGTGAGCAGCCCGGCCACCAGCGCACCCGCCGCGGTGGCGGCCAGCACACCGACCACCAACGCCAACGCCAGGCTGGCCCAGCCACCGTCGAGCAGCGCCGCGGCGGTGTAGCCGCCGATCGCGTAGAGCAGGCCGTGCGCCAGGTTGAGGATGTTGGCGACGCCGAAGCAGAAGACCAGACCCGACGCGGCGACGAACACGAGCAGCCCGTAGGCGACCCCGTCCAGCGCCGGGATCAGGTACGGGTCGATCCGGTTCAGGCCGGCCGCCACCGCGGTCACCGGCCGACGGTCGCGAGGTCACCCACGACGGTGTTGGACAGCGCCCGGCCGTCCTGGCGGACCTGCCGCAGGTACCACTTCTGCACCGGGGAGTGCGTGGTGGTGGAGAACTGCCAGGTGCCACGCGGGCTGGCGATCTGGCCGAGCTGGCCGATGGCCGTGTTGATGGCCTCCGGGGTCGGGTTGCTCCCGGCGGCGCCGATCGCCCGGTCCAGCACCGCCGCCGCGTCGTACGAGGCGAGCGCGTAGGTGGTCGGTGAGCCGTCGTGCTTGGCCTTCCACGCCGCCACGAAGGCGCGGTTCTCCGCGTTGTCCAGGTCGGGCGAGTAGTTGAGCACCGAGAAGATGTCCCGCGCGGCCTCGCCCTGCGCGTTGAGCACGCCGCCCTCGGTGAGGAACCCGGCCGCGTACAACGGGACGTCCTTGATCTCGGACTGCGCGTACTGCTTGACGAAGTCGACGGCGGCGCTGCCGGCGTAGAACGTGTAGACGGCCGCGGCACCGGAGGCCTTGATGCGGGCGAAGTACGGGGTGAAGTTGGTGGTGGCCGGGAAAGGGGTGAAGGTGGTCTTGCCGTCGTCGTTGGCGAGCTTCCCGCCGATCTTTCCGAACGCGTCGGTGAACCCGCGCAGCTCGTCCCAGCCGCCCTGGTAGTCCGGGCCGATCGCGTACACCGAGCCCTGCACGTTGTCGCGGACGTGCTGGGCGATCGCCGCCCCGGGCTCGTCGGAGAGGTACGAGGTGTGCCAGACCCGGGAGACGTCCTTGAGTTCCGGTCGCCCGTTGGAGCCGACAAGCGGCACCTTGGTCTCGTCGAGCAGCGGGGTGACTCCGGCGACCGAGCCGCCACCGACGATGCCGGTGAGCGCGGACACCCGGTCCTGCTTGAGCAGCTTCGTCGCTGCCGGCACCGCGGTCTGGGCGCCGTTGCCCTCGTCGGCGACGACGAGGTCGACCCGTCGACCGCCGAGTTTGCCGTCGTGGGTGTCCAGGTAGAGCTGGAAGCCGTCGCGGATCTCCGTACCGACCGCCTGGTACGTCCCGGACAGCGACGCGAGCAGGCCGATCTTTATCGAGCCGCTGGCGCTCGTGCCCGGCGCGTCGTCGCCGCAGGCCGTGTTGGCGGTCAGGACGACCGCGAGCAGCGTCGCGGCCAGGGCATGGCTGCGCCGAAAGGTGGTGTGAGGCATGTCTTCTCCAGGGGAAGTGGGTCTCCGGCGTGGGGGCGCCGGGGCGGTCAGCGGCTGCGGGCGAGTGCGGCCCGGGCCGCGGGGGTCAGGGCGTCCCCGATCCGGTTGGCCAGCTCGGTCATCTCGTAGGAGACCTTGCCGACGTCGCACTCGGGTGCGGCGAGCACCAGCAGCGAGGCGCCGTCATTGAAGGCCATCGAGAACATGAACCCGCCTTCGAGCTGCGTGACGTTGGAGATCACCGCGCCGGCGTCGAAGAAGGCCGCCGCCCCCCGCAGCAGGCTGACCAGTCCGCTGCCCGTCGCGGCCAACTGGTCGGCGCGGTCCGGGGGCAGGTCACGGGTGGAGGCCACCATCAGGCCGTCGCTGGAGATGGCGATCGCATGGCTGACCTCGGTCGCCCGCGCGGCGAAGCTGTCCAGCAGCCAGCCGAGATCCTGTTGGTCGCTCACGTGCTCTCCTGTCGCGTCATGAGTTGCCGAGGTTGATCGGGGTGCGCCTCCGGTTCGCCACACCCCGCGCGTACGCGGCCATCGCCGTGGCCACCTGGGCCGGATCGCGGTACTCGGATCGTTGCTGCTGCTGGGGCACGGTCACCGCGCCGGGCACGAGGTGCCGTTGCGGCTCCCGTTTGGGCAGGCCGGCCGTGGTGGTCGTGGCGACCTCGGGGGTGTGTGCCTGGGCGGCGGTGTGCCAGGCGTCGTCGGCGGGACTGGACCACTCTCGGCCGTCGGCGCCGTCGGCGGCATCCGTCTGGAACCAGTGGTTGACCTGTTCGAAGATGAGCAACTCCTCGGTGGGCGCGTCACCCCGGTCCGGGGGAGGGGGAGGCCGTCGGAACACCGGCGCCGCCGGCAGGGACCGCTCGGCCGGTGGGCGTCCGGCGGTGGGCTCGGGACGCGGCTGGTACGGCGGCGGCGGGTTGGTCGTGCGCGCCGCCCGCCGCGAGAGGCGGCCGGGCGCGAGCAGGTACTCCTCCGGTGGCAGCGACCGGATGATCGCCGCGGGCAGCGTCGCCTCGGCGAGGGTGCCGCGTCGGGGGCCGCGTCGCAGTTGGACGGTGGCGCCGAGCCGGGACGCGAGCTGGCCCACGACGACCAGTCCCATCGCCCGTACGGCCGCCACGTCGATGGCCGGCGGGCTGGCCAGGAGTTCGTTGAGCTGCTGCATCCGCTGCCCGGACAAGCCCATGCCCTCGTCGCTGATCTGGACGATGACGCGGTCACCCAGGCTTCGACCGCTCACCCAGGTCTCGCTGCCGGGCGGCGAGTACGTCGTGGCGTTGTCCATGAGTTCGGCGAGCAGGTGCACGACCTCGTCGACGCTCTTCGCCGCCACGGCGACGTCTCCGTCGATCATGCCGAGCCGGATCCGCGCGTAGTGCTCGATCTGGGACAGCGCCGCCTGGAGCACCTGTTGCAGCGGGATGTCGCGCTGGCGTACGCGACCGACACCGACGCCGCCGAGCACGAGCAGGCTGGCGTTGATCCGTCCCATCCGGGTCGCCAGGCTGTCCAACGTGTAGAGCTGGTGGAGCCGGTCGGGATCGGTCTCGTCCCGTTCCACCAGGTCGACCTGGGCCAGTACGGCGTCGACGAGTCGCTGTTCGCGGCGGCTGAGGTGGATGAAGATGTCGGCGGTGTTGGCGCGCATGACGGCCTGCTCGGCGGCGGTCCGCACGGCGGCCTGGTGCACCGCGCTGAACGCCTGGCCCAGCTCGCCGATCTCGTCGTCGCTGGACGGTTCGAGGGCTTCGGAGGCCTGTTGGCGGGCGAGCCTGTGCGGGTCGACGGCGGCGCTGCCCGGTTGCTGGAGCTGGGCCACCACGGCGGGGAGTTGTTCGAACGCCACGGCGTTCGCCGCGTCCCGTAGTCGCCGCAGCCGCCGGGTGATCTGCCGGGCGACGGCCCAGGTCACCAGGGCGGTGAGGACCAGTGCCAGCAGGACACCGACCGCCTCGGCCACGGCCCGGCGGCGCTGGTCGCCGTGCGCGGCCCGAACGTCGGCGCCGACCGCGGTGTCGACCCGTGCGCGCAGGTCGGCCAGGCGAGCGGCACGCGCCTGGGTGGTGGACACCCAGCCGGCGGTCTCCAGTTGCAGTCGTGACCCCGGCTGCGCCCGCGACACCTCGTCCTGCATCCGTTGCAGGGCGAGCGCCTCCTTGCCGGTCCCGGCCTGCTCCCACCAGACGCTCCACTCGGGCGGGGCCAGGGCCAGGAAGGACAGGCTCGACTCGGTGTAGCTGGTCCGGGCCGCGGTGATGTCCTGCTGCATGGCGGGGGTGAGGCCGCCGCCCACCGCCGCGCGCAGCACGGCAACCTGCTGTTGACCGATCGCCTCGGCCGTCTTCGACAGGGCTGCCGAGGCGCGGATCCCGTCGGCGAGGGTGGCGTCGACCACGCCGTGCGAGATGTTCTCCCGGAAGCTGATCAGGTCGGCGATCGCGATCCGGTAGCTGAAGGTCATCGCGGACACCGAGGCGTGCGCCGCGGTGCGTACCTGGGTGCGCAGCGGGGCGAGACTGTCCAGGGCCGCGTCGACGCGGCGCAGGAGGGCGCGGTTGGCACCGACGTCGGCGGGCAGCCGGTCGCGCTGTGCGCGGTAGCGGGCGACGGCGTCGTCGGTGGCGGCCAACTCCACGCCGAAGGTGTCCTGCTGCTCCGGCGTGGGGTAGGTGAGCAGGGCGGCGGCGGCGATGCGTTCGCGTTGCAGCCGGTAGGCCAGGTCACCGGCCTCCGCGCCGACCTGTGCCAGGATCCGCAGGTCGCTGGCGCGCATGGTCTGGCGTGCGCTCTCGGTCAGCGCGAGACCGGCGAAGCCGATCACGGCGACGAGTGGTGCCGCGACGATGAGGCGCATCCGCCCGGAGATCTTCCAGCCGCGACGGCGCGTCGGGTAGGGTCTGGCCGCGTGGGACCGGGTGCTCGACGCCAAGATTGACTCCCACGACTCGTCGATGACGGTCTATCCGCACGTTGCCGAATGCAAGTCCCATTCGGCCGGACGCCGCGCTCGTAGACCAGACCTGGCCGTGGTACAAACTGCCCGTACCAGCATCTGTACCCAATGTCAGCGGCCGATGACACCGCGAGACCGATCCGGACGGTGCGGTCAGCGCTGGTCGTCGAGGGGGTCCACCCGTTGCTGTCGCCGCTGCGCGTCGTCCGGCTCGGGTGGGCCGTTGAGTACCTGACCGATCAGTTCACGCAGCTCGTCGATCGCGTCCACCACGGCGCCCGGGTCGCGCGCGTCGCGTCGAGCCCGCTGGCGCGGCACCGGCGGATCCCGCCGAAGTGGTTGCGGGGCGCGGGGGCCGCGGCGGCCGTCGGCCGCCAACTGCTCGGCAGCCACCTGTGGCCACAGCGCCGCGAGCCGGCCGCCGGTGCCGAGCACGTCGTCGCAGCGCAGCGCGAACTCGTGACTGCCGAACCGGCGACCCGACTCGACAGCTGCCACCGTCTCCCGGCTGAACCGCACCCGATCCGCCAGGGCCCGTTGGGTCAGGCCCCGCCGAACGCGGCAGTTGCGCAGCTCCCAGCGGAACCGCTCGCTGGCCGCAGAGGGAGCAGCGCTCGACGGGGACGTGTGCTCCATGCGCTCACCTTCGTGGCTACGGGGAATCAGCAGCGGACACCAGATCGAGATTCGCCGATGAGCTGAACATTCATAGGTGGCAATTCTTAACCCAGGATGCGATGGGTGTGAAGACGTTCACCGTCCTGAATCGTCGGGCATAGCGGAAAAGGTGCGTGGCGGGGCCGAGCTGCGCCGGGTGCGGTGGGCGACGCCGCCCGGCCCGCACTCACCCAGGGCGCCGGCGAGCCTGCCGGCGCACACCCACGTCACGCGGCGGCCGCTTCCGGGGTCGCCGCACCGCGCGTCGCCGGAACGTCGGCGGGTGCCACGATATCGATTACCGCGAGCAGCGTGTGGTGGGCGCGAAACGCGACATTGGGCTTGTACGAGCGCTGTTGCGCGGTCGCCAGGCGGAGTCCGGGAATGGCTTCGGTGAGTCTGGTGATGGCGATCTGGGCCTCCAGCCGCGCCAATCCCGCGCCAATGCAGAAATGCGGGCCGTGGCCGAACGACAGGTGATTGCCCACGTCCGCCCGGTCCGGAGCGAACTGGTCCGGGTGGGCGAAAACCGCGGGGTCACGATTCGCCGCCCCGATCAGCAGCAGACAGCGTGCCCCGGCGGGAATCGTCACCGTCCCCACGGTGACGTCGCGGCTTGTCACCCGCAGCCAGCCGTCGATGGCGGGCGCGAACCGCAGGGTCTCGGCCACGAACGCGGGAACAGCCCTCGGGTCGGCGGTGAGGTCCGACCAGTGCCGAGGACTCGACAGGGCCTGGTCGAGGGCGTGCGCGAGCAGGCCGGCGGTGGTCTCGTGGCCGGCGACCAGGAGGTTGAAGGCCAGGCTCGCCACCTCCGGCACGGTCAGCACGGCGTCGTCGCCGTCCCGGTAGGCCAGAGCCCGGCCAATGAAGTCGTCACCCGGGTGCCCACCGTCGACGCGCTGGCGGACCAGCTCCTCGCAGTAGTGCCAGAAGTCCAGCAGGCCCTGCGCCAGGCGTACCTGCTCGGCCGGGTCCGGTTGCCCCCAGACGAGAGCGATCTGACCGTCCGCCCAGCTCCGGATCCGTGCGACGTCCCCGTCGGGCACCCCCAGGATGTCCAGGACCACCAGCAGCGGTAGCTCGGTGGCGAGCTCCGGGATCAGGTCGACCCGCTCGCCCTGGCGGGCGGCGAGCCGGGAGACCAGCTGGTCGACCCTCCGTCGGACGATCGCGCCGTACTCGGTCTCGACCCGCTCGGCGGTGTTCGCGAAGGTCGCCCGCAGGGCCCGGCGGGTGCGGGGGTGCACCGGTGGGTCCGCGGCGGCCGTGGTGGGTGGCGCGCCGAGCTGCATGAGCACGCTCGTCGCCTCGGGGCACACCTGGTAGACCGGGGCGAGGGTGAGGGCGTTGGTGAACGTCGTGGCGTCGGCGAGGGCGCGCCGGACGTCGGCGTGCCTGCTGATCAACCAGAGGTCCAGATCCTCGGCGTGGTGCACCTCGCCGGGGTCGTCGAGGATTCGCCGCCACGTGCTTGCCGGATCGGTGAGATAAACTCCGGCGAACGGATTCAGCCGCATGGAACGCCTCCTGGTGAACGCGGCGATAAAACCGGCAGCGCCTCCATGTGGTGATCCGCGTCAGTCGGGCCGATAATGGCGCGCATCTGCCTCTGGCTCTTTACGGTGCGCTGAGTGACGGCGCAAGTCAAGATTGGCAGACATCTATTTATTGTCGGTCTGATTGCGTATTGCAATGGACCGCTGAGGTCGGCCGGATGCAAGTTGCGGCCCGGTCCTTGCCGCCGCTTTGCCGTTCTCCCTCCTGACCGGGGAAACGACCTCGGGGACGGCAGGTGACGCTCGCGTCCGGTCGCTGCCCGCGCGGGAAGGCCCGGACCCGCCACAGCGGCCCGCGCGTCGCGGGAGGCTCTCCGCCAGGCCGGAGCCTCCCGCGACGTCCTACCGCGACGTGGTGGCCGCCGGCGCGGTCAGGGTGCCCACGGGGTGGCGATGGCCCAGGTGCTGTCGGCGGCCCACCGCGTCGGTGTGTTGTACGCGTCGCCGCCGGTGCCGTTGCTGAGCCAGATCTCCGAGTCGTAGTGCCGCAGGTACCTGCCCCGGAAGTTGTACGACTCCAGCGACACGCCCGTGCCGGTCAGTCCGACGCGTGCGCACCAGGTGGCGTCGGCCCGCAGGAGCGCCGAGCCGTCGTCGGGTGAGTTGCGGACCCGGGAGTTCTGGTGGCGCAGGTACTGTCCGGGGAAGTTGACCGACTCGAACGAGTAGCAACCGGTGCCGGCCAGGCCGGCCCGGATGGTGTACGTGGCGTCGGCCTTCAGAAGGCTGGAGCTCGCGGCGTCGACCACCTCGGTGTAGGCCAGACTGTCCCGGTGCCGCAGGTAGCGGTTGGTGAAGCCGGGCGTGGTCACCTGCAACGACCGCCGGACGTTGACCGGCAGGGCGACCGGCGCCGAGCTGCCGACGGTCTTCGAGGCGTTGATCAGGGCGGTGTTGGCGGCGCGCACCCGCGCCTGATCCATCTTGATCACCTGCCGGTCGTAGGTGAGGAACCCGTTCAGCTCGCCCTCCAGATCGGTGATCTCGGTGTAGATCGACGCGCTGAGCCCCTTGCCGAGCATCAGGTTCTGACTGCCCTGCACCAGCCCCACGTACCGGTCGGTGAGGGCGCTCGAACTGGTCTGCCACTCGTAGGCGAAGAAGCCGCCGCTCGGGCTGTACTCGTGGCCCGGGGTGTGCAGGCCCAGGCCGCCGAACTCACCGAGCACGGCGATCCGGCTGCTCGACGGTACGGGGGAGTCCGGCCCGAGGTAGACGTGCCAGTCGTCGATGTCGCCGTTGGCGGGGTCGCCGAGGGACTGACAGCAGTTGTGGCCGCTGTGCGGGTTGACCAGCCGGGTCGGGTCCTGGTTCTTGATGTTCTGCGCGACCCGCCGGGTGTCGCCGAGGGATCGCTCGCCCCAGCCCTCGTTGTAGGGCGTGTACGCGATCACGGCGGGCGAGCTGCGGTGCTCGTCGACGATCTCGCGTGCCTCGGCCTCGAACTGCGCCTGCTGGACGTCGGTCGGGTCGATGTCCTGCGCGGTCAGCGACGGGATGTCCTGCCAGACCAGCAGGCCGAGGCGGTCCGCGTGGTAGAACCAGCGTTGCGGTTCGACCTTGATGTGCTTGCGCACCATGTTGAAGCCCAGGTCCTTGTGCTTCTGCAGGTCGAAGGCGAGGGCGGCGTCGGTCGGCGCCGTGTAGAGGCCGTCCGGCCAGAAGCCCTGGTCGAGGGTGCCGACCTGGAACACGAACTGGCCGTTGAGCTTGGGGCGTAGCACCCCGTTGACCAGGCCGGTGGTGATCTCCCTCATGCCGAAGTAGTGCGCCGTCCGGTCCACTGTGGCGTTTGCGGCGTTCCGCAGGCTGACTCGAAGGTGGTAGAGGAACGGGTCGTCGGGTGACCAGCGGCGCGCGTTCGGCACCGGGACGCTGAACTCGGTGAAGCCGCCGGTGGCCGTACCGACAACTGTGCTTCCGTTCAGCGCCTCGGCGAGCACGCGGTGGCCGCTCACGTCGCCCCGGGTGAAGACCCGGACCCGCAGGGTGTTGGTGGCGAGGTTCGGGTAGACGTCCACGCTGCTGATGGACGCGGTGGGCACCGGCTCCAGCCACACCGTCTGCCAGATGCCGGAGCTGGGGGTGTAGAAGATCCCGCTTGGCGTCTTGGTCTGCTTGCCGATGGCCGGCAGGCTGCCGTTCTGTCGGGTGTCGGTGGGATCCCAGACCTTGACGACGATCTCGTTAGTCCCGGCGGTGAGCTGGGGGGTGACGTCGAAGGTGAACGCGTCGTAGCCGCCGGTGTGCGCGCCGACCCGGACGCCGTTGACCCAGACGGTGCTCTGCCAGTCGACGGCGCCGAAGTGCAGCAGGGTCCGCCGACCCGACCAGTTCGCCGGGATGGTGACGGTGCGCCGGTAGAACAGGTAGTTGCGGTTGTCGTTGGCGGCTCGCTGGATGCCGGAGAGGGCACTCTCCACCGGGAAGGGCACGTTGACCCGCTCGGGCAGGTTGACACCGAACTGCGGGGCGTCGTCGGTGGCCGACTGGCGCAGCTGCCACTCGCCGTTGAGATTGAGCCAGTCCGGCCGGGTCATCTGGGGGCGCGGGTACTCGGGCAGTGGTGTGCCGACCAGGGCCTGGCTGGTCCAGGGTGTGGTCAGTGGCGGCGTCTTCGCCGGTGCGGCGTGCGCCGGCCGCCTCGGCGCGGCAAGTACGCCGACGACCAGGGCAAGGATGAGCAGCAGCAGTGGCAGGGCGGGGCGGATGGGGACCTGACGAGTCATGCCGTCTCCGGAGGGCGAGTCGCCGCGGGCGGTGCAGCCGGGCCCGAAGCGCGTGGGTGGTGGGCATCGGGTGGTCATTGACGAGGACGGGCGCCATCGACGGATGCCGGTGGGATCTCCATGCGCCGCCGCCGACGCGCGCATCGACATCCGCCATTGCGTCTGCCACGTTACAGGGCCGCGATGGGTCCACCGTCAACGCTTTTGCGCCGATCCGAGATCCATAGCCTCCGTGGTACGACCCAGAGAGGATGACCCCCTAGATCCATAGTTCTCAATATGATGACCGCTATCGCGAATAGGGTGCGCTCACGAGGCGTGCCATCCTGATGCGGAGGACTGCATGGTTCGCTGGCGTACCCTCACTGGCCTGTTGGCCACCGCGCTGGCCGCGGTGACCGCGGCCAGCCTCACTCTCACCGCGCCGGCCGCGGCGGCCGACAACCCCATGACGCCGAACGTCGTCGGCGGCACCCGCGCCGCTCAGGGTGAGTTCCCGTTCATGGTGCGGCTCTCGATGGGTTGCGGCGGGGCGCTGTACAGCCCCCGACTGGTGCTCACCGCGGCGCACTGCGTGGGGTCGACCGGCACCAACACCAGCATCACCGCGACGCTCGGGACGGTCGACCTCCAGTCGTCCAGCCGGATCACCGTCCGGTCCAACTACGTCTACCGCGCTCCCGGCTACAACGGCGCCGGCCGCGACTGGGCGCTGATCCGACTGGCCACCCCGGTCACCGGGCTGAGCACGCTGCCGATCGCCAGCACGACCGCCTACGACAGCGGCACCTTCACCGTCGCCGGGTGGGGCGCCGCACGGGAGGGCGGTGGCCAGCAGCGGTACCTGCTGAAGGCGAACGTGCCATTTGTCAGCGACTCCACCTGCAACGCCAACTACGGCGGCGACCTCATCCCCGCCCAGGAGATCTGCGCCGGGTACGCCGGCGGCGGCACGGACACCTGCCAGGGTGACTCGGGCGGCCCGATGTTCCGCCGTGACGCCTCCAACGCCTGGATCCAGGTCGGCATCGTGAGCTGGGGCAACGGCTGCGCCCGACCCAACTACCCGGGCGTCTACACCCAGGTGAGCTACTTCGCCTCGACGATCGCCTCCGCCGCGGCGAGCCTCGGCGGCTGACCGTACGACCGCTCGGGCGACCCGGACGACGACGTCCGGGTCGCCCGTCGTGCCGTCGGGGTGGGCGGCGAGTGGGCCACCCGACAGATTCGGCGGGCCGCGTGTGCGACACCGGCCGCGACGGCGATGATGGGCCGGTGAAGATCCTGTCCATCCAGTCGTCGGTCGCCTACGGTCACGTCGGCAACTCCGCTGCGGCCTTCCCCCTGCAACGCCTCGGGCACGAGGTCTGGCCGGTCCTGACCGTGCACTTCTCCAACCACACCGGGTACGGCGCGTGGCGTGGGCCGATGCTGCCGGCGGCAGATGTCGCCGAGGTGATCGCGGGCATCGCGGATCGCGGTGTGCTCGGCAGCGCCGACGCGGTGCTCTCCGGCTACCAGGGCGACCCGGCCATGGGCGCGGTGATCCTGGACGCGGTCGAGAAGGTCAAGGCCGCCAACCCGGCCGCGGTGTACTGCTGCGACCCGGTCATGGGCGACGTCGGACGGGGAATGTTCGTCCGTCCGGGCATCCCGGAGTACCTGCGGGACACCGTCGTACCGCGCGCGGACATCATCACCCCGAACCAGTTCGAGTTGGACTTCCTCGCCGGCCGGACGACGACCTCGCTGGCCGAGGTGCTCGACGCGGTCGACGTCGTGCGCGCGACCGGCCCCCGCCACGTCCTGGTGACCAGCGTGTTGCACAGCGACCTGCCGCCGGGCTCGCTGGAGGTGGTGGCCGTCTCGGACGAGGGCGCCTGGGCGGTGACCACCCCGCTGCTGCCGATCAACCCGAACGGCGGGGGCGACGTCACCGCGGCGTTGTACCTCGCGCACCTGTGCACGACCGGCTCGCCGGCGACGGCGCTGGAACGCACCATCGCCTCCGTCTACGCCGTGCTGGAGGCGACCCTCGCGGCGGGCACCCGGGAGATCCAGCTGATCGCCGCGCAGCACGTGATCGCCGATCCGCCGGCCCGGTTCACCGCCCGCCGGCTGCGCTGAGGCGGCGGGTCGGGAGACGCCAGCGGCGGCCCCGGGCCGCGACGATGGTCAGCGGGCCGGGACCGCGTCCCGAGCGACGTTCAGCGGCCCTCGGGTACGGCCATCTCGCCGAGCAGCGACCAGTCCTCCTGCGCCACGGTGGCGTTGACGATGCGCGGCGTCTCGGCCAGGTGCGGCGGCAGGGTCTCCTGCGCCGCACGGAAGTGGGCGGACTGCACGTGGGCGGCGCCGGCCTGGTCATCGCGGAACGCCTCGACCAGCACGTACTCGGTCGGGTCGTCCACGCTGCGGGACCAGTCGAACCACAGGCAGCCCGGCTCGGCGCGCGTCGCCTCGGTGAACTCGGCGGCGATCTGCGGCCACCGGTCGGCGTGCTCGGCCAGGACCCGGAACTTGGCGGTAATGAAGATCATGGGCTCAGGCTACCCAGCCGGATGGGCGCGGGCGACGACCTCCTCGGGAGTCAACGGCGCCTTCGGATGGTGGGTCAGGCACAGCGGGGTACGGACCTTGACGAACGAGAATCCCTCCCCGGCGGCGTAGAACTCGCCGCTGTTCAGCAGGCCGATGTCCGGAAGCCGCCCGCCCTTGGCCTCGGCGAGCTGCCGGGCCGCGTCGATCTGCGCGGGCGCGTTGAGCAGCCCGAAGAACTGCGTCGTCGCGTTGCCGGAGATCTGGTTGTGCAGACCCTTGGGCGCCTGGGTGGCGAAGACCAACCCGAGCCCGTACTTGCGGGCCTGCGAGGCCAGCGCGATCGTGCTGGCGGTGCAGGCCGTGGTGCCCGTCGACGGGGCGAGCGTCTGCGCCTCGTCCATCACGAACAGCCCACCCAACGGTCGGTCCCCGGCGGGATGCCGTTTGATCCACGCGAAGAGCGCCATCTGCAACTGGTTGACGAAGCTCTGCCGCTGGTGGTCGGAGGTGAGGCCGACGAAGCTGATCACCGACACCCGGGCCCGCCGCCCCGGCGACGGCGTCAGCAACAGCCCCGGATCTGCCGGTGCGCCGACCCCACCGAAGAGCGGATCGGTCACCATCGCCGCCTTGAGCGCCTCGGCCAACTCCTCGGCGAGCTTTCCGGCGCGGGCCAGCCGACTGACCCCCTCGGGCAGGTCGGTGAGGAACTCGGTGAAGCCGGGCAGACCGACCAACCCGCTTCGCGCGTACGCCTGGAGGGCCTCGGTGAGGACGGCCTTGCCCTGCTGGGCGAGCCTGCTCGACCGATCGACGCCGGCGCGGGGCGCGAGCGCCTCCACGGCGGAGCGGACCGCCTGGTCGAACTCGTCGGGCCAGTCCCGCAGTGAGGTGAAGTCGGGCAGTGGTTGGAAGCTCAGCGGCCGACCGGCGGTGACGCGGGGCGTCCACACCACCACCTCGGTGTGTGCCAGGTAGTC
The DNA here is from genome assembly GCF_040647935.1 of Micromonospora sp. NPDC049204. Taxonomy (NCBI): domain Bacteria; kingdom Bacillati; phylum Actinomycetota; class Actinomycetes; order Micromonosporales; family Micromonosporaceae; genus Micromonospora; species Micromonospora sp. NPDC049204. The sequence continues at coordinate 252,364 of NZ_JBEZDC010000001.1, read as the reverse complement.
GGTGGCGCGTTCGGCGTCGCCGGTGCCCCAGCCGCTCGGCGGTGTGGGCCAGGCGTCTCCGAGCCGGGCGAGGTCGTTGTTGGGGTCGAGCACGATCGCGGAGACCCCCTCGCGGGCGCACTCCTCGACCAGGCGACGGATGAGCACCGTCTTGCCCGAACCGGACCCGGCGAACACGACGGTGTGTCGGCGCAACGATTCCAGGGACACCGTGAACGGACGGCCGCCGTCGACCGTCCGCCCGAGCCCGATGGTCGCACCGTTGGCGTCGACCACGAGGTCGCCGGAGTCAGCGGGTCCGGCCGCGGCGGTCGGGCCGGTCGACCACCCACCGGTCCCGTCGTCGACCGGCGCGCTGGTCGGGCCGGCCTCGCCGCCCGCCGGAAGCCCGGTGCCACCCGCCGGAAACGCGTCGCCAGCCGTCCGAGGCTCGGCACCAGCCGACGGAGGCTCGGCACCTCGCGGCGGCGGCGGCCCGTCGTCGGGGGCTGCCGGCGACGCGTCCTCGCGGGGCTGCTCGGGGCCGGGCAGGACCGCCCGGAACAAATCGGTGCCGCTGGCCGGACGACGCGACACCAGCCACTCCTGCAGGGCCGTGGACGGCTCGTTCGCCAGCACCCGCAGCGCCGCGAAGACCCGCAGGTCCGCCTCCGGCACCCCGCGCCGCACGCCGCCGGCCGCGTCGAAGCCGGTCAACACCTCGGTGGTACGCCTGCCCGTCGGCCACCCGCCGTTGCGCAGCAGGATCAGTCGCCGTTGGGGCAGGTCCCGGTCCAGTCCGGCGAGCGTGCAGGCGGCCTTGACCCGGGCGGTCACCGCGATGGCGTTCGGGTGCGCGACGGCGCGGAAGCACCAGTGCGCCTCGTTCTCGGTGGCCTCGTCGAGCACCTCGATCAGCCGACCGTGCAGAGCGGGCTTGCGCCCCGGCGGCGGGTCGTACTTGTAGGTGGCACCGGTCGGCGCCTGCTCGGCGATCCAGGCGGCCAGGCCGGCGGCGAGCAGCGGCGGCATGTGCTCGTCCTCGCCGGCCGGGTCGACGGCGGCCGACACATCCGCGGCCTCGACCAGTTCGGCGAACCGTTCGTCCAACTCGCGCAGGCGGCGTTCGACGGTCGTTGGATCCGCCGTCGCACCGCGCCCGGTGCTCGCCGTCGGCGTCGAGTCGGTGCCGTCGATAAGGCGGTCGAGTTCGACCATCTCGTCGTGGTCGCGGCACCAGGCCACATGCCGGTCCACCCGGCGCAGCAGGGCGCGTGGCGTCAGGGTGGGCGCGTCGGCGAAGGCGGCGGGGGCGATCGGCCAGGTGGGATGGGGTGGCACGAAACGCGGACCCCCGAACGCGGCGGCGAGGCGCTTCGCCACGATGGCCTGCCCGATCTCCGGGGTGGGGATCCGGTCGGGCAGGGTCGCCGTCCGGAACCGGTCACCGACCGGAGTGGGCACCGTACGCGTCATCAGCACCCAGGTGTCCGGCAGACACGAGACGACGACAAGCGTACGACGGGTGATGTCGCGGAGCTTGAGGAGGCCGTCGGCGATCGGACCGAGCACCCTGGCCTGCCCGTCCTCCAGCCCCTGATGGTGGTTGAGCAGTGAGGTGCTGGTTTGCGCGAACAGCGTGTCGAGCTGATCCACGGCGATCACCGTGGGGTCCAGGGTCAGGGCCATCAGCCGGGAGATGTCCTGCACGATCTGCTGCGGGGGGCGGATGGCGCCGCTCAACCCCCACGCCGCCCGCGCGGCCGGGTCGCCCGGTTCGGAGATCAGGTGGGCGTACCCCACGTCCTGTGCCTCGAAGTCGATGGCACCGTGCAGGACGAGCGCCCGAGCGGTGTCCTGGGCGTCCCGCCCGACCTCCCGGTCCCGGGCGCGCAGTGCCCGGATGAAGGCGTCGAGCTGCGCGCGGGTCACCGGTCGTGCACCGGCGACCGCGTCGCGGACCTCCACCGGCAGGCCGAGCTGTGGGGTGAGCCGGCGCAGGAACGTCTTCAGCTGGGTGCCCCAGCCGACGTGGGCGCGACCCATGCCCTCCACCAGGGCCAGGGCGACGCTTTCCCAGAACGTCTTGCCGCTGACCATGTCGACGAGGAAGAAGTAGCCGCCGTCACGCTGGATCCGCTCGCGCACCGCCCCGAGCAGGTGCGTCTTTCCCGCGCCCGCGCGGCCCTGCATGGCCACGCCGAGCGGCATGCTCGTGTCGTCGGTGCGGGCCCGCGCCACCCCGCGCAGGATCTCCGCGGCCACCTTCTCGTGCAGCTCCGGCACGTTGTGCGGGCTGGGTCGCCAGACGTCGTCCGGGGTGACCGCCGGGTTGAGACTCACCGCTTCCAGCGCGGCCCGCTGGTCGTCGGAGATCATGCCGGGCCGATCGCCAGGGCGTGGTTGTCCTCGTTCCCGATGCGAACGGCCGCGGCCCGGTCCCGTGCGGTCAGTGACTTGGTGTTCGCCACGGGGATGATGCGGACGTCGTCCCGGCCGACCATCGCCCGCAACGCCGCGTCCAGGGCGGCCCGGTCGGTGTCGGGGAGCCGGTCGCGGACGTCGGCGAGGCCGACCCAGTCGCCCGGCGCGGTGGCGAGATCCCGGTACGCCGAACGAACCAGCGCCTCCACCTCCGCCGCTGCGGGTGCTGCTGCCGCCGCCACCGTCGTTGCCGCCGTGGGTGCCGTCGTCGCTGCCTTCGCCGGTGCTTCGGATCGCGGCTCGCTGGTCGCCGGGGCCGTTGCCTCGGTGTGTTTGAAGAAGTCGCCGTGGCTGACCCGGAGCCGGTCCAGCGAGCGGTGCAGGTTGGACAGCACGACGAACAGCGACCGGGTCGTCGAACCGCCCTGCTTCGGCGGCGCGGCGGTGTGCAGCTGACGTGCCACCCGCCAGCCCTCGTCGGTCAGCTCGTGCGCGAACGGCCGGTGCGTCCGATCGGTCTCCACCAACCCCAGGTCAATGAGCTTCTTGTTGTCCTGGCCGGTCAGCGTGAAACCGGCCAGCTCCTTCAGCTCGACATTGGTGACTCGGCGCGCCTCGACCATCAGCACCACGAGGGCGTTGATCTGGTTCGGCGTCAGGTGCGGGACGTCCGCCGGGCTGGTCATGATCTCTCATCTCCATCGGTGTGCGTGCCGTCCGCGCGTCGCCGGGCCAGCAGCTGACGGATCCCGTCGACCACCGCCGGCGCGTCGGTGAGCACCTGCTCGTTGGTGAAGCGGAGCACGTCCAGCCCGAGGAGTTGCAGCTGCACGTCTCTCCGCCGATCGTTGGCGAAAGCGATTCGCCCACGATGCTCCGGGCCGTCCACCTCGACCGCAAGACCCTCGACGGGCCAAAAGAGATCCAGTCGGTACGACGCACCCAGCACGTGCCACTCGTAGGTGTGGTTCCACCGCCGGCCCCGCGCCCACTCGTGCGGTGCGAGCGCGCGTTCCAGTGCCTGCTCGGCCGCGCTGTCGCCCCGCGGGACGCCGGCGATCGGCGGCCAGGCCAGCACCGTCGGGCCCGATCGTGCCGACGTGGCCGGCGGCCGGTCGGTCGAAGTGGCCAGCTCGGCGAACCGTCTGGGCACCCGCACCGGCACCGACCGCACCCGGTCGGCATGGCGCAGGAACCCGCCGGCCAACCACACGGTGAAGCCGCCGTGCCGCACGAGCCACTCGGCGGCGGCCACGAGCGTCCGCTCGGCATCCGCGCCCAGGTCAGGCAGGGCGATGATAAGGAGACAGCCCTCCCTGTCGTACGCCTCGGCGAGCACGCGGGCGAGACCGGCGGCGCGTACCCCCGGGGCGAAGCGGGACCGGCCGGCGGGGCGGCGCGGACCGCGCAGCCCACGCTCGGCGAGGTCGGCGAGAAACGGGCCGAAGTGCCGGGACCGGGCTGCGGCACGGGAGGCGAGGGCGCGTACCGCCGCCACGCCGAGTGTGCCGTCGCTGTCGAAACGGTCCGCGCCGGCCAGCCAACTGGGGAACATGGCGAGCGCCGCGGTGTCCAACTGGTCGAGGAGGTCGTCCACCAGGTCGCCGAGCGGACCCACCACCGTGGGCCGGTAGTGCACGACTGCCGGCGCCTCCGGCGGCAACGGGTCGAGTGCCACCCGCAGCACCTCGGGGTCGACGGCCGGCAGGTGACTCACCCGCCGCATGGGCGGGGCCGCCCACCAGACCCCGTTGGCCCCGCCGCCGGCCCGGACGGGTTCCACCATGGCGGCACCCTATGACACCGGCGGGGCCGATCGGTGTCCCGTCGATGTGCCGGCCCGGGTGCCGCGACCGCAATCAGCGCAGTCGGCGGATGTCGCCGAACGCCCGGTAGAACCCGCCGCGGCTGGACTCGCGGACCTCGGTCACCAGGTAGCGGGCGCCCGGCTCGCGGATCCCCTTGGGGAACTGCACCGACCAGTCACGCCGGTAGCCGTCGGACAGCACCTGGACCCGTAGCCGCCCCCGATCGTCGAGGCACTGCACGATCACGCCTCCGCCCGCGTCGCTCGTCACCTCGACGATCGTCGGCTCGACGGGCCGTGGCGCCTGGCGGGGGGCCTTGACGTCGCGTACCTCGGGCACGTCCCCGGCCTGGGCCGCCCGGATCGCCGGTTCGCTGGCGTCGATGCAGGCGAGGTGGCCGCCGGTGGTGACGACGTAGAGCCGGTCGTCGTGATACTGCATCGAATACGCCGAGCCGCAGCCGGTGCCGAGCTTCCACAGCCGAGTGCCGGCGGCGTCGAAGCAGTAGATCGAGGACTGGCTGTCACCGGCGAAGACGTAGCGGCCGCCCTCGGCCGTGGCGCAGGAGAAGACGGGGGCATCGCACAGATAGGTGCGTTCGTGGCGACCCGCCTTGGACAGCCGCACCACCTCGCGGCTGCTGGTGCCGGCGAACACACTGCCGTGCTCCTGCCAGCCGAAGAGCACCGAACCGGTCCTGGTGTGCCACAGTTCGCTGCCGGTCCGCCACTCGTAGCCGGTCACGCCCTGCGAGTGGCCGTGGTAGATGGCGTCGTCGTCGCACCGCACCATCCAGGCCGAGCGCCCCCGCCCGGGCCGACGCCACAGGAACTCGTCCTCGTGGTCGACGGCGGTGATCCCGCCGTCGGCGTCGGAGACGCCGAGGACGCCGTCGTGGATGTCCAGCCAGTAGATGTCGATCTCCGGGGCGATCGCGTACGCCACCCGGGGGACCTTGCCGGAGAGGTCGTAGACGTTGCCGTCGTCGCAGCCGGCGTAGACCCAGGCGTCGTCGGCGACGATGCACTTCACCCCGTCGGGGAGGCGGACCTGGCCGCGCACCTGGGCGTCGTGGTCGAGCGTGGTGATCACACCGTGCTCGTTGCCGACCATGCAGTGCTGCCCGTCGACGAAGATGCCGAAGGCGGGAGCGCCGGAGTCGTAGCGCCAGAGCACCGGGGCGGTGTGGGCGGTGGAGCGGGTGCTGACGATCTGCCGCCGGGAGACGGTGCGCTTCTGTCGGACGCCGGGGACCGCCGGAGAGTAGCCCTTGCGGACCTTCTCCCCGATCTTCTTCGCCGCGGCCGCTCGGGCCCGGGCGTTGTCCGGGTAGGCGCTGGCCTTGACCTGCCCCTGGTCGCCGATCCGACCGTACCGCACGGTCAGCGTGGCGTCGTCGACGATGACCTCGTAGAACTTGTGCGCACCGTCCACTTCGGACAGTTCGAGGTAGGTCGTCTCCTGGGACATGGGGGCCTCCGAGGGGTCAGCGATCGGCCTGAGCGGCCGGCGCGGCGACAGTGCCCACACGCTAACGGCTGCCCCTGACAGAATCGGCGCCCGGCCACCTCAGTGCGTCGTCCCGGAGCACCGCGTGCGCACCGACGGTCTGGTTGACGATCTGCGTCACCCGTACGTCGACAGCGACGCTGGCCAGCGCCACGGCAACCGGGCTGCGGGGTGCGCCTGTGCGGCGGGTGCCGCGGCACCCGCCGCACGGCGAGGCGGTCCGAGTGGGGTCAGCCTGCGGTGCAGGAGCGGATCTGCGGACGGGCGCTGCTGTTGCCGTTGGTCATCGTGGTGAAGCCGAAGGTGTTGCCGCTGCCGTTGGACCGCATGGTCATGACGGTGCCGCTGCTGTCCCAGGTGGCGGTGCCGTTCCAGATGGTGGAGACGCGCTGCGGTGCGGTGATGGCCACCACCACGGTCCACGTGCTGGCGCCGCTGACCGTCACCGACGTGTTGTACCGGTCGCCCCAGACGTTGGGGGTCGTCGCCGTCGCGGTGCAGCTGCCGTTGCCGGGCGGTGGGGTCCCCGTGCCGGGCGGCGGGGTGCCGGTGCTCGGCGGCGGGGTCGTGCCGTCGGGCGCGACCGCCCGACCGGTGGACGGCGAGATCATGCCGGGGCACAGGTTGCGGCTGGTCAGATTGGCCATGATCTGGGGAATCGCGTCGCGGGTGTTCTGGATCCCGTCGTGCATGAGGATGACCTGACCCGCCTGGAGGCGGCTCGCGTTGGACACGATCTGGCTGACGCTCGCGCCGTTCCAGTCCTGTGAGTCCACGTCCCAGATCACCTGGCGCATGCCGAGCGACGACGCGACCGACTGGAGGGTCGAGTTGGTCTCCCCGTACGGAGGCCGGAACAACTGCGGGCGGACGCCGGTGGCCGACTGGATCGCCGAGCTGGTCTGGGACAGGTCGGACTGCATCTGGGACTGGCTCATCGAGGTCATGTGGGCGTGGTTCCAGCTGTGGTTGGCGACCCACATGCCGGCGGACACCTGCGCCTGCGCCGCCGACCGGTTGTTCTGGACGTTCTGCCCGACGTTGAACATGGTGGCCCGTACGCCGTTGCTGCGCAGCACGTTGAGCAGCGCGCCGGTGCTGCCGGTCGGTCCGTCGTCGAAGGTGAGGCCGACGTAGCCGTTGCAGGTGGCGGCACTCGACGGGGCCGAGGTGGCGGCGAGGACGACGCCGCACATCGCGGCGGCGGTGGTGAGGGCGGCCAGTGCCGCGCGCAACCGCCTCGACCGCGGGGCCGTGCTGGGGGAGACCTTGTTCATCTGATGCCCCTTCTCGCCGGCCGGACGCGCCCGGAACGCGGGCGGCACGGTCCGGTCAGGTGTGGGTGGGTGGGGAGGCCAAGCCGCATTCGTCGTGAAGCCGATGGCATTGACCTCGATGGATCGGAGTATTACAGCGGGATTTCCGATGCGTCAACAAGTTCCGGAAATGCTCCGGAACCGGTCAACGACAGCGTTCGGGATCGATCCCATGTTCACCGGGCAGGAGCGGCCGGGGCGCGTCGTGCGTAGCCACAATGGATCATTCCGGCGGATGCGTTGCCACCCGGAATGATCCGGAACGGAGGCCGGAAGTATCGGTGGTCCCTGATCGGTCTCGCCCCGCCGTGATCGACTCGGCTTTCTGAGCCTCGGTGTGTCGCGCCAACCCGGACACCGCGACTTTCTGAAGACCGAGTTGATCACAGCGCGGCACGGCGCGCGGCACGGCACGGCGCACGGCACGGCACGGCACGGCGCGCGGCACGGCGCGCGGCGCGGCCGTCGGCGTTCGGACATTGATCGGCTCGGTGTGACGGGAGGCGGGGCATCGAGACACCGTGGATGCCCCGACTTCCGCTGACGCGAGCGGGTCATGCCGGGAAGTGGGCGCGCGGCGCGCCCAGTCGGAGCTGCCAGCGTGCCCCCCGACCGGTGAGCCGGACGATCGCCAGCGGCTCCACGTCCACCTGCCGGTAGGTCGCCAACGGCAGGTCGAGGGCGTGCACGACCGCGACCCGGATCACCAGCGGGTGGGTGATCGCGGTGATCCGCCGACCGATGCTCCGTTGCCCGTCCAGCCAGTGACCGACCCGGTCCCGTACCGCGGCGACGGACTCGCCGCCGTGCGGCGCGGAGTCCGGTGCGGCCAGCCACTCGTGCAGTGCCTGCGGCTGCTCGACGGCGATCTCCTCGAATGCCCGCCCGGTCCAGTCGCCGTAGTCACAGTCGGCCAACGCCGGTTCGATGGTGGGGTGCAGGCCGAGGGCGTCGGCGGTCTGGGTGGCCGCCGCCGCCGGACTCGACAGGCAGGCGTCGCCGGCACTCAGGTGCCCGCGCCGGTCCTGGCCGGCGTCGGCCAGGGCGCGGACGGCACGCAGGCCGCCCTCGTCCAGGCCGTCGTCGGGCCCACCGAAGCGGGCCCGACGCAGGGCGACGGTGTGACCGTGGGCGACCAGCCGGAGGCTGGTGGCGGTCACCTGCTCGGCAGCGCCGTGGTGGTCCGGCGACGCAGCTCGTGGTGCATCAGGGCCGCGAACACCAGGCCGATCCCGGTCCACAGCACCACCTGCGTGCCGAGCGAGGCCAGCCGGAAGTCCCACAGCAGGGCCGCCGGGAAGTCCGCCGGGACCTCCTGGAAGGAGGGCATCACCACGTAGGACACCACGGCGACCAGCAGGAACCCGCCAGCGGCCGCGGCCGCGCGCTGCCACAGCGGCGCCGTGCTGCCGACCGCGCGGTAACCGAGGGAGCCGGCCCACACCGCCACCAGACCGAGCACCACCATCAGCAGGTAGGTGACGGTGCGCTGGTTGATGGTGGCCGGGTCGCCGACGGCCGGCGGATTCGCCGGATATTTCACGAACGGCACGATGACCGCGCCGAGCAGCGCCGCGCCGGCCAGCAGCAGTCCGGAGCGGCCGTCGTCGTAGGTCCGTCGCCGGCGGGACAGCAGGACGTACGCGGTGGCCAGCAGGCCGCCCATCGCGGCGCCGAACAGGCCGGTGGCCAGGAACAGGCCTCCGCGCTGACCGGTGCGGCTGACCAGGGCGTCCTGGTGGTCGTGCCCGCCGGCCGCGGGCTCGGCGTGCGTCGCCGCCTCCTCGATCGCGATGGCCGCCTCGACGCGCGGTTCGCCGGCGACGTAGGCGAACGCCCCGGCGAGCAGGCCGGCGATCAGGCCGGCGAGCAGGCCGCGGACGAGGACGGTGACGAACGGAGGAGCGGTGGTGGACGTCAGTGGCACGGGACACCCAGCAGGTGCCGGCCGTCGTGCATCAGCTCGTGCAGGTACATCCCGCTGCGCGAGACTGCTCCCTGATCGAAGGCGACGAGGTAGGCCAGCAGGCTGAGCATCACGACGGTGGCCAGCACCGTCCACAACAGACGGGAATCGCCAGCGGGACGGACCAACGGCTGGCTGGACGTGGAAGTAGACATAAGATCACGAACCTCCCCAGGGATGACGCGTCCCCATCGCAAGGCTGCGGACGACCGAGCGTCCTGGCTCGCGGCCCCGTTGAGGCGGGACCGCTTACAGTGGCGCGACCGCGCCGGAATCACACCGGCTTCCCTCGCGTCTCCGCAGATAGTGGGTCGACGGTATCGGTGTCGCCGCAGGCGGTCAACCCGGGACCTGGGCGGCCCAGTAACCCGCAACGAGCAGCGGTATCGACAAGCTTAAATTCTAAAGATATGATGCTTGGTTGCGCCAAAGCATCCGCTCGGCGACCCCGTCGGCGTGCTGTTACCGCTAACATGGTCAAACTGCCGGATCGGTTCCGTAACAACGAGTCGAGCCGGACGTCAGACCAATGACTGGGCGGGGTGGGGGAGAGCAGTGAGCACGCCAGGACATGTCCGATGACGAGCACCGAGGCCGCGTCGGGCCAGGGCATCGTCGACGCGCACCACCATCTGTGGGTCCGTGCCCGGCACCCGCAGCCCTGGATCGATCCGCACACCATGGCCGCGATCGACCACGACTTCACCCCGCTCGATCTCGCTCCGGTGGCCCGAGCCGCCGGAGTCACCCAGACCGTCGTGGTGCAGTCCATCGCGGTCCGGACGGAGACGCCCGAGCTGCTGGGCATCGCGGCTGACGATCCCCTCATCGCCGGGGTCGTCGGCTGGGTCGACCTCGCCGCCGACAACGTCGGCGATCGCCTCGACCGGCTCCGGTCAGCGCGCGGCGGAGAGCGACTGGTGAGTATTCGCGACCTCGTCCAGTCCGAGCCCGACCCGGCGTACCTCGACCGCCCGGACATCCGGCGGGGCATCGCCGCGGTGGGCGCCGCCGGCCTGGCCTTCGATCTGCTGGTACGCGACCACCAGTTGCCGGCGGCCACCCGGCTCGTCCGCGACCTGCCCGAGATGCGGTTCGTCCTGGACCACCTCGGCAAGCCCTCGCTCGGGCACGCCGGCCTCGGCGACTGGCCGCGCGACCTGCGGGCGCTCGCCGCCGAGCCCAACACGACGGCGAAGCTCTCCGGTCTGGTGACCGAGGTGGATGGTCCCTCGTGGACGACGGCCGACCTCCGGCCCGCCGTCGAGCACGCGCTCGACGCGTTCGGCCCGGACCGGCTGATGTTCGGCTCGGACTGGCCGGTGTGCCTGCTCGCCTCCTCGTACGCGCGCTGGGTCGAGGCCCTCACCGAACTGCTGGACCCGCTGGGCGACGACGAGCGGGCGGCGATCTGGGGGCGGACGGCCCGTCGGGCGTACCGGCTGGACCCGGCGTGACGCCGCCGCGGCTCGCCGACTGACGGGCCGCACCTCGGGCCGGGCCTGTCGCTGAGCCGCAGGTTGTGCCAGTTTGATCAGACGTATGCCGGGCCTGTGCCGGGTCACCCCGACAACATGCCCGTAAGACCTTGGCAACATGAGTCAATGCGTGGCAAGGTAACGCCTGATCGAGGGAAACATCCGACCTATCTCGACGGGTGTGCGGGCACGAGCCCGCGCACCCCGCCGAGGAGGCGCGGTGGCTCAGAGGTTGCCGGCTCGCCGGGGAATCCCCCGTCGCGCGCCGACGCCACGCTTGGGGAGGTCAGATCCGACGATGAGTACCGTCGAGGCATCCGTCGGCACGCGGCGCGGCGAACTCAGCGACTGGTTCCGCGAACGGATCTCCCACGCCGTCTCCGAGCTGACCGCCGCGACCGCGCTCGTCGTCCTGTTCGTCGCGCTGACCGTCGCCAGTCCCTACTTCCTCACCGCGGACAACCTCTTCAACATCGGAGCGCAGACCGCGGTGATCGCCATCATCGCCACGGCGCAGACGATGGTCATCATCACGAAGGGCATCGACCTGTCCGTCGGATCGGTCGCCGCGCTCGCCGGCGTCGTGGGAGCGATGGTCGTCCGCGACCTCGGCTTCTCGCTCTGGGCGGCGACGGTGGTCGCGATCGGCGTCGGCGCGCTGGCCGGCCTGCTGAACGGGCTGCTGGTGACCGTGGCCCGGATCCCGCCGTTCATCGCGACGCTGGGCACGATGTCCGTGGGCCGCGGCCTCGTCTTCATCATCACCGGTGCGGTCGGCGTCTACGGCCTGCCCCGATCCTTCCAGCTGCTCGGTAACGGGGAGATCCTCGGCATTCCGTTCGCCGTGGTGATCACCGTCCTGGTCGCGGTGGGGGTCGCCTTCCTGCTCTCCCAGACCCGCTTCGGCCAGTACACCTACGCGATGGGCTCCAATCTGGAGGCGGCCCGCCGCTCGGGCATCCGGGTGGGGCGTCACCTGACCGGCGTGTACGTGCTGGCGGGCGTGCTGGTCGGGCTGGGCGGCATGATCGCCGCGTCCCGGGTCAACTCCGGCCAGCCCAACTACGGGATCTCCCTGGAGCTCGACGTCATCGCCGCCGCGGTCATCGGCGGCGCCAGCCTGTTCGGTGGCCAGGGCCGGATCGTCGGGACCATCATCGGCGCGTTCCTCATCGCGCTGGTGCGCAACGGCGCTGTCCTGCTCGACATCAGCATCCACTACCAGCAGGTGATCGTCGGCCTGATCATCTGGGCCGCCGTCTACTTCGACCAGTACCGCCGCCGGCGGCTGGAATCACGGGGTTGACATGCCATTCCGAGGCTCCGAACGAGGAAGGACACACACCATGGCGCACACCACCACCAGCCGGCGGACGCGACGGTCGATCCTGGGTGTACGAGCGGTTCTGGCCGCGGCCGCGGCGACCGCTCTGCTCAGCGCCTGCGGCGGGGTCGAGGTTCGCGACGGCGGCGACGGCGCGACGAAGGACGCGAGCGGGCCGTTGAAGCTCGCCGTCGTGCCGAAGGCCGTCGGTGCCGACTACTGGAACACCGTGAAGGCGGGCGCGGAGTGCGCCGCGCAGCGCGCGGGGGACGTCACCGTCCAGTGGGACGGGGTGACCGCCGAAACCGACGTCGAGGGCCAGGTCAACCTGATCCAGAACTTCGTCACCAAGAAGGTCGACGGCATCGTGTACGCGGCGACGGACTCCAGCGCGCTGGCGCCCGCGACCGACAAGGCGCTCGCCGCGAACATCCCGGTCGCGATGATCGACTCTGGCACCAGCCCGCAGCCGTCGAACGTGCCGCTGTTCGCCACCGACAACCGCGCGTCGGCCACCGAGGCGGCGAAGCTGCTCGCCACCGAACTCGGCCCCGGCAACCACCAGGTGGCGCTCGTCGAGTTCCAGCCGGGATCGCAGACCAACACCGAGCGGGTGGACGGCTTCAAGGCCGGCCTCGCCCAGTATCCCAACCTCAAGCTGGTCGGCCAGCAGCCCAGCCGCAGCGACGTCAACGAGGCACGACGCGTCACCGAGAACATTCTCACCGCCAACCCCAACCTCGCCGGCATCTTCGCGGCCAACGAGCCGAGCGTGCTCGGTGCCGCGCAGGCCATCCAGGCGGCCGGCAAGTCCGGCAAGGTGGTCATCATCGGCTGGGACGCCGCCCCGGACGAGATCGCCGGGGTGCGCAGCGGCCAGATCTCGGCGTTGGTCGTGCAGAACCCGTTCAAGATGGGCTACTTCGGCGTCGACAAGATGGTCAAGCACCTGCGGGACAAGGCGCCGCTGGCGTCGGCCGACACCGGCGTCACGTTCGTCACCAAGGAGAACATCGACTCCGCGGAGATCAAGGCGGTGCTCGAGCCCAGCTGCGCCAACCCGCCGGTGCAGTGATGGGCGCGACCCCGACGGCTACCGCCGCCAGCGACACGCAACCGACCGCCGAGCAGCCACCGGTCCTCGAAGCCCGTGGCATCGTCAAGCGGTTCGGGCACGTCGAGGCGTTGCGCGGCGCCGACTTCACGGTCCACCGGGGTGAGGTCGTCGCGCTGATCGGCGACAACGGCGCCGGAAAGAGCACGCTGATCAAGACACTGTCCGGTGTGCACCCGCCCGACGAGGGCGAGATCCGGGTGGATGGCCGTCCCGTCCAGTTCTCCACGCCCGTCGACGCCCGACGTGCGGGGGTGGAGACCGTCTACCAGGACCTGGCCGTCGCCGACGATCTCAGCGTGGCCGCCAACCTGTACCTCGGTCGGGAGATCCTGCGCTCCGGACCGCTCGGCCGGCTGGGGCTGCTCGACAAGCGCGCCATGCGGCAGGGCGCTGCCGCGGCCCTCGACGAACTGGGCGTGCGGATCCCCCGGGTCACCACCCCGATCGCGATGTTGTCCGGTGGGCAGCGACAGTGCGTCGCGGTGGCGCGCGCGATCATCTGGGCGACGAACGTGGTCATCCTCGACGAGCCGACCGCGGCGCTCGGTGTCGTCCAGACCGGGCGGGTGCTCGACGTCGTCCGGCGGGCTCGGGACGCCGGCATGTCGGTGGTGTTGGTGAGCCACAACATGCCGCAGGTGCTCGAGATCGCCGACCGGGTCGAGGTGCTGCGGCTCGGCCGGCGGGCGGCCCGGCTGCGCGCGGACGAGGTCACCACCGACGACCTGGTCGCGGCGATGACCGGAAGCACCGGCGGAGAGCGGGACGACCGCTGACCTCGTCGGCCGGGGCGCGCGCGATCACATGATCGAGGGCGCGCCCCGGAGCCGCCGGGCCCCGGGCGGGTGCGCGGCGCGCCGTCGTACGCCGAGGTGGTTGCTCAGAACCGCGCCGGCTCGACGTTGGCGTCACCGTCGGCGGGTTGCCCGTACAGCGATTCCTCCACCCCGATCAGGTGGTTGGCCATCCGGATCCGGGCACGCTCGGGGTCCCGGGCCACCAGGGCCTTCAGGATCGCGACGTGCTCGTCGTGGGTACGCCGGTCCGCGCCCTCCTCGTGCAGGCTCCGCCAGAGCCGCCCGCGCAGGGTGCGCCCGGCGAACGCCTCGATGAGACCGACGAGCACCGGATTGTCGGCGTGCACCGCGATGATCCGGTGGAACGCGATGTCGATCTCCATGATCCGTTCGTGCTCCTGCGGCGACCGACCGGCGATCCGCGCCGCCTCGTCGAGCAGTTCGCCCGCCTGGGCGAGGGCCTCGTCGGTGATCCTGGTCGCCGCCAGGCGGGCGGCCTCGCACTCCAACAGCCGCCGGACGATGTGCACGTGCCGTGGGTCGCCCTGACCCTGGAAGTCGACCACGAAGCCCATCGGGGCCAACAGTTGCGGCGCGTCGAGGTTGGTGACGTAGGTGCCGTCACCCTGGCGGATATTGACGATGCCGAGGATCGACAGAGCCGACATCCCCTCGCGCAGCGAGCCCCGCGAGACGCCGAGCGACTCGGCGAGGTCCTTTTCGATGGGCAGCCGGTCCCCGGGCTTGAAACGCCCTTCGAGGATCATCCGTTTGATGCCGTTCACCACCTCGTCGGTGCGCGACATGACATCCCCCTAGCGGCCGGCGGGGGTGGCCGTCCCACCCGCGATCACGTACGGCTCCGAAGATGACACCGTAGTCGGGTCCGTCGCCGCCCAGTAGCCGCCGTCGGGGAACCGGTAGAGCTCGACCGACTCCTGGCGCATCCGGGTGGAGTAACCGGGCTGGCTGGGCAGGACGTAACCGCTGCCCGAGCCGGTGTCCTGGATGATGCACGGGTCGGTGAAATGCTCGTGCAGGTGGTCGACGAACTCGGTGACCCGGTTGGTGAGATCTCCCGAGATCGCCACGTAGTCGAGCACCGACACGTGCTGGACCATCTCGCACAGCCCGACACCGCCGGCGTGGGGGCACACGGGGATGTCGAACTTCGCGGCGAGCAGCAGCACGGCGACGATCTCGTTGATGCTGGCCAACCTGCCGGTGTCCAGTTGGCAGAAGTCGATGGCCTCGGCCTGGAACAACTGCTTGAACATCACCCGGTTGTGGCAGTGCTCGCCGGTGGCGACTCCGATCGGAGCGACGGCGCGGCGCACGGCGGCGTGGCCCAGAATGTCGTCGGGGCTGGTCGGCTCCTCGATCCACAGTGGCTCGAACTGCGCCAGGGCCTTGACCCACTCGATGGCCTGACCGACGTCCCACACCTGGTTGGCGTCGATCATCAGGTTGCGGTCCGGACCGAGGATCTCCCGGGCGATGCCGCACCGGCGGATGTCGTCGTCGAGGTTGGCGCCCACCTTCAGCTTGACGTAGCCGTAGCCGGTGTCCACCGCCTCCTGGCACAGCCGGCGCAGCTTGTCGTCGCCGTAGCCGAGCCAGCCTGCCGAGGTGGTGTAGGCGGGGTAGCCGGTCCGGTCGAGCTCGGCGAGACGGGCCGCCTTCGTGCTCTCCTTGGCCCGCAGGATGGCCAGCGCCTCGTCCCGGGTCAGCGCGTCGGACAGGTAGCGCAGGTCCGCGATGTCGACGAGCTGCTCGGGGGACATGTCGACGAGCAGCCGCCACAGCGGCTTGTCGGCGACCCGGGCGACCAGATCCCACGACGCGTTGAGGACGGCGGCCAGCGACAGGTGCACGACACCCTTCTCTGGGCCGAGCCAGCGTAGTTGCGAGTCGGAGGTGAGCAGACGGTAGACCGCGCCCATGTCCGCCGCCATCGTCGCGACGTCCACGCCGACGAGGCGCTGTGCCTGATGGACGGCCGCCGCGACGACGATGTCGTTGCCCCGGCCGATGGTGAAGGTCAGGCCGTGGCCCGCGAGTGGCGCACCGCTGCTGTCGACGCCGTCGGTGTGCAGGACGACGTAGGCCGCCGAGTAGTCGCCGTCCTTGTTCATGGCGTCGGAGCCGTCAGCGGTCAGGGAGGTGGGGAAGCGGACGTCCTCGACAGTGACGGCGGTGATCTGCGGCATGCGCTCCTCGCCCGGTTAGGCTAAAGATCAGATGATCTCTGGGAGTATACGGAGGGTCGATCCGACGCGTCAACGACGTCGATCCGTCGGGTATCGAAGACATCCAATGTTTCTTCGTGCTGGAGATTCGTCGGTGCGCGGTCCCCGTGATCGCCGTACCCGATCCGCGAGCCCTTAATGCGGTGGTGCCGACATTCGCCGCGCTGGTAGGCACCTTCGACGGGCGGCACCTCGTCGTCGGCCCGGGCACTGCTGCGGCACCGCCGGCCCGATGGGGACGGTGGTGCGAGATATGAGGAGTGGTTCAGAAGATTAGATGTCCACTCCGGATAACTACATTGACGCCTAAGTATAGGTAGGGATCCTTACATCTAAAGACTTAATACATCACACCTTTCCGAATGTCGACACCTGCTCGTGTGCCGCGCGCCGCGCGGGTGTCGGTCCACCGCGCCCCGGCGCGACTCGGCCTGGTCGGCGTGGCCGGTGATGACCGTCACGGAGGTCGCCGTCGACACGCCCGAGACCGACATGTGGGGTGTGACAACCGCAGCGTCCCTATATATGGTGTCGAACGCAGCTGGTTCGGCCGCTCATCCGGAGTGGTCGAGGCAAGAGGGAACCCGGTGGAAATCCGGGACTGTCCCGCAGCGGTGAGTGGGAACGACAGCCGTCAGAAGCACTGGGCCACGAAGCGGTCTGGGAAGCGACGGCCAGTAGGAGACCGGCCAACCCGGTCGTGCCCACGAGTCCGAAGACCTGCCAGCGCGCCGCGTACCCGCACCCGGGTGGGCGGCGGTCCGAGGCCGCGTGGGACGGCCGACGCCACCTGACCCACGCCGTGCCGGCGTGGCGTCCGTTGGTGTCCGTCTCCACGCGTTCGAGGGGCCATCAGGTCTCGAACTCGCGAGGAGTGAGTGGTGACAGTCACCGAGGCAGTCCCGGTCAGCGGCGACGCGGCCGTCCGGCGCACGCCGATGCAGGTGCGCAAGCGCAACGGCACCACCGAGTCCGTGGACGTCAACAAGATCGTCCGTGCGGTCGAGCGGTGGGCCGACGACCTGGCCGACGTCGACCCGATGCGGGTCGCCACCCGCACGATCAGCGGCCTGTACGACGGCGCGACGACGGCCGAGATGGACCGGCTCTCCATCCAGACCGCCGCCGAGATGATCGGTGAGGAACCGCAGTACTCGCGCCTCGCCGCCCGGCTGCTGTCCGGCTACGTCGACAAGGAGGTGCGTCGACAGGGCGTCACCTCGTTCAGCGCGGCGATCCGGATCGGCCACGCCGAGGGCCTGGTCGGCGACGACACCGCCGCGTTCGTCGCCGCCCACGCCCCGATGCTCGACCACGCTGTCGATCCCGACGGCGACCGACGATTCGAGTACTTCGGCCTGCGCACGGTGTACGACAGGTACCTGCTGCGTCACCCCACCAGCCGGCTGGTGCTGGAGACCCCGCAGTACTGGCTGCTCCGGGTGGCCTGCGGGCTGTCCCAGACGCCGGACGAGGCGGTCGGCTTCTACCGGCTGATGTCCAGCCTGGCCTATCTGCCCAGCTCGCCGACACTGTTCAACTCCGGCACCCGACACACCCAGATGTCCTCCTGCTATCTGGTCGACTCTCCGCGCGACGAGTTGGACTCCATCTACCAGCGGTACGCCCAGGTCGCCAACCTGTCCAAGTTCGCCGGCGGCATCGGCATCGCGTACTCCCGGGTCCGGTCCAGGGGTGCACTGATCCGCGGCACCAACGGGCAGTCCAACGGGATCGTGCCGTGGCTGCGCACACTGGACGCGAGCGTCGCCGCGGTCAACCAGGGCGGCCGGCGCAAGGGCGCGGCCTGCGTCTATCTGGAACCGTGGCACCCGGACATCGAGGAGTTCCTACAACTGCGGGACAACACCGGCGAGGACGCCCGCCGCACCCACAACCTCAACCTGGCCAACTGGATCCCGGACGAGTTCATGCGCCGGGTCGAGGCCGACGAGATGTGGTCACTGTTCGACCCGCACGAGGTACCCGAGCTGCCCGACCTGTGGGGGGAGCGGTTCGACGCCGCGTACCGGCAGGCCGAGGCGCAGGGCCGCCACGTGCGGCAGGTCCCGGCGCGGGAGCTGTACGGCAGGATGATGCGCACCCTCGCCCAGACCGGCAACGGGTGGATGACCTTCAAGGACGCCGCGAACCGACTGTGCAACCAGACCGCCGAGGACGGCAACGTGGTGCACCTGTCCAACCTGTGCACCGAGATCATCGAGGTGTCCAGCGACGCCGAGACCGCCGTGTGCAACCTCGGCTCGGTGAACCTCGCCGCGCACCTCAGCGACGGCGGCATCGACTGGGAGCGGCTGCGCGCCACCGTCCGTACCGCCGTGACCTTCCTGGACCGGGTCATCGACATCAACTACTACCCGACCGAGCAGGCGGCGGCGAGCAACCCCCGCTGGCGGCCGGTGGGGCTCGGGCTGATGGGCCTTCAGGACGTCTTCTTCGCGCTGCGGCTGCCGTTCGACTCGCCGGCCGCTCGGGAGCTGTCCACCCGGATCAGCGAGGAGTTGTACCTGACCGCGCTGGAGACCTCCGCCGACCTGGCGCGTCGCTTCGGCGCGCACCCGGCGTACCCGCAGACCCGGGCCGCGCGGGGCCAGCTCCAACCGGACCTGTGGGGTGTCGAGGGTACGCAGACCGCGCGCTGGGACGCGCTGCGCCAGCGGGTTGCGACGGACGGGCTGCGCAACTCGCTGCTCGTGGCGGTCGCGCCGACCGCGACCATCGCCTCGATCGCCGGGTGCTACGAGTGCATCGAGCCGCAGGTGTCCAACCTGTTCAAGCGCGAGACCCTGTCGGGGGAGTTCCTCCAGGTCAACACCGCTCTGGTCCGCGAGTTGAAGGCCCGCGGTCTGTGGACCGAGCGGATCCGCTCGGCGATCAAGCGGGCGGAGGGGTCGGTGCAGGACATCGCCGAGCTGCCGGCCGGCGTCCGGGAGTTGTTCCGCACCGCCTGGGAACTGCCGCAGCGGGCGCTGATCGACCTGGCCGCCGCCCGTGCCCCGTTCATCGACCAGTCCCAGTCGCTGAACCTGTTCCTGGCCGCGCCGACCATCGGCAAGCTCTCCTCGATGTACCTGTACGCCTGGAAGGCCGGGCTGAAGTCCACGTACTACCTGCGCTCGCGGCCCGCCACCCGGATCCAACAGGCCACCGTCAGTGCTGTCGCACCCGTCGCCGTCGCCGTCGACGCGGAGGCGCTGGCCTGCTCGCTGGAGAACCCCGAGTCGTGCGAGGCCTGCCAGTGACCGCCCGCACCGCCGACGCCAACACCACCGACACGAGGACCACGCACATGCTGCTCGACCCCGGGATGGACCTCACCCTCCGCCCGATGCGTTACCCGCACTTCTTCGACAGGTTCCGCGACGCCATCCGCAACACCTGGACGGTCGAGGAGGTCGACCTGCACGCCGACCTCGCCGACCTGGACAAGCTGTCGCCGGCCGAGCGGCACCTGGTCAGCCGTCTGGTGGCGTTCTTCGCCACCGGCGACACGATCGTCGCCAACAACCTGGTGCTCAACCTCTACCAGCACGTCAACAGCCCCGAGGGTCGCCTCTACCTGTCCCGGCAGCTGTTCGAGGAGGCCGTGCACGTCCAGTTCTACCTCAACCTGCTCGACACGTACGTGCCCGACGAGACCGAGCGCTTCGAGGCCTTCGCCGCCATCGAGAACATCCCCTCGATCCGTCGCAAGGCCGAGTTCTGCTTCCGCTGGATCGACTCCCTGAACGACCTGCGGGAGCTGCGGACCCGGGACGACCGCCGGACGTTCCTGCTCAACCTGATCTGCTTCGCCGCGTGCATCGAGGGGCTGTTCTTCTACGGCGCCTTCGCGTACGTCTACTTCCTGCGCTCCCGTGGCCTGCTGCACGGTCTGGCCTCGGGCACCAACTGGGTGTTCCGCGACGAGTCGATGCACATGGCGTTCGCGTTCGACGTCGTCGACACCGTCCGCGCCGAGGAACCCGACCTGTTCGACGACGACCTCGCCGACCAGGTGCGGCAGATGCTCGTCGAGGCCGTCGAGTGCGAGGTGCAGTTCGCCGAGGACCTGGTGGGCCACGGCGTGCCCGGCCTGACGTTGGCCGACATGCGGGAGTATCTCCAGCACGTCGCCGACCGCCGCCTGGCCCAGCTCGGCATCGCCCCGCACTACGGGTCGAGCAACCCGTTCGGCTTCATGGAGTTGCAGGACGTGCAGGAGCTGTCCAACTTCTTCGAGCGGCGGGTGTCGGCGTACCAGGTCGGGGTGGAAGGCACCGTCGCCTTCGACGACGACTTCTAGGCGGCGACCGACCCACGGCCGCGGTCTCGCCGATCATGGAGTTGTGGTGCCTGATTTGGTGTCGTGCATGCACTTTGTCACCCACCACAACTCCATGATCGACGAGGTAGTGCGGGGTGGATGACAGTCACTCCGTCTAAACTCGCGGTCTTTGAGGATCGTCATGACCCGGTTGATGCGCGATGCGGACGCTTGATGCCCACTGGACTCGGGCACTTGACCAGCCGTGGCGTTCAGGCGGCTGCCTCGAGTGCACGAGTCAGAGCGAATGCGGTCAGCTCGATTGGTCGTTGGGTGTTGTGGCGGACGCCGCATCGATCATGTTGCAGAAGTAACGATGGACGCCGAGCAGTGCGGCTAGTTCGACGACGACTTCTAGGCGGCGACCGCGCCAGGGGCCTGGCGTCGCTTGGTGAGCCACCGCATCACGTGCAGCGGGTGCGACGCCGGGTCCGGAATCGGGTGGAAGACGTGTTCGACCTCGCCGTCGGCGATGATCAGCGTCAACCGCTCGTAGAGCGTCATGTCCCCGGCGGTGCGGGTGGGCAGCCGCAGCGCGTCGGCAAGCGTCAGCCGCGGGTCGGGGATCAGCGGGTAGGGCAGCCGCAGCCGGTGGGCGAGTTCCCGCTGGTACCCGGTCGACTGCGCGGACAGGCCGTACACCCGGGCCGCGCCGGCGGCGCGGAGCTCCGCGTGGTGGTCGCGGAACCAGGCGGCCTGCTCGGTGCTGCCCCGGGCGCCATGGACCTCCAGCAGCCCGTTGGGCAGGTCGACACCCGGCCGCCCGGTCAGGGGGTACACGAAGATGACGGTGCGCCCGGCGCCGAGCGCGCCGAGGTCGACCGGGCGGCCGTCGGTCCCGTAGAAGGACAGGGGCGGCAGGCGGGTGCCGACCAGCGCGGCGGGGTCGGTGCCGACCGCCGCGCTGCCGGGCACGACCTGGGTCGCGGCCGCGTCGAGGCGGGCGTCCAGCGCGTCCCGCTGGGCGGTCAGTTTGCCGATCCGCTCCTGCAGGCCGGTGATGGTGCTGCGGTACGTCGCCACCGCCGCCGCGCAGACGTCGGCGTCGTCGGCGCCACCGGCGATCGACTCGACGAACGGTCGGGTCTCCTCGACGGTGAGGCCGAGCGCCATCAACTCGCGGATCTGGGCCACCAGCCGCACCGCGATCGGGTCGTACTCCCGGTAGCCGTTGCCCAGCCGCCGGGGCACGACCAACCCTGCCGACTCGTAGTACCGCAAGGCCCGGACCGTGGTCCCGGTCCGTCGTGCCAGCTCACCCACCCGCATCCCGCGACCCTAAACCCGCACCCCGGGGTACGGGTCAACGTGTCGATCGTCGCGGTGCCAGGGCCGCCGTTTCCTGCCAGTCTGGCGGCGAAAAGGCAGCTTGAACAGGGAGTGTGTGATGACGGCAATCAGTCGGGTGTGGGCTCGGCAGATCCTCGACAGCAGGGGCAACCCGACCGTGGAGGCCGACGTGGTCCTCGCCGACGGGTCGACCGGCCGGGCGGCCGTGCCCTCCGGTGCGTCGACGGGAGCGAACGAGGCGGTCGAGCTGCGCGACGGGGACGACACGCGCTTTCACGGCAAGGGCGTCACGACGGCCGTCGCCGCGGTGAACGGCGAGATCGCCGACGCGGTGCTCGGACTCGACGCGGAGGACCAGGCGCTGATCGACGAGACGATGATCGCTCTCGACGGGTCGAAGGACAAGGGTCGGCTGGGTGCCAACGCGATCCTGGCGGTCTCCCTGGCGACCGCGAAGGCGGCAGCGTCGGCACACCGGCAGCCGCTGTACCGCTACGTGGGTGGCGTCGGCGCCCGTCTGCTGCCGGTGCCGATGATGAACATCATCAACGGCGGCGCGCACGCCGACAACCCGCTCGACTTCCAGGAGTTCATGATCGCCCCGGTCGGCGCGCGGACGTTCGCCGAGGCGGTCCGGATGGGCGCGGAGGTCTTCCACACCCTCCGGAGGTCCCTCGCGGCGGCCGGGCACAGCACCAACGTCGGTGACGAGGGCGGCTTCGCGCCGAACGTCACGGACGCCGAGGAGGCGCTGCGTTTCGTGCTGCGCGCCATCGAGGACGCCGGGTACGAGCCCGGCACCGACCTGACGATCTGTCTCGATCCGGCCAGCTCGGAGTTCTTCCGCGACGGCGTCTACGACTACGTCGGTGAGGGGCGCCAGCGCACCGTCGAGGAGCACATCGACTACCTGGTGGACCTGCTCGCCCGGTACCCGATCAGTTCGATCGAGGACCCGATGGCCGAGGACGACTTCGCCGGGTGGAAGCGGCTGACCGCGGTGGCGGGGGAGCGGGTGCAGTTGGTCGGCGACGACGTCTTCTGCACCGACGTCGACCGGCTGCGCGACGGGATCGAGGGCGGCTACGCCAACGCGATCCTGGTCAAGGTCAACCAGATCGGCACGCTCACCGAGACCCTCGCGACGGTGGACGCCGCCCACAAGGCGGGCTACCGGGTGGTGCTGTCACACCGCTCCGGAGAGACCGAGGACACCACGATCGCCGACCTGGCGGTGGGCGTCGGCTGCGGGCAGATCAAGACCGGCTCGCTGTCGCGCTCGGACCGCACAGCCAAGTACAACCAGCTCATCCGCATCGAGGAGGAGCTGGGCGACCGCGCCGTCTACGCGGGGAGTCGCTGAGAGTACGACCTCGACATCCTCGTTACTCTGCGTCGATTGCACGGCAACGCCCCGGCCTCTATAACTGGAGGTTCGCTTCCGTCGATTCGACGGGCTTCCAACGGGGGTTCCATGAAGAGAACGTCAATTCTCGCTGCCAGTGTGCTCGGCGCGGCGCTGGTCGTCAGCGCCGCGCCGGCACCTGCCCAGGCCGCCGACCTCCTGCGGGTCAACAGCGCCTACGGGTCCTCGGAGGGTGTTCGGGGCAGATTGTTCGTCTCCATCACCTCGACGCAGCCGATCGCCGAGATTCGCGCGGAGATCGTCAGCGAGGCGCACGTGCCAGTCGCCCAGACCTCGGACTTCGTCGTCGACTCGGAGACGCCGGACGCCACCATCTGGGCGACGCCGGCGCCGTTGATCCTCGATGAGCTCGGCGACCACCGGGTCCACGTCGAGGTAACCGACACCGCGGGCAACCACGTACGAGAGGACTTCGCCGGTTGGCTCAACTACCGGGTCGCCACCTTCCTGGAGGATGTCACCATCGACCGCAGCACCATCGACTACGACCACCGTGAGGTGACCGCGCGAGGTGTGCTCAAGGGACGCTGGCCGGGCACCGGCGAGATCCGGCCGCTCGCCGACGTCCCTGTCGACATCAACGCGGGCGTCGGCTCTCCGCCGGTGCGTACGGGGGCCGACGGTTCGTTCACCGGGACCGTCACCCTGTACGCCTACAACTCGGAAGTGATGGTGCAGTACGCGGGTTCCTACGGCGAACTCGGCTTCGAGCAGTCTGAACCGGTCAACTTCCAGTTGCCGATCGTGCCTCGCAAGACGCGCGTCACCGCGACGGTGGACCGCACCCGCATCGTCGCCGGCGAGACCGTCCGGGCCAGCGGCCGGCTGTCCTGGCTCACCCCGTCCGGTTGGGCACCGCTCCCCAACCAGGCCTTCGCGATCCTGTTCGTGCTGTGCGACGACAACGGCTGCTACAACCAGTACGGGTTTGTGAACACCAATGCCAAGGGGCGGTTCGCACTCGACCTGGCGCCCTCCCAGACGGGATACCTGCACACCAGCTTCTGGTCGAGCGACCCCTTCATCGGCGAGAGCTCGACCCGGACGCAGGTTGTCACGGTGGTGCCCGCGAAGGCGCGGCGGTAGCGCGGCGAGGGCTTCGTCGGCAGGTGCGGTGATCGGCGGGCCGTCGAGGTCTGGCTCCCCGATCACCGCTGGCGCGGTCAGGCGGTGGGGCGCAGTTCGGCGAGGAGCTTCTCCACCCGGCCCCGGATCTCGTCGCGGATTCCGCGGACGGCCTCGACGTCCTTGCCGGCGGGGTCCTCCAGCTTCCAGTCCTCGTAGCGCGTGCCGGGGAAGACCGGGCAGGTGTCGCCGCAGCCCATCGTCACGATGACGTCGGAGGACTCCGCGGTCGCGTACTCCAAGAGTTTCGGGGTCTGGTCGGTGATGTCGATGCCGGCCTCGCGCATGGCCTGCACGGCGGCGGGGTTGATCGTCTCGGCCGGCGCGGAGCCGGCCGAGCGGACCTCGACGGTGTCGCCGGCGAGGTGGCGCAGCCAGCCGGCGGCCATCTGGGACCGGCCGGCGTTGTGGACGCAGACGAACAGGACGCTGGGCTTGTCACTCACGGCGGGTGCCTTCCGGATTACGGGTTGCGGAGGTGGTGGGGGTGAAGAAGCGACGCGCCCACAGCGAGACATAGACGAGCCCGACCAGGACCGGCACCTCGATCAGGGGGCCGACGACCCCGGCGAGGGCCTGGCCGGAGGTGACGCCGAAGGTGCCGATCGCGACGGCGATGGCCAGTTCGAAGTTGTTGCCGGCGGCGGTGAACGCGAGGGTGGTGGTGCGCTCGTAGCCGAGACCGATGGCCCGGCCGAGGGCGTAGGAGCCGGCCCACATCAGGGCGAAGTACACCAGTAGGGGCAGGGCGATGCGGACGACGTCCAGGGGTCGGCTGGTGATCGCGTCTCCCTGGAGGGCGAACAGGATCACGATCGTGAACAGCAGCCCGTAGAGGGCCGCCGGGCCGATCCTGGGCAGGAAGCGGGCCTCGTACCAGGTGCGGCCCCTGGTGCGCTCGCCGAGACGGCGGGTGAGGTAGCCGGCGAGCAGCGGGATGCCGAGGAAGATGAGCACGTTGCGGGCGATGTCCCAGGCGGAGATCGTCAACTCGGCGCCGGACAAACCCAGCCACTGCGGGAGCACGGACAGGTAGAACCAGCCGAGCAGGCCGAAGGCGAGGACCTGGAAGACGGAGTTGAGCGCGACCAGGACGGCGGCGGCCTCCCGATCACCGCAGGCGAGGTCGTTCCAGATGATGACCATGGCGATGCACCGAGCCAGACCGACGATGATCAGCCCGGTGCGGTACGCCGGCTGGTCGGCCAGGAAGATCCAGGCCAGGGCGAACATCACGGCGGGGCCGACGACCCAGTTGAGGACCAGCGAGGAGATCAGCAGCCGGCGGTCGCCGGTGACGGTGTCGAGCCGGTCGTAGCGGACCTTCGCGAGCACCGGGTACATCATGATCAGCAAGCCGATCGCGATCGGTAGCGAGATTCCGCCGACTGTCACCGCTTCCAGCGCGCTGTCCAGGCCGGGGATCAGGCGACCGAGGAGCAGGCCAGCAACCATCGCCAGCCCGATCCAGACGGGAAGGAACTGGTCGAGTCGGGAGAGCCGGCCACCGACGGCGCTCTCGGCGGGGTCGTTCCGAATTGTCGCTGTCATGTCGCCGGTGCCACGGTGAGCAGCGCGGCGAGTTGGCGCAGGAGGGCCGGCCGGGCGCGGTAGTAGACCCAGGTGCCTCGGCGTTCGGCGTCGACCAGCCCCGCCTCGCGCAGCGTCCTGAGGTGGTGCGAGATGGTCGGGCCGGTCAGGTCGAACGCGGGGGTCAGATCGCAGACGCAGATCTCCCCGCTGTCGGCGGAGGCGATCATCGACAGCAGTTGCAGCCGCACCGGGTCGCCGAGGGCCTTGAACGCGGGCGCGAGCACCGCGGCGGCCTCGGCGGGTACGCGCCGCTCGGTCAGCGAGGGGCAGCATTCCGGCGCTGCTTGATTCGACATTGCTCTAGGTTGACACTTCTCTAATCAGTGTGCAACTGTCTGATTCGACGAACGTCAAGACAGTCGTCTGATCTCCTCGGAAGGGAATCTGCCGATGGTCGACATCACCGTGCGACCCATGACCGACACCGATGCCGACCGGGTCCTGGCGATCTACCAGGCCGGTCTGGACGCCGGCAACGCCAGCTTCGAAATCACGGCGCCGACCTGGGCGGCCTTCGACGCGGCACGGTTGGCCGAGCACCGCTTCGTGGCCCTCGACCACGACGGCGGCATCGTCGGCTGGATCGCCGTCTCGCCGACCTCGACCCGCGCGGTCTACGCCGGCGTGGTCGAACACTCCGTCTACGTGGACCCGGCCGCCCAGGGCCGTGGCGTCGCCCGCCTGCTGCTGGACGCCCTGATCACCTCCACCGAGGCCGCCGGCATCTGGACCATCCAGTCCGGGATCTTCCCGGAGAACGTCGCCAGCCTCACGCTGCACCAGCGCGCGGGGTTCCGTGTCATCGGCGTACGCGAGCGGGTCGGCCGCCACCACGACCGATGGCGTGACGTCGTCCTCCTCGAACGCCGCAGCCCCGTCATCACCTGATGAGCCCACGCCGCTCCGACCCGACCACCACCACGAGGAGTCACCTGATGAACGCCCTGGACGGCCTTCCCGTCGTCGTCATCGGCGCCGGCCCGACCGGCCTCGCCGCCGCCGCGCACCTGCACGAGCGGGGCCTGACCTTCGTCGTCCTCGAAGCCGGCGACGCCCCCGGTGCCGCCGTCGCGCAGTGGGGGCACGTACGCGTCTTCTCACCCTGGCGGTACAACATCGACCCGGCCGCCCGTCGGCTCCTCGACGCGGCCGGTTGGGTCGCCCCCGACCTGGATGACCTGCCCACCGGCGCGGAGCTGGTCGGCGACTACCTACGACCCCTCGCGGAGCTGCCGCAGCTCAGGCCGCACGTCCGCTACGGGGCACACGTCGAGGCGATCAGCCGGCTCGGCCTCGACCGGCTGCGCACCGCCGGCCGCGACACCACACCGTTCCTGCTCCGCCTCGCCGACGGCGAGGAACTGTGCGCCCGCGCCGTCATCGACGCCTCGGGCACCTGGCGTACGCCAAACGTCCTCGGTGCGTCCGGCCTGCCCGCGCGGGGCGAAGCCGACGCGACGGCGTACCTGGAACACGCCCTGCCGGACGTGCTCGGCATCGACCGGGACCGGTTCGTCGGTCGGCACACCCTGGTGGTGGGCGCCGGTCACTCGGCCGCGAACACCCTGCTGTCCCTGGCGGAACTGGCCGCCGCCGAGCCCGGCACCGAGGTGACCTGGGCCATCCGGGCCGCCTCGCCGACGCGAACCTACGGCGGCGGGACCGCCGACGCCCTCCCGGCGCGGGGCGCGCTCGGCTCGCGGCTGCGCGCGCACGTCGACGCCGGCCGGATCCGGCTGCTCACCGGGTTCTCCGTGCAGGCGCTCACCGCGGCGGACGGCCGCGTGAGCGTGGTCGTGCGCGACGCCGCCGGCGCCGACGAGTCGATCACCGTCGACCGCGTTGTCGCCGCCACCGGCTTCCGCCCCGACCACACCATCGCCGCCGAGCTGCGGCTGGACCTGGACCCGATCATGGGAGCCACCCGCGCCCTGGCCCCGCTGATCGACCCCAACGAGCACTCCTGCGGCACCGTTCCACCACACGGCGTGGACGAGCTCGCTCACCCGGAGCGCGGCTACTACGCCGTCGGCATGAAGTCCTACGGTCGGGCGCCGACGTTCCTCATGGCCACCGGCTACGAGCAGGTCCGCTCCGTGGTCGCCGCTCTCGCCGGGGACTGGGCGGCGGCTCGGGACGTCCAGCTCGACCTGCCGGAGACCGGTGTGTGCAACAGCAGCCCCGCCGACGTGGTGAACGGCGACAACTGCTGCGGGCCGGACCCGACGGGGCGTGGAGAGTCCACCGGCATCTCCGCAGGGCTGCGGTCCGCACCGATCAGCCTCATCGCCCTCGCCGCCGTGCCCGCAGGAGACTGTTGCAGCTGATCAACCGGGTACGACGGTGCCCGGCGCGGGCGCGGCTCCCGGAGTCATCAGGGCGAGGCGCCGGGCAGCCGGGGCAGAACGGCCCCGGACGTGAGCCTTCCTCCGGCCGGGGCATCGTGGGGCGGACCACCGCCCCGGCCGGCGGGCACCCGTCACCGCCGGCTGGCGCAGGCGACACACGTCCGCGCCGACGGGCGGGCGAGGAGTCGTTCGGCGGGAATCGGTCGGGAGCATCGTTCGCAGATGCCGTAGCTGCCGTCGTCGATCCCCCGGAGCGCGACGTCCAGCTCGGCCAGCCGTCGGCGGGTGGCGTCCAGGACGGCGGTGAGCTGGGCGCGTTCGAAGGCGATAGTGCTGCCCTCCGGGTCGTGCTCGTCGTCGGCGTTCGACGACCGGGACGCCTCGAAGAGGCTGCGCAGGTCGCCCTCCAGGGCGGCGGCCTGGGCATCGGTCTGCTCACGCAGCCGCAGCAGTGCCTCGCGGGTCGTGCTGGGGTCGCTGGTCATGGTCCTCCACGGTACTGCCGGGATGACCGTGGTCACATCACTAGCATTCCGAGACGACCGGTCATATCGTGGTGGACGTCAGCCAGCACCCGAGCGAAGGAGCGTCACGACATGCCACGACCCAAGTCGCCGGCCTCCGCCGGGACCAGGCAGCGGTTGTCCGACGCCGCGCTGGATCTGTTCCATCTGCGCGGCTACAACGGGACGAGCGTTCAGGACATCGTCGCCGCCGCCGGCGCGCCGAAGGGCACCTTCTACAACCACTTCGCCAGCAAGGAGGATCTCGCCCTCGACTCGGTGGCGCGATACTCGGCGGCGATGGGGCTGGAGATGCTGGACGAGAAGCGGGGCGGGACGCCGCGCGAGCGGATCGTCAACCACCTCCGTTACATCACCGGCCTCGGCGACACCATGGGGGATCGGGGCTGTCTGCTCGGCAACTTCGCCAGTGAGATCCCGGCGCACAGCGACCTTCTGCGCACCGCCGTCGACGCCGGCTTCGGCCGCTGGGTCGCCTCGCTCGCCGTGACGATCGAGCAGGCACGTGCCGCCGGTGAGCTGCACGGTGACGAGCCTGCCGCTGACCTGGCCGGCTTCATCGTCTCCAGCTACGAGGGCGCGGCAGCGCGGGCGAAGGCCTCCGGTGACCTGACCGCCCTCCACGAGTTCCTCACGATCACCACGACCCGGATCCTCACCTGATCCACGTCGGTCCCCACCCGCGTTGACGTGCGCGTCAGGCCAGCTGCCGCGGCGTCTAGCGGTTCCAAGAAGACCGGTCGTACTTATGCGACCGGAGAACCCAACACCCACGTTGAGGAGTGCGACATGAGCACCTACCTGATCAACCACCTGCGTATCCCCGGCGGTGTGCCGACCGAGGAGTCCCTGCGTTACCTGGAGCAGGTGCAGGCCACCACCGAGCCGTACGGCGCCAAGTGGCTCGTCCTGGACGCCGAGGTGCAGGTCATCGAGGGCAGTTGGCCCGGCTCGGTCGTGCTGATCGAGTTCCCGGACGCCGACACCGCCAGGACCTGGTACAACTCGCCCGAATACCAGGCCATCCTGTCGCTGCGCGTCGCGCACACCATCAACGACCTGATCCTGGTGGACTCCGTCGGCCCGGACTTCACGGTGGCCGGCTACGCGGGTCAGATCCGGACCCTGCTCGGCCAGTGACCAGCGCTGCCTGACCTGCCGTACCCCGATCCCCGCGCACGCCGTGGCCGTGCGCGGGGATCGCCTACATGAAGTTGCGGGTGTGCAGGGCGGAGAGGGCGGCGGCCTCGTCGGGCCGGAAGCCCAGCCGTACCAGCCGGCGTTGGCGGCCCTGATCCATCGCGTGTTGCAGGGCCTGCACCCGGTCGTGGCCGGCGGACACCTCGTCCGGGTGCCAGCCACCCGAGGCGAGCACCACGAGCGCGTCGAAGACGTCCGCGTTGAGGCCGGCGGTGTCGACGAGCGCGTCGTGGCGGCGGTGGATGGCCGCCCGCAGTCGATCTCGCAGCAGCGGGTCGAGCTGTGCCTGATGCTCCAGGTGCGCCATGCCGAACACCACGTGCCGGCGTTCGTCCTGCCGGGCGAGCCAACAGATCCGACGTGTCACCGGGTCCGGGGCGTTCTCGTGCAGGAACGAGAGCAGATCCACGAAGCTGCCCTCGCCGAGCACGGAGAGCAGGAAGGACGCCAGGGCGAAGTCCGACTCCGCGACGAGCGTGAACAGCGACTGCCGACCGCCAGCGGAGGACGTACCCAGGTCGGCCCCCCGCAGCAGCGCCCGCCGGCTGAAGACCTCCATGTGCCGGGCCTCGTCGGCCATCTGCACGGCCAGCAGCTGCACCACCTCCCGGAAGTGCGGGTGGATGCGCCCCACGAACCGGGCCGGTACGACGAGCGCGGCCTGCTCGTTCTCCACCAGGTAGGTCATCACCTGCACCACCGCGGCCTCGACGTCGGCCGGCAGCACGAACGGGTCGTCCCACGGCACCGCGGCCTGCGGGTCCCACTGTCGGGCGGCGGCCTGCGCGTACAGGTGGGGGGCGATGTCGGCCCACACCAGGTCGCGGTCGTCCAGGTCGAACCGGGCCTCCGGACCACCGGCTTCGAGGAGGGCGCCCCGGGCGCCGAGCCCCCACCGCGCCGGTGGACGGCTGCTGAGCGCCGACGGGAGGGCCGGCCCGGCCCGCTCCGCGCCGAACCAGCGGTCGTCATCCGCCGATCCGCGGACCACCACCGCGACGAGGCCGCTCCGGTCACCCGGGTCCGGCCACTCGACCCGATGACCCCGGCCACGGCACCAGACCGGCAGGTGTACGCGCAGCGCCGGGTCACGGCCGTGCACCGCCACCCGGCCTCCCGGTCGCAGGCCGGTCAGAGCACGTTGCACCAGCAGGTGCGCGCCCCGGCCGAAGCCCAGGTCGCCGAGGTGGACCTCGACGTCGGCAGCCGGTGCTCCGCTCACGGCCGGTAGTCCGTGGCCGTCACCCGCCCGTCGGGAGAGTAGAACCCGCTGACGTCGACCGCCCTGGCGAGCAGCGTGTACCCGATCGTGCGGCCGTCCTTCCAGGCCGTCAGCCCCTCCAGGTCGAGCAGCGGACGCACCTGCGGATCGGCGTACGACATGCCGAGCAGCAGCGTGCCGAAGAGTTGGACCCCGGCGGACTCCGGCCCGCGGACCGTCATGTTGCAGTGGTCGTAGCGCGCGGTCTGCCCGACGATCCGGGTGCCCTCGGGCGGCAGCGTGCCCTCCCGCGCGAACGCCAGATGGTTGGCGTCGATCATGCAGGCGGCGTCGACCTCCCCGGCCACCAGGGCGCGGGCTGCGTCACGCTCCCCGCCGATGTGGTCACCGTGCAGGCCGACACCGACGTCGAACCGGTGCACGTCGACCTCGACGCCGGCGCTCGCGAGGTGCTCCAGCGGAATCAGGGTCGCCTGCGGACTGTCGACCGCGCCGACAGCCACCCGTTTTCCTGCGAGGTCCTCGACCTGTCGCACCGGTGAGTCGGCGCGCACCACCACGACCGAGGTGAGGTCCTGGTCGGTGTCGCGCATGGTCAGCGCGTGGACGGCGGTGCCGGTGGCCGCCGCCAGGCGTTCGGCCCGCAACCAGGCCAGGGGCGAGTTCCAGGCCGCGTCGATCCGGCCGGCGACGAGATCCTCGACCTGCCGCTCGTAGTGCGAGTAGAGGACGAAGTCGAAGTCCAGGCCGCGCCCGCGCAGCCAGGCCCGGAAGCCCTCCCAGATGGTCACCACCTTGGGGTCGTACGCGACCGCGCCCATCAGGACGGCCGGCGCCGGCATCAGCGGTTGGCCTCGTCGAAGAGGGGAAGCCCGGTGGCGACCCGACCGACGAAGTCGAGCAGGGCGTCGGTGGTCGGTGCCATCACCCGGGCCGCGCGCGCGTCGCGGAAACGGCGCTCGAGGCCCAACTCCCTGCGGAACGCGCTGCCGCCGCAGAGCTGCATCGCGCCGTCGGTCACGTCGGCGACGGTCTCGCCGGCGAGGGCTTTGACCTGGAGCACCCGCAGCATGGCGTCGTCGCGGCCGGTCTCCAGCGCGGAGACGGTGTCACCCAGGAAGGCACGCAGGGCATCGGTGCGGATCATCAGTCGGGCGAGGTCGCGGCGGGTGACGGGCGCGTCGCGCAGGGCGGCGCCGGTGTGGGTGAGCGTCGTCGCGGTGAGATGCCGGCCAGCCTCGGCGACCGCACTGTCGGCCAGACCGAGACAGAACGCGGCATTGAGCACCAGGAACCAGGGCAGCCCCGCGCCGAGCGCGGTGTCCAGCCCCGCGCCGTCGGTCGCCATCATCGCTGTCGACGGGACGCGGAGCCCCTCGGCGGTCATCGGTCGGGAGCCGTTGCCGCGGAGGCCCAGCCCGTCGAAATCGCCGGTCACGGTCAGGCCGGGACTGTCGGCGGGAACGAGCCAGAGCGTCATCGGGCCGGCGTCGGGGGCCACCGGGAGGCTCGACCAGACGTAGCTGTTGGCCTCGCCGGCCGAGGTGACCCAGCTCTTGCGGGCGTCGAGGCGGATCGTGCCGTCGTCGGTGGTGCGCGCGGTGCCGGTCGGCGACCAGAAGTGGCTGCGGGAGCCGTACTCGGAGAAGGCCAACGTGGCGAGATGACCGCCGGTGGCGATGGCCGCGCGGACCTCGCGCGGGCCGTGCGCCTCGATGACGGCGGTCGCCGCGTAGTGCATCAGCACCACCATCGCGGTGGACCCGCACTCGGCGGCCAGCCGCTCGACGACCTCGGCGACCACGCGCATGCCGTGACCGCCGCCACCGACCTCGGTCGAGGAGGCAAGGCCGAGCAGGCCGGCCGCGGCGAGGGCGTCGACACCCGAGCGGGGGAAGGTCCCCTCCCGGTCGACGATCGTCGCCTGCGGTCGGATCACGTCGTCGATGACGGTGCCGAGGGTGCTCGCGACGTCGGTGCGGGAATGGGCATTGTCGACAGTGCTCGCCATGCTGGTGCCCCTTCGGCCGAAGCGGTGGGACCGTCGTCGACACTATCCGAACGGGAGCACGTAGCGCGAGCGTCGGATCACCGTCTGGCGCGGGCGCCGTCCCGGTGCGGCCGGCCGTGCCCGTCGTCCCGGTCGATCCGCAACTCGCGCTCCAACTCGGCGATGACCGCCCGCAGGTCGTCCAGCCGTTGGGTGAGCGCGATGCGGTCCACCTCGTCCGGTACGCCGTCGCCGTCCTCGTCGTAGTCGGGGGCCAGTCGTTCGGTCATCTCCAACCGGCGGGCCTCCTCCATCGAGTTGACGATGACGGCGATGAGGATGTTGAGCAGCAGGTTGACGGTGATGACCACATAGCTGACGTAGTAGAGCAGCGTCCACGGCGAGATGGCCATGCCCTGCTCGATGAGGTCCGGCAGCGTCTCCAGCGACAACAGCACGAACAACGTGAGCAGCGACTTGCCGATGTCGCCGTACTCCTCCGGATAGCGGTTACCGAAGATCAGCCAGCCGGCCATGCCGTAGACGTAGAGGGTCACCACGGCCAGGGCGAGGAAGCCGGTGACGCCCGGGAGGCTGCGCCACAGCGCGGAGACGATGGTCCGCAGGCCCGGCGAGAACCGCACCAACCGGACCATCCGGGCGACCCGCACGACGCGCAGCAGCGCGGGGTCGCCGTGCAGGCCCGGTATGAAGATCGCCGCGATCACCACGAAGTCGAAGACGTTCCAGCCGTGTCGGAAGAAGTCCTGGGGACGCCTGCCGTACGCCGCCAGCCGGACGCCGATCTCGACGACGAAGACGGCCCGGAAGAGCAGCTCCAGCCAGTGCAGTGCGGTGCCCGCCGGCGTCAGGTCGTCGTACGTCTCCAGGCCGAGGACGACCCCGTTGGCGAGGATGACCACCACGATGACGATCTCGAAGGGGCGTGACCCGGCGAGTCGGGCACACTGCTCGACCCAACGGGACCGGGGCTGATCGGGTGGGGTCGACTCACGCCGCTGGGCCGGCACCGATGCGCCACTCACTGGTCCGCCGGCTCGATCGTGGATGCCACGACCACCGTCTGACCCCGTCCCCGGGCGTCGTCGTGACGGTGCGGGCGGGGTGCGGACATGCCGACCAGCCTAGCCAAGATCAATGATCGGGGGAGCGCACGACCCGCTCGGGCGCTCGTGGTGTCGGACGTTCCACCATCCGCCGTGGCGTCGACTGGTCTAGGTTCCGGTGGTGGGTGGAACCGGCTGGCCGTACAGCCGGAGATGCGGTGACGGGAGGTGTGCGATGACAGAATCTGATCTTGCCGAACTGCGGGAACGGGCCGCTAACGGTGACCGGGACGCGGTCGACCAGCTCGTCGAGCTTGCCGGTGAACGAGGTGACCTGGCGGAGTTGAGACAGCTCGCCGAGAGCGGCAACGCCGACGCGGCGGCTCAACTCGTCGAGCTGGCCAGCGAGCTCGGCGACATGGGCGAGCTGCGGCGTCTGGCCGATCGGGGCGACCGGGACGCGGTCGACCAGCTCGTCGAGTTGGCAGCGGAGCGGGTCGACGTCGGTGAGCTTCGACGGCTCGCCGACGCGGGCAGTCGCGACGCCGCCGACGTGTTGGCCGAGCTCACCGAGCAGGAGGACGAGGCAGAGTAGACGCCGTACGCCGGGCGGGTGACGGGGAAGCGCACCCCGCGGCGGGTGGCGACGGTGGACGGCGCTCTAGTTGACGTCCTGCGCACAGATCGTGGTCATCTCACTCAGGTAGCTGGCCAGCGTGGGAAGTCCGGCGTCGGCCCGGCGTCGCTCGACGCCCGGCTCGTCCCGGATCGGAGTCGCCGGCACGGGGCCGTCCGGACCGCAGCGGACCTGTGTCCCGTACACCTGGGGCTCGCCCTTGCCCGCCGCGACCCGGTCCTCCAGGTAGGCCAGGTTGCCCGGCGACGCCTGTCGGTCGGCCACCGCCGTGCGCAGCAGGTCCAGTGCCTGCTGCTGGAAGGCCGGATCCAGGTCGGAGTGCTGGGCGATCGCCCACGCGGCGTTGCCGCCGTCCTCGCCGACCAGCGCGAAGGTCGGCCAGCCGTGCGTGCCGATGATGTCCTTCAAGCGGGCGGTGCGGGCCTGGTCCGACTCGCTCTGCGGCGTGCCCTCGCGATCGGCCTGGTCGCGGTGCAGCATCGCGATCAACTCGTCGTGCAGCGCGCGGTCGTAGGCGACGGGGGAGCGGACGACGGGGGAGCGGACCGACGCGGACGGGGTCGCGGTGGGAGACGCCGGCGGCGCGCTGCTCGGTGGGTCGCCGGCCGACCTGGGCGAGGTGCCGCAGGCGGCGAGAGCCAGCAACGCCACCAGCGGCACCGCGACCGGCGACGGGAGCTTCACGTCGCCGATTGTCGTCGCGTCGTGGTGGTCCCACAAGGCGCGAGCCGGGCCTCAGGCATGGAGCGTCTCGCGGGGCGGCACGCCGTAGCTGGCGTGGTACCGGGCGGTGAACCTGCTGTGGCTGGCGAACCCCCACCGGCTGGCGATGGCCGAAACGGTCTCCTGCCGGGGGTCGGCGCGCAGCAGGTCGCGGTGTGCCCGAGCGAGCCGGATCCGACGCAGGTACGCCATCGGGGTGGTGCCGCGATGACGGCGGAAGGCCAGTTGCACCGCCCGCAGCGAGACGCCGGCGGCAGCGGCGATGTCGGCCGCGCTGATGTCCCGGTCGGCGAAGTCCTCCATGAAACTGATCGCCCGTCGCAACGTGGCGGTGCTGGCGTCGTGTCGGTCGGCGGCGGTCGGCTCGGTGAACGCGGTGTTCGGGAAGACCGCGAGCGCCGCCGCGGCGAGCATCCGCGCGGCGTTGCCGATCACCAGCGGTTGCGCGCTGACTGACGGATTGTTCAGTACGACGTCGCTGACGTAGCTGGTGGTGGTGCGCCACTGCCGGGCGAGGGCCTTGTCGGCGGGACCCAGGTCGGTGAATCGGATCCGACCGGGCCGGCGGGCCGGCGCGGTGGTGGCCACCTGCTCCAGAACCGCCAGATCCAGCACGCAGAGCTCCACCTCGCCGGGATACCACCGTACGGTGCAGGGCTCCTCCGGCTTGGTGACGAGGAAGACGTCGCCGGAGCCGAACCGGTTGACCGGTCCGTTGCAGACGCGGTCGACGCGGGCGGTGCGGGTGTGCCCGAGGACCAGCCCGTCGAGGGTGCTGGCGCCGATGTCGAGGTGCCCGGTCTGCCGCGTGGTCGCGATGGCGAAGGGGCCGGCGTCGACGCGGTGATGGGTGAGCCGGAACCGGTTCCTGCTGTCCAGGCGTAGCTTCGGGTCGTACGTCGCGGACAGGAACTCGTGGATGGCCACCGGGTCTCGGCTGTCGAAGTGTCGGGTCTGCACGGGTGTTGACGTCATCCGCTGTCTCCGTCCGGTGGAGGTGCCGCCGGGAGGTGAACTGGTGCCGGCGGCCAGATCGAACGTGCCGGGGTGCTCGGGGTCGTCTCGGCACGGCGGTGGCCGGCGGTGCAGTGAGGTGGTACGTCGCGAGCGGGACGGCAGCGACAGGTCGAGGTGGCGTCGTGACTGAGCTGGTCGGGGCGGAGATTGCAGTATGCAATATCCGCAGATGGGAATATCACCATACGACAATCGTCGTCGGTCGTCCTACCAATCACCGCAGTGTGTCGGCCTGCCGACTTCGCTTTCGGACTAGCCCGTCGGCGGGTTCTGCGCCTGCTGTCCTAGCCATCGCCGCGGGCGACAGCGAAATCTTGTTCATGATTTCCCCGGCGCGCAGGGCGATCGGGCCGCCGCCGGGCGACCGGCCTACGAAAGGGGTGCGCCTTGGACAGTACTGATCCCGACCGCGTCGTTCGACTGGCCGTGGCGGAGGCGCTGGCCCGGGTGACGGACGAGGACAGCCTGGGGCTGGGCGAGAGCGACGCGGTGCAGCGACTCGGGACCGATCTGCGCGCGGTGCTGCGCCGCGCACTCGACAACCGGGTGCCGCTGACCACGCCGAACTTCGTCGACCTCTGCCGCGACCTTGGTCTGAGCCGTGAGGCGTTCGACCTGCTGGGGCACTACCTGATGACCGCGCTACTGGCCCACCACGTCGGGCCGGACGCCCTGATCCGGGTGGGGGTACTGCTCGGCACCGTCGGGCGTTACCTGCCGGCCGCCCGCCCGATCGCACCCCGCAACGGACGCCCGATGCCGCGCCGACGCGACGTGCGCGCGGACAACAGCGTCGTCGGCCGGTACCGCCGCACGAAGCTGCCGGAGCACCTCCCCAACCCCCCGAGCTGGACCTGCACCGGATGTGGTGGGGAGTGGCCCTGCGCCACGAAGCAGAGCCAGTTGCTCGCCGAGTTCGGCGGAGCACGCGCCGCCCTCGCGGTCTACCTGGGCTCCTGCCTGGTCGCCGCCGCCCAGGATCTACCCAACGTGCCGCTGTCCCGGGTCCGGCTCCGATTCCTCGGTTGGCTGCCCCGCGCCCGGATCTGAGCAGTCCGTCAGGCCGCCCGGTCGTCCGAGGACTGTTTGTCCGGCACCGGGGTCCGCCGCGGGCACTAGGCTGGACGAACATCGATTCGATGAAAGCCGATACTCGTGTCGCTGCCCGGGAGGACATCATGACGTCCGCGCCGTTGTCCGTCGGCACCCGCGCACGGGTCGCCACGGTCCTGGTCGGCCTTCTGGTGGCCGCACTACCCGGGACCCCGGT
Organism: Micromonospora sp. NPDC049204; assembly: GCF_040647935.1. NCBI lineage: Bacteria > Bacillati > Actinomycetota > Actinomycetes > Micromonosporales > Micromonosporaceae > Micromonospora > Micromonospora sp. NPDC049204. Next base: position 214,638 of record NZ_JBEZDC010000001.1, on the reverse strand, counting down.
GGTCGCGTCTGCCCGCGCAGTCGCCCCGACGGCGGCCACGGCGACGGCCCAGCCCCGCCCCCGTCCGCCGCACGTGGTGGGCGACCACACCGTCCCCGCCTACTCCTACGCCGACGCGATCCGGGAGAGCGTCTGGGTCCAGACCCGTGCCGACAGCGACGGTGACGGGGTGCCCGACCGGGTTGCCGTGGACCTCGTCCGGCCCCGGGAGGCCGCCGTCGCGGGGGTACGCGTACCGGTCATCATGGACGCCTCGCCCTACTACCTCTGCTGCGGTCGGGGCAACGAGGGCGAGCGGAAGACGTACGACTCGGCCGGCGTGATCGCCAAGGTCCCGCTCTTCTACGACAACTACTTCGTCCCCCGCGGGTACGCCTTCGCCGCCGTGGACCTGGCGGGCACCGCCCGGTCGACCGGCTGCGAGGACGTCGGCGGTCCCGCCGAGGTGGGCAGCGCCACGGCGGTGATCGACTGGCTCAACGGGCGGGCTCGCGCGTACGACGCCGCAGGGCGGCCGGTCAGCGCCGCCTGGAGCACCGGGCAGGTCGGCATGATCGGCAAGTCGTGGGACGGCTCGGTCGCCAACGGGGTCGCCGCCACCGGTGTGGCGGGGCTGGCCACCATCGTGCCGATCTCGGCGATCTCCAGCTGGTACGACTACATGCGCTACCGGGGGACGCTGGTCGCCACCGACTATCCCGGCTACCTGCACTCGGTCGTCAACGGCCGCCCCGAGGAGGCCTGCGCGCAGGTGTTGGCCCGGCTGCGGGCGCGCAGCGCCGAGGAGACCGGTGACTACAACGGGTTCTGGGCGCGGCGGGACTACCGGCCCTCGGCCGACCGGGTCCGGGCCAGCGTCTTCCTGGCACACGGCCTCAACGACCTGAACGTCACGACCAACCAGTTCGGCCGCTGGTGGCAGGAGTTGGCCGAGCAGGGTGTGCCCCGCAAGCTCTGGCTGCACCAGACCGGTCACCAGGACCCGTTCGACGTTCGACGCGCCGAGTGGGTGGCCGCCCTGCACCGCTGGTTCGACTATTGGTTGCAGGGGCTGCGCAACGGGGTGATGGACGAGCCGCGGGTCGACCTGGAGACCGCGCCGGGCACGTGGACAACGCAGCGCGACTGGCCCGCGCCCGGCACCCGGGACGTACGGGTGGCCCTCGGCGCCGGCGACGGTGTGACCGGGACGCTCGGCGGGCGCGGCGCGCGGCCGGGTCAGGAACAGGAGTACGTCGACGAGTCGTTGTTCGAGGACGAATTGGTCGCCACGCCGAACACCGCGACCGCAGGACGGTTGGTCTTCCTCTCCGGCGCGCTGCCCAGCGCGCTGCGGATCTCCGGCAGCCCGTCGGTGCGGCTGCGGATCCGCGTGGATCGGCCGACCACCCAGCTGACCGCCCGGCTCGTCGACTACGGGACCGCCGAGCGGATCCTGCTCAGCGGTGCGGGGGGAGTGCGGACACTGGACACCGAGTCCTGCTGGGGCGCCTCCACCGACGTCGACGACGCCTGTTACCGGGACACCGAGGAGGTCACCGCGGTCTCCGACCACGCCGTGCTGACCCGAGGGTGGCTCGACGCCGCGCATCACCGCTCACTGCGGTTCACCACGCCGCTGCGACCCGACCGCTGGTACACGGTGACCGTCCCGATGAACGCGTACGACGCGGTGGTGCCCGCCGGGCACGTGCTCGGGCTGGTGCTCGGCCAGAGCGACCCGCAGTTCACCGAGTCCGCCGACCGGAACGCCACCGTGCAGGTCGACCTCGGTCGCAGCGCGCTGCTCCTTCCGGTCACCGGTTCTGCCGGGCTGCCCGCCGTCGATGTCGCGCCGCCGGTGGTCACCGCGCCGACCGACCCTTCGACCGCGCGGACGCCCCGGAACACCCGGCAGGTGCCCTGACCGGCCGGCCGAGCCGGGCACTACGTGCGGTCGAGGTGTGACCCGCTGCTATCGTCAACAGGTCTTTTGGCAGGTCACGCCTCGGTGTTCATCGTGGACCCGCACTCCGTACGACGGATGTTCACCACGTTCTTCAAGGCTCCTTGATCGAAAGAGCATTCGCTTGATCGAGGAGAGGCCCGCAGTGCGAGACAAGCAACCCGAAGAGACCGAACACGCGCAGCTTTCCCGGCGCAAGCTGGTCAAGTACGCGGGCGTCGGCGCGACGCTGGCCGCGGCCAGCCCGCTGGTCGGCGCCAGCGCGGCGTGGGCTGACGAGGACCGTCGGCCGGGCGACGACACGGGCGACCGCAGCAACTCCAAGAACCGCGTGTGGCGTGCCGGCGACCACCACATCCACTCGGAGTACAGCGGCGAGTTCGACACCACCAAGTCCCCGATCGTCTTCCACAAGGGCGCGGACGCGGTCTACCCGATCGTCACCAACGCCATCATGGCGAAGAACTTCGGTCTGACCTGGGCGATGTGCACCGACCACGGTGGACCGACCCACTCGAAGGTGAACATCGAGCAGGCGTACCCCGACCTGCTGAGGTCCCGCAAGCTGGTCCCCGAGGTGCTCCAGTTCTGGGGCATGGAGTTCGACGCGCCCTCGCTGGACCACCACACGCTGATGATCCCGCGCCACGACGACGAGGCGAAGCAGCTCTTCGAGCTGGAGAGCCGATTCGCCAAGTACGACGCGTTCCCCACCGACCCGGCACGGGACACCGAGGCCAAGATGGTGGAGTTCCTCAAGGTCGCCCGGGGCATGCCGCACAAGCCGCTGGTGATCGCCCACCACGCGTCGCGTTCGGCGCCCGGTCTCGGCGTCTACGGTCAGGACACCCCGCGCGAGTTCCGCAACGGCAACAACGCCGCGCCGGACGTCTACATCGGCTTCGAGGGAGCGCCCGGGCACCAGGCCGGTCCGCTCAACGGCGGTAAGCGGGGCGGGTACGGCAACCACCCCACCTACGGCGGCTTCGACCAGATGACCGCTCGCGTCGGCGGCCTGTGGGACTCCCTGCTCGGCGAGGGCCGGCGCTGGTGGATCACCGCGACCTCCGACTCGCACGTGCACTGGACCCGCGGCGGCTCCGACTTCTGGCCGGGCGAGTACAGCAAGACCTACGTCCACGCCCGCCAGGACTACGGCGACATCATGGACGGTCTGCGCAACGGCCGGATCTGGGTGACCACCGGCGACCTGATCCGCAGTCTCGACGTCACCGCCAGGTCCCAGGGCAGGACCGCCGAGGTGGGCGAGACCATCACGGTCAGCCGTCGTAGCCGCACCGATGTCGAGATCGAGATCACGTTCCGTCCGTTGGGCGGCGTGAACGCGAACGGGGACCACCCCGAGGTCCGTCGGGTCGACCTGATCGTCGGTCAGATCACCGGCCCGAGCGCCAACCTGGACGCCGACACCAACCCCACCACGAAGGTGGTGGCCCGGTTCGGCCCGCGCGACTGGCGTCGGAAGGGCGAGGACTACGTCATCCGGCACACGCTGCGCAACGTCGAGGCCGACACCTACGCGCGGGTGCGGGGCACCAGCACCGACGAGGCCGAGCCGCTCGCCGACGGGCTGGAGAGCCCGTGGGAAGACCTGTGGTTCTACTCGAACCCGGTGTTCGTGCACGTGCGCTGATCCCACCCGCCAGCGGCACCGCGGGTCCGTCCGGCTGCGCTCGACGTACCACGTCGGGGGAGCCGGGCGGGCCCGCGTCGCGTTTCCAGCCGGCGGCCGTTGTCGGGGTCAGTCGGTGCTGCGGCGCCGGCCCCGGAGGGCGGCGCCGCGCCCGCGGCCGGCCGGGGCCTCGGTCTGGTTCGACGCTGGCGTGGGTTGCACCTGCGACACCGCCTCGCAGAGGTCACGCAGCGGGTCCATCGCCTGGGCCGAGCAGGCGACCCGCTGGAGCAGTGCCCGCAGCGTCGCCGACTCGGCCGGCGTGAGCGTCCCCAGCAGGTGCGACTCGACGTGTCGTAGCGCCAGACGCCGTTGCTCCCAGGCGCCGCGGCCGACGTCGGTGACGTCGACGAGCCGGTTACGTCGGTCTGCCGGGTCCGCCCGACGGGCGACGAACCCGGGCCGTTCCAGGTCGTCGATCAGGTACGTGAGGACGGTGCGGTCGATGCCAAGCTCCTCCGCGATCGCACCCTGGTTTCGGGCCGGCCCGGTGATCGCCGCAGTGAGCACCTGGTAGCCGCGGGGACCGCCGGGGAAGTCGGTGAGCGCGTGCTCGGCCGCCCGGACGTAGCCGCGGAAGACGATCCCGAGCATCCAGCCCAGGTCGTCGTCGAGCGGATCGGGCCGGTCCGGCCGGTGAGGGGCACCCGTCATTCCCCGACAATAGCGCAGTGACACAGATCTTGTTGGCAGGAGATGTTCTGTGTGACATAAGGTTGTTGTCACGACGCATCGTTCGAGGCGTCGCGTGAATCGGGAGGCTCGCAGATGAGCGACTACGGCCATGACCTGGTCTTCGGATCGTTCGTCACCCCCAGCGGTGACAACCCGGCCCGCACGGTCGACCTCGCCGTCCTGACCGAGCAGGTCGGGCTGGACCTGGTCACCTTCCAGGACCACCCGTACCAGCCCGCGTTCCTCGACACCTGGACCCTGCTGAGCTTCGTCGCGGCCCGGACCAGCCGCGTGCACGTGGCGGCGAACGTGACAAACCTGCCCCTGCGCCCACCGGCGGTGCTCGCCCGCAGTGTGGCCAGCCTGGACCTGCTCAGCGGCGGCCGGGTCGGTCTGGGCCTCGGCGCGGGAGCGTTCTGGGACGCCATCGAGGCGATGGGCGGACGACGCCTGACCCCCGGCCAGGGCGTACGCGCGTTGGAGGAGGCCATCGAGATCATCCGCCAGGTCTGGGACGCCGAGGCGCGCGGCGGCGTCCGTGTCGATGGTGAGTTCTACCGGGTGCGAGGCGCCAAGCGCGGGCCGGCGCCGGCCCACGCGGTGCCGATCTGGCTGGGCGCGTACAAGCCCCGGATGCTCCAGCTCACCGGTCGCCGGGCAGACGGATGGCTGCCGTCGCTGACCTATCTCCAGCCGGGCGACCTGACCAAGGGCAACGCGACGATCGACGACGCCGCCCGGGAGGCCGGCCGGTCACCGCAGGACGTCCGCCGGTTGCTCAACATCTCGGGACAGTTCTCGGCCGTCGGGCGCGGAGCACTGAACGGACCCGCCGAGCAGTGGGCGCGGGAACTGGCCGAGTTGGCGCTGGAAGAGGGTGTCAGCACCTTCATCCTCGGCAGCGACGATCCCGACGACCTGCGCCGGTTCGCCGGCGAGGTGGCTCCGGCGGTTCGTGAACTGGTCGCGGCCGAGCGTGATCGCGGTGCGGCACCGGAGTCGGAGCGCGCGCCGGAGTCCTCGCGTGCGCCGGGGTCCTCGTCCGCGTCGGAGTCATCGCGTGCGTCGGAGTCTTCGCGTGCGTCGGAGCCGGAGCGCGCGCCGGAGCCGGCGGTGCGGCCGAGCCGGGCGACCGTGACCGGGGGAGCGTTCGCCGTGGTGCCGACCCCTGACGACGGCGTGCGGCGCAGCGACCAGCAGGTCTGGGACGAGTCGACCCGGCCGACCGGACCCACGCCCGACCCGGACCGCACCTACACCCCGCACGAGCAGGCCACCGGGGCGCACCTGGTGCAGGTCCACGACGGCCTGCGTGCGGAGCTGGCCCAGATTCACGATCTGATCGAGCAGGTGGCGGCCGGTGAGATCGACGCCGGCGCGGCCCGCTCCCACATCAACACCATGACCATGCGCCAGAACCGCTGGACGCTCGGCGTCTACTGCGAGTCGTACTGCCGGATCGTCACCACCCACCACACCATCGAGGACCAGTCGTTGTTTCCTCGGTTGCGGGCACGCGACCCCCGACTCGGCCCGGTCGTCGACCGGCTGGAGCGGGAGCACCACGTCATCCACGACGTGTTGGAGGGCGTGGACCAGGCCCTGGTCGCGTACGTCGGGTCCCCGGACGGTCTCGCCGAGCTGCGGGCGGCGGTGGACCTGCTGACCGACGCCCTGCTGTCGCACCTGAGCTACGAGGAGCGGGAGCTGGTCGAGCCGTTGGCGCGGTTGGGCATCGCCTGATCGTCACTGGTCCCGTGGCCCCGGCCCGTGGCCGGGGTCCGGGGTTGCCGAGTCTGACGTGAGAGACTACTTTCGAAACATGTCTCTCACGAACCCGTACGGGGATTTCGAGATCACCGAGCCGCAGGCGTTGCGGGCACTGGCCCATCCGGTGCGGCTGGCGATCCTCGAACACCTTCAGCGGCACGGCCCGGCCACGGCGACCGGGCTGTCGCCGCACGTCGGCGCGACACCGTCGGTGGTCAGTTGGCACCTGCGGCACCTCGCGACGTTCGGGCTGGTCACCGACTGGGACGGCGCCACCAGCAAACGGGAACGCTGGTGGCAGGCCGTCGCCCGGGGCTTCCGTTTCACCGTGCCCGACAGCGTCGAGGGGCAGTCCGCCAGTCACCAGCTGCGCGGCGAGATGTTCGCCCGCAACGCCGACGCGCCACAGCAGTGGCTGTTGCGCGAGGAAGCCCGGCTGGACCCCGAGTGGCGTGCTCTGGCCGGCATCGCCGACACCCGGTTCGTGGCCACCGCCGACGAGTTGCGACAGCTTGAGGAGTCGATCGAGGAGCTGATCGCCCCGTACGTCCGGCGCAAGGAGGAATCCGCCCCGGACGGCGCGCGGATCGTCCGGATGCTGCGCTACCTCCTGCCCGAGGCCGGCGACGACGACCCGGCCCAGGCCGGCGACGACCCGGCCGCGTCGTGAACACCACCGGCGCCGACACCGAGCGCGCCGCCGGCCCCGAGACCGAGCGCGCCGCCGGCGCGGACACCGAGTGTGCCGCCGGCGCGGACACCGAGTGTGCCGCCGGCGCGGTGTCCCCGCCGGTGCTGCGACGGGACCGGCGCTTCCGTACCTTCTGGATCGGTCAGACGATCTCCGATTTCGGTGACCGGATCAGCGAACTGGCCCTGCCACTGATCGCCGTCACCCTGCTCACCGCGACGCCCGTGCAGGTCAGCGTCCTCACCGCGTTGATCTGGCTGCCCAACCTGCTGGGCCTGTTCCTCGGCGCCTGGGTGGACCAGCGCACCCACAAGCGGCGACTCCTGATCATCGCGGACCTGATCCGGGGCGCCGTCCTGCTCAGCCTGCCGGTGGCCTACCTGTTCGGTGCGGTGACCCTCGCCCAGCTCTACCTGGTGGCACTGCTCACCGGTACCGGCGCGGTGCTGTTCGCCATGGCGCGTCAGGCGTTCTTCGTGGCCCTGGTGCCGCGATCGGCGTACGTGGACGCGAACAGCAAGCTGAGCATGAGCCGGTCACTCTCGTTCCTCGCCGGTCCGGCCGTCGGCGGTGGACTGGTCCAGGCGCTGAGCGCACCGGCCGCGATAGTCGTCGACGCGGCGTCGTTCCTCGGCTCCGCGCTGCTGCTCAGCCGCATTCCGGTGACCGAGCCACCTCCGCCGCCGCGTCGGACGTCCACTCTCGGCCTGGTCCGCGAGGGGCTCGTGCTGGTGGTGCGGCATCCGGTGCTGCGGGCCGCGCTCGGCTGCACCAGCACCGTCAACTTCTTCACCTTCATCTCCGGCGCGTTGCTGGTGCTCTACGCCAGCCGTGAACTTGACCTGTCGGCCGGCGCGATCGGCGTCGCCCTCGGATTCGGGGCGGTCGGAGGGCTCGCGGGCGCGGCACTCGCACCACGGATCTCGCGTGCCATCGGACTGGGGCGTACCGCCATGATCGGCGTCGTGCTCTTCCCCGTGCCGCTGGCGCTGACCGCGCTGGTGTCCGGCTCCACGTGGACGAAGGTCGCCATGCTGGCGGCCATCGAGTTGGTCTCCAGCTTTGGGGTGATGCTGATGGACGTCAACCTCAACGCCCTCCTCACCGCCGTGACTCCCGACGACGCGCGAGGACGCCGCGCCGGTGCGTACAGCGCGGTCAACTACGGCATCCGACCGCTCGGCGCGCTTGTCGGTGGCGCGTTGGGCACCACCATCGGACTTCGACCGACCCTGGTCGTCGCGGGCCTGGGTGGTGTGCTCGCCGTGCTCTGGCTGCTCGCGTCGCCGGTGCGCCACATCAGGACACTCGACGACCAGACGGCCTGACCGGCCCGGCTGGCTCGCCCGGACCGCCGGGGCCGTAATCGCTGCGGGGGCGGACGTCCGGTGCGCCGGTCAGCTGGTTTGTGCCAGCAACAGCTCGGCCAACTCGGTGGGCTGGGAGATCATCGGCCAGTGACCGGTGGCCATCGTGGCGAGTCGCCACTGGTCGCTGGTCAGCAGCTTGGCCACGGTCTCGTTGGGCTCGGGCCCGTCGAGCAGGCACTTGATGTACGTCGCCGGAAGCTCGCCCAGCGGCCGGGTCAGCACGGCCGGCTCGCTCAGCGTGGCGCCCGGGTGCGGCGTGGAGCCGTCGACCAGGCGGGTGACCTGCTCGTCGGTGAGCCCCTGACCGTCGAAGTCGGCCGCACCGAGCGGCGGCCAACTGCCGCCGTTGTCGGCGAGCACCGACTCCAGCGCCGCCGGCCCCTGCCACCACTCGGACACGAACGACGCGCCGTCGACCGGCACCTCCGAGTCGACGAAGACCACCCTGGTCAGCCGGTCGCCGATCCGCCCGGCGGCCTGACCAACCGGGATGCCCGAGTAGCTGTGCCCGACCAGCACCACGTCGCGCAGGTCGCGGCGCTCGACCTCGTCGACGATGTCGCGTACGTGGGTCTGCTGGCCAGCGGCCACACCCTGCCGCTCGGCGAGGCCGGAGAGCGTCAACGGGTAGGTGTCGTGCCCGGCCGCACGCAGTGGTGGCACCACCTCGTCCCATGCCCACGACCCCAGCCACGCCCCTGCCACCAACACGAAATCAGCCATGGCCGGGACCCTAACGTCGCCCTGTGACAGCCCGGCTTCAGGGCCAGGTGCGGGACTCTGCCGCGAAGACCTCCGGCGGACTCGCCACCGGCAGCACGCACAGGAGGTGCCCACCGGGTGCCCGCAGGACCCGACACTCAAGCCACTGCGACACCTCGGTGGCGCCCAGACCGATCAACCGTGCGGTCTCGGCCGACACGTCGTCGGTCTCGATGTCGAGGTGGAAGCGCGGCGCGTCGTCCACCGCCTGCACGGCGGTGACCAGCCCCGGCAGGGCCTCGTGCAGGTCGACGAACTGTGGTTCCGCCGGATCGGACCGGGTGCTGACGCCGAGTGCCGCCGACCAGAACTCCGCCGCCTGGGTCGCCTCCGCCTCGGGGGCGTCGATCAGCAGTGCGTACACGCGGCTTCGATGCATGGCGGACAGGATATCGAGGACTCCCGCGTGCCGCGCGACGCGGCACCTGGCACCCGACTGCCGGCGACCACCGGGCGATCACCCGCTGGCACCGAGGTGGGCCGCGATCGGCGTCGGCAGTGGATAGCTCCGTTCGACCGGCAGGTGCTCTGTCGCCGCGCGGACGTCAGCTGCCCGAACCAGGTCCCGTACACGGTGGACGGTGGCGGTGATGTCCGTGACGCTGACCGTCCAGTCGTCGACGTAGCGGGCGACAGCTTCGCCGGAGAGTCCCACCTGCAACGACCGGTACGGCAACGCGCTCAGGTGCAGTGTCCGTTCCGGATCCCACTGCACGCGTACCGGGCTGGTCCTGAGGTGTCGCGACCACGCCGTCCGGTCACCGTGCAGGCCCCGGTCGTAGTGACTCAGACAGGCCCGCGCCAGCGCCCACTCGAAGCCCTCTCGGGTGATGTCGATGGACAGCACGCGTTCCTGGCCGGGCTTGGTGGCCCAGCCGCACCGGTACATCATCCACCGGAAGGAGGGCTTGATCCAGGTCATCCGCTCCCGCTTGAAGGGGGCCACGAGCCGACCGGCCGCCACCGCCGGCAGCGCGATCTCCGGTGGGTACGCCTGGTACACGGTGATCGTGTCGGCCGAGTAACGGGCACGGATCTCGCGGATGGGAATGGACACGCCGCGATCGTCGTCCCTCGGACCGCACCCGCTCCACCTGATTTCGTCGTCAGGGCGGGGATCCCGGTCCGGCGGCAGCGCCTCGACCGGCCGGCCCCGATCGGCGAAACCGCTCGCCACCGGGTGCTGCCGGCGCTCAGCCGACCGGCGGCACCGGGGGACCGACCTGGGCGGCGAGCCGCTTCGGGGCCATGATGCGGTAGCTCTCGGTGAGCAACTCGCCCACCTCCTCCCAGTCGGTGTCGTCGCCCAGGATCATGCCCATCACGTTCGGACTCCACTCCGGTTTGTAGAAGGGGTGCCCGGCGCCGAGGAGCCCGGCGATCTCGTCGAGTGGTGACCGGAAGGTCAGCAGGCAGGCGGGCTCGTCGAGTGCGGCGGCAGGTGCGTGGACCGGCTGGCGATCGGGGTCGATGCTGCGCACGTGGGCGATGGTCCGCTTGCGGATCCGCCAGCGGATACCCACCCAGGCGGGCTCCTCGTAGGTCTCCGGCAGCCCCAGGCAGATCGGCCGCAGCCGGTCGAGGACCTCGGGTGGGACGTCTCCAGGTGCGGTCACGGGCACCGACACTAGGCGGTCGGTGTGACAAGTTCCGCTCGTGGAACCCCACCCGCGCCGGTGGTGCGCGCCCGGTCGATCGGCCAGGATGGGCCGGGGCGACCGTGGGCCGTCGCCCCGGCCCGACCCGCCCCCGTGCCCGCTGAGGAGTGCCGTGCCGTCCACCCTGCTCTCCCGCCGTGACCTCGACTTCCTGCTGCACGAGTGGCTGCGGGTGTCCGAACTCGTGGAGCGTCCCCGCTACGCCGAGCACTCCCGGGAGACCTTCGACGACGCCCTCGACCTCGCCGAGCGGGTGGCCACCGAGCAGTTCGCCCCGCACAACCGCGCCGCCGACCTCACCGAACCCACCTTCGACGGGCAGCGGGTGCGGCTGATCCCGCAGGTGCGCGCGGCCCTTGACAGTTTCGCCGAGACCGGCCTGCTCACCGCCGGGCTGGACGCCTCGGTCGGCGGCCTGCAACTGCCGCACGCCGTCGCGGCGGCCTGCTTCACCTGGTTCCAGGCGGCCAACGTGGCCACCTCCGCGTACCCGTTCCTCACCCTGGGCAACGCCAACCTGCTGCTGGCGCACGGCAGTGCCGACCAGGTGGACACGTACGTCCGGCCCATGCTCGACGGCCGGTTCTTCGGCACCATGTGCCTGTCCGAGCCGCACGCGGGCAGCTCACTGGCCGACATCACCACCCGGGCGGAGCCCCAGGCGGACGGCACGTACCGAGTGTTCGGCACCAAGATGTGGATCTCCGGTGGCGATCACGAGCTGGCCGAGAACATCGTGCACCTGGTGCTGGCGCGGATCCCCGGCGGCCCACCCGGCGTCAAGGGCATCTCGCTGTTCATCGTGCCCAAGGTGCTGGTCGGCGCGGACGGGTCGCTCGGCGACCGCAACGACGTCGTGTTGGCCGGGCTCAACCACAAGATGGGTTTCCGGGGCACCACGAACACCCTGCTCAACTTCGGCGACGGCGGGCACACCCCGGGCGGCCGCGCCGGTGCGGTCGGCCACCTGGTCGGTCCGCCGCACCAGGGGCTGGCCCAGATGTTCCACATGATGAACGAGGCCCGGATCGGGGTCGGGGCCGGCGCCACCGCGCTGGGTTACACCGGGTATCTCAAGAGCCTGGCGTACGCCAGGGAGCGACCGCAGGGCCGCCCGGTCGGCGCGAAGGACCCGGCCACGGCGCAGGTACCGATCATCGACCACCCCGACGTACGACGGATGCTGCTGGCGCAGAAGAGCTACGTGGAGGGAGCGCTGGCGCTGGTGCTCTACTGCGCGCGGCTGCTCGACGAGCAGCACACCGCCCCCGCCGAGGCGGACCGCGAGCGCGCGCACCTGCTGCTGGACGTGCTCACCCCGATCACGAAGAGTTGGCCGTCTCAGTGGTGCCTGCATGCCAACGACCTGGCGATCCAGGTGCTCGGGGGCGCCGGGTACACCCGTGATCACGACGTGGAGCAGCACTACCGGGACAACCGGCTCAACCCGATCCACGAGGGCACCCACGGCATCCAGGCGTTGGATCTGCTGGGCCGCAAGATGACCATGCGGGGCGGTGCCGGCCTCGCCGAGCTGACCGCGACGATCGGCGACACGGTCGAGCGGGGCCGAAAGGTCGGCGGCGAGGCGGCCGATCTGGCGGACCGGCTGGCCGCCGCGGTGGACCGGACAACCGCGGTCACCCGTCGGCTGTGGGCCGACGGTGACCCGGTGTCCGCCCTGGCCAACGCCACCGCCTACCTGGAGGCGGTCGGGCACGTCGTGATCGCGTGGATGTGGTTGGAGCAGGTGCTGGCGCTGCCGCCGGAGGAGGCCGGCGACGCGTTCCACGCCGGCAAGCGCCAGGCGGCGCGCTACTTCTTCCGGGTCGAGTTGCCCCGCACCGGTCCGCAGTTCGACCTGCTGGACAGCCGGGACCGCACCACCCTCGACATGCGCCCGGACTGGTTCTGACCGGGTCAGCTGTCAGCGTCGGCGGTTCTGGTGCTGCATCGCCTGCCGGCCCTTGACCACACCCAGGATGATCACGATCACCAGCGCGATCAGACCGATGATGATCAGCCAGCGGACGGCCTCGAGGATCAGCCCGAGCAGGATCAGCACGCCGGCGACCACGCCGACGACCCAGAGCAGCGCACGCATGTCTACCTCCGGTAACCGGCCGCGCCTGGTGCGGCGGGCACGGTGTGACCTTTCCCGATCTGGCCGCCACCATGCCCACGCGAGGTGCGATGCGTTGCTGCCGATCGACTCGGGTTCCGTGCTGTCGGGGTGTCCAGGACGCAGGGATGGCCCGATCGCCGGAAAACCGAGTCGATCAAGGGGGGCTGGGCCGGTGGGCATGTCGGCCCGGCCGGTTCAGCCCTCGGTGCGCGCCACGTAGACCGTGTTCGCGGACTCGCCGCCGGTCAGCGGGTTGGCGAACGGCACGACGTGCGCCCGCACGTCCACGAACACCTCGGCGAGCGCCGCGGTGAACTCGGTGTCCGGCGGGTCGTCCGACCAGAGCGAGAAAATCCCCTCGGGCCGCAGCAGGGCGGCCAGCCGACGCAGCCCGGCCGGCGGGTAGAACGCCGCGTGACTGGGGTGCAGGACGTTGCGCGGGGAGTGGTCGACGTCGAGCAGCACGGCGTCGAACCGCCGCCCGGGTGCCTCGGCGTCGAAGCCGACGTCACCGGCCACCGCGGCGAAGAAGTCGGCCTGCACGAACCGGGTCCGGGGGTCCTCGGCGAGCCCCGCCGCGAACGGCAGCAGACCCCGACGGTGCCAGTCGATCACGTCCTCGATCGCCTCCACCACCAGCAGCGAACGCACCCGTGGGTCGCCCAGCGCCGCGCAGGCGGTGTAGCCCAGCCCGAGACCACCGACCACCACGTCGAGCGAGTCGCCGGCCACCGCGGCGAGACCCAGCCGGGCCAGCTCGATCTCCGCGACCGGGAACAGGCTGGACATCAGGTACTCGTCGTCGAGTTTGACCTCGTACACCTCGACCTGGAGGGCCGGATCCCGGCGTCGGCGCAGGCTGATCGCGCCGATCGGGGTCTCCCGCCAGGCCAGCTCCTCGAAACGCGCGCCCACGGGTGCCCTCTCGCCGCCGGATTCGTCCCCGGATGGTACCGGTTGCCCCGAGCCGGACACGCAGGGTCCCGAGACATCGACGCACCGCATATTCTGTGCCCCGGCCGACCCACCGGAAGGGACCTCATGCCGTCGCGGCAGGACCAGCTGCACTCCTACCAGTTCAGCGTCCAGCGGGCGGTCGCCGCTCTGGTCATGCGCGAGACCGATCCCGCGCAGTCGCCGTTTCGGCGGCTGGCCGGCGCCGGCCTGGCCAGCGTCCTGGTCGCGGCGATCGGGCTCGGCGGCTTCGCGCTCTACGGCCTGTTCGCCGGGGGCGGCAAGGGTTGGCGCGACCCGGGTGCGGTGATCGTGGAGAAGGAGTCCGGCGCGCGGTTCGTCTACCGCGAGCAGAAGCTGCACCCGGTGCTCAACTACGCCTCAGCGCTGCTGATCGTCGGCGCGGACCAGTCCAAGACCGTGCTGGTCTCCCGACGCACGATCGACGGCGTCCCGCGCGGGCTGCCGCTGGGTATCGCCGACGCGCCGGACTCGCTGCCCGCACCCGGTCGGCTGGCCACGGCGGCGTGGACCGTCTGCTCGACGGCCCCGGCGGGCGAGGCGCCCCGCTCCGCTCTGCTGATCGGCACCGAGCCCGACGGCGGCCGACTGCTGGGCGACGAGGCGTTGCTGCTGCGGCACCCCGACGGCGGGCTGCACCTGGTCTGGCACCAGCGGCGCTACCTCGTCCGCGATCCCAGCCGGGTGCTGGCGGCGCTCGCCACCACCCGCGCGCAGGCGGTGGCGGTGGCACCCGCCCTGCTCAACTCCCTGCCCGCCGGCAGCGACCTCGCCCCGCTCGAACTGCCCGGGCTGGGCCAGCCGGCCACCCAGGTGCCGGACGCCGCGATCGGCACGGTCTACCTGGTGAGCAACTCCGGTGGCGGTCGGCAGTACGCGGTGGCCGTCGACGCCGGCCTGGCCGGCATCACCGAGTTGCAGGCCGGGCTGTTGCTGGCGCGCACCGGGCAGGGTGAGCCGGTGCCGATGACGTTGGGTCGTTTCGCCGCGCTGCCCACGGTGCCCGACCTCGCACCGAGTGGCGCGTACGCCCCGCCGCCGACCCCGCCCCGGCTCGCGGCCGGCGACGGGGGGGACCTCTGCGCCCGGGTCGCCGACGACGGCGGGGTTGCCGAGGTGCGCTGGGGCGTACCGCTGCGGGACCTGGCGGCCACGCCGCGGACCGCGCCCGTCGACGGCGCGGTCCTGGCCGACCACGTGGTGGTGGAGCCGGGTCGCGGCGCGGTGGTCGAGGCCGCCGCGGCGCCCGGCGCGTCCGGCGGCGCGGTGTCCGTGGTCACCGACCTGGGCCGACGGTACGTGCTGGCCGACCGGGAGGTGCTGCCGATGCTCGGCTATCGCGGGGTGCGCCCGGTGCGGCTGCCCGCGGGGCTGGTCAGCCTGGTGCCCGCCGGCGCCACCCTGGACCCGGCCGCCGCTCGGGCCGTCGCCGCCCCCGCCTGAAAACCCCAAGCCTGCCGGCGGCGTGGCGGCGTGGCGGCGGTGATCAAGAGGTTTGCGTCAGAACCGAGCGTGAGCCTGACGCAAACCTCTTGATCACCGGAAAGCAGCGTGCGGCGGTCGGGTGTCAGTCGGCCGGACGGCGCAGGATGCTGACCGCGAACGGCGCGTCGTCGCGCCACGGGCGCAGGTCCCAGGTGGCGAAGCGCTGCTCCACCCGCAGGCCGGCGGCCACCGCGTCGGCGTCGAAGGCGGTGAGGGGGTAGCCACGCTCGGTGCCGAAGCCGACGGTCAGCACACCGTCGGGCCGCAGGTGCAGGGCGACCCGGCGCAGCACCTCCGGTTCGGTGCCGACGGCGACGAAGGCGAGGACGTTGCCGGCCAGCACCGCCGCGTCGAACGGCTCCGCCTCACCCATCGCCGGCAGGTCCAGCTCGGCCAGGTCGGCGACCAGCCAGGTCGGGCCGGGATAGTCGGCGCGGGCGGCAGCCACCAGGGCGGGGTCGGCGTCCACCCCGACCACGGTGTGTCCGCGCTGGGCCAGCGCGGCACCGACCCGGCCCGTGCCGCTGCCGGCGTCGAGGATCCGGGAGCCGGGCGCGACGAGGGTGTCCACCAGTCGGGCCTCGCCGGCCAGGTCCGCGCCCTCGGCCGCGAGTTTCCGAAACCGGTCGATGTACCACTGCGAGTGCTCGGGGCCGGTGTCGGTCGCCCAGCGGGTCGGGTTGGCCATGAGGCCACCGTATCCGGGCCGGTGGGGGCGCGGCCGGTGACCCGGGGGAGACGGTCATCCCTTCTCCGCGCCGCTGGTCAGGCCCTCGGTGAGCAGCCGCTCGCTGGCGAAGAAGAGGATCACGATGGGCAGGGTGAGGACGACGGACCCGGCCATCAGCACCGTCTTGGGCACCTCCACCCCGTCGGAGAGCAGCGACAGCCCCAGCGACACCGTCCACCGGTTGGGTTTGTCGATCAGGAACAGCAGGGCGAAGAGAAACTCGTTCCAGGCGATCATGAAGTCGTAGAGCGCGACCGCCATGATCGACGGCATCGCGAGGGGCAGGCTGACGCGGCGGATGATGCCGAGTCGACCGGCACCGTCGATGGCGGCGGACTCCTCCAGACTGACCGGGATCGTCTCGAAGTAGTTGCGCAGCATGTAGACCGACACCGGCAGCGTCTGCGAGATGTAGACCAGCACCAGGCCGAACAGCGAGCCGCGCAGGTCGACGAGGCTGAACGCCACGAACAGGGGAATCGCGATGACGATCGACGGGAACAGGTAGACCGCCAGGAACAGGAAGTCGACCTGCCGCCGGCCGAAGAACCGCAGCCGGGCCACCGCGTACGCGCCGGGGATCGCCACCAGCAGGGTGAGCACGGTCGCCGCGACCGCGACCAGTCCGCTGTTGCGGATGAAGGTGAGGAACCCCTGGCCCCCGTCGGCGGTGGCCTTGAGGACCTCGGCGTACGTGGCCACGGTCAGTTCACCGAAGCCGACGAGCAGCGCGCCGGGGTCGAGCAGCAACTGCTCGATGGGGCGTACCGAGAGCACCAGCATGTAGTAGAAGGGGAAGACGGTGACCACCAGGAACACGGCGATCACCAGGCGGCGAAGCCAACGCAGGCTGACCGTCTCGACCATGTCCCGGTCCATCAACTCACCCTCCGTCCGAAGAAGCGCAGATAGATCACCACGAACACGATGAGCACCACGGCCAGCACGACCGCCTGCGCGGAGGCCGCGCCGATGTCGGTGCGCGCGGTGAGGAACTCGTACACCCGGACGCTGACCACCTCGGTGCCGGCGGCGCCACCGGTGAGCAGGTAGACGTCGTCGAACTTGTTGAACGTCATGATGAAACGCAGCACGCCCAGCAGGGCGATCACCGGCAGCAGTTGGGGCAGCAGGATGTGGCGGAACCGCTGGGTGGGGGTCGCGCCGTCGACCCGGGCGGCCTCCTCCAACTCACCGGGCACCGCCTGGAGCCGGGCCAGCAGGAACAGGAACGCGAACGGGAAGTACCGCCACGCCTCGAAGGCGATGACGGTGGTCAGGGCGGTCGACTCCTGCGACAGGAACGGAACCGGAGTGTCCCAGCCCAGCAGGCGTTGGCCCCACGCGTTGACGATGCCGAGCTGCGGGTCGAGCATCACCTGCCACACGAACGTCACCGCGACGACCGGTGCCACGTACGGCAGCAGCATGGATGCCCGGACCAGCGTGCGGCCCCGGAACGGTCGGCGGACGACAAGCGCGGCCACCAGTCCGAGCAGGATCGACCCGACGGTGCCGCCGATGCTGTAGATCAGCGTGACCCACAGCGTCTCGGCGAAGCCGGGGGTGTGCAGCACCCGGTCGAAGTTGTCCACGGTGAACTCGCCGAACAGGCCGGTCTTGCGCAACGTGGCGAGCCGGACCCGCTGGAAGGCGAGCACCACGGTCCACACGATCGGGATACCGATGACCGCGAGGGTGACGAGCAGTGTCGGTGCGACGAGCGCGAGCCCGGCACGGGACTCGCGGCGGCGCAGGGTCAGTGGGCGACGGCGGCCGGCCCGTCCCGGCCGCTCCCGGTTGGGGGAGCGGCCGGTCTCGGGCGCGGTGGTGGTCAATTGACGCCCGCCTTGATGGCTTCCACGTCCTTCTTGGCCCGGCCGGCGGCGGCCGCGGCGTCGGACTTGCCGGAGTAGACGTCGGTCAGCGCCTTGGGCACCGGTAGCTCACCGAGCATGGCGCCGACCAGCTTGCCCTGCCCCTGGGTGAGCCCCCACCGCTGGAAGGTGTCCGGACTGCGGCGCAGGGTGGCGAGCACCTCCTCGCCGAAGACGTCGGCGAGGGGCTTCTTCGCGTCCACACCGGCCTGGCTGGTGTTCCAGGCCGTCAGGTACGCCTCGGGCTCGGCCGTGGTGCCCTTGCGCACCGGGAAGCGCCCCTCGGGGGACATGCCGAACCATCGCGGGTAGCCGTCGCTGAGCATGTACTCCACGAAGGATTTCGCCGGGTCGGTCACCGCGCCGTCGAGCACCGCCCACGAGCTGATCTCGCCGTACTGCGCCGGCTCGGTGCCGTTCGGACCCTTGATCGCGGTCACGAACCCGCTGTTCTTCGCGAGGAACGCAGGGTCGGTCTGACACTGTGGGCAGGTCGGCTTGGCGTCGTTGCGCAGCCCGGCCAACTCGTCGAGGATGAAGGGCGACCAGATGACCATGGCCGCCTTACCGGCGAAGTAGGTGGCCCGGGTGGTGTCCACGTCCTGGGCGCCCTTCACCGAGCTGGTGCGGATCAGGTCGCCGTAGAAGCGGATCGCCTCGACGCACTGGGGCGAGTCGAGGGTGACCTTTCCGGAGTCGTCGGTGAGCTGGCAGCCGTTGGCCAGTGCCAGGTGCTCGAAGGTCTGCTGGGTGAACACCTCGCTGGCGGAGGTCGCCGCGGTGATCCCGGCGACGCCGCCGGTGTTGAGTTTCGTCGCGGCGTCGGTGATCCGCTCGTACGTGTCCGGGGCGGGCAGGCCGGCGGCGGCGAACAGGTCCTTGCGGTAGACGAGCAGCTGACCCCACCCGTCACTGGGGACGGAGAGCTGCTTGCCGTCGTCGGAGGTCAGCTCCAACGCCCGGGGGGAGAACGTCTGCTTGCCCAGCTTGTCGACGACCTCCGCGTTCGCCGAGGCGTGCAGCAGCTCGTTGCCGGCGAGCGTACGGATGCCGGCCAGGGAGACCGACCCGACCACGTCGGGCAGGTCGCCGGCGGCGGCGTTGGCGGCGATCAGGGAGGGGAACTGGTCCTCGTTGACGGTCACGAGGTCGACCTGGATCCCGGTCTTGGCGGTGAAGTCGGCGATGATCGCCTTGGTGGCGGTGACCCGGTCGGCGACGTCTTCCAGGCTCCAGACGGTGATCTTTTTGCTGTTGCTGTCTGATTGGTCGTCGCCGCAGGCCAGCAGGGTGGACGCAGTCAGTGCCATGATCAGGGTGGTGGCGAGTATCCGCCTCGGAGGTGCTGACATCGGTGGCACTCCTCTCGAAGGGTACATGACTGATTCAACACGATCGATAGATTAATGACAAGACATATGGCGATTTTTTGCTATCCTGGAGCCCAGTGCAACCGGGATGTGACACATGGGCAACTGGGTCGTCTCACTCGCCGGGCCTCGACGGATCAGCCTCGAGCCCTGCCCACCAGATCCGCTCGGCCCCGGTCAGGTCCGGGTCCGCACCCGCTACTCGGGCATCTCCGCCGGCACCGAGCTGACCCTCTACCGGGGCAGCAATCCCCGGCTCAGCAAGGACTGGGACGACACCGCCCGGATGTTCGTCCCCCGGCAGACCCCGGTTCCCTACCCGCTGATCGGCTTCGGCTACGAAGAGGTCGGCGAGATCGTCGAGGTCGCCCCGGAGGTCACCGACCGGCGCCCGGGGCAACTCGTGTGGGGCATCTGGGGTCACCGGGCCGAGGCGGTGCTCGCCGCCGGCGCGGTCCGTCCACTCCCCACCGGGCTGGACCCGCTCGCCGCCGTCTTCGCCCGGCCCGGCGCCATCGCGCTGACCGCCGTACTCGCCGGTGACCTGCACCTCGGCGACTGGGTCGGCGTCTTCGGGCAGGGTGTCATCGGGCTGCTCGCCACCCGACTCGCCGTGCTCTCCGGCGCCCGGGTGGTGGCCGTCGACCCGGTGCCCAGCCGGCTGACACACGCCACCGACTACGGGGCGCGATCCACGGTGGACGCCCGCACCGAATCCGCGGCGGCAGTGCTACGTCTGGCCACCGACGGTCGGGGCGCGGACGTCTGCCTGGAGTTGTCCGGCGCGTACCCGGCGTTGCACGAGGCGATCCGGTCCACCGCGCACGCCGGCCGGGTGGTGGCCGCCGGCTTCTACCAGGGCCAGGCCGACGCGCTCGGCCTCGGCGAGGAGTTCCACCACAACCGCATCCAGTTGGTGGCCGCCCAGGTCTCCGGTCCCACCCCCGCGCCGAGCATGGCCGGCCGGTGGACCGGTGACCGGGTCGCGCAGACCTTCATGGATCTGGTGGCTGAGCACAGCCTCGACCCGATGCCGCTGGTCAGCCACATCGTCGACGCCAGCGCCGTCGCCGACGCCCTCGCGCTGCTCGATCGCGGCGCCGGTGACGTCCTCCAAGTGGTGCTGAGGTTCTAAATGACCGCCATCGCGCTGGCCTGTCAGGAACAACTCCTGCCGGGCACCGACCTGACCCAGAAGTTCGCGCTCGCGACCGCCCTCGGTTACCAGGGCATCGAGCTACGCGGACGCGGAGACCTCGCGTTCGCCCACCGGCTGCCGGAGCTGCGCCGGGCCCGCGCCGACGGGGTCGTGCTGCCCACCGTCTGCGTCGAGATGGATCACTTCATCGGCGACTTCGACCCGGCCCGTTCCGCCGACGCCGTCCGTAACCTGCGCTCGCAGCTCTCGGTGATCGCCGAGCTGGGCGGCGTCGGGGTGATGACCCCGGCGGCCTGGGGGATGTTCTCCCGACGGCTGCCACCGTTCGAGCCACCGCGTCCGCGCGCCGGCGACCGGCAGGTCCTCCTCGACACCCTCGGCCAGTTGGGCGAGCACGCCAGGGCCGAGGGGGTCACCCTCTTCCTCGAACCCCTCAACCGGTACGAGGACCACATGGTCAACCGTCTCGACGAGGCGGTCGCGCTCTGCGCCGCCGTCGGGATGCCGTCGGTCCGGGTGGTCGCCGACACCTTCCACATGAACATCGAGGAGGACGACATGCACCGCGCGCTGCGGGGCGCCGCGCCGTACCTCGGGCACGTGCAGGTCAGCGACTCGAACAGGTTCCAGCCCGGCGCCGGGCACCTGGACTGGCCGGCACTGGTGCGGACCCTGCTGGAGCTGGACTACCGGGGCTGGCTGGCGTTGGAGTGTCGGCTGCGCGGCGACCCGGTCCGTGCCCTGCAACAGGCCGCGACGGTCCTGCGACACGCGCTGCCCCGCGAGGCCGCCGCGTGACCGCCGGAGGTGTGACGGCCGATGCCGACCCCGCCCGCACCGGTGGGCCGGCCGACGTCGCCGGGCTGCGCCAACTCGCCGTCGACACCCTCGACGCCAACTGGGAACGGGACCACACCGTGCCCTCACGCACCCTCTACCCGCACCAGTGGAGCTGGGACTCCGCGTTCATCGCGATCGGGCTGGCCCAGGTGCGCCCCGAGCGCGCCTGGCGGGAGCTGACGAGCCTCTTCCGAGCGCAGTGGGTCGACGGGAGGGTGCCGCACATCGTGTTCAACCCGGCGATGCGTGTCGGCACGTACTTCCCCGGCCCGGAGCTGTGGCGCTCGGCGAGTGTCGAGGGCACGCCCACCGTGGACACCTCCGGTCTGGTCCAGCCACCGGTGCACGCGCTCGCGGCGTGGCTGGCGTACCAGCGGGCGCCCGACCCCACCGGCCTGGCCGCGCTGCGCCGGCTCTATCCCGCGCTTGTCGCCCAACAGCGTTACCTGGCGACGCGACGGGACGTGGCCGGTGACGGGCTGGTCTGCATCGTGCACCCGTGGGAGTCCGGGTTGGACAACAGCCCGGCCTGGGACGAGCCAATGGCCGCGGTCGCGGCGGAGGCGGCAGTCATGCGGGCGTACCGTCGGCACGACACCGCGCACGCCGACGCCGCGCACCGCCCCACGGACCTGGACTACGCGCGCTACCTGGCGATCGTCGCGGCCTACCGGGACCACGGGTACGCCGACCGCCGGCTGGCCGACGACCACCCGTTCCTGGTGGAGTGCCCGCTGTTCAACGCGGCGTTCGGGTCCGCCGAGCATGCCCTCGCCGAGATCGCCGTGCTCGTCGGCGCCGACCCGGGGCCGCACCGGTCCCGCGCGGCCCAGATCACCGAGGCGCTGCTCCGACGGCTCTACGACCACGGCACCGGGACGTTCCAGCCCCGTGACCTGCGCACCGACCGGTTGGTCGGCGCCCGTACCGTGCTCGGGTTGACGCCGCTGATCCTGCCGGACCTGCCCGCGCGGCAGGCCGACGCGTTGGTCGTCGAGGCCCGGTCGGCGCGGTTCGGGGTTGCCCAGCGCATGGACCGGCCGTTGCCCACCTACGACCGCACCGCGCGTGACTTCGAGCCCCTGCGCTACTGGCGCGGGCCGAGTTGGCTGAACATCGGCTGGCTGGTCCGGCGCGGGCTGCTCGCGCACGGGCACCCGGAGCTGGCCGCCGGGCTGCGTCGCTCGATGATCGACCTGGTCGGCGGGGCGGGCTGCCACGAGTACTTCCACCCGGACACCGGCGCCGGGCTGGGCTCGCCGGCGTTCAGCTGGACCGCCGCGCTGCTGCTCGACCTGCTGGCCGAGTGATCGCACGGCGGCCACCTGCTGGTAGCGTGCCCGATCTTCGACCGGGAGGGGTGGCGTGCGCGAGATCGACAAGGTGGCCTGGATCCTCATCGAGGACGGGCGGGTACTGAGCACCCGGTCGGCGGGCAAGGACGTCTGGTACCTGCCGGGCGGCAAGCGGGAACCGGGAGAGAGCGACCTGGAGACCCTGCGCCGGGAGATCGACGAGGAGTTGAGCGTCGAGGTGGACGTGCGCCACGCGGTGCACCTGGGTACCTTCACCGCTCAGGCGCACGGGCACGCGGGTGGTGTCACCGTGCGGATGACCTGCTACCGGGCCGGTTACCAGGGACAGCTGAGGCCGGCCAGCGAGATCGCCGAGATGGCCTGGCTCGGCTACGTCGACCGGCACCGCACCTCGCCGGTCGACCACCTCATCTTCGACCACCTGCTGGCGGAGGGCCTCCTCCGCTGACGGCGCCGTTTGTCCCGGCCGGCCGGGGGTAACCGCCCGGACGTGACCGACCCCGACGGGTTCCCGTACTTCACCGACGCGGTGTCCCGCCGGTCCGGCCTGCCGCCCGAGCAGGCCGCCGCCCTCGCCCGCGCCGTACTCCAGACGTTGGCCGAGCGGGTGACCGGCGGCGCGACCGACGACCTCGTCGGGCACCTGCCGAACGAGGTCGACGGCTACCTGACCGGCCCGGCCCCGGACCCGGCGGGGACGGTCGGCCCTGTCCTGGATCCGGCCGGGCTCGGCGGACCGGATGGTGGCGTGGACGGGTTGGACACCGGGGTGGGCCTGGATGTCGGTGGGACCGCCGCGGTTGCGCCGCCGGACGCCGGTCCGGTGGAGTTCCTGCGCCGGGTGGGTGAGCGCGCCGGGGTGGACCCGGCCACCGCCCGAGCGGGCACCGGCGCCGTCTTCGGCACGTTGCGGTCGGCGATGACCGTCCGGGAGTTCCGGCAACTGGTGGCGCGACTGCCACGCGGTGGTGAAGGCGGACTCGCGTCCGACCCCTCCCGGCCCTGAACGGGACCGCCGCCCGGCCGGTCCGGTGCGGCGAGATCCACTCGCGTTCCTTGAAGTCGGGGTATCGCGACGACCGGGACACCCCGGCTTCCGGTAACCCGAGTCGATCACGGCTCCGCCAGCGCCGCCGGTGTCGGGAATGTCCGGACCGGCCGGGCCGCCGCGTGGTACGAGTGCTCGGTGGATCCCGATGGCCGCCGCCGGCACGACGTCCGCCCACGGCGCGATCGTGTGGGGGAACGGGTCAGGGTCGCCGCTGCCCGGGTCCGTGGTCGAGGTGGCCGGGCGGGTCGGCTGCGGCTGAGTCAACTGGAAGCCGCCCTGGTGATCTCGGTGCAGGCGGGACTCGCCGCGGCTCTGGCCTGGTCGATCGGGCACGATCTGCTGGGCAACCCGGCGCCGATCTTCGCCCCGTCCGCCGCCGTGGGCACGATTGTGGCCGCGCTTGGCCAACGTGCACACCGGACCATCGAACTGCTGGTCGGAGTGGGCCTCGGCATCGCCACCACCGACCTCCTGCTGAGCTTCCTGGGCACCGGGTTCTGGCAGACCGGATTCGTCGTCGGGTGCGCGGTCCTCGCCACGCTCGTGCTGTTCGGGCGCAGCGGAGCGGCCGTTGGCCAGGCCGGCGGTACGGCGGTGCTGCTGGCGACACTGGCTCCGGCTCAGCACGACCTGGAATGGCCGCGGATCGTCGAGGCGATGGTCGGCGGCGCCGTGGGCCTCGTGGTGGTCGCGTTGCTGGTGCCGCTGAACCCGATGCGCATCCTCGATCGGGACGCGGCCCCGATCTACCAGCGGCTCGCCGGTCAACTGCGGGAGGTGTCCGCAGCGCTGGCCACCGGCGACCAGCAACGGGCCGTTCGGGCCCTGGACGCGCTGCGCGGGATGGGCCCGGCCCTGGACCGGATGCACGAGGCCCTCAGCGGCGCCGAGGAGGTGGTGAGCCTCGCCCCTGCCCGCTGGCTGCGCCGGCAGGATGTGGAGCGGTTCGCCAGCGCCAGTCAGCACGTGGAACGCGTCATCGAGCACAGCCGGGGAGTTGCGCGCCGATCGGCGATGGCGTTGCAGTACAACGAGCCGGTACCCCCCGACCTGCCCGCCGGCATCGGACGGTTCGCCGACTCGGTCGAGCTGCTGCGCCGCGAGCATCGCGCTGGGCGTCCCACCGAGAAGACCCGCCACGCGGTACGCGAGGCCGTCTACAAGGCTGGTCGCGCCCGCGCGCTGGGGGTCGACGAGTTCGGCGACGCGGTGGTGACCCAGTTGCGTACTGCCGCCAGCGACCTGCTGCGCGCCACCGGCTACGACCCGACCTCGGCCAACGACGCGGTACGCAAGGCGGCGGAGGAAGGCGAAAACTCGGTCAGCGCGGGATGATCAGGCCCCTGTCTCGAACTGGTCGTCGGGCCGTCCGTGCGATGGGTCGGCGCGCCCCCCGACGTCGTCGCCGAAGGCGGCGGTGAGTGCCGTCGAGATCAGTGCGGGCAGATCGGTTCGTCCGTCGTCCTCGGCCCAGCGCACCACCGCCGTGTGCAGGGCGGCGAGACAGGCGCTCGCCGCCGCCTGGACCCGGAACGCCGCGTCGGGGTCGGCGGCACCGTCCCCGACGGCGGCGACGATGGCCTGCTGGAGGGCGTACTGGTTGTCCAGGTGTTTTGCCCGCAGCGCCGGAGTGGAGATCATGAGGCGGAGTCGGGCCAGCAGGAAGTCCCGGTGGCTCCCACCGGTCAACGCCGCGGCCGATTCGATGAGGGCGCCGCCGATGCGCCGGACCAGAGGCTGGGCGGTCGGTGCCGCGGCGATCCGTTCGGCGACGAGTTGGCCGCGATCATCGAGGAGGACGAGGTCCTCCTTCGTGGGGAAGTGCCGGTAGACGGTCATCGGGGAGACCCCTGCGGCCTCGGCGACGTCGTGCACGGTCGTGGCGTCGTAGCCGCGCTCGCTGAACAGCCGTACCGCCTGCGCCTGGATCGCGCGCTGCGTGTCAGCTCGTCGTTGGTCTCGCAGTCTTGAACGTTGGTCGGGCACGTGTTAGACACTACCTCGGTGATAGTCACTACCAGATTGGTGGCGACTACCAGATCTGAGGTGGCGACATGGGTGATCTGACCGGCCGGACTGCTCTCGTGACCGGGGCATCGCGCGGCATCGGCCAGGCGATCGCGGCACTGCTGGCGGCGCGGGGGGCGATGGTCTTCGTGCACTTCGGCACCGACCAGGACGGTGCGACGGCGACGGTCGACGAGATCGGACGTGCCGGCGGCACCGCGCTCGCCGTCCGCGCGGAGTTGGGGGTGGACGACGACGTCGAGACGCTCTTCGCGGGGGTCGAGGCCGGTCTGGCCGGGCGACCACTCGACATCCTCGTCAACAACGCGGCGACCGCGCCGGCCGGTCCGCTCGGCGTCACCTCGCGGGCGGAGTTCGACCACCTCTTCGCGGTGAACGTGCGAGCGCCGTACTTCATCACCCAGCGGGCGCTGTCGCTGCTGCGCGACGGCGGCCGCATCATCACGATCTCGTCCGTGGCGACCCGGATGGCCAACCCCGCGCAGACCTCCTTCGCCATGACGAAGGGCGCGGTCGAGACGATGAGCATGACCCTGGCCAACCAGGTCGGTGTCCGGGGCATCACGGTGAACGCGGTCGCTCCCGGCGCCACCCGGACGGCGACCAACGGGTCGGTCTTCGACACGCCGGGCCTGACCGACCTCATCCGTGGGACGACCGCGCTCGACCGCCTGGGCGAGCCCGACGACGTCGCCGAGGTGGTCGCGTTCCTCGCTTCCGACCGGGCGCGCTGGATCACCGGTCAGGTCATCGACGCGAGTGGCGGCCTGTTCCTCGGACCGCGCCTCTGATCGCGAGGCTCACGTCGCGGAGTCGGACAGCTCCTCCGGGTCGGCGATCCAGGCGGAGAACACCGGCACCCCGTGCCACGGCCCGGCGGTCCCGTCCGGCCGGGCGTCGCTGGCCACGGCCACCACGGCGTACGGGTGGCCGAAGCGTAACTCCGCGGTGCGGGCCACGCCCTCCGGCGGCAGGCTGACCACCCCGAACATCCCGGTCACCGCGGCTGCCTCGAAGCCGTACCGGCCGTAGCGGGCCAGCGCCGTCTGTCGTGCCTCGAAGCTCCGCACCGGTTGGTCCAGCGCCTTCGCCAGCGCCACCGTGGCCGCCGGAAAACCCAGCGCCGGAGCGGTCAGGTCGTGCTCGCTGCGGGCCGACCAGCAGGGGAGCACCGCGGTGTGCCGCTCCTCGCGGCCGTCGCGGGCCCGGGTCCGGACCCGTTCCTCCGTCAGCATCCACAGTGGGGTC
Organism: Micromonospora sp. NPDC049204; assembly: GCF_040647935.1. Lineage (NCBI taxonomy): Bacteria > Bacillati > Actinomycetota > Actinomycetes > Micromonosporales > Micromonosporaceae > Micromonospora > Micromonospora sp. NPDC049204. The sequence continues at coordinate 187,870 of NZ_JBEZDC010000001.1, read as the reverse complement.
TCGCCCAGCGGCAGGTCGAACAGCGATCGGCCGCCGGCCGGTGGTGTGCCGTCGGCCGCACCGGCGCTGAGGTCGTACGCAACGGCCAACACCTCGGCGGGCGGCACCTGCGGTGCGGCGGCCACCGACAGGACGACCAGCCCCGCACCGTCGCTGCTCGGGGCCGGTGCGGCGTGCACGATCACGTCACCGACCCGTGTGCCGGACACGATGGCGCACCGGTGGCCCTGGCTCGGACTGCGCAGCACCTGGCGTAGCCGGCGCGCCCAGGCGCTGCCGGCACCGAGCGCGCGGGCGTCGGCGCGGTCGAACGGAGTCGCCCAGGAGATGCGGGTGGCCAGCGCGCTGGCCAGGGCGAAGACCACGTCCGGGCCGACCTTCAGGGGGAACGTGTCGATCAGGCCGTCGGTGTGCTCGCGCGCCCAGGCGTCCAACCCGGCCTGGTCGGGCAGCGCGCCGACCTCGGTCGTCGCGGGCAGCGTGGCCCGCCAACCAGGCGACCCGCCGCCGCCCTGGCCCGCCCGGTGCCAGAGCGCGGTGGCGGAGGCGACAAGCGGATGCGGCGCGTCCAGGAGCGTTCGGGCGACCTCCGCCGCGCTGGCCAGGTCGGTGCCCAGAGCACGGACCAGGTCCTCGGCGGCCGGGTCGGAGTCGGCCGCGGTGGCGCAGACCGCGAGCAGCAGCCAGGCGCCGAGCGGGGAGGCGACGTGGTGCCGGTCGCCGATCGTGGCGTGCAACCGCGCGGCGTACGCGGCGAGTGGCCCGTGCAGATCGGTCGTCATGCCCCCACTCTGCCCGCCGGCCCGGCTCACGACCACAACTCGAACGGCTCGTCGATCTCCTCGCCGGCCAGGAAGGGCGTGATCAGCCGGGGGAGTTGCCCGGGGTAGAACCGCTCCGGGCTGGCCACCACCTCCGGCAGCGGCCACCAGCGGAAGTCGAAGTAGTCCTCGCGCTCGTAGTCGAGGCGGTGCGCCTCGTCCACGTCCGGGCCGGGGCCCGCGAGTCGTACCGTGACGACCACCTCGTCCTGCATGTGGCGCACCTGACGGTGCAGGAAGCTTGCCCGCCGACGCCAGATCGGCGCGCCCACCTGGTCGGCGGCGACCACGATGCCGGTCTCCTCGCGCAGCTCGCGCACGGCCGTGTCGCGGTAGGCCTCTCCGGGGTCCATGCCGCCGCCCGGCAGCTCCCACCAGGTGCCCAGCCGGGGATGGTCCGGGTCGTGGGTGTGGAACAGCAACACCCGGTCGGCGTGGTCGATGACCACCACCCGTACCGCACGCCGTTCGAGGATCGGCAGGTCGTCGGGTATGGCACTCATCGGCCCAGTCTGCCGCAGCAACTCCCACGCCGGTGGCTGGTGCGGTGGCGGGTAGGCTGCCCGCCGTGGCTGGTCTGTTGAGGAATGTCGCGGCTCGTATCTCCCGGGTGGGCGCGGTGCTCCCGTCGCCCCGACGTACCGGGCCGGCACCCGCGCAGGTGGCCCGTCGCCGTCAGGTGAGCGCCCTGCAACGGCGGGAGCTGACCTACGCCCCGGAGCGGGACGGTCAGGCCGACCCGGGCGAGATCGTCTGGACGTGGGTGCCGTACGAGGACGACCCCCGGCAGGGCAAGGACCGGCCGGTGCTCGTCGTCGGACGGCACAGCCGGACGCTGTTCGGGCTGATGCTGTCCAGTCAGAGCGAGCGGGACGGGCAGCGGCACTGGTTCGCGCTCGGGCCGGGTGAGTGGGACCGGGACAACCGGCCGAGCTGGGTCCGCCTGGACCGGGTGCTCACCATGCGCGAGGACAGCATCCGCCGCGAGGGCGCCGTGTTGGATCGGCCCCGGTTCGACCGGGTCGGGCAGGCGCTGCGCGCCGGCTACGGCTGGCGCTGACCGCGCGCCCGGCGGGCTGCCCCTGTCGAGGCGGACCGGGAGTGACGCACCCGGTGCTCATGCCTGCTCGCGGCTCGGCCCGACCGCCGCGCCCCGCGCGTCCGGCGGCGGGTACGGCTGGTCGGCGAGCAGCCGGGCCAGGTGTGCGGTGTTGAGCGCCAGGGCCTTCGTGGTACGACCGGTCGTGTCGGGCTTGGGGCCGACGTCGCGGTAGTCCACCGTGTGCAGTGCCTCGCCCACCCAGTAGGTCGCGGCGGCGGCGGCGAGGGTGAACCCGACCTCGTTGAGCGCCTGCTGCACCTGGCCGATGGTGTGGTGCGCACCGTCCTCGTTGCCGACGACGGCGACGCCGGCAACCTTGCCGTAGGTCAGGAGCCGACCCTCGGCGTCGGTCTCGGACAACTCGGCGTCCAGGCGTTCGAGGACCATCTTGCAGACGCTGGCCGGCTGACCGAGCCAGATCGGCGTGGCGATGATGAGCACCTGGGCGGCCAGCAGCTTGGCGCGGATCGCCGGCCAGCCGTCGCCGCTGCCCTCGTCCGTGGACACCCCGAAGCGCACGCCGTGGTCGACGACCCGGACGAGTTCGCCCTCGACGCCCTGTGCGGCCAACTCGGCGAGCACCTCCCGACCGAGTTGCTCGGAGCTCGACGGCGCCGGTGAGGGCTTGAGGGTGCAGTTGAGCACGAGGGCGCGAATGGTCGCCACGTCGGTTCCTCCGGGTGGTCGGCGGGGATGTGGCTGTCCCATACCCGGACAGTGGCCCCGACATTCCTCTCGCAGCAGGCGGCGAAACCATTGACGAGAGGTCGCTGAGCTGTATATTCAACCGGCAGGTTGATTAACTCTCTGGTGGAAAGCGACAGATGACAGCAGATCCTGTCGACGCCGTGTTCGCCGCGCTCGCCGACCCGACCCGCCGCGCCATCCTGGCCCGGCTGGCGACCGGTGCGGCGACGGTCAACGAACTGGCGGCACCGTTCCCGATCAGCGTCCAGGCGGTCTCCAAGCACCTCGCCGTGTTGGAGCGGGCGGGCCTGATCGTGCGGACCCGCGAGGCACAGTGGCGTCGCTGCCGGCTGGACCCGGCGCCGCTGCGGACGCTCGCCGAGTGGCTCGACCAGTACCGCCGGCTCTGGGACGACCGTTACGACACCCTGGACACCTACCTCCGCGACCTGAAGGAGACCCACCATGAGCACGCTCCCTGACCTGACGGTCGACCTGCCGTCCGACCGGGAGGTCACCCTCACCCGGTCCTTCGACGCCCCGCGCGAGGTGGTCTACGCCGCGCACACCCAGGCCGAGCACCTGACGCAGTGGTGGGGACGGGGCAACCCGCTGGATGTCGACATCGACTTCCGCACGGGCGGGCACTACCGCTACGTCGAGCACGCCACGGACGGCAACGACTACGCCTTCCGCGGTGAGTTCCGGGAGATCGTCGTGCCGGAGCGGATCGTGCAGACCTTCGAGTTCGAGGGCATGCCCGGCCACGTGGCGGTGGAGACACTGGTCTTCACCGAGCACGAGGGACGCACCACCGTCACCGTCACCGTTCGGTACGACACCACGAAGGAGCGCGACGGCGTGGTCGACTCCGGCATGTCGAAGGGCGCCGCCGAGTCGTATGCCGCGCTGGACCGGCACCTGGCCACCCTGCGCTGAACGTGGGCGCGGCCGGCACACATCGGTGGACCGGGAGGGCTGGCATGCTGTCCGCATGACCGAGGACGTCCCGCGGCAGGTGGCCGAGCAGGTCCGGGCCGCCTTCGGCCTGCCACTGTCCACGATGGAGCAGGTGACCCACGGCGCGGACGAGCGCGCCCGACTGTGGCTGGCGTCCACCGTCGACGGCACTCGGTACGCGGTCAAGCTGAGCGGCGGCGGCACCGCGGCCGGTCTGGCCGTGACGGCGTACCTGGCCCGACAGGGCGTGCCGGGCATCGCCGCGCCGCTGCGCACCCACGACGGACAGCTGTCCGTCGACCACGGCGGTCACCGCCTCTCGGTGGTGCCGTGGGTCTCCGACCAGCGGGCGCTCGACGGGGCGATGACCGAGGCGCACTGGTACGCGTACGGCGAGGTGCTGGCGGCCGTGCACGCGGTGCCGGTGACCGACGAGCTGAGCCGGCTGCTGCCGCCGGGCGGAGCGGCGTACCCCTCGATCGTCGCCGCGACCCGCGCGATGGCCGAGCGGCTGCGCGACCCGGACCGGTCCGACCCCGCCGGTCCGGTGCTCGCCGACCTCGCGGCGGTGTGGTCCACGGTGGCCGACCGGGTGCGCACACTGACCGGCGGGGTGGAGCGCATGGCTGCCGACCTGCGCGATCGCCCCGCGCCGGTCGTCTGTCACGGCGACCCGCACCTGGGCAACCTGTTGCTCGGCGCGGACGGGCAGGTGTGGCTGATCGACTGGGACGACGCCGTGCTCGCGCCGCCCGAGTGTGACCTGATGTTCGTCCGGGGTGGGGTGCTCGCCTTCGCGCCGGTCACTCCCGGGCAGCAGAGGGCCGTGCTCGCCGGTTACGGTCCGGCGGACATCGACCCGGCTCGCCTGGCGTGGTTCCTCGCGGTCCGCGCGCTCGACGACCTCAGCGACTGGACCCGCCAGGCGTTGGACCCGGGCGCCGACCCGGCCGAGCGGGATCGAGCCGCGGCGATCGTGCGGGGGCTGGTGTCACCGGTCGGCCTGGTCACCCTCGCCGACGCGGCGATGCGTGACCTCGCGCCACCGAGCCGTACGCCGCGCTGGACCGACGCCTGACCACGCGGCGCTCTCCACCAGTTGTCGGGGCGACCGGGCGCCGCCGAGGCTCTTCGCCTGGTACATGAGCGCGTCGGCACGGCTGAGCGCGTCGGTGAGCTGGGCCGGACCGGTCACCGGGGCGAGCCCGACGGACGCGGTGACCCGGACGCTGCATCCGCTCAGCCGGATCGGCGCGGCGACTGTCTCACTGAGGCGGCGGGTGGCGTGCTCGATCCAGCGCCGGTCGACGGTGGGAGTGGAGAGCAGCCCGGCGAACTCGTCGCCGCCGAGGCGGGCGACGAGGTTGTCCCCGGCGAAGCCGGCGAGCCGCTCCGCCACGCTGATCAGCACCTGGTCGCCGGCGGCGTGCCCGTACTGGTCGTTGATCTGTTTGAAGTCGTTCAGGTCGAGGACCACGGCGATCAACGGCTCGCCGGCCGCGTCGGTGAGCAGGGTGGCCGCGAGGCGGTAGAAGGCGCGGCGGTTGGGCAGCCCGGTGAGGGGGTCGTGACTCGCGGCGTGCCGTTCGGCGGCCAGCTCGGCGTGGAGGTGCCCGATCTCGGTCTCGGCGCGCAACGCCCGCCGGCGTAGTTGCCAGGAGGAGAGCAGCGCACCAGCGGCACAGATGCCGGACGCGACACTCATCGGATCGGGCACGATCCCTCCCATCGCCTCGACCGCCCCCTGCCTCGGTCGACGCGGCGTGCCGCGTCGGGGCCACGTTTTGCCTGATGGTTGCCCCTGTGGGGGTAACTCAAAGTGAACGGATGGCCACCGGTCACGTGCGTTATCATGCTCGCCGTCCGGTGCAGATGCAATAGCAGATGCACGTGCATGACCGTCCACCGTCGATATGACACCCCTCTCGCCGTCACCGCTCCTCCCACGGCCACCGGCGGGCTCGTGAGCAGAAAGACGCCTCCATGCAGCAGCCACCCAATGGCGTACCGATCCACCAGTTGCCTCCGTTGAGCTGGCAGAAGAGCCGCCGCAGCAACCCCAGCGGCAACTGTGTCGAACTCGCCGAACTGCCCGAAGGGGCGGGCATCGCGGTCCGCAACTCGCGGCATCCCGAGGGGCCGGCACTGATCTACACGGTGGACGAGATCACCGCCTTCGTGCTCGGCGCGCGCGACGGCGACTTCGACCACCTCATCAACTGACCGTTCGCCAGTGGGAGCGTCCCGGCGACGGGACCGAAACACCGGTCCGGATGAGTTCACCTCACTGTCGGTCCATGGCATGCTTACTCGTCGGCCGGGCTGGGGTGTCTGGCCATCACGGGTTGGTGTCCGGAGGTCTGCACGTGACGATGGTTCCTGCCGAGGGTGGTCCGACGACCGGGCCGACGGTGCTCCGGATGCTGCTCGGCGCCCAGTTGCGCCGCCTGCGGGAGTCCAGCGGGGTGACCCGGGAGGGCGCCGGCTGGGAGATCCGCTCCTCCGAATCCAAGATCAGCCGTATGGAGCTGGGCCGGGTCGGTTTCAAGGAGCGTGACGTCTCCGACCTGCTGACGCTGTACGGCGTCACGGAGGAACACGAGCGTGACGCCCTGCTCAAGCTCGCGCGGGACGCCAACAGCCCCGGCTGGTGGCACCGCTACGGCGACGTGTTGCCGACCTGGTTCCAGTCGTACCTCGGCCTGGAGGCCGCGGCCGCACTGATCCGCAGCTACGAGGTGCAGTTCGTGCCCGGCCTCCTGCAGACCCGGGAGTACGCCAGGGCGGTCGTGCTGCTCGGACACGGCACGGCCGGGCCGGGCGAGATCGACCGACGCGTCGCCCTGCGGATGCAGCGTCAGCAGTTGCTGCACCGGGAGAGCCCGCCACAGTTCTGGGCCGTGGTGGACGAGGCGGCGCTGCGTCGGCCGATCGGTGGCCCCGAGGTCATGCGCGCCCAGCTCACCGCCCTCATCGAGGCGACCAAGTCACCGAACATCCGGCTCCAGGTCATCCCGTTCGCCGCAGGGGGTCACGCCGCCGCCGGGGGCGCCTTCACCATCCTGCGCTTCGGTGACCAGGAGCTGCCCGACATCGTCTACATCGAACAACTGACCAGCGCGATCTACCTCGACAAACGCGACGACCTGGACTACTACGCGGTGGCCATGGAACGGCTCTGTGTCGAGGCCGAGCCACCCGAGCGTACGGCGGAGATTCTCGGCCAACTGCTGGACGACCTCTATCCCGCCTGATCGTCGAGCGGGGCCACGGGGCCACCCGCCCTGGCACTACCATGGTCGACGAACGGCGACAGTGGACAGATCATGCGGGGGCTGCCTTGACCACAGATGCTGCGGGCACGACAGATGCTGCGGGCACGACGGCCGGGTCGCCGAGCGACCGGATCGACACCTCGGTGCCGCACCCGGCCCGCCGCTACAACTACTGGCTGGGCGGCAAGGACAACTTCCAGGCCGACCGGGAGTCCGGCGACGCGATAACCGCCGCCTTTCCGACCGTCCGCACCGCGGCCCTGGAAAACCGCCGCTTCCTGCAGCGGGCGGTGGGATACCTGGCCCGTGAGGCGGGCATCCGGCAGTTCCTCGACATCGGCACCGGCATCCCGACCGCCAACAACACCCACGAGGTCGCCCAGGCCATCGCTCCGGAAACCCGGGTGGTCTACGTGGACAACGACCCGATCGTGCTGGCCCACGCCCGCGCGCTGTTGAGCAGCTCGACGGCGGGCGCCACCGCCTACATCGACGCCGACCTGCGCGACCCGCAGCGGATCCTCGCGCACCCGGAGTTGAGCCGCACCATCGACCTGTCCCAGCCGGTCGCGCTCATGCTGGTCGCGGTCCTGCACTTCCTGCCCGACGAGGACGAGCCGTACGCGTTGGTGCGGCAGTTGCTCGACGCGCTGCCGGCCGGCAGCTACCTGGCCGCCTCGCACGGCACCCACGACTACCTTCCGCCGGCGGTCGCCGCGGACTTCCGGGCGAAGGCCCGAGAAGGTGGCCCGCACGGGCTGATCAACCTACGCGGCCGTGACGAGTTCGCCCGCTTCTTCGCCGATCTCGACATGGTCGAGCCGGGCATCACCTCGGTCGCCGAGTGGCGGGCGGAGAGCGAACCGCCGCCCCGTCCCTCGCCCGTCGAGGTGAGCGTGTTGGGCGCGGTCGCCCGCCTGTCCTGAACCGGCTGGCTCAACCCTGCGGCTGGCCGGACGGCTGCCGCTGAGCGACGTGGCGGCAGCACTCAGCGGCTGGCCGCCGGGGGTTGCGGCAGCCCTGAGAGGCATCGCCGACCTCCGAGTCGCATCCATCTATTGACCGACGCCGACTGGTCGAGCTAGTCTCTGTATCGATACAGACTGGATCGATACAGAGAGGTGCCGGTGAAGCCGACCCTGCAAGCCGTGGCCGACGCCGTGGGCGTCTCGCGCAGCACCGTGTCCAACGCCTACAGCCGCCCCGACCAGCTCTCCGCCACCCTGCGCGAGCGGATCCTGGACGCCGCCCGGCAACTCGGCTACCCCGGCCCCAACCCCACCGCCCGGTCCCTGCGCCGGGGCTTCGTCGGGTCGATCGGCGTGCTGTTCACCTCGCACCTGTCGTACGCCTTCACCGACCCGTTCGCGGTCCGCTTCCTCGCCGGGGTCGGCGTGGCCGCCGAGCGGCACGGCACCAGCATGCTGCTGGTGCCGCTGCCGCCGGCCGTGACCGACGCCCGGCGGGCGGTGGAGAACGCCGCGGTCGACGGATTCTGCGTCTACTGCGTGGCCGACGAGGAATGGGCGTTGGACGTGATCCGCGCCCGCGGACTGCCGTACGTCAGCACCGCCGCCCGCGACGACGCCGGCCCGGACGAGCGGTTCGTCGGCATCGACGAGCGTGCCGCGGCGCATGGCGTCGCCGCACACGTGGCCGGCCTCGGCCATCGCCGGGTGGCGCTGCTCGCCGATTCCGTCGTCCCCGACGCCCCCGCCGGCCCGCTGCGCCTGACCGGCGTGCACGAGGTGGGGCACCCCACCACCCGGGGCCGGCTCGCCGGATTCGCCGACGCGTTCGCCGAGGTCGGCGTCGAGTGGGCCGAGCTGACCCTGGTCAACGCCCCGGGCAACAGCCGCCAGGCGGCAGCCGCCGCCGTCGCCGGCCTGTTCGACTCACCGACGCCGCCGACCGCCGTGCTGGCCGGCTCGGACGTGCTGGCCCTCGGTGTGCTGGACGCCCTGGAGCAGCGGCCGGACGGCACCCGCTCGGCCGTCTCGGTGACCGGTTTCGACGATGTCCCCGAGGCCGCCGCCGCTGGCCTCACCACGGTCCGGCAGCCCGCCGAGGAGAAGGGCCGGATCGCCGCCGAACTCCTGCTCGACCCGCCCGCGGACGCCGCGGCCGGCCATGTGTTGTTGCCCACCGCACTCGTCGTCCGGACCTCCACCGGACCTGTCCCGAGGAGTTGACCATGGAACTTCCCACCGGATACGTCACCGCGCTCGACGCCATGAACCGGCACGTCAACTCGGCCCGACCGGATGCCCCGGTCCAGGTCGAACGCGTCCGTCCGGCCGTGCTCGCCCCGACCCGGCACGTCGTCGCCGTCGCCCTGCGCCGGCTCGCCGACCGCATCCAGCCGCGACCGCTGCCCGCCGCGCCGCGCTGCTCCTGACCCGACCGAAACTCATTTCCGGTACGCACGGGACGAACAGTGTGGGTCCGGGCACGGAGGGTGGTCGAGTGAGGCTCGGCCAGGCAGACTGGTGAGGCCATGTCACCTTTCACGCCCACCCTCCGTCTCCACGACCGCTACGTGCTGCACGAGCGGATCGGGCTCGGTGGCATGTCCGAGGTGTGGCGGGCCGACGACGACGTGCTCGGCCGACCGGTCGCGATCAAGGTCCTCGCCGGGCAACTCGCCGCCGACCCGCAACTGCGGGCCACCATCCAACGCGAGGCCCGCGCGGCCGCCCGGCTGACCCACCCACACGTGACCCAGGTGTACGACTACGCCGAGGCGACACTGGCCGGCGGTGTCGTGGTCCCGTACCTGGTGATGGAACTCGTTGACGGTCACAACCTGGCCGACCGCCTGCGGGGCGGGCCACTGCCCTGGCCGGAGGCGGTCCGGGTGGCCGGGCAGATCGCCGCCGCGCTCGCCGCCGCGCACCGCATCGGCGTCGTGCACCGCGACGTCAAGCCGGGCAACGTGATGCTCACGGACACCGGGGCCAAGGTGCTCGACTTCGGTATCGCCGCGCTCGGCGGGCTCGACGGCCAGTCCGGCGAGCCGTTGATGGGCACCCCCGCCTACTTCGCCCCGGAGCGGCTGACCGCCGGCCCGCCCGATCCGGCCAGCGACGTGTACGCCCTCGGGGCGCTGCTCTACCGCACCCTCACCGGCCAGGCGCCGCTGCCCGTGCAGAGCTGGGAGGACGCCCTCGAGGTGCACCGACGCGGCACTCCGGTGCCGCCGCTGCGGGTGTCCGGCCTGCCCGCCGACATCGCCGAGCTGACCCTCGCCTGCCTGGCCGCCAACCCCGCCGACCGGCCGAGTGCCGCGCACCTGGCGCGCCGCTTCGGCGCCGGCCAGCCGGTCGAGCCGCCCACCGAACTGCTGCGCGTCCGGCCGGTGGCGCACCCTCCCACCCTGATCGACCGCTCGGCGGCCCGCCCTGCCCCGGTCGCCGCCGCCCCGGCCCGCCGCCGGTCGCGTCGGCCCCTCGTCGTGCTGGTCGCCGCCGGCCTCGCCGTGCTGGTCGGCGTCGGTGCCCTGCTCGCCGAGGGTCCGTGGGGCACTCCGAGTGCGCCCACCTCGCCCCAGGTGGCCGCCGCCCCGCCGTCGTCCTCCGCTCCGAAGCCCGCACCCACGACGCACTCGCCGTCACCGGCGGCACCCTCCTCGCCCCGACCCAGCGCCAGCACCGCGCCCCCGACCACCGGGCAGGTGCCGGTCAGCTTTCGGGAGGTGACAAGCGAGTTCGCCGCCGTCCTCGCCGGGGCGGTCGCCCGCGGCGACGTCGACCCCAGGACCGCCGACGATCTGCGCGACGACCTCGACGACCTGAACCGGCGCACCAGGGACCGGGCCAAGCGGGTCGCCGAACTGCGCGAACACCTCTCCGAGCTGGTGGAACGCGACCGGCTGCCAGCGCAGACGGGCGCCCAACTGGACGCGCTGCTGACCCGGGCCAGCAGCTTCTCCATGGGCCGTACGGACGACTGATACCGCTGACGAACCCGCTGGCATGATGTGCCGATGCGGACACGTCTGATCTTCGTGCGACACGGCGAGTCGCTTCACCAGGTCGAAGGAATCGTGGGCGGACCGCGTGGCTGCCGCGGCCTCACCGCCCTCGGCCACGAGCAGGCACACGACCTCGCCAACAGGCTCACCCGTGACGTTGCTGCCGACGGGCCGGTCGCGGTCTACTCGTCCGTCCTGCGCCGAGCCGTCGAGACCGCGCAACCCATCGGCGCGGCGCTCGGCGTCCGACCGGTGGCCGACTGCGGTCTGTGCACCTGGCACACACCCCCGTACGCCGACGGTCTGCCGACCGCCCGCTTCCGCACCGAACACGCGGTGGCCGGTGGGGGTGTGTTCCGGCCGTTCGAGGAAGGCAACGAGAGCTGGGCCGAACTGGTGGTCCGGGTCAGCCGCGCGATCATGGAGATCGCGCATCGACACCGGGGCGGCACCGCGGTGCTGGTCGGCCACAGCGAGACCGTCGAGGGCGCTTTCCACGCGCTCGCCGCGCAGCCGATCTTCCGGGCGTTCGACCTGGACGTCGCCCCGGCCTCGATCACCGAATGGACCACCGATCACGACCCCGGCGGTTGGCCGCCGGCCCGGTGGACGCTGCGCCGCTTCGCTGACACCGGCGGGTGGGCCAAGGCGTGATCCAGCACCGCCGTGCCGGGGGAGGCGCGTGCCCTGGATGTCCTCCAGGACGCGCCGGCACGGCGTACTCGCCCACCGGTTTGCGCCGGCCGTAGTCTCACCGGCATGACGACAACGCAGACACACACCCTCGCCGCGCCCGGCGTCGACCTGGTCTACGACGTCCGCGGTCCGCTGCCGCCGTCCGGCGGGCACCCCGTGCTGCTCATGATCGGTCAACCGATGACGGCGGAGGGCTTCACCGCGCTCGCCCCGCACTTCACGGACCGTACCGTCGTCACCTACGACCCGCGCGGCCTCGGCCGCAGCGTCCGCACGGACGGCCGCACCGACCACACACCGCAGCAGCAGGCGGCCGACCTGCACCACCTGATCGAGGTGCTCGGCGCCGGTCCGGTCGACCTGTTCGCCAGCAGCGGCGGTGCGGTGACGGCCCTCGAACTCGTCGCGGCCTACCCGGGCGACGTCGTCACACTGGTGGCGCACGAGCCGCCGATCAACGCCGTGCTCCCCGACGCCGGGGCTGCCGAACGCGCTCGGGCCGACTTCTACCAGGCGTACCAGACGAAGGGCGCCGGTGCGGGCATGGCCGCTTTCATCGCGATGACGTCGTGGCAGGGCGAGTTCACCGACGCCTACTTCGCCCAGTCCGCCCCCGACCCGGCGATGTTCGGACTGTCCACCGAGGACGACGGCAGCCGCGACGACCCGCTGCTGTCGGACCTGTCCTGGGCGATCAGCGACTATCGTCCCGACGCGAGCCGGCTCACCTCGGCGCCGACCCGGATCGTGGTCGCCGTCGGCGAGGAGTCGGCGGGCACGTACACCGCGCGGACGGCCCTCGCCCTGGCGGCTCTGCTCGGCCAGGAGGCCGTGGTGTTCCCGAGTCACCACGGCGGCTTCCTCGGTGGCGAGTTCGGCTACGCGGGCAAGCCGGAGGAGTTCGCGGCACGGTTGCGGGAGGTGTTGGACGCCGGCTGACCGCCCGTACTACTCCTCGGCCAGGAGTTGCTCGCGCAGGATGTCGGCGTGCCCGCAGTGCTGGGCCAGCTCGCGCAGCACGTGCAGGTACACCCAGCGCAACGGCAGCGGACCGCGCCGGTTGCCGCGCAGGATGTCGTCCAGGCCCAGCGAGGACGTCGCGCGGCGGGAGGCAACGCATGCCTCGCGGTGTGCGCGCTGGATCGACGCGATCGTGTCGTCGTCGTCGAGGATGAACGACTCGTCCGGTGTGGCGGGGATGCCGATCTCGGCGCGGGACCGGCACGTGATGGCCTCGTCGAACCAGACCTTCTCCACGACGGTGGCGTGCTTCACCAGGCCCAGCAGCGTGGTCCGGGACGGCACCAGCGAGCGGCGCGCCTGCTCCTCGGTCAGCCCGTCCAGACAGCCGTTGAGCGCTCGGCGATGCTCGTCGATAAATGTCTCGATCTGCGTCCGCGCCGGCTGGTCGATGACATCGTCGGCGAAGGTCTCCGGTAAGGAAGTCACCCGCGGAGCATTCCAAGGTCAGGGTCGAGGCGCAAACACAGCCACTCAGCCAAAGGAGAGAAGAGCACCACGCTCGTCGAAGCGGGCCGTGCCCGCCCAGGCGATCTCCCAGCGGTTGCCCTCCGGGTCGGCGATGTAACCGGAGCGCCCACCCCAGGGCCGGTCGGTCGGCGCCGCCACCACCGTCGCGCCCGCCTCGACGGCCGCGGCGAAGGCCGTGTCGACCTCGTCGCGGCTGTCGACGTTGCACGCCAGGGTGACGCCGGACCAACGTCCCGCCGGATCGGGCACGTCCGGCGCCGCCTCGGCGGCCAACTCGGGCAACGGGAAGAGCGCGAACAGGACGCCACCGAGCAGGAAGGCCGCCCAGCCGTCGTCGCTGGCCGGCAGCTCGGGCCACCCCAGGGACCGGTAGAAGGACCGCAGCGCGCCGATGTCGCGTGCTCCCAGCGTAACCACGGACAGGCGGGAGGGGACGGTGCTCATCAGCTGATCCTGCCCGAGGCGTACGACACCCGTCGTCGTTCAGTCGGCGCGGCCGGCGAAGTGCTCGGCAAGCACCGGCGCCAGCACCTCGTCCGACACGCCGTGCCACTCGCCGGGCAGCGTGCGGTGGCGCCCGGCGGGCAGCGCCTCGGCCACCCCCCGCGCCCAACCCCGCAGCCGGGCGTCGCTCTGCTCACTGTCGAGCACCAACGTCGGGATCGTGAGTGTGGTCAGTGCCTCGGCCGGCAGGGCCGTGAGCAGGGTGAGGTCGTAGACCAGAGTGTGTGCCAGGGCTTCCATGGCCGACCATCCCGGCCCGTCGCGCATGCCGTCGATCATCTCCGCCGGCACTCCGATGCTGCGCTGGAAGTGCAGCACCGCGTCGCCGCGTCGCCCGTCGGCTATCAACCCGGTGATGTCCGCGGCCAGGTCCGGCTCGTCGGGCGACTGCTCCTGCTGCTCGAACGGCGGCTCCAGCACGGCCAGCCGGGTGACCGGCAGGCCACCGGTCGCGGCGAGCAACGCCAGCACCGCGCCGGAGGAGAAGCCGTACAGGGCGGCAGACCCGCCGGCCGCGTCGTCGATCAGAGCCCGCAGATCCTCGACCTCCCGCTGCGGGGCATACGGCGAGGTGTCGGTGCTCTGCCCCCGGCCCCGCCGGTCATAGGTCAGCACGGTGAACTCCTTGGCCAGGTGAGCGGCCAGTGACCTCATCGGACCCATTTCGCGGAATCCGCCCGCCGCGTCCACCAGGATCACCGGCGGGCCGGTGCCGCTGCGCTCGTACGCGATGCTGGTGCCGTCCGCCGAGCGGACCGTGCCGGTCATCACGGCCTCGCCCATGGGGCCTCCTCGTGTCGATGACGTGGCCCCCACGGTAGGCGGTGGGTCCGACGTCGGCGGCCCGTTCAACCGAGGCTCGCGCCGACCGACTCTCCCGGCTCGGTGCCCGCGCGCGCGACGACCTCGCCCTCCGGCGTCCACACCCCGGACCGTCCGGCCGCCTCGGTGAAACCACCGCCGGTCGAGCCGGCGAAACTCGCCACCGCCACCCAGACCCGATGCGCGGTGGCGATCCGGTGCGCCCGCTGCTCCATCACGGCGGCGTCGCGTGCGGACTCCGCGACACCCGCCGCGTAGACGTCGATCCCGAGCGCCGCGGTCCGCTCCGCGTGCGCGGTGACGCCGGTGTCCTTGCAGACCGCCAACCCCACCCGCCAGCCGTCCACATCGAGCACGGCCGGCGCGTCGCCCGGCCGGAACCGGCGGGCCTCGGCGGCACCCAGGCACATCTTCCGGTACGCCAGTGTCACCCCGGCGCCGGTCACCGCCAGCACCGCGATGTGGTCGCCGGCGACCGGTGCGCCGGCCAGGGCCAACGTGCCCGTCTCGGCGCACGCCTCGACCAGAGGCGCCAACCGCGGGTCGTCGACCGGCACGACCGGCGCCTCCAACTCGTACCCCGTCAGGGACAGTTCGGGAAAGACCACCACCCGGGCACCCGCCGCGCGGACCGCGGCGGCGTGCGTCCGCGCGTTCTGCGCGACATCCAGGGGTACGCACAGCGGCTGCGCCACCGCGAGCCGTAGCGGGGTGCGGTTTTCCCCACCTCCACCGGTGTGGTCGATTCGCGCAGCCGGGCGGTCAACCGCATGGTCGGCTCTCAGGTTTACTTCGTACGGTGGGCGCATGATTCGAACGTCCCACGCCCTGCTCGCCACCGGAACCCCCACCGCCGCAGCGGAACCACCGCAGGGCGGCCTCGTCGGTTACGTCAGTGACCTGGTGGAACGACTCGGTGGGCCGGGCGCCGGTCTGGCGGTGGCGCTGGAGAACCTGTTCCCGCCGATCCCCAGCGAGGTGATCCTGCCGCTGGCCGGGTTCGTCGCGGCGCAGGGCCGGATGAGTCTGGTCGGTGCGATCTTCTGGACCACGCTGGGCTCGGCGGTGGGCGCGCTGGCGCTCTACCTGGTCGGCGCAGCGCTGGGCCGCGACCGGATGCGCGCCATCGTGGCTCGGCTGCCGCTGGTGAAGCTCAGCGACGTGGACCGGACCGAGGCGTGGTTCCTCCGGCACGGTGTGAAGGCGGTCTTCTTCGGCCGGATGATCCCGATCTTCCGGAGCCTGATCTCCATCCCGGCCGGGGTGGAGCGCATGCCGGTGGGCACGTTCCTGCTCTACACCACGCTGGGCAGCCTGATCTGGAACACCACATTCGTCCTCGCCGGTTATCTGCTCGGCGACAACTGGCACCTCGTCGAGGGGTACGCGAGCACACTCCAGAAAGTGGTGATCGTGGTTTGCGTGGCGGTGGCCGCCTGGTTCGTCGGGTCCCGCGTGCTGCGCGCCCGCCGTGCCGCCCGCAACCCCGAACCGGCCGGTCCCGGTGCCCCCGCGAGTGACGAGGCGGTCCTCGGAGTGCCTGATCCGGGTGGGCGCGGCACTCTGTACCGAAGCGGTTCGTGGACCTCGAACGCGCGCTGACCCAGCCCGCCGCGATCGGTGCCGTCTCGCACCCTCCGGCGTACAAGATGCTCAACGTTGGGCTTCATATCCCTTGGCCGCGGTTTGGCCGATTCCTGGCTGATCATCGCTAACGGGGGCGTTCGGTCCAGGTGTGCCGGGCGCGCTCGGGCTGAATGTCCGCTTATGGGTGGTATCTGGCTGTGGTCGGGCGCACCCGTGGGCCGGAATCATGGCGGGGTCGGGGTCGTTACATACCCTGACGATCGCAGGACCACCGCCCCGCCGCCCGGCACGCCGGGGGTGGGAATGCGGGACCCGGTCGGGTCGTTGCAGTCCCCACGAACGACCGCGGGCATCGCCTTCACGTGGGTGCCGATGGATGGGCCGCCCCCGGAATGACCCTGGCCTGCCGGTCGTTACATCTGGACCCCGGCGCCCTGAGCCCTCCGCTCGGTAGGTCGCCGACTCCGACGCCCGACACGGTGTCACCCCTCAGACTTCCCCCTTGTGAACGTGCAGCGCCGGACGAGGTGCTCACACCCTGCCGCCGTTCCCCCCTTTTGGCGGTCGGGGTGTCCTACCCCCGAAGGAGCTACCCCCATGAACACGATCATGCGTAAGAGTGTGCTGTCCGTTGCTGGTCTGGCGTTCGCCGGTGGTGTGTTCGCCGGCCCGATCGCCGCCCACGCCGCCACCCCGGTTGAGGGCAAGCCCGTCGCGGCCGCCGTGCAGACCACCGCCCCGAAGCCGCAGGGCGCCCAGTCGCACATCGACCTCAACGAGGAGAAGACCGCCAACGTCAAGGCGATCATCGCCGCCACGAAGAAGGCCGGCCTGCCCGAGCGGGCTGCGGTGATCTCGATCGCGACGAGCCTGCAGGAGTCGAAGCTGGACAACCTCGGCCACCTGGGTGACATGAACGACCACGACTCGTTGGGTCTGTTCCAGCAGCGCCCGAGTTCGGGTTGGGGTACGCCGGAGCAGATCACCGACCCGGCCTACTCCACCACCGCGTTCCTCAAGGGCCTCAAGCAGGTCGACGGGTGGCAGGACATGCCGCTGACCGAGGCCGCGCAGACCGTGCAGGTGTCGGCGTACCCGGACGCCTACGCCCAGTGGGAGCAGCAGGCCACTGACATGGTCGCCCAGTACTGGAACAGCTGACACCACCGCACTGCCGCATGACACGGACCGCTGGCCGGCGCCCCGCAATTCGGGGTGCCGGCCAGCGGCGTATCCGCCGCCCGGTCGGTGCTCCGCGCTGACCACCGCACTGGCCGCGTCCCGCTCCGCCGAGATCGAACGCGGCTGAGCGGTGAGGTGCCCGACGCACCTCTCGGGCGTGCCAGGGAGTTGATTGCCCGGCCTGATCGGTGGTTGTCCGGAGATCTTGGACAGTTTCCGTTCGCGCGAAACGGTAACTGTCCAAGATCTCGCCGACCGCCGACCGCCACTGCGCGACCGTCCACCGATCGTGCTCGATCCTGGTTGTAGTCCCCTCGGTCGGCAACGGTGGCCACTACAACCAGGATCGAGCACGATCTTGTAAGCAAGGGCAAGGGCAAGGGCAAGGGCAAGGGCAAGGGCAAGGGCAAGGGCAAGGGCAAGGGCAAGGGCAAGGGCAAGGGCAAGGGCAAGGGGCACGCGACTACCGCCGCGCGACCGCCCGCCGTGACCGCGACTGCCACCGCGACCGTTACCCCCCCACGCACCGTCGCGTCCGCTCCGCCGCCGTCACCGTCGTGTGGCGGCTTGGCGGTGGGTATGGGCGTGGGGAACATCGTGGGGATCCGGTTGGTTGTGCAGGGTGTCGGTGTGACTCAGTGTCCCCGGGCCTCACCTAATATCGCCTTCGCGGAATACCGTTCGGCTGGAGCCGCGTCGCGCCACTCGCCGCGAGGCGACCTGCACACCGACACCAGCGCCGCCCCCGGTCCACAGGGCCGGGGGCGGCGCTGTCTGTGCCCACCTGTCGGTCCGGCAGCGGCATAATCGCTCGGGTGACCGGTTCTCAGCCCTGGCCCGAGCAGTCTGGTTTGCTCGTACTCCCCAGCGGGGTGACGGTACGCGGGCGCCGCGTCGCCACGGTGACGTCGCCCGCCGACTTCGCCCTGCTGTTGGCGCCCGGTCCGGCTCCGGCGTGGCCGTACCGGCGGATCCGGTGGCCCGATTTCTGGGTGCCGACGGATCGGGCGGATGCCCTCGATGCGCTGCGGGCGGCGTTGCGGCGCGCCCATGACGGTGCGCGCGTCGAGGTGGCCTGTCGGGGTGGGGTGGGGCGGACCGGTACCGCGCTGGCCGCGTTGGCGATTCTCGACGGCCTGCCGGCCGAGCGGGCGGTGTCGTGGGTCCGGGAGGGTTACCACCCCAAGGCGGTGGAGACGCCCTGGCAGCGGCGCTGGCTGCGCCGCGTGGCCTGACCTGCACCGCCCGCCCCTGGGCGCCTACCCCTGTCGGGTCACCGCCGGTTCGTTGACGTACTCGCGCAGGTGGGTGGCGGTCAGCGTGTCCCCACGGGCGACCAGGTCGGCGGGCGTGCCGGTGAAGACGATCCGGCCGCCGTCGTGGCCGGCGCCCGGCCCCAGGTCGATGAGCCAGTCGGCGTGGGCCATGACGGCCTGGTGGTGCTCGATGACGATCACGGTGTTGCCGGCGTCGACCATCCGATCGAGCAGGGCGAGCAGTTGGTCCACGTCGGCCAGGTGCAGGCCGGTGGTGGGTTCGTCCAGCACGTAGGTGGTGGTCTTCTCCGCCAGGTGGATGGCGAGCTTGAGTCGCTGCCGTTCCCCGCCGGACAGGGTGGTCAACGGTTGGCCGAGGCTGAGGTAGCCCAGCCCGACGTCGACCAGCCGGCCGAGGATGAGGTGCGCCGGACCACCCGGGAAGAACGCGTACGCCTCGGTGACCGACATGGCCAGCACCTCGCTGATGTTCTTGCCGCGCAACGTGTACGTGAGCACCTCGTCGGTGAAGCGTCGACCCTCGCAGCGTTCGCAGACGCTGGCGACGCCGGCCATCATCGCCAGGTCCGTGTAGATCAGCCCGATTCCCTTGCAGGCCGGGCAGGCACCCTCGGAGTTGGCGCTGAACAGGGCCGCCTTGACGCCGTTGGCCTTGGCGAAGGCGGTACGGATCGGGTCGAGTAGCCCGCTGTAGGTGGCCGGGTTGCTGCGCCGGGACCCGCGGATGGGGGACTGGTCGACGATGACCACCCCGGACCGGCCGCGCAGCGACCCGTGGATCAGTGAACTCTTGCCGGAGCCGGCCACGCCGGTGACCACGGTGAGCACGCCGAGCGGGAGGTCCACGTCCACGTCGCGCAGGTTGTGCAGGTCGGCCTGGCGGATGGCGAGCTGCCCGGTGGGTTGGCGTACCTGGCCGCGCAGGGTCACCCGGTGGTCCAGGTGCCGACCGGTGAGGGTGTCGGAGCGGCGCAGCGCGGGCACGTCGCCGGTGAAGCAGATCCGGCCGCCGTCGGTGCCGGCACCCGGCCCGAGGTCGACGACGTGGTCGGCGATGGCGATGGTCTCCGGCTTGTGCTCGACCACCAGCACCGTGTTGCCCTTGTCGCGCAGTCGCAGTAGCAGGTCGTTCATCCGGGCGATGTCGTGCGGGTGCAGGCCGACGGTGGGTTCGTCGAAGACGTAGGTGACGTCGGAGAGGCTGGAGCCGAGGTGCCGGACCATCTTGACCCGTTGCGCCTCACCGCCGGAGAGGGTGGCCGACTCCCGGTCCAGGCTGAGATAGCCCAGACCGATCTCGACCAGGGAGTCCAGCAGGTCACGCAGGTTGGCGATCAGTGGTGCGACCCCCGGGTCGTCGATGCCGCGCACGACCGTCGCCAGGTCGCTGATCTGCATCGCCGAGCAGTCGGCGATGGTGCGTCCGGCGATCCGCGACGACAGGGCCGCCGCGTTGAGTCGGGTGCCGCCGCAGTCGCCGCAGGTGGTGAAGGTGACCGCCCGGTCGACGAATGCGCGGATGTGCGGTTGCATCGACTCGCGGTCCTTGGCCAGGTAGAGACGCTTGACCTTGACCACCAGGCCCTCGTACGTCCAGTTGTTGCTGCCCACCTTGATCTTCGTGGACGGCTTGTGGAGGAAGTCCTCCCACTGTTGCGGGGTGAAGTCCTGGAGTTTGACGTCCGGGTCGAACAGGCCGGAGCCGGCCATCGTCTGCCAGTACCAGGAGTCGACGGCGAAGTTCGGCACGGTGATGGCGCCGTCGTTGAGGGAGCGCTCGACGTCCACCAGTTCGTTGATGTCGAGGTCGGAGACGCGGCCCAGCCCCTCGCAGGTGGGGCACATGCCCTCGGGCAGGTTGAAGCTGAACGCCCCGGCACCGCCGATGGACGGCTGGCCGAGCCTGCTGAAGAGGATCCGCAGCATGGCGTACGCGTCGGTGGCGGTGCCGACGGTGGAGCGGGAGTTGACGCCCATCCGCTCCTGGTCGACGACGATGGCCGCGCTGAGGTTGCGCAGCGAGTCGACGTCCGGTCGGTTGAGGTTCGGCATGAACGACTGGAGGAACGCGCTGTAGGTCTCATTGATCATGCGCTGGGACTCGGCGGCGATGGTGCCGAAGACCAGCGACGACTTGCCCGAGCCCGAGACGCCGGTGAAGACGGTCAACCGGCGTTTGGGGATGTCGACCGAGACGTCGGCGAGATTGTTCTCCCGCGCCCCGCGTACCTCGATCATGTCGTGGCTGTCGGCGGCGGACCATGCTGGCTGCGACATGCGAACCCTTCACGGAGTCGTGGCGGGACTGTGCCCCGCCGATGCTGGCGGGTTCCATTGTCTCATTCATCCCCATGTAGAGACTTTCGTGGAGAACCAAGCGCAGGAGGCAGCAGCACGTCCGGGAAAGTCTCAAATCACGTCGTAAGCGGTACGGTGGCTCGCGTGGACGTCTCCCCGAAGGATCGACTCCGGGCCGTGGACCTGGCGGCCACCGTCGGGATCTCGGTGCAGCAGGTGCGCAACTACGTCGAGCAGGGTGTGCTGCCCCCGGCGCGGCGGACCGAGAGCGGCTACCGGATCTTCACGACCGCGCATGCCCGGGCGCTGAGCGTCGCGCGACGGCTGGCCGAGGGGCACGGCTGGAGCCGCGCCCGGGAGATCATGGCGGCGGTGCATCGGGGCGACCTGCCGGCGGCCCTGGCCGCGCTCGACGGCGGTCACGCCGAGCTGGACCGGGAACGCGCCGAGATCCGCCGGGTGCTCGGCGCCTTCGTGACCGTGCTGGCCAGCCCACCGTTGGCGCGGCCCGCACCACGCCGCGCCGCCCGCATCGGCGAGGTCGCCGCCCTGGTCGGGGTGCGAACCTCCCAGCTCCGGCTCTGGGAGCAGCGCGAGCTGCTGCGCCCGGGTCGCGCTCCGGGCACCAACTACCGGGTGTACGACGAGGTGGAACTACGCGCCGCGCAGGTCATCGCGTTGCTGCGCCGAGGCGCGTACCCGTTCGAGATCATCGAGGCGGTGCTGGAGGAACTGCGGACCACCGGCAGCCCCCAGCGCGTCCGCGCCGAACTGGCCCGCCGCGAGCAGGACCTGCACATTCGCAGCCTGCGCCGGCTGCGGGGCACGGCCGCCCTGCACGACTACCTGCGCGGTGGCGGCGAGGCGGGTTGACCGACCCGTCCCACCGAGCGATCTTGTTGGCTAGGGTCGGGCACATGAGAGCTGCGCTGCTGGCGGCCACGGCGTCCGCCATCCTGCTCGCTCCCGCGCCGGTCGCCGCCGCGGGAGCGTCCGCCGGGGCAACCGTGCGGTGCCCGCGGGTGCCGGCCCCGGCGGTGTCCCGCCCGCCCCGCCCCGCACCCCCGCCCGCCGTTCCCGCGCAGCGGGTGGTCGGCGGCGCGGCCCTGGACACGACCGGCCTGGTCGTGCCGGCCGACGCCCCCGCGCCACCGGCGATCACCGCCACGTCGTGGCTGGTCGCCGACCTGGACAGCGGCCAGGTGCTCGGCGGGTGCGGCCCACACGAGTACGGCACCCCGGCCAGCGTGCAGAAGCTCCTGTTGGCGGCCACGATGCTGCCTCGGTTGGACCCGAAGCAGATGGTGACCGTCACCGAGGACGACATGCACATCGAGCCCGGCTCCTCCGCCGTGGGACTCGTCGCGGGCGGTCGGTACACCATCGAGACCATCTGGCTCGGGCTGCTGCTCAACTCCGGCAACGAGGCCGCCAACGCGCTGGCCCGGCTCGGCAGCGGGACGGACAGCGCCGCCGGCGTACGCGCGATGAACGAGCAGGCCCACCACCTGGGCGCGCTGCAGACCCACGCGGTCACCCCGTCGGGGCTGGACGGCAAGGGGCAGTTCACCAGCGCGTACGACCTGGCGCTGATCGCCCGGGCCTGCTTCGCCGACCCGACCTTCCGCCGGTACGCGCTGACCGAGCAGACGCAGATTCCCACCCAGCCGGCGCAGCGCACCAAGGGTTTCCAGATCCAGAACGAGAACCAACTCATCTACCGGTACCCGGGCGCGCTCGGCGGCAAGACCGGCTTCACCGACCTGGCCCGGCACACCTACGTGGGCGCCGCCGAACGCAACGGCCGACGGCTGGTGGTCACCCTGTTGGGTGCCGAACCGGCGCCGAAGCGCGGCTGGGAGCAGGGCGCGGCCCTGCTGGACTGGGGTTTCACGCTGCCCCGGGACGCGTCCGTCGGCCGGCTGGTCGAGCCGGGCGAACTGACCGTCACGCCGTCGGCGGCGCCGTCCGCGCTGGCCGCACCCGGTGCGCCCCGGCCGGCGGCGGCCAGCGGACCCGCGCGGACCGGCTCGGGATGGTTGTGGTCGGTGACCGCGGTGAGTGGCGCGGGGGTGCTGGCGCTGTTGGGCGGGCTGCTGTGGCGGCGTCGCCGTCGGCTGCCCTGAGCCGCTGACTGGCCGGACGGATCGACATCGGGCGCTGGCCTCCATAGACTCCGGTCTTTCTGGCACCACGAGTCCAGGAGGATCACCGTGTCGAGTGAACTCGAACCGCACCGCGGCGTGGCGGCACCCCGCCGGCCGGTGCACATCCTGTCCCGCCTCGCGGGGGTGACCGCGCTCGCCGGGGCGCTCGTCGTCGGGGCGTCCCCGAGCGCGGTCGCCGCGACCGCCGCCGCCGAGGGCGCTTCCACCGCCGCGGACGCCGCCACCCGACCGCCGCGCACCACCCACGGCCCGTGCGCGTACACCGAGACACCCGACGAGCCCGCGGCCCGGCCGGTGCCGCTGCCGCCCGACCCACGGCGCACCCCGGCCCGGGGCAGTGTCCGGGTGACCCTGTCGACCAACCACGGACCGATCGGGCTGACGCTGGACCGGGCCGCCGCACCGTGCACCGTACAGAGCTTCCTGCACCTGGTCGGCAAGCGTTTCTACGACCGCACCCCGTGCCACCGGCTCACCGCGTACCCGACGCTGAGCGTGCTGCAGTGCGGTGACCCGTCGGGCACCGGCGAGGGCGGCCCGGGCTACCGGTACCGCGACGAACTGCCGACCGACCTGCCGCCGGCGCCCACCGACCCGACCGGGGAACGCCGGGTGTACGCCCGGGGCGTGCTGGCGATGGCCAACGCGGGGCCGGACACCAACGGCAGCCAGTTCTTCCTGGTCTACGCCAACTCGGCGCTGCGCCCCAACTACACGATCTTCGGCGAGGTCGACGCGGCCGGGTTGGCCACCCTGGACCGGATCGCGGCCGGGGGAGTGGCGCCGACCGCCGAGGACCCGGCGCCGGTCGACGGCGCGCCCGCGCTGCCGGTGACCATTCGAAAGGCCGTCCGCGCGCACCACCACCACTGAGCAGGCGGCGCGGTGGGCGGCGTCTGCCGCTCACCGCGCCAGCGGGAGCGCCAGCCGGGGGGAAGCCCGGCGACCGAAATTCTCGGAAGCGGATCGGAACTGGTCCGACCGGTTACCGACCCAGTTCCGGCCTCACGACGGGCCGGGCGACCCGGACGGCGGGGCGGTGCTGTCGCGGACGACAAGTTCCGTGGCGAGTTCCACACGTGGCGAGTCGATGCCCTCACCCTGGGCCAGGCGCAGCACGGTCCGGGCCGCCAACCGTCCCATCTCGACCAACGGCTGCCGCACCGTGGTCAGCGGTGGCGATGCCCAGCGGGCCTCCGGCAGGTCGTCGAAGCCGACGACGCTCACGTCGTCCGGCACCCGCAGCCCGCGCCGCCGGATGGCCTCGTAGACGCCGAAGGCCATCTGGTCACTCGCGGCGAAGATGCCGGTCGGCGGGTCGGCGAGGTCGAGCAGCGCGGTCGCGCCGGAGAACCCGGAGGCGTGGTAGAAGTCGCCCGGGTAGATCAGCTCGTCGTCCACCGGCACTCCGGCGCTCTCCAACCCGGCCCGGTAACCGTCGAGCCGCGCCCGGCTGCACAGCAGGTGCGTCGGCCCCGCCACCAGGCCGATGCGCCGGTGCCCGATCGCCAGCAGGTGCTCGGTCGCGGCCATTCCGCCGGCCCAGTTGGTGGCACCGATCGTCGGCACGTCCATGGCCGGGACACCGGCCGGGTCGACGACCACCACCGGCACGTTGAGGCGGCGCAGTTGCGCGTGCAGCGGCGGGCTGAGGTGCGAGGTCACGAAGATGACCCCGTCGGTGGCCCGGGTGCGCAGGTTCTGCAGCCACTGCCGGGCGGCGGTGGGCTGCCGGTGGATCGCGGAGACCACCGTGCCGACTCCCGCGCCGTGCCCGACATCCTCCACGCCCCGGATGATTTCCACGGCCCAGGGGCTGTCCAGGTCGTTGAAGACCAGGTCGACGAGGCCGGCGCGGCGAACGCTGCGGCTGGTGCGTCGCCGGTAGCCGTGGTGGCGCAGCAACTCCTCGACCCGCTCCCGGGTGTCCGGTGCTACATCGGAGCGACCGTTGAGGACCCGTGACACGGTCGGCACCGACACCCCGGCTTCCCGTGCGATCGCGGTGATGGTCACCCTGCGTCCGTCGTCCGCGCCCACCCGCGTCTCCTTCACCGTGCCGGAAGAACGACCACGAGACGTCGTCAACCGAGGATCCCGGAACGGTGTGCCCGTTCCACGCGTCATCTTGCCTCACCGACGGGGGTTGACGACATGCCAGGTCGGTTCTAGCGTTCGGCGAAGTTACGGAATCTTTCCGGAACTTCGTCGACCGGGGACGGCATGTACACCGATCTACCTGAGGAACAGCTGCGGGACTACCGCGGCGTCGTCACGGAGCCGGCGGACTTCGACGACTTCTGGGCCGACACCCTGACCGAGGCCCGGCGTGCCGGCTGGCCGGTGCGGGCCGAGCCGGTCGCGACCGAGTTGGACAGCATCGACGTGTTCGACGTGACCTTCGCGGGTTTCGCCGGCCAGTCCGTGCGGGCCTGGCTGCGGGTGCCCCGCGGCGCCGACACGGCGTTGCCGACGGTGGTCCAGTTCGCCGGCTACGGCGGCGGGCGCGGGCACCCGCTGGAGAACCTGCTCTGGGCCGCCGCCGGGTTCGCGCACCTGCAGATGGACACCCGGGGGCAGGGCTCGGGCTGGAGCCGGGGCGACACCCCGGACCTCGGCGCGGCCGGGCCGGAGGCGCCCGGCGTCACCACCCGGGGCATCGCCGATCCGAAGACCTACTACTACCGGCGGCTGATCACCGACGCCGTCCGGGCGGTGGACGCCGTCCGGACCCTGCCGCTCGTCGATCCGACCCGGGTGGCGGTGCTCGGGCACAGCCAGGGCGGAGGGCTGGCGCTCGCGGCCGGCGCGTTGGCACCCGGGGTACGGGCGGTGGTCGCGTTCGTGCCGTTCCTCTGCGACATTCCGCGCGCGGTGGTGACCACCGCCGCCCGCCCCTACCGGGAGATCCGCGACTACCTGGCGATCCACCGGTACGCCGAGGAGCGGGTGCTGACCACCCTCGCGTACGTCGACGGGGTCAACTTCGCCCGCCGCTGCCGCCGTCCGGCGCGGTACTCGGTGGCGTTGATGGACGAGATCGTCCCGCCGTCGACGGTCTACGCGGCGGCCAACGCCCACGCCGGGCCGAGCGAGTTGGCGGTGTGGCGCTACAACGGCCACGAGGCCGGCGGGATCGACGACGACGAGTCGGCGCTGGTCTTCCTGCGCGCACACCTGACCGAGAGCTGACCGGGCCACGTGCCCAGCGGGGCCGACCCGGAACGGGTGCATCCGGCCCGCGCCGCCGGCCCGGCTGATAGACAGGAGAGGTGGGTCACCGGATCGCCGTCGCGCTCGTGGTCGCCGTGCTGCTCGGCGGTTGCTCGCGGCCGGAGCCCCGCCCCGCGCCGGCCGCGCCCCCGTCGACGCCGGTGAGTCCCACCCCCCGGCCCACCTCCGCGACGCCCACCCCCGCGACGTCCAGCTCCGCGGCCGCCCGGCTGCCCGGATTCGTGGACCTGAGTGACGTCGACCCGCGCATCCACGCCGACATCCGCTACGCCACGGCGCACAACTTCGTGGGCCGCCCGATCGCCGGCTACCCGGAGCCGCTGTGCCTGCTCACCCGGCAGGCCGCCGAGGCGCTGCGCCGGGTGCAGGACGCCGCCCTGGCCGGCGGGCGCAGCCTCAAGGTGTACGACTGCTACCGCCCGCAGCCGGCGGTGGACGACTTCGTCGCCTGGTCGAAGCGCCCCGGCGAGCAGCAGACCAAGGCCGAGTTCTACCCGGACCTGGCCAAGGATCGGCTCTTCGCCGAGGGCTACATCGGGGCGCCCACCGCGCACAGCCGGGGCAGCACCATGGACCTGACGCTTGTGGACGACCCCGCCGCCGACCAGCCCGCGTACCGGCCTGGGCAGCCGCTCGTCGCCTGCACCGCGCCCCCGGGGCGGCGCTTCGCCGACAACAGCGTCGACATGGGTACGGGCTTCGACTGCTTCGACTCCCGGGCGCACACCGCCGACCCCCGCATCACCGGGACGGCGCGAGACAACCGGCGGTTGTTGCAGCGGCTGATGACCGACGCCGGCTTCGTCAACTACGACCGTGAGTGGTGGCACTACAGCCTGCGCGACGAGCCGTACCCGGACACGTTCTTCGCCGCGCCGGTCGCCCGCTCGTCGGTCGGCTGACGCGCCGCCGTCCGGCACGCGCGTTGGCTGACCCGGCCGGTCGATACCGCGTCCGCTCCGACCGGGGGCGGCCGGTGGGGCGTGTGGGTGCGGATCCGCGATCCAACACCCACACGCCCACCTACGGGCGGTGCGGCCCTCAGAGGGTGAACACGAGCGTGGAGATGCTGCGGGCGGCGACGTTGATGGTGGCCTGACCGCCGTTGACGCTTGTCGGTTGGCTGGCCGCGTTGGCGTTCTGCGAGGTGAGGTAGTGCTCGGCCCGCGTGACGTTCTGCGGCGCCTGGACCACGGCGTTGGTGACCGCGCTGGTCGAGCGGTTGAGGATCACCAGGGTGACCTTGCCGTCGCCCTGGTAGGCGGTCACCTCCAGGGGCGAGGCCTTGGAGCTCTTGGTCAGGGCGACCCGCTGGTAGCCGGGGCGGACGTACTTGGCGTACTGCGAGAACGCGTACCCGCGCTTGAGCGGAGCGCCCGCGACGGTGCCGAACGCCGACTCACCGTCGCCGATGAAGGAGTAGTAGCGCTTGCCGTACCACCAGATGTAGGCGCTCCAGTTCGCCTCCATCGACCGGTGCACGGTGCGCATGATGTCGTCGAGCGTCTCGTTCCAGACCGTGCCGTTGGCGGGGTTGCCCCAGATGTTGGAGCCGCCACCGTCGGCGGCGTGCAGGTTCCACTCGGTCATCCACACCGGCTTGTTGTACTGCGCGGCCAGGGGATACGGCTTGAGCCGGCCGGACTCCTCGGTGCCGTACAGGTGCCCGCCGATGTAGCCGATGTTGTTGCGGGCGGTGGTGTCGTTCAGGGTCGGATCGGTGAAGTTGTAGTTGAGGTTGACCGCCTCGGCGACCATCAGCTTGGTGTTCTGCACCTTCGTGCCCTGGTCCCGGACGAAATTGCGCAGCTCGGTGCCGCTCCAGTCCATCGAGTCGTAATCCGGGTGCCAGTCCGGCTCGTTCTGCACCGAGGTGACGTCGATGTTCACGCCCTGGCCACGCATGTACTGCACGTAGCTGTTCAGATGGTTCGCGTAGTCGTCGTAGTAGTCGGTCCTCAGCTTGCCGCCGTTGACCCGGCTGTTGTTCGTCTTCCACGCCGCCGGTGCGGTCCACGGCGAGGCGAGGATCTTCACGTTCGACCCGTACGACTCCGCCGTCTTCAGCGAGTCCACGTGCGTCGCCCACTCGCTGGACACCGGCGACAGGCCGGTCCGCACGATGGACAGCCCCAACTGGTTGGCGCCCAGCCCGACGAGCGTCTGGGTGTCCGTCGTCGACCAGGCGCTACCCCAGATCGACTGCGCGGCCCCGAACCCGTCGACTGTCTGGTATCTGGTCGCGCTGTTCACCGTGATGTCCGCCGGCCCGTTCGGCGGCGGAGTGGTCGGCGGTGGGGTCGTCGGCGGTGGGGTGGTTGGTGGCGGGGTCGTCGGCGGTGCGCTGGTCGGCGGTGGCGTGGTCGGTGCCGGTTCGCCGGTGCAGGCCACCCCGTTGAGCGTGAAGCTGGCCGGCGCGGGGTTGCTGCCGGTCCACGAGCCGTTGAAGCCGAACGAGACGGTGCCGTTGGTGGCGATCGCCCCGTTGTAACTGACGTTCCTGGCGGTGACCGCCGCGCCGCTCTGGGTCAGTGTCGTGTTCCACGCCTGCGTGACGGTCTGGCCGGCGCTGTAGGACCAGGCCAACGTCCAGATGCTGACCGGATCACCGAGATTGGTGATGGCGACGTTGGCGCCGAACCCGCCCTGCCACTGCGACGACACGCTGTAATCCACCGAACAGCCAGCGGCCGCTGCCCCGGCCGGCATCGCCACGGCGATCGCCGTCGATGCCACAAGCACCGCGCCGGCGGACACCGCGGCGGCCCGGATAACTCTGGGTCTTCTCATGGACCATTCTCCTGATGATCGGGGGCGTGAACACGCGAAGTGCCGCGTTGCCATGACAGATCGCTGTCGGGCCACGCCGCCACCGTGGCCAGGACAGCGGTGCGGCACAGTGTGAGCGCTAACAGGTGCTGCCCATCGCACCCGACACCACATCGCTCAATGCCCCGCTGGCGGCCGAGCTCCCGACGGCACGCCTACCTACACCCGCATCGACTGTGGTGGATGAGAAGGTTGCCGTCAAGCGACGACGGCGAGGTTCGCGAAAGTTTTCCGAAACATGCCGGGGACGGCTCAGGTCCAGTAGAGGATCCGGCAGGCCGGCACCCGCGAGGCGAGCTCGGCGGTGAACCAGCCGCGCAGCTCGGCCATGGTGTCGCGCGGGTAGACGTACTTCACCGCGCCGAACTTGCCGTGTTTGCGGCTGCGCGACTCCTCGTCCATCTCCAGCCGGGTGCGCGGGTACCAGCCCAGCAGCACCTCCTTGCTGCCCGGGGTGAACCGGTGGGTGATCAGCTCGGCGGTCAGGTCCAGCTCCGGCACCCCGTCGACCGCCGCGCGGACCTGGTCGAGCAACTCGCCGTAGCTTTCCCGCCAGTCGGGCAGCGCGATGATCGGGGCGATGGTCAGCCCGACCGGGTAGCCGTCGAGCGCGAGCCGGCGCAGCGCGGCCAGCCGCTCCGGCACCCGGGCGGTGCCGCCCTCGAACCGTTCACTCACCGGTGCGCAGTTGACGCTGAACCGGACCCGGGTACGGCCGGCGTGCGGCAGCCCGACGAAGGTGTCCACGTCGGCGTACTTGGTGGTCCAGCGCAGTTGCACGGGCGCGTCCCAGGCGGCGAAGTGCTGCACCGCCCGCCGCCAACTGCCGGTGAGGTGCTCCAGCGCGAGCGGGTCGGTGTAGCAGGACGCCTCGAAGGTGGTGCCCTCGTCGGCGCGTCGCGCGTTGCGGCTGGTCACCGTCCCACGCCCGGCGTAAGCGGCCAGCCCGTCCAGGATGTCGTCGAGGTCCGCGTACACCCGGGTCACCGGCGGGCCGGACAGCGAACCGGCGAGGTAGCAGTACTGGCAGTGCGCCGGGCAGCCCTCGGCGAGGTCGACCCGCCAGTCGGCGCTGGGCGCGATGGGTTGCAGGGTGCGCCGCGAGGGTGGGCTGACCACGATCGCCATGGTGGCCTTCGCCCGCGCGTACGTCTCCCGGTCGGTTTGTCCGCGTACCCCGGTGAGCCGGTTGGCTCGCAGGTGTTCCACCTCGATGCCCTGTGCCTGCACCAGCTCGACGATCCGCTGGCCGTGCGGGTGCTCCAGCGCCGCCGGGGTGGCCACCACCCGGCGCGGGGTCCAGCGGCGGGCCGGCCGGGCCGCGGGTGCGAGCCCGGCGAGGTCACGGGTCGGCACCCACTCGCCGCTGGCGTCGTGCGGCGCGGCGGGCAGGTCGACGGCGAGGGGCGTGTCGACGTCGACGGCGTCCGGGCTGGTCATCGGGCCGGAGTACCCGCTGGCACCGGAATCCCACCCGTTCAGCCGACCCATGATTGACGCCGCCGGTGCCACCGCATAACCTTTCGTCTATCTGTAAACCTTGTGAACAGATGCAGGTCGACGCGGCGGCGCGCGTCCCCACCGAAGGGACGATCAGGTGATCGCAGAACTCTCCTCCCGTACCAGACGAATCTTGTCGGTGTTCGTCGCTCTGCTGGTCGCGCTGAGCGCCGGCCTGGCGGTCAACTCCTCGCGGTCCGCGCAGGCCGCGCCGACGTTCAAGGTCCTGGCCTTCTACAACGGCACCTGGGACGCCGCGCACATCGACTTCGTCCGGGACGCCCGGGCCTGGTTCCCGCAGGCCGCCGCGCAGCACGGCTTCTCCTGGGAGGCCACCAACAACTGGGGTCTGCTGAACACCGCGAACCTGGCCCAGTACAAGGTGGTCATGTTCCTGGACGACGCGCCGCCCACCGCGCAGCGGGCCGCGTTCCAGCAGTACATGCAGAACGGCGGGGCGTGGTTCGGCTTCCACGTCAGCGCGTGGACCGACAACCCGTCGAGCTGGAGCTGGTACTACAACACCTTCCTCGGCACCGGCTCGTTCCAGACCAACACCTGGGGACCCACCCGGGTCACCATGCGCGCCGACAACCGCACCCACCCGGCCACCCGGAACCTCCCGGCGACCTTCCCGTCGTCGATCAGCGAGTGGTACTCCTGGAGCAACGACCTGCGGCAGAACCCGAACATCGACATCCTCGCCTCGGTCGACGCGTCCAGCTTCCCGGTCGGCACCGACCCCAACCAGTCCTGGTACGGCGGGTACTACCCGCTGGTGTGGAGCAACCGGCAGTACAAGATGCTCTACGCCAACTTCGGGCACAACGCCATGAACTACAGCACCAACACCGGGCTGTCGTCGACGTTCGACAGCGCGCAGCAGAACCAGCTGCTGATCGACGGGCTGCACTGGCTCGCCGGCGCCGGCACCACCACCCCGACCACGCCTCCGCCGACCGGCGGCATGATCTCACCGACCGCCTGGCACACGGTGGTCAACCGGGGCAACGGCAAGTGCGTGGACGCGCGCGCCGCCGCCAGCGCGAACGGCACGGCCATCCAGCAGTACGCCTGCAACGGCAGCGCCGCGCAGCAGTACCAGTTCGCGCCGACCAGCGGCGGCTACCTGCGGGTCAACAACCGCACCAACGCCGCCCAGGTGCTCGACGTGACCGACCGGTCGACAGCCGACTCGGCGCCGATCCAGCTCTGGTCCTACAGCGGTGGCAACAACCAGCAGTGGCGTGCCGAATCGGAGGGCGGCGGCTACTACCGCCTGGTCAACCGGCAAAGCGGCAAGTGCCTCGACGTGCCGGGAGCGTCCACGGCGGACAGCGTCCAACTCATCCAGTACACCTGCAACGGCACCGCCGCGCAGTCCTTCCGGCTGGTGCCGCAGTCCTAGCTGCCCGGCCCGACCAGCCCGTCTGCCGCCCGCCTCATCGGCCGGCACGACCAAGGGGTCGGCGCTTCGGCTCCGTCACCACGACACGATGGTGGCGGAGCCGAAGCCGACAGGTGTCGCCAGCGGCCAGAGGTCACCCCCGGGCGGTTGGTGACGTCCGGCTCGGACGGCTCGGGAGACCTGGCGCCGCACGATGACCGACGGTGGTCGACCGACCGGGTGGTGCACTCCCTCGCGAGAGGGAGGTGGCCCGGCCTGCTCGGTTCCTAGCGTGAGCGGCATGAGAACACCTGATCGCCTCGATGCCCCCAAACCCTCGACGTCGCCACCGATGGTCGCCGAAAGCGGAGAATCGCGGCTACGCGTGGCGTGGCGTAAGGCCCACGCCCCGGTGGCGGGAGTGCCCCGCTGGGCGCGGGTCGCCGCCTACGTCATCCCGTTCACCGTGCTGCCCTCCGGCCTCTGGCGGCTTCCGGTCGCGTTCCGCGACGGCGTCGGGTTCGACGGGCGGGTATACGTCGTCTGCCTCTCGATCGTGGCGGAGCTGATCGCGTTCACCGCCGTCGGTCTCGTCGCCGGCTGGGGAGAGCGGTTCCCGCGCTGGATTCCCGGGCTGGGTGGCCGCCGGGTGCCGACGCCGGCCGCGCTCATACCCGCGACGCTCGGCGCGACGGTCCTCACCGTCCTGTGGACCAGCGCCTTCATCCAGATATTCGCCGGGGTCACCATGCGGGGCACGCCGCTCCCGGCGGACTTCCCCACGCAGCGCGGTGAGGGGGAGGCCGCGATCTTCTACGCCTGCTACCTGCCGCTGCTGCTGTGGGGACCACTGCTCGCCGCGGTCGCCTACGCCTACTACCGGCGACGCCAGGGCCGCTACGACGCCTGAGCGGCCCGACCGAACCGGGCGGCGACGGCACGCACGACGTCGCGCAGCTCCGGCGGGTCGAGCACGTCGAAGTCGACCCCGATGGTGCTGAGGAAGGCGGCCAGATTGCTCAGCGACTCCCCACCGGTGTGCAGCAGGCAGGTCCGCTCGTCGATCGCCTCCAGCAGGCCCGCCGTGCTGGGGATCCGCTGGGCCACCTGGTCGGCCGACGCGTGCAGGCGTACCCGGGCGGGGTGCGGCCAGGCGGTGGAACCGACGCCGCGCAGCACGTGCGCGACCGCGTCGCCGCCGGGCGGCTCCCGCGGGGTGAAGCGTGGGCCGGTCGGCACCCGGGGCCGGATCCGGTCGGCGCGGAAGGTGCGCCAGTCGGCCCGGTCGGTGTCCCAGCCCAACAGGTACCAGCGCCGACCGGTGTAGACCAGCCGGTACGGCTCGACGTCGCGCACGGTGGCCGTACCGTCATGCCCGGCGTAGTCGAAGCGCAGGCGCTCGGCCCGGTGCACCGCCGTCGAGACGGCGGTGAGCGTGTCGGCGTCCACGGTCGGGCCGCCGCCGGCGGCGGAGACCGTCGCGGCCCGCAGGGCGTCCACCCGGTGCCGTAACCGCGACGGCAGCGACTGCTCCAGCTTCGCAAGCGCCCGCAGCGACGTCTCCTCGATTCCGGTCACCGAACCGCCGGCAGCTGCCCGCAGCCCGACGGCCACCGCCACGGCCTCGTCGTCGTCGAGCAGCAGCGGCGGCAGGGCCGATCCGGCGCCGAGCCGGTAGCCTCCGGCGACCCCCGGGTGGGACTCGATCTGGTAGCCCAGCACCCGCAGGCGCTCCACATCGGTGCGCACGGTGCGGGTGGTGACCGCCAGCCGTTCGGCCAGTTCCGGGCCGGACCACTCCCGGCGAACCTGCAGGAGGGTCAGCAGCCGCAGCAGCCGCACCGAGGTCTCCACCATGCCCGCGAGTCTGCCAGTCATCGCGGAAGCTCTCCTTCCGCGATCGCCCCGGTCGGCTACTGCTGCCGGGTCCCTCAGGCCGTGCGCTCCAGGAGGGTGATGCTGAGCAGCGGGTACCGCCAGCGCTGTGCCTCCCGGTAGCCGGCGCTGATCCGTTCCCGTTTGCCGGGCGTCATGTCCCGGAGCGGGTCGGCCGCGGGATCGGCCCCGACGACCCAGATGCGCGGTGGTGTGCCGAGGCAGGTGGCGTCCGGGCACTCCGTCGCCAGGAACCGGCCGTCGCTGCGCTGCGGGGCGACGCGCAGCACGTCCGGTGGGCGTGGGGCCGGCAGGTAGCGCTCGTAGATGTCGCGCGGTGACCAGGGGATGCTCGGGTGGCTGTCCGGAAACACCACGACGTCGCCGGGTCGGTAGTGGGGACCGATGACCGCCGCGATCCGGTACGAGTCCTGGCTGTGACCGGCGTGGGCGCGAATGGCGACGTGTGCGGGGAGGGCCAGGACGACCGCCAGGGCGACCGCGACGACGGCCGACGACCGTCCGACGCGGGCCAGGGCGGACGCCGCGAGGACGGCCAGCGCCGGCAGCACGACAAGCACGTAGCGGGCCACCCAGACGTGTAGCTGGGTGCCGGCGAGCAACAGCAGCGCCATCGGGACGAACGCCGCGCCGGCCAGACACACGTACGCCGGGGCGCGGCGCGCGCCGAGGACCGCGAGGACGAGGACGAGCCCGCCGACGGCCGCGGAGTGGAAGAGCCGCTCCGGGAACGCCTGGAGGGCACCCAGGTCGACGAGCGCGATCCAGGACACCTGGCCGGTCTGCCCCCGACCCCAGACCGACAGCGCGAGCGCCGGCAGCACACCCACGCCGGCGGCCGTCACCCACCCGCGTACGGTCCGCCAGCCCTCGGCTCGGCGGGGGAGCTGCCACCAGCCGACCGCGACGGCGTGACCCGCGAGCATCAGCAGGCCGTTGAGCGGATGCAGCAGCCCGACGACGCCGACGGCGGCGGCGTACCCGGCGAGGCGGCGACGCGTGGGCTCCTCCAGCAGGCTGATCAGGCACCACACGGCGACAGCGGCACCGAGGATCACCGGGGCGTAGGACCGGGCCTCCTGCGCGTACCGGGAGGTCACCGGCAGGATCGCGAAGAGCAGCCCCGCCAGCAGGCCGGTCCCGGGGCCGCCGAGTCGACGTCCGAGCGCGGTCACCACCACCGTGGCGACGGTGCTGGCGGCGACCGAGGGCAGCCGCAACGCGGCCGTGGACGTGCCGGCCACGGCGACGTACACCTTCATCAGGGCGTAGTAGGGAGTCAGGACCGCGTCCACCGAACCGGCGAGTTGCCACAGCTGCGACCAGCTCAACCGGACCGCGCCCCAGGTGGCCAACTCGTCGGCCCAGAGGGCCGGACCGGTCAGCCGCCACCGGCCCAGCACCAGCGCGACAAGGGCGGGGAGCACCCAACCCGCCACCGCCCAGCCGGACCGGGTGTCGCGCGGTTCCCGATCCGCGTCCGCCGACGGCAGGTCCGGTGCGGTGGCGACGGTGCCGACATGGTGCGACGGCCAGGTGGCGGTGATGGTGGTTCTCCCGGGACAGGGGCGGACAGTGCCGCGCGAACCTAGCCGCGTCAGGTGAGCACGCCGCGTCGCGGAGCCGGACGGTACGTGAACGGGAGCGCCGGCTAAATCGGTTGTCCGAGCCGCGACGGCCTGCTGAACTACCCGAAACCGCCACCAACAGCCAGGGAGTCACCATGCGCGCTGCGTCGATGTCCGACCAGAGGGGATCTGTCGCCTACCTGAAGGACCTGACGCTGCGTGAAGACTCTGAACCTCGGCATCCTGGCTCACGTCGATGCCGGTAAGACCAGCCTGACCGAGCGGCTGTTGCACGACGTTGGCGTGACCGACCAGCTCGGCAGTGTCGACGCGGGCAGCACCCGTACGGACTCCCTGGCTCTGGAACGGCAACGCGGGATCACCATCCGCTCGGCCGTCGTCTCCTTCGTGCTGGACGACGTGACCGTCAACCTGATCGACACGCCCGGTCACCCGGACTTCATCGCCGAGGTCGAGCGGGTGCTCGGCGTGCTCGACGGCGCGGTGCTGGTGATCTCCGCGGTGGAGGGGATACAACCGCAGACCCGCGTGCTGATGCGGACCCTGCGGCGGCTGCGCATCCCGACACTGATCTTCGTCAACAAGGTCGACCGGGCCGGGGCGGACCCCGAGCGGGTCGTGCGGGCCGTCGCGGAGAAGCTCACTCCGACCGTGGTGGCGATGGGCTCGGTGGCGGCGCCGGGGACTCGCGGCGCGCACTGCTCGCCGTACGGCCCCGCCGACGTGGGGTTCACCGACCGGCTGCTCGACGTGCTCGCGGGGCAGGACGACGGGTTGCTCGCCGACTGGGTGGCGGACCCGTCGGCGGTGCCGTACCCGCGACTGCGCCGGGTGTTGGCGACGCGGACCCGCCGGGCGCTGGTGCAGCCCGTGTACGCCGGCTCGGCGATCACCGGCACCGGCGTGGGCGCGCTGATCGCCGGCATCACCGAACTGCTGCCGACCGGTCAGGGTGACCTGGACGCCCCGGTCTCCGGCACCGTGTTCGCCATCGAGCGGGGATCGGCGGGGGAGAGGATCGCCCTGGTCCGCCTCTTCGCCGGCACGATCCGGGTCCGCGACCGGGTTCGCGTCGGTACGGCCGACGCCGCGCTGGTCACGGCGATACGTGTCGCCAGCCAGGGGGCCGACGTGGTGGCGCCGTCGGTCGGTGCCGGCCACATCGCCCGGCTGTGGGGTGTGCCGGACGCGCGGATCGGCGACCCGGTCGGCGTACCCCCGGAACGTGCCGGCGCGGACCGCCACTTCGCGCCACCCACGCTGGAGACGGTGGTGGTGCCGGAGCGCCCCGTCGACCGGGCCGCGCTCCACGCGGCGCTGAGCCAACTCGCCGAACAGGACCCGCTGATCAACCTGCGGCAGGACGACCGGCGGCACGAGATCAGCGTGTCGCTCTACGGCGAGGTGCAGAAGGAGGTCATCCAGGCCACCCTGGCCGACGACTTCGGCGTGCCGGTGACGTTCCGGGAGACCAGCGTGGTGCACGTGGAGCGGGTGTGCGGCGTCGGCGAGGCGGTCGAGGCGATCGCGGTGGCGCCCAACCCCTTCCTGGCCACCGTCGGGCTGCGGATCGGCCCGGCGCCGACCGGGGCCGGTGTGAGTTTCCACCTCGGCGTCGAGCTGGGTTCGATGCCACCCGCCTTCTTCGCCGCCGTGGAGGAGTCCGTGCGTCGGACCCTGCGCCAGGGTCTGCACGGGTGGGAGGTCCCCGACTGCGAGGTGACGATGACCCACGCCGGCTACTGGGCGCGGCAGAGCCACTCGCACGGCAGCTTCGACAAGAGCATGTCCAGCACCGCCGGGGATTTCCGCAATCTCACCCCGTTGGTGCTGATGGCCGCGCTCACCCGTGCCCGTACGCGGGTCCACGAGCCGGTGCACCGCTTCCGGTTGGAGGTGCCCGGTGACGTCCTCGGCACGCTGCTGCCGGCGCTCACGCGACTGGACGCGGTGCCGACCGACACCATCGGGCGGGGCACGTCGTACCTGGTGCGGGGCGAGATCCCGGCGGGCCGGGTGCACGCGCTGGAGCGTCGCCTGCCCGCGCTGACCCGGGGCGAGGGTGTGTTGGAGACCGAGTTCGACAGGTACCGCCCGGTGCCCGGTCCCAGCCCCACCCGGCCCCGCTGGGACAACGACCCGCTGGATCGCAAGGGGTATCTGCTGGCGGTCGCCCGCCGGGTCGGCGGCCGGTAACGGCGATATCCATTGCGGACGCCCCGCAGCCCTCCTAGGCTCGTCGGTGCAAGGTCGACCGAGCCACACCCCGAAGGGAGTACGCCGTGCCACGACGCATCCGCACCGATGCCGCCCGGCTGCTCCCTGCCGGCGGGTCTCTGCTCGGCACCACCAGAGCCTGTGCGTACCCGGCGCTGCGGCGCAACGAGCCGGGGTGGCGCGACTGACGCGACGCTGACGCGTCCGCCGGCCGCCCATCCCACCGGGATCGGGCGGCCGTTTCGTATCCGCGCACCGCCGCCGCGCTCATACCTGATCATCAACGGTCATCGCACGACACGAGGAGACCACGATGGGATTCACCCCTCTCGCCGGTACCCGGGCTCCGGTCCGGGTCTGGACCGACCCCTACGCGATCGAGCCGCAGGCCGCCAAGCAGCTGCGCAACATCGGTGCGTTGCCCTGGGTGCAGGGTGTCGCCGTCATGCCCGACGTGCACTTCGGCAAGGGCGCCACGGTCGGTTCGGTGATCGCGATGCGGCAGGCCGTCTCGCCGGCCGCGGTCGGCGTCGACATCGGCTGCGGGATGTCGGCGGTGCGTACCTCGCTGACCGCCGCCGACCTGCCCGACGACCTGGCCGGGCTGCGCTCCGCGATCGAGGCCACCATCCCGGTCGGCTTCACCCAGCGCGAGGACTCGGTCGACACGCGTCGGATCCGGGGTCTGGAGCAGGCCGGCTGGGACGACTTCTGGGGCCGGTTCGCCGGCCTGGACCGGCGGGTGGCACAGTTGGAGACGCGGGCGCGGCGGCAGCTCGGCACCCTCGGCGGGGGCAACCACTTCATCGAGGTCTGCCTGGAGCAGGGCGGCGCCGACGAGGGGCGGGTCTGGCTGATGCTGCACTCCGGGTCCCGCAACATCGGCAAGGAACTGGCCGAGCGGCACATCGGGGTGGCCCGGGGGCTGCCGCACAACGCCGACCTGCCGGACCGGGACCTGGCCGTGTTCCTCACCGGGACGCCGGAGATGGACGCGTACCGGCGGGATCTGTGGTGGGCGCAGGAGTACGCGCGGCGCAACCGGGCGGTCATGCTGGCCCTGCTCTGCGGGGTGGTGCGGGAGCAGTTCCCGCAGGTCGCCTACGACGAGTCGATCAGCTGCCACCACAACTACGTGTCCGAGGAGAGCTACGACGGGGTGGACGTGCTGGTGACGCGCAAGGGGGCCATCCGGGCCGGCCGGGGTGACCTGGGCATCATCCCCGGGTCGATGGGCACCGGGTCGTACATCGTGCGGGGCCGGGGTAACCCGGACGCGTACTGCTCGGCGTCGCACGGGGCCGGGCGCCGGATGTCGCGGGCGCAGGCCAAGCGGACGTTCAGCACCGAGGACCTGGCCGCGCAGACCGCCGGGGTGGAGTGCCGCAAGGACGCCGGGGTGGTCGACGAGATCCCCGGCGCGTACAAGGACATCACCGAGGTGATGGCCCAGCAGGAGGACCTGGTCGAGGTGGTCGCGCACCTCAAGCAGGTGGTCTGCGTGAAGGGCTGACGTGCCGTGCGGGCCGGGTTGACCGGCCCGCACCGCCCCGGGTGAGAATACCACGAAATCACCCCGCCGGTGGGCGGAGGGGACCCGACCCCTAGCCCCCAACCCGACCCGCCCGCCCGCCCCCCCCCCCCGCCCGCCCCGGGGGGTGGGGCCCCCCCCGACCCGCGGGGGGGGGGGCGGGGGGGGGGGGGGGGGGGGGCGCGCCCCCCCCCCCCCCCCCCACGGCCGCTGGTCAGAAGCCGACGAAGACCCGGCGCAGGTCGTCGAGGGTCACCGAACCGGTCGCCCGCACCCCGTCCGGGGTGTGCTGGGTGCCCAGCCGTCCGGTGGCCAGCCGCAGCCACGCCTCGGCCGGGGCCTCCAGCTCGCCGTCGGGACGCTCCGGCGCGTCGACGACCTCGACCTTCTCGCCCAGCCGCAGCCCGAACGTCCGCTCGGGCGCGTGCACCCGGACCAGCAGCGTGGCCTCCCGCCCGCCCAGTTCCTGCGGTCGGCTGGTCCAGGCCAGCATGCCGCCGATCTGGTCGAGCAGCAGCGCCACCGCGCCCGGCGTCACCGCCGCGAACGGGTTGAACGCCACCTCGGTGTCCCACTGGTGCAGGGCGAACTCGCTGAGCCGGAACCGGGCCGCGGTGGCCACGTCCACCGGCTCCGGCAGGAAACCGAGGTCGATTCGCATCGAGGAGCGGGTCTCGGCGTCCAGCGCCTCGTACGCCTCGACCAGCCGCTCGTTGGCGGCGAGGAACCCGGCGGCGTGCTCGGCCGGGGCCATCGCGTCCCAGCGTGCCCAGACGCCACGGTTGAAGTCCCCGTCCGGGCCGGGTGCGCCGGTGCGGGCGGCGTCCAGCGTCGCCAGGTTGATCTCGGCGCCGCTGCCCAGGTGACTCAGCACCTGGGAGACCTGCCACTCGCTGGCCCCCGACGGCCGGAGCAGGTCG
The DNA here is from genome assembly GCF_040647935.1 of Micromonospora sp. NPDC049204. NCBI lineage: Bacteria > Bacillati > Actinomycetota > Actinomycetes > Micromonosporales > Micromonosporaceae > Micromonospora > Micromonospora sp. NPDC049204. The sequence goes on along the minus strand of NZ_JBEZDC010000001.1, from coordinate 147,924 downwards.
TCCTCCTTGAGGTCCCGCACGAGCGCGGCGAGCTCCTCGTGGCCCGCGCGCAGAGCTGTGATGATCTGGTCAGCAGGGGTCGACATGGATCTCCTCAAACGGATTTTCGACGATGGTCGGGACGTTACCGGACGTGGCCGCCGGCCGGTCCACCCCACGCTCGGGGCGCTCCGGCCGGCGGCCACATCGGTCAGCTCAGCCCATGTGCACGGTGGTGCCGGTGGGGACGTCCTCCTTGCGGACCTTCACCAGGACCAGGGTGGCCAGGCCGGCGAGCACGATCAGCGCCGCGCCCCAGGCGAAGGCCACCCGGTAACCGTGCACCAGCGCCTCGACCTGGGTGACCGGGTTCGGCGCCCGGCCCACCAGGTAGGCGGCGACCGCGCTGGTGTAGAAGGTGTTCAGCAGGGCGGTGCCGAGCGAGCCACCGATCTGCTGGGTGGCGTTGAGCGTCGCGCTGGCCGCGCCGGCGTCGTGCTCCGGCACCCCGACCAGGGCGAGGCTGGACAGCGGGACGAAGGTGAAGCCCAGCCCCAGGCCCAGGATGACCTGCGCGGGCAGCAGGTGGGTGAGGAACGAGGTGTCCGCGTCGATCTGGGTCAGCACCAGCATGCCCAGGGCGGCGAGCACGGCACCGGCGACCATCAGCGGCTTGGCGCCCAGTCGCGGCATCAACTGGCTGGCGCCACCGGCGGCGATGAGCACACCGGCGGTGACCGGCAGCGACGCGAGACCCGCCTCCAGGGGCTTGTACTGCAGCACCACCTGGAAGTAGAAGGTCAGGAAGAGGAACGCCCCGAACAGGCCGGCGCCGATCAGCGTCGAGGTGAGGAACGCCCCGCCCCGGTTGCGGTCCAGCACGATCCGCAGCGGCAGCAGCGGGTGGCTGGAGCGCAGCTCGATCACCACGAAGGCGGCGAGCAGCACCACGCCCGCGGCGATGAAGCCGAGCGTCGCGGTGGCGTCCCAGCCGTCCTCGGCGGCCTTGGTGAAGCCGTACACCAGGGAGACCAGGCCGGCGGTCACCACGACCGCGCCCGGTACGTCGTAGCGGGTGTTGCCCTTGGCCCGGCTCTCCGGCACCAGCGGGAGCGCGAACGCGATGGCGATCGCGGCGACCGGGATGTTGACCAGCAGGCACCAGCGCCAGTTGGCGTACTCGGTGAGCACCCCACCGAGCAGCAGGCCGACCGCAGATCCGCCGCCGGCGATCGCGCCGTACACGGCGAACGCCTTGGCCCGTTCGGTGGCCTCGGTGAACAGCACGGTGAGCAGCGCCAGCGCGGCCGGGGCGAGCAGCGCACCGAAGGCGCCCTGCAACGCGCGGGCGGCGAAGAGCATCCCGCCGGTGGTGGCCAGACCGCCCAGGGCGGAGGCGAGCGCGAAACCGGTCATGCCGACGATAAAGGTGCGCTTGCGCCCCCAGTAGTCGGCGATGCGACCGCCGAGCAGCAGCAGCCCGCCGAAGGCCAGCGTGTAGGCGGTGATCACCCACTGCCGGTTCGCGTCGGTGATCCCCAGGTCGGCCTGGGCCTTCGGCAGTGCGATGTTCACGATGGTGGCGTCCAGGACGACCATCAGCTGCGAGACCGCGATGACCGCCAGCGCGATCCAACGCCGCGGGTGCGGCGTGCTTGTCGACGCCCCGGCGCCGGATGCGCCAGGTGCGGTCGAGGTGGTTCCGGGCATGGTGAAGCCTTCCGTGTTGCGGATGTCGGTGGGTCAGGCCGGTGACGGGCGGTCGGGCTGGTAGCGGAGGACCGGGATCAGCACCTGGTCGACGACCTGGATGAGGAACGCGTCGTCGGCGGGCAGGCCGTGCGCGACGATGCGGGACAGGGTGAGCGCGGGCGCGAGATCGTGGAACAGCTCCCGTTCGCCGGCCTCCGGCGGGATCTCCCCCCGGGCGGCGGCCCGGACCAGGATGGCGGTGCTGGCCACCCGCCCGGCCGGCAGCACCTGGTGACGTACCAGGCGTTCCAGCTCGGGGTTGGTCCGCATGGCGAAGGTCAGCGCCTGCATCAGGTCGCAGTCGGCCACGCAGATCGCTGCCGTGGCCCGCAGCAGCTCGATCAGGTCACCGCGCAGGCTGCCGGTGTCGGGCGGGTTGTGCACGCCGACGTGCCGGTCGCGCAGGGCGGCGACGACCAGCTCGGCCTTGCCGTCCCAGCGCCGGTAGATGGTGGCCTTGCTGACGTGGGCGCGGGCGGCGACGGCGTCGATGGTCATCCGGTCGAAGCCGACCTCGCGCAGCAGGTCGATGACCACACCGAACAGGTCGCTGTCGGTGCACCGGGGAACCCGGGCGGCCGGCACCCCGGCGCCCGCGCCCACCTGCTGACCACCCAGCATCCCAACCCCCCGCGAAACGATGTCGTACTCACAGTAGTTCCGGATTGGTGAAGGTGCAGGGTTTCGTGAGTTGCGTCGCACCGAGTTCACGAAACGATTGCGTTTCCGACAGGCGTCCGGCGGGTGAACCTGGCGGTCGGTAGTCCGGGCAGGAGGACCACCGGTCGACATCGCCGGCGGCCGGCCCCTGCCCGGCACCCCTCAACCGCTACGGTCAGGTGCTTTCGGCACCCCTGAACCAGTTCACACGAAAGGGCACGACGTGAAACGTCATGGCTGCGTGATCCGGCTCCGCCCCGAGCAGCGGGAAACCTACCTGCGGCTCCACGCCGACGTCTGGCCCAGCGTCGAGCAGACGCTGCGCGAGGCGAACTTCCGCAACTACACCATCTTCCTGCACGACGACCTGCTCTTCGGCTACTACGAGTACGTCGGCGACGACTACGAGGCCGACTCGCGGCTGATCGCCGCGGACCCGCAGACGCAGGAGTGGTGGAAGCTGACCGACCCGTGCCAGGAGTCGATCGCCGAGCCCGGCTCGGGAGACTGGTGGGCCCCGATGCGCGAGATCTGGCACCTGGACGACGAGGCGGTCGCGCAGGCACCCGACCCGACCCAGCAGGGCTCCGTCAACTAGACGAGTGAGTGTTGAGCGGTATGTCGCAAAGTCATGATGATGAATCTGCGGCATACCGCTCACTACCGCGTCCGCCCCCGCGAAGGTGGCCAACGGTCACCGTTGGAGGTTTGTACGCTCCAACGGGGTGACAACTCGGCTCGCGCATTGAAGACTAGCTTCATCCGTTCATGTGGATTGGTCAATATCCTACGGAGGAAGCGTGCTTACGAGAAGGAACCTGCTCGTCGCCGCCGGTGCGGCTGTGGTCGGCGCCGTACCGCTGGCTGGCTCGGCCACGGCCGCGTTGCCTCAGCTGGACATGGAGGCGCTGGTCAAGGCAGCCCAGATCGACCCGCGTCGGCCGGACACCGCGCTGACCGAGGGTGCCAAGGACAGCGTCCTGCTTGTGGAGCGCGCACTCCAGGCGAGAGGGCTGCTCTCGTCGGCGTACGTCGACGGTCACTTCGGCACCAGCACGATCGCCGCGTACGCCGCGTACCAGCGGTCCCTCGGCTACGCCGGTCTCGACGCGACAGGTCTACCCGGCCCGTCGTCACTGCGGTCGCTCGGCGAGGGACGGTACACCGTGGTCCGGGCGATCTCACCCGGCAGCGTGGTTACCCTGCGCGGTGTGCAGGTCAACACGCGCACCAGGTCGATGCTGATCGAGGCCGAACGCCTACTTGGCCGCCAGCTCGGCATCACGCAGGGCTCGTACAGCAGCGGTGTGGGCGCCTCCGCCGGCACGCACGACGGCGGCGGCGCGCTCGACCTCTCGGTCAGCGGTCTCTCCTCGTCGGTCCGGACCGACGTGCTGCGTCGACTGCGCACGGTGGGCTTTGCCGCGTGGCTACGGACCCCGGCCCAGGGGGACTGGGGCTACCACATCCACGCCATCGCGCTCTCCGACACCGACCAGTCGACAGGTGCGCAGAACCAGGCCGGCGACTACTACCTCGGTCGTAACGGCCTGGCCAACCGGGGCGTCGATGATGGCCCAGCGGTCAGCCCGAAGCGGACCTGGGAGGAATACCAGCGCACGCTCTGAGGTCCACGAAAGTCGTCGACAAGAACGTGGGCGTGCCTGTCGATTGGGACCTGGTCCATTCGTAGCCCTGGTGAGAGCCCGCCACCGCGGCGGGCCACACCCACGGGAGGGCACGATGACCACCACAGCGACCACCACGCCCGCCATCACCTCGACCGTCGGTGCGCTGATCCGGACCGGTGTCGCCGCCACGCTCGCCGCGAGCGCCGCCACCATGGCCGTCGCCGCCGTCGGACGCGCGGCGGGGATCAGCCTCGACGTGGCCGACTCGCCCATTCCGGTGACGGGTTTCGGTGTGCTGACCGCCGTACTCTCGCTGGTCGGGGTGATCCTCGCCGCGGTGCTGTCTCGTTTCGCCAGGCGTCCCCGGTTCGCGTTCGTCCGTACCACTGTGGTGTTGACGCTCCTGTCGCTGGTGCCGGACGTGATCGTCGACGCGGAGGCGGCCACCAAGGCGCTGCTGATGGTCGCTCACCTGGTCGCGGCCGTGATCGTCATCCCCGCTGTCGCGCGCCGCCTGGCCGCCTGACCTGTCGCCATCGCACCATCGAACGGTTGGAGGACCGTCATGAAGCAGTACCTGCTGTCCGTGCACGCCGTCGAGGGGGAGCCGGACCCCTCCGACGAGGAGACACAGACCATGTTCCGGGAGACCGGCCGGATCAACGACGAGATGCAGGCCGCGGGCGCCTGGGTCTTCGGCGGAGGGCTCCGGTCGCCGGACAGCGCCACCGTCGTACGGATCGAGAACGGCGACACCACCATGAGCGACGGGCCGTTCGTCGAGACGAAGGAGCACATCGCCGGCTTCTGGGTCATCAGGTGCGCGGACCTGGACCAGGCGCTGGCCTGGGCCGAGAAGTGCGCGGCGGCCTGCGGCCCGGTCGAGGTGCGCCCCTTCGACGACCTGTCCCAGGCCTGACCGGGAGCCGGCCGACCGACATGGACCTGGGGAGCATCTACCGCGCGGAGTACGGCCGCTGCGTCGCCACCCTGGCCCGCATCCTCGGTGACCTCAACCTCGCCGAGGAGGCGGTCCAGGACGCCTTCACCACGGCGCTCCAGAAGTGGCAGACCCCGCCGCCGAACCCGGGTGCCTGGATCGTGACCACCGCCCGCAACCGGGCGGTGGACCGGCTCCGCCGGGAGTCGACCCGCGAGGCGCGGCACGCCCAGGCTCTGCTGCTGCACCACCAGGACGAGCCCCGAGAGGTGGGACCGGTGAAAGACGACCAGCTGCGCCTCATCTTCACCTGCTGCCACCCCGCGCTCGGTCCGGACGCGCGGACCGCCCTCACGCTCCGCCTGCTCGGCGGTCTCGACGTACCCGAGATCGCCCGCGCCTACCTGATCCAGGAGTCGACGGTCGCGCAGCGCATCGTGCGCGCGAAGAAGAAGATCCGGGACGCCGGCATCCCCTACCGGGTGCCCGCCGAACACGAGCTGCCGGACCGACTGCCGTACGTGCTCACCGTGCTCTACCTGATGTTCAACGAGGGCTACGCGTCCACCGCCGGACCGTTGATCAGAACGGACCTGTGCGCCGAGGCGATCCGGCTCGCCCGCGAGCTCGCCGCCTTGATGCCCGACGAGCCCGAGGTGCTCGGCCTGCTCGCCCTGCTGCTGCTGACCGAGGCGCGCCGGCCGGCCCGGCTCGACCCGTCCGGCGAGCTGGTGCTGCTGGCCGACCAGGACCGGTCGCTGTGGAACCGGGCGCTCATCACCGAGGGGCACGACCTGGTCCGGCGTTGCCTGCGGCGTAACCAGCCCGGCCCGTACCAGATCCAGGCCGCGATCGGCGCGGTGCACACCGACGGCGCCGCCACCGACTGGCCGCAGGTCCTGGCACTGTACGACCAGCTTCTCGCGCTCCGGCCGAGCCCGGTCGTCGCGCTCAACCGTGCGGTTGCCGTCGCCGAGGTGCACGGACCGGCGCAGGCCCTCGCCGGGTTGGCGGACCTCGACCTGCCGGGCTACCACCGGCTGCCGGCCACCCGCGCGGAGCTGCTGGTCCGGCTCGGCCGCGACGAGGAGGCCCGAGCCGCCTACGACCAGGCCATGGAGCTGGCCACCAACGACACCGAGCGGTCCCACCTGCGGGCCCGTCGTGCCGCACTCACCTCTGAACGGAGCACATCATGACCGCCACCTACACCGTCGACGTCTTCTCCAGCCTCGACGGCTTCGGCAGCACCAGCGGCAACTGGGGCGGCTACTGGGGCAAACAGGGCCCCGAGCTGCTCGCCCACCGCCTGGCCGTCTACGGCGAGGAGCAGCGCATGGTCTTCGGGGCCCGCACGTACCAGGAGTTCGCGCAGATGCTGGCCGCGAGCACCGAGGAATCCGAGGTACGGGACGCCTGGGTCACGCGGATGAGGAGCCTCCCGGCGACGGTGGTGTCGAACACCCTGCAAGGCCCGCTCGACTGGCCGGACGCGACAGTCGTAGCCGGTGACGCCGTGGACGTCGTCGCCCGGCTCAAGGAGGAATCCGACGTGCCCCTGCGATCGCACGGGAGCCTGTCGATGAACCGGGCGCTGATGGCCGCCGGTCTGGTCGACCTCGTCCAGGTGACGATCTTCCCGGTCGTCACCGGTCAGACCGGACGGAAGCCGATCTTCTCGGGGGCGGCCGACTTCGACCTGGAACTGGTCGAGAGCCGGACCCTCGACGGTCGCTCCCAGGAACTCGTCTACCGCCCCACCCTGCACGTCTGACCGACCGGCTCGTCGGTATGACGCTTCCGCTATGCCCAGTATCGATCGCCGTCACATTAACATCTACGTGCATCGATGAGATGGTGGCCGGTGGCCGCCGACGAGCGCAGGGGAGTGCCCGATGTTCCGAGGACAACTGAGACGCGCCGCGCTGGCCATGCTGGTGGCGATCCTGGCGGCAGCCGGGATGCAGCTTGCCACCGGCACGCCGGCCGCCGCCGTCCGGACCGTCTACTACGACGCGAGCCGGACCGGCGAGTTCCGCACCAACTTCGACCAGGCGGCGCAGATCTGGAACAGTCGGGTCAGCACCGTCCGACTCCTGGCCGGCACCCCGGCCAGCATCACCATCTACGTCGACGACGGCTGGCCCCGCGCGCAGTCGACCGGCCTCGGTTCGGGCCGGATCTGGATGGGCCGCACGGCCGTCAACCAGGGCTACGACCGCACCCGCATCGCCACCCACGAGGTCGGCCACATCCTGGGTCTGCCGGACCGGCGCACCGGCCTCTGCTCCGACCTGATGTCCGGCAGCAGCGCACCGGTCTCCTGCCGCAACGCGAACCCCAGCGCGGCCGAGGCGAGCCGGGTGAACTCGCTGTTCACCGGCACCCTGGCCGCGCCGGCCAGTACGGCATACACCTGGAACGGCGCATCCGACGTCGGCCCGCTGGTGGTCGGTGGCCGGCCGGCCTCCGAGAACTACCCCTTCCTGGTGTACGTCTCCGGCTGCACCGGCACCCTGATCAAGGGCAACTGGGCGGTCACCGCCAAGCACTGTTCGACCCCGTCCTCCGTGCGGGTGGGCAGCACCAACCGCACCAGCGGCGGGACCGTGGTGCGGGTGACCCGTGCGGTGAACCACCCGAACGTCGACGTCAAGCTGCTGCAACTGGCCAGCTCGGTCCCGTACGCGCCGGCCCCGATCCCGAGCACCTCCGGCGCGGTCGGCACCGCCACCCGGATCATCGGCTGGGGCCAGACCTGCGCCCCGCGGGGCTGTGGATCGGCTCCGACCGTGGCCAACGAACTCGACACGTCCATCGTGGCCGACAGCCGGTGCTCCGGTATCAACGGCGCGTACGAGATCTGCACCAACAACACCAACGGCAACTCCGGCGCCTGCTACGGCGACTCGGGTGGGCCGCAGGTGCGCCGGGTCAGCGGAGTGTGGAACCTGATCGGCGCGACGAGTCGGGCCGGCAACAACAACTCCACCTGCGCCACCGGCCCGTCCATCTACGTCGACCTGCCGTCGATCCGCTCGTGGATCTCCACCCAGGTCGGTGGCCTGCCCGTCTGACCGTCGGCGACATCGTGGGCGGGGGCGAGCGCCAGACGCGCCCCCGCCCCGGTGTCACCCACGCCATCCCACGCTGCGATACGACCAGGAGCGCCTCCCGCGAACCGGAGGGTGACCCGCGAGCCGTCGGCCTCAGGCTGCCGGGTACGCACCCTCGCGTCTCGGGATGTCGTCGTCGTACGCCCCGACCGGCCCGCTGTAGCGGTCCGTGCCCGTCGGGTACGGCCAGGCGTTCGCGGTGCAGCCGTGCAGGCCCAACGTCTGCTGCTGCATGACCGGTGCCGGTCGGCCCCGCCGGGGGCACCGCTCGTGACCGAACCCGAGTTTGTGCCCCACCTCGTGGTTGACCATGTACTCCCGGTAGGTGGTCAGACTCGCACCGTAACCGGGCACCCCCTTGACCCAGCGCGCCACGTTGAGCACCACCCGACCACCGTTGCGGCAGGAGGTGTAGGCGTCGGGCACGTCCTGGCAGAGCGTGTCGCGGGTGCCGGGGGTCGCCAGGTAGATGGTGAAGTCGGCCGGCCCGCCGGCGCCCACCCGGCGTAGCCGCCACGTCCCGCCGGCCGTCCACCCGCGGGGGTCGTTCAGCGTCGTGGAGATGGCGGTCGCGACGTCGCCCACCGGCAGGCCCCGGATGTCGCGTTCCACGACGATCCGGTAGCGCAGCAACCGACCGCCGGTCGCTCCCGTGGTTGCCGCCTCGGCGGGTGCCGTCGTCCAGCGGTTGCCGCCGGTGGCGGGGTAGGTGACGTCGACGGTCGGCGCGGAACTGGGCGGGACACCGGTGACTCCGGTCGGCCGACCGGAGGCGGTGACCGTGGCCGGCCGGCTGGGCTGCGGCTCAGCGGCGACGGGACCGGTGCCGGGTTGCCCTCCGGCCGGCAGACCGCACCCGGTGAGCAGCACCACCACCAGCAGTAACGCCGCTGAGGCGGTACGCCATGGGCGGGTAACCTTCGTCGACATGTCTCTCCCCTCGCGCGCCGGTCGGCGGCGCGGAGGAGAAGACGGGCGACCACTGGGAAAAGTTGCTGTGACGTCGACTCAACCTTTTCCCGGCCTCGCCCGTCCCTAGCGGTGTGGCACGGGGGAGGGTTCGGGGTGGCGCGGGGTGACGCGGAGTTCGTCGAGTTCGCGAAAGCGGCGTCCGCGCGACTGGTGCATGCGGCGTTCCTCATGACCGGCGACCACCATCAGGCCGAGGACGCCGCGCAGACCGCGCTGGTCCGCACCTACGCGTCCTGGTCGCGGGTCCACGACGACGACGCCTACGGGTACGCCCGCCGCACCCTGGTCAACCACCTGGTCGACGGGTGGCGACGACCGATGCGGGAGTATCCGACCGACGAGGTGCCGGAGCAGCGGCGCGACGACGTGGCCGACGACGTGGCCACCCGGCGCTGGTTGATCACCATCCTCGGCGCGCTCAGCCCTCGTGAGCGGGCCATCGTCGTGCTGCGCTACTACTTCGACCTTCCGGAGGCGCAGGTGGCTCGGGAACTGGCCGTATCCGTGGGCACGGTCAAGAGCACCAGCTCGCGAGCCCTGGAGAAGCTGCGTACCGCCGCGCCCCACACAGCCGACGAGAGGGCGCGCCGATGAGCGAGCTGGAACGGCTCCGCCAGGCCATGCGGGCGACCGAGCGTCCCGACGCCGTGCTCGATCTGGACACCGTGCTGCGCCAGGGGCGTCGGTTGCGTACCCGTCGGCGCGTCGCCGGAGTCGGGGCGGCGACGCTCGCGACCGGCCTGGCCGCCGTGGTCGTGGTGGCGGTCGGCGCGTCCGGGCCGGGCGATCCGGCGCCGACCGAGCACCCGCCGCCGGTCGCCGTCGCGCCGCCGTCGGTCGGTGCCTCGCCGTGGGCGCAGAAGTCGGCGGACTCCACGCCACCGCCGACGGCGGGCCGCGACGAGCCGCCACCGAAGCCCCTCGGTCAGTTCGTGGACAGCGGGATACGGCACGGCGCCGACCGGCGGATCTACTACTTCGTCCCGGTGACCCTGCCCGGTGCGCCCAAGGTGACCATCGGGCTGGCCGCCGGTCGCCAGTCTCCGGACGGCGCACTGACCACGGACATCCTGGTCAACGACGTCGAGGGGTCCGACCGCAGGCCCGGGTTCCACCAGATCGGCTATGACGAAAGCTCGTCGACCGCGCCGGCGCCGACCTTCGGTTACTTCGTCGGCCCCGCCCAGCAGATCACCGGCACGGTGGACGGCCGGCAGGTCCACGCCCGACTGGCCCGCTGGAGTCTCGACAAGCAGGTGGTGATCTTCTGGTTCGAGCCGGCCGTGTTGACCCCGGGGGATCGGCTCGACGGCATCATCGCCCGGGACGCCTCCGGCCGCCGACTTTGACGCGCCGGCCGGCCGGACCGGTCAACGAGACCGCTCAGGCCGGGTCGGCCAGCCGGCGCTCGATCGTCACCGTCGTCCCCTCGGCGGTGGAGACCAGCCGCACGTCGCCGTAGGCGTTCATCAGCAACGCGCCGCGTCCCCGGTCCATCGCCGGGCGGCGGTCGCGCCAGGTGCCGAAGTCCCGCACCGAGATCCGGACCCGCCCGCCGCCCACCTGGAGTCGGACCCGCACCTCCGGACGGCTGGGCCGCTGCGCGTGCTCGACCGCGTTGTTCATCGCCTCGGACGCGGCGAGCAGGAGATCCTCCAACACGTCCGGGTCGACGTCGAGGTCGTCGAGCGTCAGCCGGACGTCGCGACGCATGGCCGCGGCCGAGGTGGGCGCGGACGGGTAGGTCCACCCGGCATCCAGGGTGTCGCCCAGCCCGCTCGGGTCGGTCGGGCCCTGCGCCAGCCCTGGCGCGTCGAGCCCGGCTGCGACAGTCCGGGGTGGCGCGACGGCGGTGACCGGGTCGGGCCGCGGCGGCGCCGCGTCGACAGTCGGTGCGGTGGCGTCGCCGGTCGGGTGGCTGCGGGCCCGCCGGATCCCGGCCCGGACCCGGGCGATCAGCTCAGCCGCGGCGAACGGCTTCACCAGGTAGTCGTCGGCGCCCAGGTTGAGGCCCTCCACGCTGGCCCGCCCGCCGGCCCGGGCGGAGAGCACCAGCACCGGCAGGGACCGGGTCGCCGGGTCCGCGCGGAGCCGCCGGACCAGGTCGAAGCCGTCCAGCACCGGCATCATCACGTCGGTGAGGACCAGGTCCGGCGGTTCGCGGTGGACCTCGTCGAGGGCCTGCCGGCCGTCGGTGACGGCCCGCACCCGCCAGCCCTGACCGGTGAGCAGCCGGCTGAGGTACGCCCGCATGTCGGCGTTGTCGTCGGCGACGAGGATCCGTGCGCCGGCCAACTCGTCCACGGCCGGGCCGGAGACGTTGCCGGGCTCCGTCGGATCGCCGCCCGACTCGCTGAGCCAGCCCATCGCCTCCTCGACGGTGGCCCGGGCCGCGTCGCCCCGTCCGACCGGCGACGGCCCGGTCCCCGCCGTGCGGCCCGCCGTCGACCAGGGCAGCGCCACGGTGAACGTGCTGCCGACACCCACGCTGCTCGTCACCCGGATCGCGCCGCCCTCCAGCCGGGCCAGCTCGTACGCCAGGGCCAGGCCGATGCCGGTGCCCTCGTGGCTGCGGGCGCGGGCACCGCGGACCCGGTGGAAGCGTTCGAAGAGTTTCGGCAGGTCCGCTTCGGCGATGCCGATGCCGGTGTCCGCGACGGTGAGGCGGACCTCCTCGTCGTCGGCTTCCAGGGCCACCCGGATCCGGCCGATGAACGTGTACTTCAGGGCGTTGGACAGCAGGTTCGTGACGATGCGTTCCCAGTTGACCGGGTCGACGGTGACCGGCCGGGGCAGCGGCGGGCAGACCACCTCAAGCGTGAGCCCGGCCCGCTCGACGGCGGCCCGGAACACGCCGGCCAGTTCGGCGGTGAGCGCCGACAGGTCGACCACGCGGGCGTCGCTGCGGGCCCGCCCGGCTTCCAGGCTGGAGAAGGTGAGCAGGCTGTTGACAAGCGTCAACAGTCGGGTGGCGTTACGCCAGGAGGTTTCCACCCGCTCCCGCTGCACCAGGGGCAACGGCGCGGTGGCGTCGGTGAGGGCGTCGGCGAGCGGGCCGAGGATCAGGGTCAGGGGAGTGCGGAACTCGTGGCTGACGTTGGCGAAGAAGTCGGTCTTCACCCGGTCCAGTTCGGCGAGCGCCTCGACCCGGCGTCGCTCCTGCTCGTACTCCTGGGCGTTGCGCAGCGCCACGGCGATCTGCTGGGCCAGGAGTTGGTAGAAGGACCGGTACGCCTCGTCCAGCCCCCGGCTGGGGCTGACCCCGGCCAGCAGGACGCCGAGTGGCTGTTCCTCGCCGCCCGAGGGCAGCGGCAGTGCCAGCGCGGTCCGGACCGGGTCGCCCCACGGGCCGCCGGGCAGGGGCAGCCGGTCGGCGACGTCGGGCACCGCGGTCGGTCGGCCCTGCGCGGCGTCCGCCAGCCCCCAGGCGTTCGCGGCCGGGTCGGGGTCGGCCAGCTCGACGGTGTCCGGTAGTGCCCGCGCGTACCCCTGGTCGCCGCCGGTGCAGGCGACGAGCCGCAGGATCGTGCCGTCGCGCAGGTAGATGGCGGTGAACGGCACGTCCAGCGGGTGGCCCTGGATCGCGTCGGTCAGCCGGGCGCTGGTGGCGTGCGCGTCGACGGTGCGTCCGTCGCCGAGAACGGACAGGTCGCGCAGCAGTCGCAGCCGACGTTCGCCGACCACCTGCTCGGTGACTTCGCTGCACACGGTGAGGACGCCGACGGTGCGGCCGTCGTCGTCGCGGACCGGCGCGTGCGAGACGCTGAAGTATGCCTCCTCGCGGTAGCCGGCCCGCTCCAGCAGCAGCCGGAGGGCGGGGACCCAACTGGCCACTCCGGTGGCCGTGGCCTGGTCGATGAGCGGGCCGAGGACGTCCCAGCCCTCGGCCAGGGTCACCCGGACGTCGTCGCCGAGCGCCGCGGGGTGTTTGTCGCCGATCAGCGCGGAGTACGCGTCGTTGTAGAGCTGGGAGAAGTCCTCTCCCCAGAGCAGCAGCATGGGGTAGCGGGACGAGAGCACCGTCCGGACCGCGGCGCGCAGGCTCTGCGGCCAACTGGTCACCGGGCCGAGCGGGGTGCGCGCCCAGTTCAGCTCCGCCATCAGCCGGCCGGTGTCACCACCGCCGCTGAACAGGTCGGTGTCGGGTCCTGTCACGCTTGATCCGACCCCATCGCAAGCCCCCGTTCCGGGCCCGACGACCCCTGCTGGCGTTACCTACCCATCCTGGCACCTCTACTCACCTGTGCCGACGCCGGTACCTACCGTCGAAGCGGTGGCGGTTCGGCACGAACGACCGATGCTTGTGGCATCGACATCTGTAAGTGTCTCGGGTATCTCTCCAACCCCGAGGAGCCCCCATGAGAGGCAGAACGCTGAGCGCGGGTGTCGCGCTCGCCGTGTTCGCCGGGATGACGGTGACGCTGGCCACCCAGCCGGCGACCGCGTCACCTTCGACCGCGACAGTGACCCGGCCGATCGCCGCGGCCGCCGCCGCGTTGGCCGCACCGGACATCTCCATCACCAACGTCCAGGCGCACCTGACCCAGTTCAACACCATCGCCACCAGCAACGGTGGCAACCGACGGGCCGGCTCCGCCGGCTACACCGCCTCACTCAACTACGTCAAGACGAGGCTCCAGTCGGCCGGCTACACCGTCACCGAGCAGTACTGCTCCAACTGCCGGTACCCCTCGAACAACCTGATCGCGGAGTGGCCCGGCGGCCCGGCCGACCAGGTGGTCATGTTCGGGGCGCACCTGGACGGCGTGTCGGCCGGTCCGGGCATCAACGACAACGCCACCGGCTCGGCGACCCTGCTGGAGAACGCGCTGGTCCTGGCCGCGCAGAACCCGACAATGACGAAGAGGGTGCGGTTCGCCTGGTGGACCGACGAGGAGCAGGGGCTCAACGGCTCCCGGTTCTACGTCAACTCGCTCAACGCCACCCAGCGCGGCTACCTCAAGGGCTACTACAACTTCGACATGGTCGGCTCGGTCAACGGCGGTTACTTCATCAACCGGGTCAGCTCGACCACGGCAGCGCCGCTGAAGGCGTACTGGGACTCGTTGGGCCTTCAGCCGGAGGAGAACGTCGAGGGTCAGGGCCGCTCCGACGACTACTACTTCCAGCAGGCCGGCATCCCCACCTCGGGTTACGCCGCCGGCGCCAGCGCCCGCAAGACCAGTGCCCAGGCGGCCAAGTGGGGTGGCACCGCCAACTCCGCGTACGACCCCTGCTACCACCGGTCCTGCGACACCACCGCCAACGTCAGCGCCACCGTGCTGAACCGGGCGGCCGACGGCGTCGCGTACGCGCTGTGGCAGCTCGCCGTGAGCGGCGGCACCCCGACCTGTACCGGCGGTCAGGTGGTCGGCAACGGTGGCTTCGAGAACGGCAGCTCGCCGTGGACCGCGTCCTCCGGCGTGATCACCAACGCCAGCGGCCAGCCGGCCCGGACCGGGTCGTACAAGGCGTGGCTCAACGGGTACGGCAGCACCCGCACCGAGAGCCTGTACCAGTCGGTGACCCTGCCGGCCGGCTGCGCCACGTACACGCTGTCGTTCTGGCTGCACATCGACACCGCCGAGACCACCGGCTCCACGGCGTACGACCGGCTCGCCGTGCAGGTGGGTTCGACAACACTGGCCACGTACTCGAACCTCAACGCCGCGGCCGGTTACGTGCAGCGCAGCCTCAACGTGGCCGGGTTCGCCGGGCAGACGGTGACGCTGCGGTTCACCGGCACCGAGGACTCGTCGTTGCAGACCACCTTCGTGCTCGACGACGTGACGTTGCAGGCGAGCTGACCGCGTACCAGAGCAAAGGGGCCGCCACCGGTTGTCTCCGGTGGCGGCCCGTCGCGTCGTGGGTCAGGGGAGCTGCGGGTAGAGCGCGGCGACGCCGCCGGCCAGCCCGGCCTGCACCTGACGGCTGAGGTCGTCGGCGAGGATCTCGTACGAGTCGGCCTCGATGCCGTCCACGCCGATCCGGGCGACCGCCGCCGGGTCGGACTTCGGGCCGGTGATGTCCGCGGCCATGTCGGTGTCCAGGTAGCCGACGTGCAGGCCGGCGACCCGGACGCCCCGCTCGGCCAGTTGGACGCGCAGCACGTTCGTCATCGCCCACTCGGCGGACTTGGCGGCGCTGTAGGCCGCGTGGGTCGGGGAGCCGAACCAGGACAGCACGGAGAGCACGTTGAGGATCGTTCCGCCGCCGTTGCCGGCGATCACCGGCGCGAAGGCCCGGATCGTCGACAGGGTGCCGACGTAGTGGGTCTCCAACTCCAGCCGGACGAGGTCCAGGTCGCCGTCGAGGAGGTCGGTCCGGGTGTCGATGCCGGCGTTGTTGATCAGCAGGTTCACGCCGCCGGCCAGCTCGGCGGCGGCGGCCACCGAGGCGGGGTCGGTGATGTCGAGGCGCACCGGCGTCACGCCGGGCAGGTCGACGCTGTCGGGGTTGCGGGCGCCGGCGTAGACGGTGGCGCCCCGGGCGAGGAGTTCGGCGGCCAGGTGTCGGCCGAGGCCACGGTTGGCGCCGGTGACGAGGGCGGTGCTTCCTGCGATCTTCATGGTGGTGACGCTATCCCACCTGACTTCTGTGTGCCAAAGTCAGCCATGTCACGCCGACGGCCCGTCCCGATCGGGAATACGACCGGGATGCGGTCGCCACGCGGCCGGTGACGACTCGTATCCTTTCCGCGAACCTGCGCACGAGCCGAGAAGGGAGACGGTGTGAGCAATCAGGCCGAGACGTTGGAGTTCCAAGCCGAGGCGCGTCAGCTGCTTCAGTTGGTGGTCCACTCGATCTACTCGAACAAGGACGTCTTCCTGCGGGAACTCATCTCGAACGCGTCCGACGCGCTGGACAAGCTGAGGCTGGCCACGCTCGTCGACAAGGACCTCGTCGCCGACACCGACGACCTGCACGTCGCCCTGGAGATCGACCGGGACGCCCGTACCCTCACCGTGCGGGACAACGGCATCGGGATGACCCGCGACGAGGTGGTCGCGCTGATCGGCACCATCGCCAAGTCCGGCACCGCCGAACTGCTGCGCCAGCTGCGCGAGTCCGCCGACACCCACGCCAAGCAGGACCTCATCGGCCAGTTCGGCGTCGGCTTCTACGCCGCGTTCATGGTCGCCGACCGGGTCACCCTGCTGACCCGCAAGGCCGGCGAGACCGGCGGCACCCGCTGGGAGTCCACCGGCGAGGGCACCTACTCGATCGAGGGAGTCGACGAGGCGCCGCAGGGCACCACGGTGACGCTGCACCTCAAGCCGGTCGACACCGAGGACAACCTGCACGACTACACCGCCGAGTGGACGATCCGCGAGATCGTCAAGCGCTACTCCGACTTCATCGCCTGGCCGATCCGGATGACCGTCGAGCGCCCCGGCACCGACGACGCCCCCGCCACCAGCGAGGTGCAGACGCTCAACTCGATGAAGGCGCTCTGGGCGCGGCCCCGCGACGAGGTCGACGCCACCGAGTACAACGAGTTCTACAAGCACGTCAGCCACGACTGGGCCGACCCGCTCGAGGTCGTGCACATGAAGGGCGAGGGCACCTTCGAGTACGAGGCGCTGCTGTTCCTGCCCAGCCACGCCCCGCTCGACCTGTTCTCCCCGCAGGGCCGCCGGGGCGTCCAGCTCTACGTCAAGCGCGTGTTCATCATGGACGACTGCGAGGCGTTGATCCCCACCTACCTGCGCTTCGTCAAGGGTGTGGTCGACGCGCACGACCTGTCGCTGAACATCTCCCGGGAGATCCTGCAGCAGGACCGGCAGATCCAGATCGTCCGTCGTCGCCTGGTCAAGAAGATCCTCTCCACCGTCAAGGACCTGAAGGCCAACCACGCCGAGCGCTACCGCACCTTCTGGACCGAGTTCGGCGCGGTGGTCAAGGAAGGGCTGATCGACGACACCGACAACCGGGACACCCTGCTGGACATCCTGTCGGTGGCCTCCACCCACGACCCGGCCGAGCCCACCGACCTGGCCGGCTACGTGTCGCGGATGAAGGACGGCCAGAGCGACATCTGGTACGCCACCGGCGAGTCGCGGGCCGCCATCGAGAACTCCCCGCACCTGGAGGCGTTCCGGGCCAAGGGCCACGAGGTGCTGCTGCTCACCGACCAGGTCGACGAGGTGTGGGTCGAGCGGGTCGGCACGTACGACGGCCGGACGCTGCGCTCGATCGCCAAGGGCGAGATCGACCTGGACACCGACGAGGAGAAGCAGCAGGCCGAGGCTGAGCGCGAGCAGCAGCGACAGGAGTTCGCCGGGCTGCTCGACTGGCTGGGCACCACCCTGACCGACAGTGTCCGGGAGGTCCGTCTGTCGTCGCGGCTGACCACCTCACCGGCCTGCGTCGTCGGCGACGCCCACGACCTCACTCCGACCCTGGAGAAGATGTACCGGGCGATGGGGCACGAGGTTCCCGCGACCAAGCGGATCCTGGAGATCAACCCCGGCCACCCGCTCGTCTCCGGGCTGCGCAAGGCCCACGAGCAGGGCACCGATCCCACCGCCCTGACCGAGACCGCCGAGCTGCTCTACGGCCTGGCGGTGCTCGCCGAGGGCGGTGAGCTGACCGACCCGGCCCGCTTCACCCGGACGCTCGCCGACCGGCTGGCGCGCACCCTGTAACCGGCGTCACCCTCCGGCCGGCGGGCCTCCCGCACCGCGGACCCGCCGGCCGGTCACGTCAGTGGCCGGGGACCACCAGACCGGACTCGTAGGCGACCATCACCGCCTGAGCCCGGTCACGCAGGTTCAGTTTGGCGAACAGGTTGCCGACGTGCGTCTTCACCGTGTGCTCGCTCAGGTGGTGGTGAGCGGCGATCTCGGCGTTGGACAGGCCGGCCGCGATCAGGCGCAGGACGTCCGTCTCGCGAGCGGTCAGGGCGGTCACCGCCGCCGCCCGGGCCGGATCCGGGTGACCGCGCCGGTGCAGTTCGCCGATCACCCGGGCGGTGACGCCGGGGGCGAGCAACGCGTCGCCAGCGGCGACCACGCGGACCGCGTTCACCAACTCGGCTCGGGGAGCGTCCTTCAGCAGGAAGCCGCTGGCCCCGGCCCGCAGCGCCGCGTACAGGTAGTCGTCGGTGTCGAACATGGTCAGGGCGAGGACCCGGCTCGGCGTACGGGCGCACACCTGGCGGGTCGCGGCGACCCCGTCGAGGACGGGCATCCGCATGTCCATCAGGACGACGTCGGGTCGGTGGTCGAGGGCGGCACGCACGGCGCCCGCACCGTCGGCGGCCTCGGCGACCACCTCGATGTCCGGCTCGGCCCCGAGGATCGTCGCGAACCCGGCCCGGAACAGGTCCTGGTCGTCGGCGAGCACGACACGCAGCATCAGCACCACCCCGACGTCGGGTGCCGGGCGGCGGCGACTGCCCCCATCAGGCCACCGCCGGTGCCCGCATCGGCAGGGTGGCGGTGACGGTGAAGCCGTGGCCGTCCGCGGCGGGACCGGCGTGCAGGGTACCGCCGCAGGCCTGGGCGCGCTCGCGCATGCCGAGGATCCCGTAGCCCGGCCCCTCCGCGCCGGCGACCCGGCCGCCGTGGCCGTCATCCGTGATCGACACGGTCAACTCCTGCACGCTGGCGGTCAGCAGGACGCGGACCGATGCTGCCCCGGCATGGCGAACCACATTGGTCAGGGACTCCTGCACGATCCGGTAGGCGGCGACCCCGACGTCCGCGGGCGGCTCGACGAGCACCACACCGGCCTGCCCGGCCGGCGGCGTGGGCCGCGCTCCGCCGACGGACTCCGCCGGTCCGGACGCGACGGTGAGGACGGCGTCCAGCCCGGTGGCACGCACGCGTGCGACGAGGGCGGTGAGGTGCGCCAGGCCCGGCTGGTCGAGTGGGTGGTCGGCGGGTTCGCGCAGGCCGCCGACCGCACGGCGGAGTTGGACGACCGCGTCCCGGCCGGTGGCGGCGATCGTGGCGAACGTGGCGTCGGCGCGGTCCGGGTGCGGCCGGACCAGCAGCGGCCCCGCCTCCGCCTGGACGATCATGACACCGACCGCGTGGGTGAGGATGTCGTGCAGGTCGTGGGCGATGCGGGCGCGTTCGCGCAGCACGGCCGCTGCCCGCTCACCAGCGACACGACGGTCGCGTTCGGCGAGGGCGGTGGCCTGGGTGCGGCGGGCGCGGGTGCTGGTGCCCAGGGCGTACGCGAAGAGGTAGGCGACCGACAGGTACCGCAGCACCTCCACGTCCGGGTGTGGATGGAGCAGCGACACCACCAGCCCGGCCGCGGTGAGCACGAGGCCGAGCAGGCGGATCGGCAGGGAGGACCGCGCCGCGAACGTGTAGAGGCAGACGAGCGGACCGACCGGCAGCAGCGGGGGTGCACCGAGCGCGGCCGAGACGGTCGTGGCGACGCCCACGACGACGGCGACGGCAACCAGCGCGCGGTCGCGCCACAGCACCGGGACGGACGACAGGACCGCGAGGGGCAGCACCCACCAGGCGCGTGGTCCGCCGGCCAGCGCGGGCAGCACGGTCGCGGCGACGGCGGCCACGGTGACGGCGAGATTGACGTACCGCTTCACGTCGGCAGTATCGTCCGGCCCGGCGCTCCCGCGCCTCCCTCCACGGGACCAGATCGCACCCGGTCCGTACGGCGATCCGCCGCCGCCGCTCCGGCCGCACGATCGACGCATGATGACGATCGTCGCCGCGCTGCTGAGCGGCCTGCTCTGGCTCGGTGGTACCGGGCTGCACCCCGTCGCCGCGCTGACCTGGCTCGCCCCGATTCCGCTGCTCCTCGCCTCGCTGCGGGTAGGCCCGCGGACCGCGCTCGGCGCGACGATCCTCGGCTGGTCGATCGGCCAGCTCGGCATGGTGGGGTACTACCTCGACACCCTGCGCCTACCGGTCCCCGGGGTGGCCGGTGTGCTCGGCCTCGGCCTCGGCCTGGCGGGCGGCACGGTCCTGCTCGCCCGGGAGGTGCTGCTGCGCGGGCGGACCGTGACCGCCGTCCTCACCGTGCCGTCCCTCTGGGTGCTGGGCGAGTACGCCGCGTCCCACCTGTTCCCGCACGGCGCGTGGTGGAGCCTCGCCTACACGCAGGCCGACGTCCGTCCGGTCATCCAGGTGACCGCCCTCGCCGGCGTCTGGGGCGTCACCTACCTGCTGCTCGCCGTCCCGATCGCCCTCGCCGCACTGCTCGGCGGCGCACGACCGACCCGCGGCGGCCGGCGCGACAGTCCACGCCCCGCCCTCGCCTGCCGGCTCGGCGGTCCAGGCCCCGCCCTCGCGTGCCTGCTCGCCCTCCTGGTCGGCGTCGGCACGTGGTCGGCCTGGTCGCTGCACCGGTCCCCGGAGCGGGCCGCGCCGCTGGCCGTCGGCCTGGTCGCCCTGCGGCAGCCCGAGGACGGGCTCCCGATCGACGAGCCGGTCGGCCGGGACCTGCTCGCCCGCTACGGTGCGCGGGTCGCGGGCCTGGTCGATCGGGGGGCACGCGTCGTCGTGCTGCCGGAGAAGGTGTTCGCGGTGACGGATACGACGTTGCCCCTGCTCGTGGACGCGCTGCGGCAGACCGGAGCTCAGGTCGTCGTCGGCGCGGTGCTGCGGCGGGCTGGCACGGCGAGCAACGTCGCGCTGGTGGTGGACCCGTCCGGAGCGATCACCACGTACGACAAACAGCACCTGATCCCGGGCCTGGAGGAGTGGCTGACGCCTGGTGACGACGAGGTGATCGTGCAGGGGCGGTTCGGCGTCGCGATCTGCAAGGACCTGGACTACCCCGACCTGGTCCGGCGGTATCGGGCGGCCGGCGCGTCGGTGCTGCTCGTTCCCGCCCTGGACTTCACCTCCGACGGCTGGCTGCACAGCCGCATCGCCCTGGTTCGGGGTGTGGAGAACGGGCTCACCGTGGTCCGCGCCGCCGCGTCCGGCCGGCTGACGGTTTCCGACGCCGGTGGCAGGCTGTGGGGTGAGGACCGGGCCGGTGACGCCGAGTTGCTGGTCGCCAGCGCTCCGACCAGGGGATGGGGCACGGTCTATTCGCGTACCGGAGACTGGTTCCCGTTGCTGTCCGTGGCCCTGTTGGTCGTCGCTGTCGGTGGCGTGCGGCGGCGGTCCGCTACCAGCGGTTCCAGTGGGCGAACCCGTCCGCGTCGGCCCGCGGACCGGGCTTGAAGTCCGTGCCCAGGGTGTATGCCACCGGCGTGAGCGCCACCTGCACGACGGTGTCGTAGGGGATGCCGAGCAGGTCGGCCATCTCCTGTTCGTAGCTGAGATGGCTCGTGGTCCACGCGGTGCCGAGCCCGCGTTCCCGGGCGGCCAGCATGAAACTCCAGAACGCCGGGATGACCGAACCCCAGGCCCCGGCCTGCCCGCGCGCCGTGGCCAACTCGGCGCGGGACTCGACCCGCAGACAGGGGATGAGCAGCAACGGGACCTCGTGCAGGTGGTCCGCGAGGTGTTGCAGGCTGCCGGCGATCCGGCCCCACTGCTCGGAGGCGAAGTTCATCCGACTGAAGGCCGGCCCGGTGCCGCCCGACGCCGGTGGCGGCGTCATCAGGCCGAGTCGCCACAGTCGGGCGACGGCCGCCCGGGTCTGCGGATCCTCGACGAAGATGAAGTCCCAGCGCTGCCGGTTGCGGCCGCTGGGTGCCTGGAGCGCGATACGCAGGCAGTCCTCGATCACGTCACGGGGGACGGGGCGTCCCAGGTCGAGACGCTTGCGGACGGCGCGGGTCGTGCTCAGGACCTCGTCGGCGGACAGGCCCAGGGTTGGCGGTCCGCTCCGCCCGGCCGGTCCGGTGTCGCTCATGCGGGGACTCCCACTCGTTGGGGTACGTCGAGGTTGGCGATGATCGCGGCAAGGAGACCGGGAAACCGGTCATTGATCTCATCGGCACGCAGTTCGTGCCGGCGGAAGCTGCCGTTCGGCATGACGCGGAGGACGCCGGCTGCCCGCAGCACCTTCAGGTGGTGCGACAGCGTGGAGATGCTCACCTCGGACAACGCGTCGAATTGTCCGCAGACGACGCCACCGGCCTGCGCCAGCTGTCGTACGACACTCAGGCGCACCGGGTCGGCGAGGGCGCCGAGCACGGTGGCGAGGTCGACCGAGGCGAGATCGGGATGATGGAGGGCTCTCATGGACGCCATGCTAGCTTTGGTTTCGTGATTTCGAAAATCGTCCAAATGATGAGCGGAGCATGATCATGTCGATTGACACGGTGATCTTCAGCGGGGAGGGACCGCACGCCGATCCCTGGCATCCGTTGGCGGAGACCAGCGCGGCGATCGCCAAACTCGTCGGCGACGCGGGCCAGGTGGCGATCGTGACCACCGTCGACCACCTCGCGGCCGCACTCGACGGCGCCCGCCTGCTCGTGGTGAACGCCAGCGCCGACCGCACGGCCCCGATCCCGGAGGACGAGGAGTTCGGCCGGGTCCTCGACGACTTCCTGGCCGGTGGCGGCAGCCTGCTCGCGCTGCACAGCGCGACGATCGCGTTTCCCCAGCTCGCGACCTGGCGGTCCACGGTCGGCGCCGCCTGGGACCACGGCCGGACCTTCCACCCGCCGATCGGGTCGAGCCTCATCCGACGCACCGACGTCGCGCACCCGATCACCGCCGGTCTCGCGGACTTCGAGGTGCACGACGAGCGCTACACCGACCTGGAGTTGATCGACGGCGTCGACGTCGAGACTCTCTACGTCCACGACGAGGGGGGCGCCACCCACCCACTGGTCTGGGCGCGCACGGTCGGAAGCAGCCGGATCGTCTACGACGCACTCGGTCACGACGCCCGGTCGTACGAGTCGCCGGCGCACGTGGAGTTGCTGCGCCGCAGCACGGCGTGGCTGCGCCACGAGAGCTGAGCAGCGTGGCTGCGCTGTCACTGCCGAACGCTCGGCCGGGTCACCGGCCGAGCGTTCGTGCGTGTGGTGTGCTCAGCCCGAGCGTCGTACCCCTTGGGTGCTGCGGTCACGCAGCGGAGGCGGACGCCTTCGACCCTCGGTGCGACGCGGCCGGGCCGGCATTCCAACCCCATCGGGGGGCCGGTGCGGCGCTCTCCCCGGACCAGCCCGTCCCGCCCTCGTCGCCGTCGATGGTCATCTCGACCGCGTTGGGGGTGCTGCGGGCCAGTCGCAGCGACTGCTCGGCGCCGTTGCGGGCCGCGCACGGCCAGGACTGCCCGGCGCACTGGAGGTTGCGGCAGTGACCCTCGTCGTCCGGCTCGTGGGCGCTCAGCACGTCGATCGCCAGCTGCCACAGCAGAGGATCGGTCACGTCGTGCGGGCGCTCGGCGCGGCGACTCGGTCGGTTGCTGGTGTCGTCGTCGGACATTGTGGGTCCCCCCTTGTCAGGCTGTACCCCACAAGGGTCACCCGTCAGCCGTGGGTTAAACCGCCGACCTGCTGTGATGTGTCTCCGGTCGCAGCGGTCGCCGGGACGCGGCACGCAGATCGGTCAATCCGGCAGCAGTGGCATCTCCACTCCCGGGTCCCGGCCGAGCAGCACCGCGCGGGTGAGCGCCGCCGATCCGAACCGGTCGCGGACCGCGTCCACCGCGGCATCCAGCTCGGCGCCCGGGTCGCGGTGGAACGGCAGCTCCGGCTGCACCGGACTGTCGTCCAGATTGCCCACCGAGACACCGATCAATGTCACACCACGGCGATCGATCTCGGTCAGTGCGGCCCGAAGCAGTGCCCGCGCGGCGGCGAGCAGCGGCGTCGTGTCGGCGGTCGCCTTGCCCACGGTGTGCGAGCGGGTCGCCCGGGTGTAGTCGCCGAAACGTAGCCGCAGCATCACCGTGCGTCCGGCCCGCCCCGCCGCCCGCATCCGCCGGGAGACCCGATCGACCAGGCCGGCGAGGATGGCATCCAACTCCGCCGGGGCATGCGGGGTACGGCTCAGCGCGTGCTGCGCGCCCATCGAACCGCGTCGGCGCCCGACCTGCACCGAGCGGGGGTCGCGGTTGTGCGCCAACGCGTGCAGGTGCCGCCCGGCGCCCGACCCGAGCAGGGACACCAACGCGGCCTCGCCCAGTCGGGCCACCTCGCCGACGGTACGGATCCGGTGCTCGCGCAACTTCGCCGAGGTGACCGGGCCGACGCCCCACAACCGCTCGACCGGCAGCGGGTGCAGGAACGCCAACTCGGCGTCCGGTGCGACCTCCAGCAGCCCGTCTGGTTTCGCCACCCCACTGGCCACCTTCGCCAGGAACTTCGTGCGGGCCACCCCCACCGTGATCGGCAGGCGGACTCGTGCCCGGACCTCCTGGCGCAGCCGCTCGGCGATCTCGGCCGGTGGCCCGACCAGCCGCCACAGGCCTCCCACGTCCAGGAACGCCTCGTCGATGGAGAGCCCCTCGACCAGCGGTGTGGTCTGTCGGAAGATCTCGAAGACCGCGCGGCTCGCCTCCGTGTACGCCGACATCCGGGGCGGCACCACGATCGCGTCGGGACACAGCCGGCGCGCCTGCTGGCCGCCCATCGCGCTGCGTACGCCCCGCGCCTTCGCCTCGTAGCTGGCCGCGAGGACCACGCCTCCGCCGACGATGACCGGCCGCCCGCGCAGGCGCGGGTCGTCACGCTGCTCGACCGACGCGTAGAACGCGTCCAGGTCGGCATGCAGGATGTGGGCGCCGGACGACACGTACACATGTTCGCATGGCGTCCGGCGGCGACGGCGGTGAGCTGGGTGAACGCCCGGGTCAGTCCAGGCAGAACTCGTTGCCCTCGGGGTCGGCCATGATGAGGTGACCGGCGCCCAGCGGGGGAGCGGGCTCGTGCCGATCGAGCCGGGTGGCGCCGTGCGCGACGAGCCGATCCGCCTCCTCCTCCAGGGCCGCCATCCGCTCGTCGCCCGCCAGGCCGGGCGCGGCCCGCACATCGACGTGTACGCGGTTCTTGACCCGCTTGGGCTCCGGCACTTTCTGGAAGAACAGCCGAGGCCCCGAGCCGTCGGGGTCGACCACCGCGGACGCGTCGTTGCGGTGCTCCGGCGGCACTCCCATCGCTTCGAGCGCCTGGTCCCACGTTTCGAAGTCTCCGGGTGGCGCCTGCACCTGGTAGCGGAGGGCCTCGGCCCAGAACGTCGCCAGCGCCGCCGGATCGGCACAGTCGAACGTGATCTGTATGTCGCGGGCCATGTCAGCTCCTTGTGTCCTTGTCTGGTCGGTCATGATCTGTAGCCTCTCGCGGATAGCGGACAGGATCGTTCCGCTATCCGTGCAACGATCGGCGCATGCGTGTCGAGGCGACCACCGAGCGGGTCCTTCGGCTGTTGGCGCTGCTGCAACGGCGGCCATCCTGGACGGCCGCCGAGCTCGCCGCCGAGCTGGGGGTCACCAGCCGTTGTGTGCGCCGTGACGTGCAGCGTCTGCGTGTGCTGGGCTACCCCGTGTACGCGACGGCGGGCGTCGGCGGCGGCTACCAACTCGGCGCGGGCACCCGGCTGCCGCCGCTGCTCCTGGACGACGAGGAGGCGATCGCGACTGCGGTCTCCCTGCGGCTGGCCTCGGGCGGCACGGTCGCCGGGGCGGGCGAGGCGGCGTTGCGGGCGCTCGCGAAGCTCGACCAGGTGATGCCGTCGCGGCTGCGCGCCGAGGTACGCGCCGTGCACGGTGCCACGGAGACACTTATCGGTCCGGTGGCCGCGATCGACGCGGAGTTACTGGTGACTCTCGCACGGGCCTGTCGTGACGCCGTGCGGGTCCGGTTCAGCTACACCGCCCGCGACGGCGGGCAGGAGGAGCGGACGGTCGAGCCGGTCCGGATGGTCACGACGGGTCGCCGCTGGTATCTGATGGCCTGGGACGTCGACCGCGACGACTGGCGTACGTTCCGCCTGGACCGGATGGGTGCCGCGGTGGCGACGACCTGGCGGTTCCGGGCGCGCGAACACCCGGATCCGGTCGCCTTCGTGCAACGGTCGGTGACCGGGGCGCCGTACCGGTACGTGGCCCGAGCGCGGGTGCACGCCCCGCCCGACCGGGTGCGGGCGTTGGTGCCGCCCCAGGTGGGGCGTGTCGAGGACGACCGCGACGGGTGGTGTGTGCTGGTCGTGGGCGGCGAGAGCCTGGACTGGCTGGCCGCGCACCTCGCCCGCCTGGACTACGAGGTGGAGGTGTTGGAGCCGCCGGAGCTGCGCGAGGCCGCCGGCCTGCTGGCCCGCCGCCTCGCGGCGATGGCCGGGACGGTGTCGGAGCGCAGCGCGTAGTGGCGCAGCGACACCGGGCTGCCGTCCGGGGCGGTCCACGGTGCGGTGCTGGTGCCGGTGCAGCGCCACCCGGTGCGCTCGTAGAGGGCGGTGGCCGCGGCGTCGTCGCAGGTCACGTCGAGCACCAGATCGATTCCGCGGGCGTTCGCCCACTGGCGTGCCCGCGCCAGTAGTGCGCTGCCCAGCGCCAGCCCTCGGGCGCCCGGCACCACGAAGAGACGCGCGAGGGCGGCCGTCGGTCGGGCCGGCGGCCCGGTCGCCGGGCCGGGCAGCCGGTGTACCGAGACGTGCCCGACAATTGCGGCGTTGGCGTTGGCGTTGGCGTTGGCGTTGGCGTCTTCGGCGGTGGCGTCAGCCGCGATGGCGACCCAGGCGCGCGCCGGGTGTGGTTCGCGCAGCCAGCGGTGCGGGTCGGTGGGCCAGTTCAGCGGGTACCTGTCGACCCGGTGGACCTCGGCGAGCGCAGCGACACATCCGTCGAGGTCGGTGGCGCGCCGCCGGCGGATCCGCGGTGGGATCACAGGTCGTCGAACGGGGACGCGTAGCGGAACTCG
This sequence comes from Micromonospora sp. NPDC049204, assembly GCF_040647935.1. Taxonomy (NCBI): domain Bacteria; kingdom Bacillati; phylum Actinomycetota; class Actinomycetes; order Micromonosporales; family Micromonosporaceae; genus Micromonospora; species Micromonospora sp. NPDC049204. Next base: position 121,119 of record NZ_JBEZDC010000001.1, on the reverse strand, counting down.
CCCCGGATCGACTCGCGCCAGGCGTTCATCGGTCGGGCCATGAAGTATCGCGGCCCCCATGGTTGGGGCGGGGTGACGCCCAGCTCGACGGCCGGCCGGAACCCGAAGCGTGGGTAGTAGTCGGGGTGCCCGAGCAGCACGACGAGCGGCTCGTCACGGGCGTCGGCCGCGCCGAGCACCGCGTGCATCAACGCGCTGCCGACGCCGCGCCGCTGCCATTCCGGCAGCACCCCGAGCGGCCCCAGGCCCAACGCGACCGGCTCACCGGCCACCCGGCCGCGGGTGGCCACCACGTGCCCCACCACCCGGCCGTCCGAATCGGTCGCCACCAGGGAGTACGCGGGCAGCCAGCCCTCGTCGGCGCGCAGCGCGTCGACAAGCGTCGCCTCGACGGGCGTGGCCTGGGTGGGCGTGGCCTGGGTGGGCGTGGCCTGGTCGGGCGTTGCCTCGACCGCCGCGCCGTCGCCCGTGGCCTTGGCGAAGGCGGCGGCATGTACCGCCCGGATGGCATCGACGTCGGCGGACGTCTCGCGTCTGATCAGCACCGCGCCACGATACGGGCACACCAGACAATGACTCCACGCCTTTACCCCCACCCCGCCCCGCCCGCGCCGATCTTGCAGTTTCGGTCGCCGATATGCCTAGAGTGCCGCTGTTTGTCGCGACGGTAAGTGCAAGATCGGCGCGGGCGGGGTGGGCGCGGCTCAGCCGACGGCGGTGGCCGAGGGCGGGGCGCTGCCGCCCCTGGGCGCCTCGGGGGCCATCAGCCGAATGATCTCCGCCTGGTCGGCCGGCGAGGGCATCCCCCAGTCCGGCTGGTAGCCGTACACCTCGTGCAGTGGGGTGGAGCCGGTGCGGCCGTCCAGGATCTCCACGGCGTCCGTGCCGATCAGGCCGGGGTGTTCCACCCCGCAGGCCTCGGCGACCTTGGTGAGGTCGCGGCGCAACGTCCGCAGGTAGTTTGCCGCCCGGACCGACTTCAGCGTCGGGTCCAGGCCTCGGGCCAGCCAGGCGTTCTGCGTCGCCACGCCGGTGGGGCAGGTGTCGGTGTGGCACTTCTGGGCCTGGATGCAGCCGATCGACAGCATCGCCTCCCGACCCACGTTGACCATGTCGCAGCCGAGCGCGAACGCCACGACGGCGTTGTCCGGCAGGCCGAGTTTGCCGGCGCCGACGAAGACCACCCGCTCGTGCAGATCGTGTTCGGCGAAGACCTTGTAGACCCGGGAGAAGCCCTGCTGGAACGGGAGCGACACGGAGTCGCTGAAGATCAGCGGCGCGGCACCGGTGCCGCCCTCGCCGCCGTCGATCGTCACGAAGTCGACGCCCCGGCCGGTGTCGCGCATCAGGGTGGCCAGCTCCTGCCAGAAACCGAGGTCGCCGACCGCCGACTTGATGCCGACCGGGAGGCCCGTCTCGGCGGCCAACAGTTCCACCCAGTCGAGCAGGCTGTCACAGTCGGAGAACTCGGCGTGCCGGGAGGGGCTGACGCAGTCCTCACCAGCCGGGATGCCCCGGGTGGCGGCGATCTCGGCGGACACCTTCGCCCCGGGCAGCAGCCCACCGAGACTCGGCTTGGCGCCCTGGCTCAGCTTGATCTCCAAGGCCCGCACGGGCGCGCCGGCGACCAGGTCCTTCAGTCGGTCCAGGCTGAACCGGCCGTGCTCGTCGCGGCAGCCGAAGTACGCCGTGCCGAGTTGGAAGACCAACTCCCCGCCGTTGCGGTGGTACGGCGACAGGCCGCCCTCGCCGGTGTTCTGTAGGCAACCGGCGAGCGCGGCCCCCTTGTTCAGCGCGGTGATGGCGTTGCCGGAGAGCGAGCCGAAGCTCATCCCGGAGATGTTGACCACCGACTCCGGGCGGAAGGCGCGGGCTCGCCCCCGGGCCGCGCCGAGCACCTTCGCGCAGGGCAACCGCACGTCGTGCCCGGCGGTCGGGGTGGACGGCGGCACCGCCCGGCCGAACGTGCGGTGCTTGATGATCGGGTATCCGCGGGTGTGTTCGATGTCGTTGTCCGTGCCGAAGCCGAAGTAGTTGTTCTCCTGCTTCGCCGACGCGTACACCCAGCGGCGCTGGTCACGGGTGAACGGCCGCTCCTCGTCGTTGCCGGCCACGATGTACTGCCGAAGCTCCGGCCCGATCGCCTCCAACAGGTACCGGGCGCGGCCGAGCACCGGGAAGTTGCGCAGCAACGCGTGGTCGCGCTGGATCAGATCCCGCGCGGCGAGCGCCGCGACGGCGGTGGCGACGGCGGGTACGGCTCGACGGGCCCATCTCATACCGGCAGTCTTTCCGGCCACGCCGTGCGCCAAACCGCCCGGCCGAAGCAACGCGCTGGTGGCAGCCCGGGTGGCGGTGCGGGAGTACCCGCACCGCCACCACCGCTCAGCGGTGCTGGAACGACTGGCGGACCGACCCGCCGACGACCGCGCACCACGTGCTCGTGCTGAGCTTGCCGTTGCGGGGAAGCCCGTGCAGCGCCTGCAGGTCCTGCACGGCTGCCCGGGTGGCGTGGTCGTACGCCCCGGTCGCGGTGACCGCGTACCCCTTGGTGGCGAGGATCTCCTGCACCGCGGTGACCGGCGCGCCGGTGGCGTGCTGGTCGAGTTCCGGAGCGAGGGTCTCCCAGGTCGGCGTGGTGAGGGTGGCGTCCACGTCCACCGCAATGCCGTTTCGGGCCTGCCAGTCCTGCACGGCCGCCACGGTCGCGGCGTCGAACGTGCCGCTGACCGTCACCGCGTAGCCCCGATGGGCGAGCAGGTGCTGCACCACTCGCACCGAGGGGGAGTTGACGAAGCGCCACAGGTCCGGCCAGCGGCGCGCCGGCACGTCACCGAGCTTGGTGCCCAGGGCGGCGTGGACGCGTCGCCGCAGCTCGGGGAACTGCCGGTAGAACGCCGCCCCCGGGCACTCGGTGGTGCGGAAGTCCCAGTGGCCGAAGATGTCGTACGCGTGCAGCCCGTACTGCCGGCAGATGGCGACGCAGAGTGTGACCAGCGAGTCGGTCAGCGCCTTCGGCGGCGTCTCGGTGACGTACGTGCCCTCGTTCTCGATGCCGATGGCCCGGCCGTTCTCACCCGGGCAGTGGGCGGAGACCATCTGCCGGTCGCCGGCTTCGAGGCGCTCCAGGCTGCCCCGGCGGCCCTCCAGCACGTAGCCACCGCGGCTCACCGTGAAGTGCTGGCCGGTGTCCGACCAGCCGTTGCCGTCCATGTGCAGGTCCTGGCAGTCGTGGGCCAGCTTGACCGCCTGCTCGCGGGAGTAGTCCGTGACGTTCGGGAACGCCATGTGATGCACGATGATCTTGTTGGTGGCGATGGCGCTCACCGACAGCGGGTCCTTCGGCGGGCGGGCGGCCCACTCGTCACAGCTGATGATCCAGTCCAGGTCGGTGCCGGGCGCGGCCTGTGCCGTGGTGGGGAAGGCGAGTTCGCTCCCGACGACGGCGACCGTGGCGGCGCCGAGACCGGCGCGCAGCAGTGTCCGGCGGTCCACTTCGGAATGATCGACGTGCATTGACATCTCCTCCTGCGGCCGACGGCGGGGATGAAAAGTAGCTCCAGTGGCCGCACGCACTCCGGAGAATATTGCCAAGACTTGCCCGCGCGCTAGAGGGCGGAGCCCATGATCCAGCCGGTCGGGCCGTCAGCGGCAGGCGTTTCCCCACGCCGGGTCGAGGGTAGGTCGGGAACTGACCATCCCCGGCTGCGCGTAGAGGAATGACCAGATGAGTGACAACGTCAGCGACGCGGTGGGCGACGCCCTCCGCTCGGTGATGCTCTTCCTGCCCAAGGCCGTCGCCTTCCTGGCGATCCTGGTGGCTGGTTGGCTGATCGCCAAGGCTGTGTTGAAGATCGTGGAGAAGGTCCTGGAGCGGGTGGGCTTCGACCGCGCCGTCGAGCGCGGCGGCATCCGTCGGGCGCTGAGTCGCTCCCGGTACGACGCCAGCGACATCGTCGCGAAGCTCGTCTACTACGCGGTGCTGCTGTTCACCCTCCAACTCGCCTTCGGCATCTGGGGGCCGAACCCGATCTCCGACCTGCTCGCCGCGGTGATCTCGTGGTTGCCCCGAGCCTTCGTCGCGATCGTCATCGTCGTGGTCGCCGCCGCCATCGCCAACGCCGTCAAGGACATCATCAGCGGCGCGCTCGGCGGGCTGTCGTACGGCCGGGTGCTGGCCAACATCGCCTCGGTGTTCATTCTCGGTCTCGGCGTCATCGCCGCGCTGAACCAGATCGGGGTGGCCACCGCGGTCACCACGCCCGTGCTGATCGCCGTGCTGGCCACCGTCGGCGGGATCCTCGTCGTGGGTGTCGGTGGTGGCCTGATCCGTCCGATGCAGAGCCGCTGGGAGGGGTGGCTGAGCCGTGCGGAGCAGGAGTCGCAGGTGATCGCCTCGCACACCCGCGCCTACCGGGCTGGTCGCCGCGACGCCGAGGCCGAGCTGGCCCGGCGGTCGACCCCCACCGCCGACCCGGTCCGCCCGTCGAAGGCGGTCAGCGATCCGGAGGCCACCCAGGTGGTGACCGTGCCGGCCGATCCGCAGGTGGTGACCCGCCCGGCCGACCCGGAGGCCACGCAGATCGTGACCCGCCCGACCGACCCGGAGGCTACGCAGATCGTGACCCGTTCGGCCGACCCGGAGGCGACCCAGATCGTGACCCGACCGGCCGACCTGGACACCGAGCGGTTGCCATCGGCGCGGACCGACGCCGACACCACCCAGGTGGTCAGCCGCGACGCCGACACCACCCAGGTCGTCGGCACCGGTGCCGGCGGCCCGGTTCCCGGACAGCGGGCCGGCGACGACAGCGAGACCACCACGGTCATCCCGCCGGTCGACCCGAACCGCCGCTGATTCGCCACGATGCCAGCGGGGTGGGGTCCGGAAGCGACCCCACCCCGCGGTGTCTCGCCCGGCACGCCGAAAGCGCTCGCCGACGCGGCGGGACGCGGCTAGCATCGCCGGCATGACCTGGCGACATTGATCCCGCACCGTAGGCCGAAACCGTGGGCCGCCACGGGCACCGCACGTCCGGTGTCCGTCTCCACTCCCACGGGAAGGCCTAATGATCCACATCGCCGCACGCGTGCCCGACCCGGCGGCCCGCCGGCTGACGATCACCCTCTACGGGTACGCGTTCCTCAGTGACCTCGTGCTGCTCTACCCGCTGTACGTGGTGTTCTTCGCCGACACCGGGCTGTCGGTGGGGCAGATCTCGTCGCTCTTCGTCGTCTGGTCGGCGGCCGGCATCCTGTTCGAGGTGCCCTCCGGCGCGTGGGCCGACGTGGTGTCCCGACGGTTGCTGCTGTGCCTCGCGCCGCTGGTGGCCGCCGCCGGTTTCGCGCTCTGGGTGTTGCTGCCGTCGTACCCGGCGTTCGCGGTCGGGTTCCTGCTCTGGGGCGCCGGAGGAGCGTTGGTCTCCGGTGCGCTGGAGGCGTTGGTGTGGACCGAGTTGGACCGGCTCGGCGCGGTCGACCGGTACGCCCGGGTGCTCGGGCGCGCGCGGACGGCGGGCGTGCTGGGCGTGGTGCTCTCCGGAGTGCTCGCCGGCCCGGTGCTCGCCGCCGGCGGATATCCGGCGGTCGGCGCGGCCAGCGTGCTGGCCTGCCTACTCGCCACGCTCGTCGCCGCCCGGATGCCGGAGCACCGTCCACCGGCCGCCGTGCCCGTCCCGGTCCCCGAGTCGGCGCTGGCCGCTCGGTCGGTGGGTGCCGCACCGCTCCGACCGGACGAGCCGGACACCGCCCCACCCGCGAACCCGGACGACGATCGTGACCTGGGGTGGTGGGACACGCTGCGCGCCGGAGTGGCGCAGGTCCGCACCCATCCGCCGGTACGGGCCGCCGTGCTGCTGGTGGCGGTGGTCGCCGCCGACTGGGGTGCCCTGGACGAGTACACACCGCTGCTGGCCCTGGACACCGGCGTCGGGGCGCGGGCCGTACCCCTGCTGCTCCTGCTGCTCTGGGCCGGGGTGACAGTCGGCGGGCTGCTCGCCCCGGCGGGGGAGCGGCTGGGCCGTCGAGGGTACGCCGCACTGTTGGGGCTGGTCGGCGTCGCGCTGGCCGGAGGTGCCCTGCTTCGGCACCCGGCGGGGTTCGTGCTGCTCGCGGTGGCCTTCGGCGCCGCGCAGTTGGCCACCGTGCTGGCCGACGCGCGGCTCCAGGCTCGGATCACGGGCACCAGCCGCGCCACCGTCACCTCCCTGGCCGGGATGGCCACCGACGTGCTGATCATCGTGACGTACGCCGTCTACGGTCTGCTCGCCACGGTGGCCGGCAATGCGGTGGCGTTCGCGCTGATCGCCGGGGCGTACCTCGTGATGCCGCTGGTGCTACTGACCCGCCGCCGGTCGCCTGCCGAACTCGCCCTCCGTGCCGGAAGTGCTGATGACTGAGAGTCGCAGTGATCTGAGACACCGTCACGTACGGTTATGTCGGGAGTTCTTGACGTGTCGGGAGGTTCCGACGCATCATTCCTGACGTGCCCGACGACGACCTCTTCCTCGCACTGGCGAATCCGGTCCGCCGACGTTTGCTGGAAATCCTGAGCGACGGGCCCCGCACGGCAGGTGACCTCGCCGCCAGCTTCGAGCTGAGCCGGCCTGCCGTCGCGGAGCACCTGCAGATCCTGCGGCGGGCCGGGCTCGTGCACGACCAGCCCACCGGGCGACAACGGCACTACCACCTGACCGCCGAGCCGCTCGCCCAGGTGGGCGACTGGCTCCACCCCTTCGAGCGGTTCTGGCGCCACCGCCTCCGTACCCTCGCCGACATGCTCCTGGAGGAGACCATGACAGATACCGCCACCATCGCCGTGGACCAGTTCATCGCCGCGCCACCGTCGAAGGTCTGGCGCAGCCTCACCGAGCCGGAGTTGCTCGCCCGCTGGTGGGTGCCGGGCGACGTCGCCGCCGTCGTCGGCCACCGCTTCCACCTACAGATGCCCGGTTGGGGAGCGGTGGCCTGCGAGGTCACCGAGGTCGAGCCCGAGCGGCGTCTCGTCTACACGTTCAACGAGAACTGGACGCTGACCTGGCGGCTGGTTCCCGAGGGCAACGGCACCCGACTGTTCCTGGACCACTCGGGATTCGACCTCGACGACCCCCGGGCCCGAGACGCCTTCGCGCGGATGGGGCCCGGCTGGCGGGACAAGATCCTGCCCGGCCTCGCCCGGTTGGCCGCCGACCTGCCGGACTGATCACCCCGAATCGACGAGGTGCCCGGCGGCGGCCCGAGGAGGCCGCCGCCGGGCCGCACGGTCAGCCGGCCAGGTGCAGGAACGACCACTGGTGGCCGTCGAGGTCGCGGAAGCCGCGCATGTACATCGGCCCGTTGGCCATCCCCGGCCCGAGCGGCTGCCCGCCGGCGACCGTCGCCTTGTCGACCAGCTCGTCGACCTGCTCGCGGCTCTGCGCCGACAGCCCGACGACGACCTCCCGGCTGGTCTCCGTGTCGGTGGCGGCGACCCCGGTGTACGACTCGAAACCGGAGCGCAGGTGCAGCACGAGCCGGGTGCTGTCGGAGATGGTGAGGACCATGGAGTCCCCGTCCGGCTCGGCCTGGTCGCTGGTGAAGCCGAGTGCCTGGTAGAACTCGGCGGCGGTGGTCAGGTCGCGCACCGGCAGGTTGATGAAGGTCATGGTCATCGGTGGTCTCCGTTCGACTCGAGCAGTGCCTTCAACGCGGTGAGCCGCTCCCGCCAGTACGCCTTCAGCTCGGCGGCCTGCTCGGCTGCGGTCAGCTTCTCGTGCAGGACGGCGACCCGGGCCTTCGACTCGCCGACCGCGTCGACGCCGACCACGATCCGGGTGGGACCACCGGCCCAGTCGGCCCGGAAACTGCGCGGCGCGGTGGCGGTGCGGACGCGCACCTCGACGTCGGGCAGCCAACGGGCGCGTACCGTCTCGTCGGCGAAAGCCGCGAACAGCCGCGTCGCCGGGACCGCCACCGTCCGGCTGACGCTGGCCTCGAAGCCGCCCCCGCGCCGTTGACCGGGCGCGCGCAGGCCGCGCGCCTGCTCGTACCCGACGGTGATGGTCTGTGCCCACCAACCCGGCACCTCGTGCTCGACCACCAGGTGACGGGCGATCTGGGTGTGCGTCCGTTCGGTGGCGCCCACGGCGTCGAGCAGGGCGAACCACTCGTCCCAGCCGCGGCCGGTCCGGGCGCGGATCAGGTCGTCGGTGATCCGCTCGGTCTGCGCGGCGGCGGACGCGGGAGATGGGGCCGCGGGCACCTCGGTGGCCGGCGCGGCGGCCTTGTTGATCAGGTGCCGACGAGCGGCGGTGTAACTCTCGCCGGTCTTCTCCATCCGGGTGCGGACCCGGGTCTTGAACGATCTCTGGTTGGTCATCACATGCTCCCGGTCAACGGCACGGTCACCGGGACTCACGCTCCCGCCGACCCCGCCGGAGTGGGGCATGTGGCACCACGTCCCGAGGGCTCCAGGCCCCCTTTGCCTCCGCGTGGCCGGCGGCGTGAGCGCCGGGAGGGAGGTGCGGCGTAGGACGACGCCAAGGAGATCCTACGCCAATTCGACCGTCAGGTCTGGTCACCGTCGAGGTAGACCCATCGGCCGTCCTCGCGGACGAACCGGCTGTGCTCGGTCAGGGTGCCGGGCCTCCCCGCAGCCCGGTAGTGGGCGTGGAACGTCACGGTGCCGGCGGCGTCGAGCAGGCCGCCCCGCTCGGTGTCCACGATCTCCAGCCGGGTCCACCGCTGCCCGGGGTCCAGGTCCAGGGAGGCGGGCCGGGTCGACGAGTGCCAGCTGCGCAGCAGGTAACCGGAGTCGCCGAGGGCGAAGGCGCTGAACCGGGAACGCATCAGGGCCTCGGCCGTCGCCGCCGGGCTGTCGCCGCCGTGCGCCGGGGCGCAGCAGTCCGCGTACGCCCGGCCGGAGCCGCACGGGCAGGCCCGCCCGGTCGTCGTGTTCGCCCGTCGGCGTCCCGCACCCTTACCCACATCGTCATCCTGCCCCATCGCCGGGCAACGGCTCCCGCCGGTCGCTGTGGCGCGCGGCCCTTGCCTGATCCACTCGACTTCCTGGAAGTCGCGGTATCCGAAAGGGTCCGACACCCCGACTTCAAGGAACCCGAGTCGATCAGACCGGCCGAGTCGGTCAGAGCCGCCCGAGGCGGTCAGAGCCAGCCGGATCGGCGGAACAGGCGGTACAGGGCCAGGGCGACCACGGCCATCAGGGTCAGGGAGGCGGCGAAGCCGTGCCGCCAGGCCAACCCCGGCATGTGGTCGAAGTTCATGCCGTAGATGCCGGCGATGCCGGTCTGGGTGGCCGCGATGGCCGCCCACGCCGCGATCTTGCGCATGTCGTTGTTCTGCTCGACGGCGAGCTGCGCCAGCCGGGACTGCACGATCGAGGTGAGCAGATCGTCGTACGCGGCGACCCGGTCGACGGCCCGGCTCAACCGGCCGTCCACGTCGACGAACCAGCGGTGCAGGGCGCGTGGCGGCCCGTCGGGGTCGAGCAGCGTCCGCATCGGCGCCTGCAACGGCAACACCGCCCGTTTGAACTCCACCACCTCCCGTTTGAGCTGGTAGATGTGCTGGATGTCGGCGCTGCGGTCGCGGGCGAACACCTCCTCCTCGACCCGCTCCAGGTCCCGCTCCACGTGCCCGGCCACCTCCAGGTAGGAGTCGACCATCCGGGCGCAGACCGCGTACGCCACCGCCCAGGGGCCGGCGGCCAGCAGCGTGGGACGACGCTCGATGTCGGCGCGGACGCTGCGCAGCGCCCCGGCGGCGCCGTGCCGCACGGTGATGGCGAACCGGTCTCCGAGCAGCACCATCACGTCCCCGGTGTCGATCACCTCGGAGGTGTCGGTCAGCTCGTCGTGCTCCACGTACCCGGCGGTGCGCAGCACCAGCAGCGTGACCGGCCCGTGCCGCTGCACGGTGGGCCGGTGCCCGTCGGCGAGCGCCTGCTCGACGGTCAGCTCGTCGAGGCCGAAGGTCCGGCCGACCGCGGCGAGCACGGCCGACCCCGGGTCGTGCAGGCCCAGCCACACGAAGGCGTTGCGGCCGTGCCGCGCCCGGGTGTACGCGTCGGCGTAGTGCGGCTGCCCGGGTTCGCGCCGGCCGTCGACGTAGACGGCGCAGTCGACGACCGCGTCCGGGTTGGACCGGCGCGGGGTGGGGGAGTCGTCCTCGACCCGGCCGAGCAGTCGACGGGCCAGGGCGCGTACGCCTCGACCGGCCCGGTCCCGTACCGGTCGCTGATCCACCGCGTGCCTCCCCGTCGCCCGCGCACCGCCCCGGTCACGGTGCCCGCTGGGGATGGTGCCACCGCATTCTGCCGAGCGGGGTCCGGCGTCCGACAGGCGGGCGGCCGTGCTCAGGCGGTGCGGGTGGCGAAGACGACGACGTTGTCGACATAGTTGCCGGTCGTGGCGTCGAACCGGCCGCCGCAGGTGATCAGGCGGAGTCCGGCGGCGTCCGCCGGGCCGTAGACGAGCGTGGTGGGAAAGTGCTCCTTCGGGTACGCGCGGACGTCGTCCACGGTGAACGTGGCGACCCGCGCGTCGGCACGGGTGATCTCGATCTGCGCGCCGCTGCGCAGCCGACCGAGGTCGAAGAAGACCGCCGGTCCGGCGGGGGAGTCGACGTGTCCCACCAGGACGGCGTTGCCGGTCTCGCCGGGGCTGACCCCGTGCCGGTACCAGCCGGCGAGGGTGGGCCGGTCCAGTGGTGGCACCTCCAGCACCCCGGCGGCGTCCGCGCCGACCGGGACGACCTCGGCGCGTACGTCGATGGTGGGGATCCGCACCCGGACCGGCGCGGCGCGGGGCAGCGGCGCCAGGTCGGGTGCGGGGTGGGTGCGCCTCGGCGCGTCGACCGGCGGTCGTGGTGGCCGCGTCGGGTCGGCGGTGAGGCCGACGGTGATCAGCCCGAGCCCGGTCACGCCGAGCAGGGCCACCACGGCCGGTAGGGTCCGCCGCCACCACACGTGGGCACACCTCCGTAGGGCATCGTCGGGGTGCCCGCGCCGGTGTCACCGGTGCGGGCACCCGTCCTCAGGGATGGAGCAGTCGCCGATCAGGCGACAGTGGACACCGGACGTCGCCGGCGGATCAGGACCACCGCGCCAGCCAGGGCGGTGCCGAGCAGGGTGCCACCAGCGGCCAGAGCGCCGGTGTCGCGGCTGTCACCACCGGAACCGGCCGGTGCGCCGCCGATCGGGGTGACGGTGAACGTCGTGGTGCCGGCCGAGCTGCCGTCGCCGCAGGTCGCCGCCACCGTGTAGGTACCCAGGGTGAATCCGGCGGTGAAGAGTTCGGCGCTCAGTCCGCCGCCGGCGGCGGCAGTGGTGGATCGGACGTTCTGGTCGCGGTTGGGGCCGGTCACCCGGAAGAGGGCGTCACCCGACTTCGGGTTGCAGGTCGTCGCGGTGAGCACGACGGTCCCACCGACCGGGGTGGTGGCCGGTGACACCGTGGTGTCGGCCAGTGCGGCGCCTGGCAGCAGGAGCGTGCCGAGGCCCACGCCGAGCGCCGCCGAGCAGAGTGCTGTTGAGACCTTCATACGCGTCTTCCCTCACTTTTCGTCCGCTGACTGCGTGGGACGTCGTTCGGGTGGCCAACTCCGACTAGCACCGGTGTGCCCAACACTAGGTGGGTTGGCCCCACGATCAGGTGAAAATGAGAATTCTTCGTTGCCGTCACGTGTCCACCCGAAGGCGGGGAGAGCTGCGCAAAGGCCCGGACGGGCCGACCGGCACCGGTGCTCCGATCGATGTCCGCTGCGGCCGGGCTGTCGTCGCTGGGCCGATGGCGAGGTATTTCCGGCCACGGCGGAAATGCACCCCCTGGCCGGTGGGTCAGGGTCAGTGGGCCTGGGACGGGTCGGGCATCGGCTCGCCGGTCTCCAGCAGGGTTTTGAGGCTGGCCAGCAACTCCGGCCAGCCTCCGCTGCCGTCGAGCTGGCCGCTGATCGCCCGGTGCATCTCGCTGTCCGGGGAGAAGCCGTCATGGATGACGGTCAGCCGGACGGTCGACCCGCTGTGCGGCTCGATCTCGAAGGTCACCGTCGACCGGCGCTCGCCGAGCCGGGCGGCCAGCTCCTCGGCGGACCAGCCGAAGTGCTCGGCGTGCTCGGGTTGGAAGCCGTGCCAGCTGTACGACAGGCGACGGTACGGCTCGGCGACGAGCACCCGCTGACCGAGATCACGTGGCTCGCCGTCCGGCGTGTCCTGCCACAGCACCGGAGACCCGACCTGCCAGTCGGACGCCAGGGCGACCCCGCCCCAGTAGCGGCGGGTGAAGGCCGGTTCGGTGAGCGCGGCCCAGAGCCGCTGCGGGGTGGTCCTGACGTAGGTGGTGTAGACGAACGCGGGACTCTCCATGGGCTGTCGCTCCAATGCGGTGCTCAGGTCGGCGAGCGCGGCGGCTCGCTCGCGGTCGTATCGGCTGAGCCATCTGTCGGCGATGGCGTTGATCGGCGCGGCGTTCAGGTAGTGCACCTTCTCCCGCCCGCGCCGAATGCTCGTGACGAGGTGGGCCGCCTCCAGCACCGCGAGGTGCTTGCTGACCGCCTGTCGACTCGTCGCCAGCCCGGCACAGAGTTCCCGCAGGGTCTGGCCATTGCGGTCGTTGAGCCGGTCGAGCAGCCGACGCCGGCTGGGATCGGCCAGCGCCCGGAACGCGTCGTCCATCGGCCCTCCATAAAAAGCAACCAAGCGGTTGCCTGTCAACATAGGCAACCCGGCGGTTGCCTGTCAACGCGGGGTCGGGCTTCTGTCGCTGGGATGAATCCGGGTGGAGCCGGGGGAGGCGCTGATAGGTTCGCTCGCCGTGACACAGGACAGCACGACGGCCGGTCTGGGCACGACGTTCGCCCGACTCTGGGCGGCGACGACCCTGTCGGCCCTGGGCAGCGGTCTGGCCACCGTCGCCGCTCCGCTCTTCGTCGCGTCGCGTACCGACGACCCGCTCGTGGTCGCCGGGGCGTCCGCCGTGGCGTGGCTGCCGTGGCTGCTCTTCGCCCTGCCCGGCGGCGTGCTGGTGGACCGGATGGACCGACGACGGCTGATGATCATCATCGACCTGGTCCGGGTGGTCGCGCTCGCCGTCCTGGCCACGGCGATCCTCACCGGCCACGGCGGCGTGGCGCTGCTGTACGCGGTGTTGTTCCTGGTCAACACGGGTGAGATCGTGTTCCGTGCGGCGAGCCAGGCCATGGTGCCGAGCGTGGTGCCGCGACACCGCCTGGAGCGCGCCAACGGGTGGCTCAGCGGTGGCGCCACCCTTATGCACAGCATGCTCGCCGGCCCGCTCGGCGGCTTCCTGTTCGCGCTCTCGGCGGGCAGCCCGTTCCTGGTCAACGCGGTCACGTACGCCCTCAGCGCCGTCCTGGCGGCACTCATCGGCGGAGACTTCCGGGCCTCCGCCGGCGACCCGCACGAACGCCGTACCCGCTCGATGGGTGGCGAGATCGTCGAGGGGCTGCGGTGGTTGGCGAACCAGCGGTTGCTGCGCACGATGGCCGTGCTGATCGGTCTGCTCAACGTGACCCTCACCGCCGCGCTCGCGGTGCTGGTGCTGCTCGCCGACGAGCGGCTGCGACTCTCCTCCGTCGGCTACGGTCTGCTGTTCACCTGCATGGCCGCCGGTGGGGTGCTCGGCGCGTTCCTCGGCGACCGGATCATCGCCCGGATCAGCGCCACCTGGACGATCCGGATCGGCCTGCTCGTCGAGGCGGGCCTGCACCTGGCGTTGGCCGCGTCGCGCAGCACCATCGTGGTCGGGTTCGCGCTCTTCGCCTTCGGCGTGCACGGCGCGCTGTGGAACATCGTGGCGAACTCCCTGCGCCAACGACTCACCCCGCCGACGTTGCAGGGGCGGGTGGCCAGCACGACCCTCTTCGTGGCCGCCGGTGGCAACTGCGTGGGCGCGCTGCTGGGCGGGCTGCTCGCCGCCTGGTACGGCATCACCACGCCGTACTGGGTCGGGTTGGTGGTGGCCGTCGGCGTCGCCGCCGCCACCTGGCGGGTCTTCAACCGCGCGACGGTCGCACGCGCCTACGCCGACCCGCCCCCGATCGAGTCGCCCGCCCCGGTGGCCTGAGCGCCGATACGCCCCATCGGTGGTGGTGGGCGACGGTGTGGCAGCGTGGTGCGGGTGACCGATTCCGCGCCGCTCGACGTCGACCTCGCGCTGCTCGGCGGTGGTGGCGCGGCGTCGTTGCTGCTCGCCGCACTGGACCGGCACGGCGTCCGGGGGCTGCGCATCGCCGTCGTCGACCCGGTCCGCCGGCGCGGTCAGGACCGCACCTGGGCGTTCTGGGGCCACCCCGGCACCGACCTGGACCCGCTGCTCAGCGCGAGCTGGCAGCAGGTCGAGGTGGCCACGACGGCCCGCCGCCGCGTCCTGGACCTGACCCCGCTGCGGTACGCCATGCTCCGCTCCGGCCCGGTCTACGACCGGGCTGCCGCGGCCGAAAGCCGGCTGGACGCCACCCGGATCGTCGCGCCCGCCGAGACGGTGACCGACGACGGTTCGCGGGTGCTGGTGCGCACCGGTGACGGGCGGACCGTACGGGCCGGTTGGGTGCTCGACTCCCGTCCCCGCCCGCCGGCGCGAGCGGGGCGGACCACCTGGTTGCAGCACTTCCGCGGCTGGTGGTTGGAGGCCGAGCGGCCCGTCTTCGACCCGGCGCGCGCGGTGTTGATGGACTTCCGCACCCCGCAGCCGCCCCGGGGCGTCTCGTTCGGGTACGTGCTGCCGGTGAGCGACAGGTACGCCCTGGTCGAGTACACCGAGTTCTCCCCCGACCTGCTCACCGACGCCGGGTACGACGCGGCGCTGGCCGGCTACCGGGACCTGCTCGGCCTCGACCCGGCCGGACTGCGGGTGCGCGAGGTGGAGAACGGTGTGATCCCGATGACCGACGCGCCGTTTCCGGCCCGGCCCTCACCCCGGGTGGTCCGGCTCGGCACGGCCGGCGGCGCGACCCGACCCTCCACCGGCTTCACCTTCTCCGCCATGTACCGCCAGGCCGACCAGGTGGCCCGCGCCCTCGCGGCGGGACGGGCGCCGGTGCCGCGGGCGGCGTACCCGCGTCGGCACCGGTGGATGGACGCGGTGGCCCTGCGGGCGCTGGACCGGGGCGGGGTCGGTGGCCCGGACTTCTTCGACCGGCTCTTCGACCGCAACCCGGCCGAGCGGGTGCTGCGCTTCCTCGACGGGGTCACCACCCCGGCCGAGGAGGTCGCGATCATGAACTCGACCCGGCTGCTGCCGATGATCGCCGCCACCGCCGGCGACGCGGCGCACCGCGTCCGCGACCGGCTGCGCCCGACCCGGCCCGCGCCGGCCGTCCCACCCGCGGTGGTGGGTCCGGCGCCGACGGCGCGGCGCGCCGGCCCCCCGAGCGGGGAGGACGACGTGCGCTGCCGGTAGGTTGCCGGGCATGGTGGACGCGGCGGCCGGCAGGGGCGTGCAGATCTGGACCGACGGGGCGTGCAGTGGCAACCCCGGGCCGGGCGGTTGGGGCGCCCTGTTGCGCTACGGCGACCACGAGCGGGAGCTGTGCGGGGGCGAGGCCACGCCGACCACCAACAACCGGATGGAGCTGATGGCGGCCATCCAGGCGCTGGAGAGCCTGAACCGGCCGGTCACCGTCGAACTGCACACCGACAGCACGTACGTGCGCAACGGCATCACCAGTTGGCTGGCGTCCTGGAAGCGCAACGGTTGGCGGACGGCGGCGAAGCAGCCGGTGAAGAACGCCGACCTGTGGCAGCGGCTGGAGGCGGCCTGTGAACGGCACGAGGTCACCTGGCTGTGGGTGAAGGGGCACAACGGTCACCCGGAGAACGAGCGGGCCGACGGGCTGGCCAACAAGGGTATGACCGAGGCGCGGGCCGCGCTGACCAGTCGCTGAGGCGGGGTCAGCGGGTCGCGTCGGGGTGCCCGGGCATGCTCGATCCGCCGCCGCTGCTGCCGGACGAGCCACCGGCGACACCTGAGTTGTCGGGCTCGGTCACGATGTCCGGTCGGACGTCGGTGTCGACCGGCGCGGGCACCTCGGTGTCCGCCTCGACCTGCACCAGCGGCACCTGGCCGGCCTCGTCCTCGCTGTGCTGCGGGTCGCCCGGCAACTCACCGTCGCGCTTTCGGTAGCCCACGCCGTGCCCCCCGTCGATGCCGGTCCGCGTCGGCGCTGGCTACCCGGCGTCGTCCGGGCCGAAACCTCGCGGTCAGCGCCGTCGGCGGCGGCCGGCGGAGGAGGTGGACGGGGACGGCCGGCGGACCGGGGTGAGCGGCAGCGCCGTCCAGTGCGCCGGTCGGGTGCGGGTCGCCGGCAGGCCGGTGCGGACGTCGCCGCGGGCGGCGTCGAGCTGGGACTGGTGCAGGAAGAGGGTGCTCCGCAGGTCGGCGCCGCGCAGGTCGGCCCCGCGCAGGTCCGCGCCGGTGACGTCGGCCAGACCCAGGTCGACGCCGCGCAGGTCGGCGCCGATCAGCAGCGCACCGCGCAGGTTGGCCCGGCGCAGGTCGGCCCGGCGCAGGTCGACGCCGGGCAGGTGCGCTCCCCGGTGGTCCGCGCCCCCGGGGGAGCGGGCCGCGTCGCTGGCCCGGGACAGCAGCGGGTTGACCCGGTCCCGGTGCGCGGCGACGTCCACCGTCCGCAGGTGTGTGGGGTCACCCTCGGTGAGCGCTGTCGTCTCGGCGCGGGCGCGGGTCAGCTCGTCGCGCAGGTCGGCCGGCGGGTGCAGCGCCAGCGCCTCGGTGACGTACCAGAGCAGTTCGTGCAGGGGGCGCAGCACGGCGAACGCCTCCGCCATCGCCGGCAGCGTCTCCGGCGCGTCCCGCCAGTCCCGCCCGCCGAAGGTGACCTGGGCGACCTGCTGCCCGGCTCCGAAACAGTCGAACACGGTGCAGCCGGGAAACCCGCGTTGCCGCAGCTCGGTGTGGATGCCGCAGCGGTGGTCCGGACCCAGGTTGGGGCAGGCCCGCCCGGCCGGTTTGTCGATGGCGAAGTCCGTCGACCGGGCGAACGCGGGCACCACGCAGCACAGGCCGAAGCAGCGTCCGCAGTCGGCGCGAAGCTGCGCCGACCCGGTCGGCGGTGCGGTGCTGGACACGTGGCGGGTCCTCCGGGCGTTCGGGGCGGGACCACCATTATTTCGCGCGCCGAGCGAACCGGTCGGGCCGGGGTCACCGTCCGTGGGTGTCGCCGGCCGCCGCCGCGCGGGGCGCCGGGGGACGGGAGGCACCCGGTGGCGGCACCAACCGGTAGATCGCCCGATCCCCGTCGTCGTGCCCGTACTTCTGGTCGAAGTGCCGTTTCACGCTGTCGGCAGGTGTGCGGTCCCCGTCGGCGGGCTCCGCCAGCGCGAACATCGCGGGGGACGCCCCGGGTGCGCGGGGCGGCAGCATGGCGCGCGCGGTCAGCTGCCCGGTCACCCGGAACCCACGGCAGTCGACGTAGTGCTGCCCGTCCACCGTCACGTACGGCACGCGTACCTCGGCCACGTCCGAGTCGTCGTGCAGCAGGGTGACCATGACCGACCAGTACCGCTCCAGGTTGAGGGTGGCCTGTTCGTGCTCCCACAACTCCTCGAAGCGGGCGTGCACGAACCCGCCCCACGGGCTGTCCATGTCCACCTCGAGCTGGGGGACGTTGAACGACAGCTTTCCGATCGGGAAGAACGAGATCAACGCCCGCCCGTCCCACTGGTAGAGCTGGATCGACGGGGACGCGTCGTAGAGCCGGACCTGTAGGCGCTGCCGTAGCCGAGCGTCGAGGGCGTCGGTGAACGCGGCCAGGTGGCGCAGGTTGGTGCGGATCTGCCGGGGTACGTCCACCCGCTGCCGCTCCAACTCCTCGGAGCGTTGCTGCGCCGCGGTGCAGTCCGGGTCGAGCAGGAGCAACTGCACCTGGGCGCCGTTGGCGAGCGCCGCCCGGATCGCGCTCAGCGTCTCCTCGCGGTGCCGCTGTTCCAGCAGGATCGTCCAGGTGTCGAGGATGCGCACCCGGCGGCCGGAGCGGTGCAGCCGGGCCACGAACGCCTGCTGGTCGAAGCTCAGGTGCTCCTGCACCCGCGCCTTGCGGGCCTCCTCGAACAGCGGGTCGAAGATGACGTACGAGATGGCCGCGAGTACGACGCTGGCACCGAGGTTGAGCAGCAGGTCGCTCAGGAAGCCGGTGCTGCGCCAGGCGCCCACCAGCATGACGACGGCGACACCGAGCAGTGCCCCACCGACGACGAAGGCGCGTCGTTGCCGCCCGCCCCGACCAGCCCACTCGGGCATCCGGTCCCCTTCCGCCGTCGGTCGGCCCACTACCGCTTGCTGATCACCGGAATTCGGAGGATACGTGCCCGCTGTGCTGGGCGCTGGCCCGTTCGCCGAGCGGTCGGTTCGCCGCTCGGACCCGACTCGCCGCTCATAGGGTGACGGTAACGGAGTCGTGCGACCACGGAGGGTGGCGGGTGGACGAGAGTGAACGCGAGCAGGCGCTTCTCACCGTCCTGACCACCGAGCACTACGCGTTGCAGACGTCCCGCGCCGGCACCATCGCCGAGGCCACCGGCCGCGCCACCATCTTCCTGTCCGTCCTGTCGGCGGCGCTGATCGGCCTCGGCTTCGTGGCCAGCAACGACAAGCTGGTCCGGCCGTACCTGGCCGCGGTGCTGCCGACCCTGGTCATCATCGGGGTGCTGACGTTCCTGCGGCTGGTGGAGACCACCGTGGAGAACTCGCTGGACCTGCGGCGGATCCAACGCATCCGGGCCTACTACCAGCACAAGCTCGCCGGGGAGCACGACTTCTTCGCCGACGCGGTGGTGGCCGACGATGCCATGAGTACAGCCTGGAACCTGGTCGGCACGCGACCGGGGCGGTGGGAGTTCCTGCTGACCACCGCCGCACTCGTGGGCGCGGTCAACGCCGTGCTGGGCGGGCTCGGCATCGCGCTGGCAGCCACGACCGTCGGGGCCGGGGGCGAGGTGACGGTCCTGGTCGGGGTGCTGGTCGCGGTGGTGGCGTTCGGTGTGCAGTTCGCGTACATCGTCCGGGCGTCGGCCGCGCCGATGCGTTGACGACGCCCGCGGTGGTGGTCAGACCGACCGCCAGTCGTCGTTCGGCAACGCCGCCGCCTGGGGGCCCATCAGCAACATGCCCCCGTCGACCGGCCAGGACGCGCCGGTGACGTAGCCGGCGTCGGGGGAGGCGAGCAACGCGACCACGGCGGCCACCTCCCGGGCGTCGCCGGGCCGCCCCAGCGGCACACCGGGCCGTTCCTGGGTGTACGGGTCGACGTCCTCCTGACCGGTCATCGGCGTGGCGATCTCGCCCGGGGCGACGGCGTTGACGGTGATCCCGTCGGCGGCCAACTCCTGGGCCATCACCCGGGTCAGCAGCCCGAGCCCGCCCTTCGCGGCGCAGTACGCGGCGGAGCCCACCCGGGGCGCGTGCTCGTGCACGCTGGTGATGTTGATGATCCGCCCACCCGCGCCGGTGGCCCGCATCCGTCGTGCGGCCCGCTGGGCGCACAGGAAGGGCGCGTCCAGGTCGACGGCGAGCACCTCGCGCCACTGCTCCCACCCGGTGTCGACGAACGGCGTCGAGGCCCCGGTGCCGGCGTTGTTGACCAGTACCCCGATGCCGCCCAGCCGATCGGCCAACTCGTCCACCACCCCCGCCGCATCCGGCAGTCGGGTCAGGTCCACCTCGGCGACCTCGCAGCGCCGACCCGTCGCGCGGACCTCGGTGGCCGTCCGCTGCGCGCCGTCGGGATCGCCGTACCAGGTGATGCCGATCTCGAAGCCGGCCTTGGCCAGCGCGACCGCGCAGGCCTTGCCGATGCCGGAGTCCGCGCCGGTGACGACGGCGATCCTCGGGTAGTTCTCGTATCGCTGCGGCATGCTGCCGCACTACCCCGGCAGGGCCGACCCAACCACCACGGGACCGTGACCTGTCCGCCGACCGCGTACCGTCGCCGGGGTGCGGATCACGCGATTCACCCACTCGTGCGTACGCGTGGAACACGAGGGTGGGGTGCTCGTCGTCGACCCGGGGACGTGGAGTGAGCCGCGCGCCCTGGTCGGCGCGGACGCCGTCCTGGTCACCCACGAACACACCGACCACGTGGACGTGCTGCGCCTGGCCGGCCTGGGCGTCCCCGTGTACGCCCCGGAGGGCGCCCGACTGCCGGATCTCGTCCCGCTGCCGGTGACCCGGGTCCGCGCCGGGCAACGCTTCACGGCGGCCGGCATCGAGGTCAGCGCCCACGGTGGCCGGCACGCCGCCATCCACGGGGGTCAACCGGACTGCCCCAACCTCGGCTACCTGATCGGCGACGGGCTCTACCATCCCGGCGACGCGCTGCACGTGCCCGACGAGCCGGTGCACACCCTGCTCGTCCCGGCCCAGGGGTCCTGGTTGCGCCTCGACGAGGCGATCCGGTTCGCCGGCGCGGTGGGCGCCGCCGCCGCGTACCCGATCCACGACGCGCAGCTCAACGAGCGCGGCCTGGCCAGCGTCGCCGGCTGGTTCGGCGAGACGATCCCCGGCTACCGTCACCTCGTCCCCGGCGACACCGCCTGACCGAGATCGCCACCGGAGGTCGTGGCGGTGAAGCGGGGCGCGGCGGCGGTCAGCACCGCGCTGGCCGTCGGCGTGGACCACCCGTCGGTCACCTCGCTGACCAGCGCGGCGACCAGGCGGGTCAGGGTCGGTTCGGCCTCGGCGTGCAGCGCCTCGGCGACGATCAGCACCGACGACGTGTCGGCCCGCACGGCGGACCAACCGCTCTGCCGGTTCGTCCAGCGCCGGGCGTGTGCCCGCCCGGCGGTGTCGACGAAGGTCACCTCACCCGGGTCGGGATGCTCGGTGTCGCCGGCGAAGGTCTGGTACTCCTCGTCGCCGTGCGCGGGTCGGACCACCAGGTCACCGTCGATCCGGTCCAGGTCGAGCGCGGCGATCGGGATGGCGTACGCGGCCGAGACGGCGTTGCAGAGATCGACAAGCGGGTGGAGCCGGGGCAACTCGCCGTCCAGGCGCAGCCGACGCAGCAGCGCCTCCGCCGCGCACCGGTAGCGGGTGGGTGGCAACCCCATCGCCGCGTACGCCCGCCGCCACGCCTGGATCTCCGGGAACCCGCTCTCCGGTCCGCCGGCCAGCCGACTGCGGGCGACGGCCAGGTAGCCGGCCGTCCGCCGCGCCACGTCGGCCGTGGCGGTGATGCCGGTGGCGTGGACCACGCCGGCGACCAGATCGGGGTACGCGGCGCGCAGTTGCGCCGAATGCTCGAACCGCACGGAACTCCTATCGTTGGGTGAGGGCGAGGGTCACGCCGAGCGCGACGAACGTGCCGGCGACGGATCGGCGCAGCCAGTCGGTGACGCGGGGGCGGGTGAGCACCCGGTCCCGCACCCGGGCGGCGAAGATGCCGTAGCCGCTGAACACCACGAAGGTGAGCAGCATGAACACCGCGCCGCAGGCGAGCATCGCCTGGGTCGAGCCGACGGTGGCGGTGTCGACGAACTGGGGCAGGAACGCGACGAAGAACAGCGTCGGCTTCGGGTTGAGCAGGTTGACCACCACGCCGGAGATGATCACGCGAGTCGCCGAGCGGGGCGCGGCGTCGGTAGTCGCCGTGAAGGCGTCGCGGTCGCGTGCGGTGGACCAGGCCAGATAGAGCAGGTACCCGACGCCGAGGTACCGGACGACGTCGAACGCCACGGCGCTGGTCTGCATCAGCGCGGCCAGCCCGGTCATCGCCGCCAGCAGGTGCGGCAGGGTGCCCAGCGTGCAGGCGAACGCGGCCAGCACGCCGGCTCGGGCGCCCCGGGACAGCCCGGCGGAGAGGGTGAAGAACACCCCCGTGCCCGGGGTGACCACCACGACCAGCGTGGTGACCAGGAAGGCAATGGTCACGGTCGTCCTCCGATGGGTTCGGTGGGGTGGGTCCCCGTGTCCACTCTGCTGCCAAGATGGTCCGGTGAGCAGAGCCAAACCGAGGGCATCCGACAGGTCCATAACGGCGGGGTCGGACTTTCTGCACCTGGCCATCGCCGACGCGCCGCCGGGCGGCCGGGCCGACTGGTTGACCAACCGGTTGCGTCAGGCCATCGCCGACGGGCGGGTGCCGACCGGTGAGCGGCTGCCCCCGACCCGGGTGCTCGCCGCCGACCTCGGCGTCTCCCGGGGTGTGGTCACCGAGGCGTACCAGCGGTTGACCGAGGAGGGTCACGTGGCCGGCCGGGGCCGGGCCGGCACGGTCGTCGTCGCCGCGCCCGCCGCGCCGGTGACCGCCCCGGCCGCCGTGCCGCCCCCGGCCGCACTGTTCCCGCCGGCGCCGGGCAGCGACATCTTCGACGCGGTACGCGCGGCGAGCGCGACGATCGACCTGACGCCCGGCGTACCCGACCTGGCCGCCTTTCCCCGCACCGACTGGCTACGCGCCGAGCGGACCGTGCTGCGTCGCCTCGCCGCGTCCGACCTCGGCTACGGCGACCCGTGCGGCGCGCCGACACTGCGACAGGCCGTCGCCGCCTGGTTGGCCCGCAACCGGGGCATCAGCGTCGACCCCACCGAGGTGATCATCGTGGCCGGCGTCTCCCAGGCGCTCGGGCTCCTCGCCCAGGCGCTCACCGCAGCCGGCGTCGACCGAATCGCGGTCGAGGACCCGGGTTCGCTCGGCGTACGTCAGCACCTGAACAACTGGCGGATGGGCACCCCGCCGATCACCGTCGACGACGCCGGGCTGCGCGTCGACGAGTTGGCCGCCAGTGGTGTGCCGGCCGTGATGCTCACCCCCGCACACCAGTTCCCGACCGGCGTCGTGCTCGACGGTGACCGCCGCCGCCACCTCGTCGCCTGGGCGCGGGCCGGCGGTCTGATCATCGAGGACGACTACGACGCCGAGCACCGCTACGACCGTTCACCGGTGCCGGCGCTGCGGGGCCTGCTGCCCGAGCAGGTCTGCTATGCCGGCAGCGTCTCCAAACTGCTCGCCCCCGCCCTGCGGGTCGGTTGGCTGCTCGTGCCGCCGCGACTGCGTGCGGCGGTGGTGACCGCCAAACGCAACGCCGACCTGGGCAACGCCGTACTCCCGCAACTGGTGTTGGCGGAGTTGCTGACCTCTGGCGCCTTCGAGCGGCATCTGCGGCTGTTGCGCCGCCGACACATCCGCCGACGGGACGCCATGATCGCCGCGCTGGCCCGCGAGTTGCCATCGGCGACGGTGCACGGCGCGGCGGCCGGTCTGCACCTGATGATCACGCTGGACGACGACGTGGTCGACACCGACCTGGCGGCGGCGACGCTGGCGCGGGGGGTCAAGGTGCAACCGCTGTCCTGGCACTGCCAGCGTCCCTACCGGCCGGGCCTCGTGCTCGGCTACGCGGCCCGTACGACGACCGAGATCGAGGAGGGCATCGCGCAGATCGCCCTCGCGGTCGGCCACCGCCAAGCGTCCTGGCCGCGTTCAGCGGCGATTGAGGATGCACAACGCCCGACAGTTCGTCTCCCGAATTATCAGGTGCGCTGATGTACCCTGGTTGAGTGGGCAAGCGTGATGATGACCAGATCGGTATTGTGGCCGCGCTGGTGCGGTCCACGTTCTTGGTGAATGCCGTGTACGCCGAGTCGGCCCAGCGGTACGGCCTGACGCAGCAGCAGGGACAGTTGCTGTGTGTGCTGATGGCGCGTCCATACGGCATGGGTGAATTGGGTGCGGTGCTGAGGCTGGCCAAGTCGAGCCTTACCGGCCTGGTGGACCGCAGTGAGCGCAACGGCCTGGTCCGGCGCGAACCAGACCCGCAGGACGCGCGTGCGGTGCGGGTCGCGCTCACTCCGCACGGCGACCGGCTCGCCGAGGAATTCTATGCCGAGACCTGTCGGCGGATCGGCAACCTGCCGGTGGGGCTCGGTGCCGCCGAACGCGCCACACTCGCCGGTCTGCTCGGCCGCGTCGTGCTGGACAACGAGGTTCCGGTGGTGTTTCTGGAGCCGGGCGACGGAGCCTTCACCGCTCGCAAGCCCTGAAACCGGGATCCCGTGCTCATGAGAGGCTGCTTGCAGTTCGTGTTGCGAACCAATATGGTTCGTGCAGCGAACTGAATTGCCGGCGCTGTCGGGCGGCTGCCCTCTCCCGACGGTCCGTTCGCTGCCCCGGCCCCTCGAATGAAAGGCAGTGCATTGTCGGTACACGAGGTCGTCTTCGGCTTTGGCGCGCACAGCGGCATCGATGAGGGGCCGGAGTTGCTGCGTATGGCCCAACAGGCCGACCAGGACGGACTGGACATCTTCTCGCTGTCGGACCATCCCTACCTCGGCGGGCGCCTGGACGCGTACGCCACCGTCGGATTCATCCTCGGCCGCACGCAGCGCATCTCGGGCTTCGCCAACGTCACCAACCTGCCGACCCGGCCCGCTCCCATGCTGGCGCGGACGGTCACGTCGCTGTCGGCGCTCTCCGGCGGCCGGATCGTGCTCGGCATGGGAGCGGGCGGGCTGTGGGACCGAATCGTCGACATGGGAGTGCCGAAGCTGTCACCGGCCGACGCCGTCGTTGCCTTCGAGGAGGCGATCATCCTGGTCAAGATGCTGTCCGGCGGCGGTCCGCCGGTCACCTACCGGGGACGCCAATACCAGGTGAACCAGATCGAGCCGGCTTCGGTGGCCGCGCCCCCCGTCTGGACCGGATCGGTCGGCCAGAAATCCCTGGCCGCCACCGGCCGGGTGGCCGACGGCTGGATCCCTGGCCACGCTGCGGATTGGCTCAGCGAGCGATACAGGGTGTCGCGGCCGGTCATCGACGAAGCGGCAACGGCCGTGGGCCGCCATCCGCGAGAGATCCGTACGGTCTTCAACTTTCCCGGACGCATCACCGACCGGCCGATGGCTGCCACCCGTGACCGCGACGGCCGCTGGACCGGTGGTTCGGTCGGACAGTGGATCGAGGAGCTGACCGGGGCCGTACTGGAGCACGGGGCGTCCGGCTTCACGCTCTTCTCACCGAGCGGTGGCACGCCGGACATCGTCTCCCTCAGTCGCTGGGCCAGAGAGATCGCCCCGGCCGTACGCGAAGCGATCGAAAGAGGATGACGACCGGGGCCGTGTATCGCAGATCGAGACTCTCCTGACCATGGTCCGCTGGTTGGACGGCCCAGCAGGCTCGGGCTGAGCGGGCCGAGAACGGAATCGCTCAGCCCAGGAAGAGCTGCACCAGCACCAGCACGGCGAGCAGCGCCGGCCCACGTGAGCCCTGCCGCAGCAGGTCGACCGGGATCATGCCGAACGGCGTGTTGACAGTCGCGCCACCGTAGTTGATCGGCGGGCGGGTGCCCGCTCGGAACGCGGCGGCCACCACTCCCAGCGCCAGCGTCGGCGCGAGCCAGGACGGCCCCGGCTCCACGGTCGGCAGGGTCAGCAACCACCACAGGCCCGCTCCGACGGCCGGCACCACCAGGTGGACCCCGCGCAGCAGGTCGTCGCTGCCGCCCAGCGCCCGGCGCAGTCCGGGTGACCGGCTGATCGACCGCAGGCCACCGGTCAACCGGTTGGCGGCGAGGTAGGCGAACACCACCTGCGCGGCCCCGGCCAACCCGGGCAGGGCGAGCGCGGCGGCGTACTGCACGCCGATCAGCGTCGCCCAGATCAGCAGGGCGCTCGGGTGGCGGCGCAACCGGCGCACGTCCGCCTGGAGGAACGCCCACCAGCCGGGGCCGGGCAGGAACCGGCGGCTGTGGACCCGGCCGATCCGACGCCACCGTCGGCTCTCCACCAGGCCGGTGAGCAGGCTCGGATCGAGCAGGATCGTCGCCGTGGCGGCGGCGTTGGCGAACTGCGCGCCGGTGGTCAGCGTGGCCCGGTCGACCCGGGGCAGCGCGCGGACCGCGCGGATCGTGCCCAGCCCGGCGAGGGGCAGCGCGAGGGCGAACAGCGCGACGGTCGGCGTCGCCGCCGGCCGGGGCAGCCCGTCACCGAGGTGACCGAGGAGCACCACCGCGGTGGTGACGACGGCAGCCGCCACCATCGGCGCCGCGCCGGCCACCGCCGGCCACCGCCGACCCGCCCGGCTGCTCTGGGCGACGACGCTGAGCGCCAGCGCCGCAGCCCCCCACCCCGCGCCGGCCGCGGCCGCCCAGCCCAGCGCCACCGGATCGCTGACCCCGCCGAGCGCCGCCACGGCCAGCCCGAGCGTCGCCGTGCCCGCCGCGGCGCCGACCAGCAGAAGGACGAACCGCGGCGCCAGCCACGCCCGCCGGTCGACCGGCGCGCTCGTCGCCCAGCTCTGCGTGGCCGGGGTGACCAGCAGCGGGCCGAGCGCGCGCAGGCCACGCCAGGCCAGGCCGGCGCCGGCCAGCAGCGCGGCGAGCGCCAGCCACCAGCGCACCCCCGGCTCCGCCTGCCCCACGGTCGGGGAATCCAGCAGGTCGCGGCTGGCGCTGATCGCGAACCAGCCGTACATGCCGGTGAACAGGACGATGACGTACGCGTCGCCCAGCACGTCGCCGAAGGAGTGATCGTGGTGTCGGCTGCGCGCCCGGCGCAGGTGGGTACGCAGTTGCCGGGCGGTGGGCACCCCGGTCGGCGTGTCGGCGATGGTGGCCGGTGGGGCGCTCACCGGCCGATCTCGATGCGCTCGTCGACCACCGCGTCGATCAGCTCCGGGTCGTGTGAGGCCAGCAGCACGGCGGTGCCCGCTGCCCGTTCCCGGAGCAGTCGGTCGGCGAGCCACTGTCGCCCGCGTACGTCGAGGCGCTGCTCCGGCTCGTCGAGGATCAGCACCCGGCGTGGCCGGACGAAACAGGACGCCAGCGCCAATCGGCGGCGCTGCCCGCTGGACAGGGTCACCGGCAGCTGGTCGCGGGCCGGCTCCAGACCCAACTCGGCCAGGACCTCCTCGACCGGCTCGGCGTTGCTCCCGTGGGCGTACGCGACCAGCTCCAGATGCTCGACCACGGACAGGTCGGGGAAGAAGTCGATGTCGTCCAGGGCGGCCGCCACCAGCGCCCGCACCTGCGGATCGGTCTCGTCGGCCCGGCGGCCCTGCACCAGCACCTCGCCCGCGTCCGGCCGGTCCGCGCCCACCACACAACGCAGCAGGGTGGTCTTGCCGCTGCCGTTGGGGCCCAGCACCACGGCGATCCGGCCCGCCGGGAGCGTGAAGCTCACGTCGTCGAGCACGACCAGGTCGCCGAAGTTGCGGCTGAGTCCCCGTACCGAGAGTGCGTCCACGATGCCAGAGTCTCCCAGACCGGTGCCACCGACCAACGCGAGCGACCTACGTCACGCCGTTGGCGGGGTCGTCCTGTCGGTGAGTCTCGTAGAGGGCGGCGAGCCCGGCGGCGGTGGCCGCCAGGCGTTCGCGCAGCGCGACCGGGGTCAGCACCTCGACGTCGGCGCCGAGGCGGAGCAACTCGCCGTGGGCGTGGGTGAGCGACTCGATCGGCAGCACCGCGGTCACCCAGCCCCGCGCGTCCGGCGGCTGGGCGCTGGCGTCCATCGCGGTCACCACCGGATCGCTGCCGATCTCGCGCAGCCGTTGCCGGCCGGCGGGGGAGAGCCGGACGGTGGCCTCGTCGCGGTGCAGGCGGGCCCGGAACTGCACCACGTGTGCCTGCCACCAGGCCGGCAGGTCGAAGTCGGCCGGTCGGACGAACTCCTGCGGCAGCGGGGTCAGCGCGAGGATCTGGTTGACCCGGTAGGTCGCCGGAGCGCCTCGGCCGGGCTGGTCGGCCACCACATACCAGCGGCCGCCCTTGAGCACCAGGCCGTACGGCTCCAGCACCCGGGTCACCTCGCCGTTCCACCCGCGGTAGCGCACCTCGACGCGGTGCTGCTGCCAGACCGCCTCGGCCGTGCGGGTCAGCTCGGGGGAGGCGTCGCCGTCGGCGTACCAGCCGGGGGTGTCCAGGTGGAAGCGTTGCTGGAGCTGGGTCGCCCGGTCGCGCAGGGGAGCGGGAAGCGCGGCGTGCAGCTTCAGTCGCAGCGCGTCCACCACGTCGCCGTAGCCCAGCTCGTCGGCCGGACCGGGCAACCCGGCCAGGAACAACCGGTCGGCCTCCCCGGCGGTGAGCCCGGTCAGCCGGGTTCGCCAGCCGTCGACCAGTTGGTAGCCGCCGGCGTGCCCGGCCTCCCCGTAGAGCGGGATGCCGGCGGCGTGCAGCGAGTCCACGTCCCGGTAGATCGTGCGGGGAGAGACGGTCAGCCGCTCGGCGAGCTGTGCGGCGGTCAACCGGCCGTGCTGCTGGAGCAGCAGGAGCAACGAGAGAAGTCGAGAAGCCCGCACTTCACTGACACTAGTTGTCAGGGGACCTGACCTACCGTCCCGGCATGGCATTTCGCGACAAGGAACTTCGCACCCCCGGACCGGTGACCGTGGGCGGCAGACAGTTCAAGCGGTACCACATCGACCAGCCGGAGCAGCCGATCGAACCGGAGGTGGAGAAGGCCGCGTACGAGCAGATGCCGTTGCTGCTCGTCGACCTCGTCGACGACGGCACCCCGGCCGCCGGGTGGGTGGTGCTGCACCGGGGCGCGGACAGCGGCGCCTACCTGCTGGCGTACTCCTGGGTGTGGGACAACGCGGTGGAGGTCCGGGTCGCCGCGGCCGGGCAGCCGGCGCTGGACTGCCCGGACGAGGACCCGACCCACTTCGTGACGGTCCGCCGACCCGCGATCGGGTGCGTGTGGGAGTTGGCGGTGCTGGAACACGAGCGGGCCGCCTGGGTTCGGCACGTGCTTGCGCCGGAGGCCCCCGACCTGACTGGATATCTCAACGACACGCGAGCAGAAGGGCCGGTGGGCCACTGATGGGCGACTTCGACTTCTTTGTGGGCACCTGGAACGTGGTGAACCGGCGGCTGCGCAAGCGGCTGGTGGGCTCCGACGAGTGGGAGGAGTTTCCCGGGGTGTCCGTCGCGCACGGCTTCTTCGGCGGCGGCGGCCACTTCGACGAGATCACCTTCCCGACCAAGGGTTCCGCGGGCGCCACCGTCCGGGTCTTCGACCCGGCGCGGCAGGAGTGGTCGATCTACTGGGTGAGCAGTGTCGACGGGGTGCTGGGGTTGCCGCCGATGGTGGGCCGCTTCGTCGACGGGGTGGGGCACTTCTACGCCGACGACCAGCACGAGGGCCGACCGGTGCGGTGCCGGTTCATCTGGTCGGACATCAGCGCGACCACGGCCCGTTGGGAGCAGGCGTTCTCCGTCGACGGCGAGCAGACCTGGGAGACCAACTGGATCATGATCTTCAGCAAGGCGTCCGACCAGGGTTGACACGACGGTTTCCGGCCGTCCGGGCGCGGTGTTAGTGTCCGTGCACCGCCCCGGATGGAGGAACTCGATGGCCTCCGACCACGTCGACGTGCTGATCATCGGCGCCGGCCTGTCCGGCATCGGCGCCGCCTGCCACCTGCGCCGGGACTGCCCCGACAAGACGTACGCGGTGCTGGAGGCGCGCGACGCCGTCGGCGGCACCTGGGACCTGTTCCGCTACCCGGGCATCCGCTCCGACTCGGACATGTTCACCCTCGGCTACTCGTTCAAGCCGTGGACCGCCCCGAAGGCCATCGCCGACGGCGCCACCATCCGGGAGTACGTGCGGGAGACCGCCCGCGAGTACGACGTGCGGCGGCACATCCGCTTCCGACACCGGGTGGTGCGCGCCGAGTGGGACAGCGGCGCCGCCCGCTGGACGGTGTACGCGCACCGCACCGACACCGCCGAAACCGTCGTGCTGACCTGCTCGTTCCTGTTCGCCTGCACCGGCTACTACCGCTACGACGAGGGATACACCCCGGCCCTGCCCGGCGTCGACGCGTACGCCGGGCGGCTGGTGCACCCGCAGCACTGGCCCGACGACCTCGACCACACCGGCGCTCGGGTGGTGGTGATCGGCAGCGGCGCGACCGCGGTCACCCTGGTGCCGGCCCTGGCGGAGCGGGCCGCCCACGTGACCATGCTCCAGCGCTCACCGACGTACGTCCTGGCCCGGCCCTCGCGCGACCGGTTCGCCGACGCGCTACGGCGGCGGCTGCCGGCGACCGTCGCGTACCCGGTGGTGCGCTGGAAGAACGTGCTGCTGTCCACCGCCACCTTCCAGCTCAGCCGGCGCGCCCCCGGTCTGGTGAGGCGGGCGCTGCGGCGGACCGCGACCGGCCTGCTGCCGGTGGGCTACGACGTCGACCGGCACTTCTCGCCCCGGTACGACCCGTGGGACCAGCGGCTCTGCGTGGCGCCCGACGGTGACCTGTTCACGGCCGTGCGTGCGGGCAGGGCGTCGGTGGTGACCGACACCATCGACACGTTCACCGCGCACGGTGTCCGGTTGACCTCCGGTGCGGAGTTGCCCGCCGACATCGTGGTCACCGCGACCGGGCTCAACCTGCTCGCCCTGGGTGGCCTGACCCTGCGCGTGGACGGCGCCGAGGTCAACCTCCCGGGCACCGTCGCCTACAAGGGCATGATGCTGTCCGGGGTGCCGAACTTCGCGCTGACCCTCGGCTACACCAACGCGTCGTGGACGCTCAAGGCCGACCTGGTCGCCGGGTACGTCTGCCGGTTGCTGCGCCACCTGGACCGCACCGGCCAGCAGGTCGTCACCCCGCTGCCACCCGCCGACGACGGGCGCGTGCCGCTGATCGACCTGCGCTCCTCCTACGTGCTGCGCGGTGTCGACGCGCTGCCCCGCCAGGGTGTGCGCGCACCCTGGCGGCTGCACCAGAACTACGCCCGCGACGTGCTGCTGATGCGCCACGGTCGGCTCACCGACGAGGGGGTGCGGTTCTCCCGCGCCACCGCGCCCACCCACCGTCCCGTACCGACCCGTCCGGCTGCTCGCCGGTGACCGTCAGCGGAGGAGCAGCGACCGTGCGGAGATTCGACTTCACCGGCGCGACAGCCGTGGTCACCGGGGCGGCCAGCGGCATCGGCGCGGCGTTGGCGCACGCGCTGGCCGAGCGGGGCACCGACCTGGTCCTGGTGGACCGCGACGCCGAGCGGCTGGACGCGGTCGCCGCCGTGATCCGTGCCGACCACCCGGACCGGCAGGCGCACACGTACCTGGTGGATCTCGCCGACGTGGACTCCACCGCCCGGGTGGCCGCCGAGATCGGCAGGCGGCACCCGCGGGTACGCCTGTTGGTGAACAATGCCGGCGTCGGCCTGGGCGGCCGGTTCGACCAGGTGACGTTCGACGAGTTCAACTGGGTGATCGACGTCAACTTCCGGGCCGTGGTGCAGCTGACCCACGCGCTGCTGCCGACGCTGAAGGCGGAGCCGGGCGCGCACCTGGTCAACATCTCCAGCCTGTTCGGGCTGATCGCGCCGGCCGGGCAGACCGCGTACTCGGCGAGCAAGTTCGCGGTGCGCGGCTTCACCGAGGCGCTGCGCCACGAGCTGGTCGACGACGGCATCGGGGTGACCTCGGTGCACCCCGGCGGGATCCGCACCCGGATCACGGCGAACGCCCGGATCGGCAGCGGCGTCTCACCCGAGGAGTACGCGGCCGGCCGGGCACAGTTCGAGAAGCTGCTCACCATCGCGCCGGAGCGGGCCGCCGAGGTGATCCTGCGCGGCGTCGAGCGGCGGCGGGGCCGGGTGCTGATCGGCTGGTCGGCGAAGCTGCCGGACCTGCTGGCCCGGGTCCTGCCGGGCTCGTACAACCGGCTGCTGGTCGCCGGTCTGAACCGGGGCGTCGTCCGCCGGGCGGCCGCCACCCCCGGTGTGCCGGCGCAACGCCCCGGCGACACCGACGCGGTCCGCGACGTGGCCTGACCGGCGGCGCGGTCACGGCGGTGTGCTGCCCCGCTTCTCCTCCTGGGCCAGCACCGCCTCGCGGTGCTCCGGGTCGTCGCGACGCTCCAGCTCGGCGGCGAGGCGCGCATCGGTCGCCAGCCGCACCCGGTTGCGGTGCAGGAAACTCTCGAAACCCCCGGTGTACGGGCAGGCCAGGTCGCCGAGCGCCCGCTCCGGGGTGTAGCGGCAGCCGGCGCAGTAGTCGCTGATCTCGTCGATGTCGGTGCCGTCCACCGCGTACGGGCGGGTGTCCACCCGGGCCAGGTCGGCGTACTGGCTCATGCCGATCACCGTCGCGTTCATCACCCAGTCGGTGCCGTCGACGAAGCAGCGCTGGAACCAGTCCGCCACCTCGGTGGGACGCCAGCCGCGTTGCAACGCGTAGTTCGCCAGCACCAGCAGCCGGGGCGTGTGGTGTGTCCAGGCCCGATCCCGGACGGCGGCGAGGACGTCGGCCAGGCAGCGCGCCTCCACCGCGTCGGCGTCCAGCTCGGCGAACCACTGCGGGATCGGCTCGGTCGCGGCCAACCAGTTCGCCCCCCGGTAGCGCGGCTCGAAGTACCAGTAGAGCTGCCAGAGGAACTCCCGCCAGCCGAGCAGCCCTCGGATGAACGGCTCCACCGCCGCGCGGGGGGCCGTGCCGTCCCGCCACGCCTGCTCGGCGGCGCGTACCGCCGGCTCCGGGTGCAGCAACCCCAGGTTGAACGAGGACGAGAGCGTCGAGTGGGCGAGCAACGGATCCGTACCGCTCATCACGTCGGCGTAGCGGCCGTACGCGGGGAGCCGGTGGGTCAGGAAGTGCGCGAGTCGGGCCTGCGCCTCGGTGTGGGTGGCCGGGTGCCGCCGGGGACCGTCCCGGCCGACGAACCGCACCCCGTCGGCGGCCCACCGGTCCAGGTCGCGGCGCACCTCCGCGTCGATGTCATCCTCGACGATCGGCGGCGGTGGGGTTGGTGCGACAGGCGCGGCGCGACTCTCGGTGCGCGGCCGCCGTCCCGGCCCGGTCGCGGTGGTCAGCACGCCGTGGCGGCGGCGGGCGTCCCGGTAGAAGTCGGTCATCCGCAACGAGCCGCGTCGCGGGCGGTCCGCCCAGCCGGCGAAGTCGGTCTGGCTGGTGATGAAGCCGCGCGGTGGCAGCACGGTCAGGCCCGGCACCGACCGGGCGAAGCGCAGCGCCGCCCGGGAGTGCGGATGGCACACCTCCAGTGGCTCACCGACCCGCGCGAACGCCTGCCGGAACGTGTCGGTCCGCAGCAGCAGCGCCCGGTCACCCAGCTCGGCGGCACGGTGACGCAGCGCGGACAGGATCAGGTGCGCCTTCTGTCGGTGCAGCGGTCGGCGGCGGAAGAGGTCCCGGACCTCCACCAGCAACACCGGCTGGTCAGGGTCGTCGAGGAAGTGCGGCCCGAGCTGATCGGCCAGCAACCATCGGCGGCGAGGCATGCCGCAATTCTGCCTACCTTCGGGCCGTCGCGCCCGGTGCCGCACCGGAAGTCGGGCACCGAGATGTCCGCCGGCGAGTCAGGACGGGTGGATCCCGGCGCTCGGCCCGACGTCGCGGCCGCGCAACAGCACGGTCAGCGTCACGAGGGCGACGAGCAGCGCCGCGAGCACGTACACCGGGGCCGGGCCGAG
This sequence comes from Micromonospora sp. NPDC049204, assembly GCF_040647935.1. Taxonomy (NCBI): domain Bacteria; kingdom Bacillati; phylum Actinomycetota; class Actinomycetes; order Micromonosporales; family Micromonosporaceae; genus Micromonospora; species Micromonospora sp. NPDC049204. Next base: position 87,716 of record NZ_JBEZDC010000001.1, on the reverse strand, counting down.
CGGCGCGAGCAGTGCCAACAGCGCGACGACGGGGAAGGCGACGACCACCGCGCCGTGCTGCTGCCGGCGTACGTGCAGCACCCAGACCGTGAGCAGGAAGACGGCGATCGGAATGGCCACCGCGTACCCGGCGGTGCTCCCGGAGACGTGCGCGAGGTGCCGCTCGACGTCCACCGACACCGCCAGGCCGGCGCCGATCGCGGCGATCGCGGCGAAGATCAGGTAGTGGCCGTAGCCCCAGATCAGGGAGTACGGCATCCGGTCGGGCGCCTCGATGGGCCGGTCGAAGTAGAGCCACCAGAGCGCGAACACGATGACCGCGCCGGCCGCCGCGAGCGACCAGAGGTCGTGCTCGCCGGCGTCGAGCCCGGTCTGGATCGCGATCGAGATGGCCAGGACGGCCTCGCCGAGCACGATCAGGGTGAACAGCCCGTACCGTTCGGCGATGTGTCCGGGATGCCAGGGGGTCATCCCGGGGCGTTCGGCCACCGCCGGCACCAGCAGGTCGGCAAGTGCCAGCAGCACGAACGTCGCGATGCCCCACTCGGCGGGCAGCGTGAGCCGCAGCAGCCAGCCGATCTGCACCACGGTCACGCCGATCGCGTAGCGGGTCGCCGCCGCGCGGTGCCGAGGGTCTCCGGCGGCGGCTCGGGTCCAGTGCACGACGGCGGCCAGTCGCATCACCACGTACCCGTAGGTGATGACGGCGAAGTCGCCGTCGGCGAACGCGCGTGGCACGCCGGCCGCCAGGATCAGCGCTCCGGAGATCTGCACCAGGGTGGTGATCCGGTAGACGTCGTCGTCGGTGTCGTACGCCGAGGCGAACCAGGTGAAGTTCACCCACGACCACCAGATCGCGAAGAACACCATGGCGTAGCTGGCCGCGGCGTGGCCGAGGTGGCCCTCGGCGACGTCGTGGTGCAGGCTGCTGGCCGCCTGCGCGACGGCCACCACGAAACAGAGGTCGAAGAGGAGTTCCAGCGGGGTGGCCGCGCGGTGTGGCTCGTCGCGACGATGGGGCCGCATCGGCCGGTAGAACGGCCGCACCGAACGGGAGTTCGTCACCGCCGCTCCTCAGGCGGGGCTCACCGGCGTCGGCGGCCGTGGGTCAGCCCCTCCACCACCAGGGTCAGCCCGGCGCCGACGAGCCAGACGTCCTTGGCGAGCCCGGCACCCTGCTGGGTCGGTCGGATGCTGCCGGGCTCGCGCATCCCCGGCGTCTTCAGGTAGAGCTGCACCAGACCCGCGCCGAACGCGGTCAGGCCGAGGCCGACCAGGGGGGTCGGGACGAACGGCGCGAGCAACGCGGCCCCCAGGGCGATCTCCGAGTACGACAGCAGCTTCGCGAAGCGCGGTGGGTCGAACTGACCGAGTTGCGGCATGGCGGCGACCGCCATCCCGTGCATGCCCTCGGCGGCGGCGCCCTCCAGGTTGCGCTTGCCCAGACCCGAGTTGAGAAAGTACGCGCCGATGCTGACTCGAAGCGGCAGGTGCGCGAGCTTCATGATCACTCCCCGTTGGCCGTGGTCGAATGCGGCAGGCGTACCCCGGACCGCCCGCGATAACCCGTCCGGCCGGCTGGGCTGGCCGTGGTGGTCGCGGTAGGTTCGCCGGGGGCCCACCGCCGAGCCCGTGGCACACCTGCCCACCCGGCGCCCGGCCCTGCCGCACACCACCAGCAGGAGGCGAAGTGAGCCAGGAAGTCCGGGGAGTCATCTCCCGCAGCAAGGGCGCGCCGGTCGAGGTGACCACCATCGTGGTGCCCGATCCCGGCCCCGGCGAGGCGATCGTCCGGATCCAGTCCTGCGGTGTCTGCCACACCGACCTGCACTACCGCGAGGGTGGCATCAACGACGAGTACCCGTTCCTGCTCGGCCACGAGGCGGCGGGCATCGTCGAGCAGGTGGGCGACGGCGTCACCGACGTGGCCCCCGGTGATTTCGTGGTCCTCAACTGGCGTGCGGTCTGCGGGGTCTGCCGCGCCTGCCGCCGGGGCCGCCCCTGGTACTGCTTCAACACCCACAACGCGAAGCAGCGGATGACCCTGACCGACGGCACCGAACTGGCCCCGGCGCTGGGTATCGGCGCGTTCGCCGAGAAGACCCTGGTGCACGCCGGGCAGTGCACGAAGGTCGACCCGGCCGCCCGACCGGCCGCCGTGGGCCTGCTCGGCTGCGGGGTGATGGCCGGGCTGGGCGCCGCGATGAACACCGGCAACGTCACCCGGGGCGACTCGGTCGCGGTGATCGGCTGCGGCGGCGTCGGAGACGCGGCGGTCGCCGGTGCGGTCCTCGCCGGCGCCACGACGATCGTCGCGGTGGACACCGACAGCCGCAAACTGGACTGGGCCCGCAAGTTCGGCGCCACCCACACCGTCAACGCCTCCGAGACCGACCCGGTCGAGGCGATCCGGGCCGCCACCGGCGGCTTCGGTGCCGACGTGGTGATCGACGCGGTGGGCCGACCGGAGACGTGGAAGCAGGCGTTCTACGCCCGGGACCTGGCTGGCACGGTGGTGCTGGTCGGCGTACCGACCCCGCAGATGCAGATCGAGCTGCCGCTGCTGGACGTCTTCGGGCGCGGCGGTGCGCTGAAGTCCAGCTGGTACGGCGACTGCCTGCCCAGTCGGGACTTCCCGATGCTCACCGAGCTGTACCTGCAGGGCCGCCTCGACCTGGACGCGTTCGTCACCGAGGAGATCGCGCTCGACCAGGTCGAGACCGCCTTCGCCCGGATGCACCAGGGCGACGTGCTGCGTTCGGTGGTGGTGTTCTGATGACCGCCCGCGTCGACCACGCGGTCACCGCCGGCACGTTCTCCCTGGACGGGCAGACGTTCGACGTGGACAACAACGTCTGGGTGATCGGTGACGACAGCGAGTGTGTCGTCCTGGACGCGCCGCACGACGTGGCCGCGATCCTCGCCCTGGTGGGTGACCGGCGGGTTCGGGCGATCCTGGCCACCCACGCCCACGACGACCACGTACGGGTCGCGCCCGAGCTGGCCGAGGCGACCGGCGCGCCGGTGCTGCTGCACGCCGCCGACCGGGTCCTCTGGGACATGGTCCACCCGCACCTGCCGCCGCACGGCGAGCTGCACGACGGGCAGGGCATCGAGGTGGCCGGCACCACGCTGCGGGTGCTGCACACCCCCGGGCACAGCCCCGGCGCGTGCAGTTTCCACGCCCCCGAGCTGGGTGCGGTGTTCACCGGAGACACGCTCTTCGCCGGCGGTCCGGGCGCGACCGGCCGCTCGTACAGCGACTTCGACACCATCGTCGAGTCGATCCGGACCCGTCTGCTCACCCTGCCGGCGGAGACGGTCGTGCACACCGGCCACGGTGCCGACACGACGATCGGCGCGGAGGCGCCACACCTTGACGAATGGCTCGCCCGGGGCCACTGAGACCCGGTGTGCGGCGCGGTCGACGGCTCAGCGCTCGTCGACCGCGCCCAGCACCGGCTTGACGTCCAGGATCGGGGTGCCGTCGAGGGCCTCCAGATCGGCCACCTGGACCCGCAGGCCGTCCACCGTCAGGACCCGCACCCGGTGCAGCCCGATCGGGTTGGGTCGGTGCGGGGATCGGGTGCTGAACACACCGGTCTCGGGCCGGCTCTCGTCGCCCCGCGGATGCACCGCGAGCACGTCGCGGCGTGCCCGGTCCAACCAGGTCAGCACCAACAGTTCCGCGCCGGCGCGCAGGTCCCGTAGCGCCGGCGCGACGTGCGCGTCGAAGACCAGCCAGGCGGCCGGCGCACCCTCGTCACCCTGCCGTGGCGCGCTCCCCGCGTCGGTCAGCGGCGAGGCGACCCGCCCGACCGGGTGCAGCAGGTACGCGTCACCGCTCGCCGCCTCGACCACTGTCGCTCCCCTCTGGACGCTCCCAACCTAACCCCTGCGTGGCGCTAGGATCCCGGACATGGCCGCCGACCCGCCCGCCCCTGTTGTCCGCCAGCTGCGACTCGTGGTGGAGGCCGCCGACCACGACGCTGCCGTGGCGTTCTTCCGCGACGCGCTCGGCCTGCCGGAGGAGGCGTCGTTCAGCGGCGACGACGACGCCCGGGTGGTGATCCTGGACGCCGGCCGCGCCACCCTGGAGATCGCCAACCCGGCGCAGAAGCGCATGATCGACGAGGTCGAGGTGGGTCGACAGGTGGCGCCCCGCCTCCGGGTGGCCTTCGAGGTGGACGACGCCGAGGCGACCACGGCCCGGTTGGTCGCCGCCGGGGCGAGCGAGGTCGCTCCGCCCACCCGCACGCCGTGGCAGTCGCTCAACTCCCGCCTCGACGCCCCGGCCGATCTGCACATCACCATCTTCCAGGAGCTGCGCACCGGGTCGGACGACGATGGCCCTGGACGTGACGGCGACGTCTGAGCGGGGCGGCCTGCGCGCCGCTGCTCTCACCCCCGCGCAGGCGGCCGCCGTCGCGTACGTACGGTCGGTGGCCGTGGTCGAGCGCCCCGCCGCGCTGGCCACCATCGTCCGGCACCTCGCCGCCGCGGACGTCGACCGCCGACCGGAGCACCTGCTGGCGGCCATCCGGTCCGGGCAGCTGACCGTCAACTTCCACCCCGACCGGCTCTGTGCCGACGGCCGAACCGTCGCCGACGCCCTGGCCGAGGACGGGGCGTACCGCAGCCAGTTCGTCACGGGGATCTCCAACGGTGGGCTCACCGCGTACCCCGGTGGCGACCGGGACCGCTGGGAGCGCCGGATGTTCGACGGCGCGTACCAGCGACCCGGCGTGACACCGGCGCAGCGGCCCACGTACGGCGGCCTGAACCTGCTCGACCACGCGGACGGTGCCTGCCCACGCTTCGGCTCCTGCCACCTGCGGCTGCGCCCGGCGGTGCTGGCCCGAGCGACCTTCTGCCTCGGCGACAGCCATCTCGACCCTGGCGTGGTGGGCACGGCCGACGCCTTCGAGGCGGTGCTCGCCGGGCTGCTGGCCGGCGTCGCCAGCACGGGCGAGTGCCTGGGCCGGGCCGGAACGGACATCGCCACCCTGGCGCGGACGCTGCTGGACCCGCCGAGCGCGCAGGGCACGGTCGGGCGCGCGCTCGACGACTACGTGGAGGCCCAGATCCACGGCCCGCTCGACCTCGCGCACGACGTCGAGGCACTGGTGGTGGACCCGTCCTTCGCCGGCACGCCGACCGGCGCGACGCTGGAATCGATCGCCCAGCGGTACGGTTTTCCGCTGCGGTGGCACCCCGGCTTCGCGCTGGACGTCGACCGGGTCGACGCCGAGTTCCGGGGTCCGGCCATCCCGGTGCTGGCGGCGCGCCTGCACCGGGAGTTTGCCCGACCGGGTGCCCCGGTGGACGCGGCGCTGATCGGCCGGGCGGCTGCCTCGGTGATCGCCGAACCGCACCGGTGGGCGGACCGCGGCCCGATCGCGGACACCCTTCAGCATCTGAAGCAGCTCTGGCACGTGCTGGTCCGCTACGGCACGCCGTACGGCACCTGATCCGCCCGCTGCGTCGATCGTCTGTTTCGGGCCGACCTGTCCTCGGTCGCGTCGACCGTCCCACGTCCCCAGGTGACGGGCACTACCCCGGACCCCCGCCCCGGCATTTCCGGAATGCCCGACACGTGAACCTGGTTGTGTCCCCGTACCGCCGGAGCACCAAACCCTCTTCCGCGGTCATCTCCCGAGGAGCGTTCACCCCGGAGCGTTCCGACGATCGAAAGGAACCATCGTGAAGGCCGACTTCACTCGATGGCTCCCCGCCATCGCCAAGGACTCGTACCGCAAGACCGCGCTGAGCGTGGCGGGTGTGGCTGCCCTCGGCGGTCTGGCACTCGCGCCGACCGCGGCCGCCGCCCCGGTCACCTCCGGCCCCCACGAGGGCGCCGTGGCCGCCATCGACCTGGCCACCGGCAAGGCCAAGGCCGCTGCCCCCGCGCACCAGGAGGAGCAGCCCGTCGAGTCGGGGCTGACCACCGGCTCCGCCACCGGCAAGCCGCCGGCCGGCAAGCCCAGCCGCGACCAGCTCATTCCGCACGGCATCGAGGGCGCGCAGTCGCGTATCCCGCTCGACGACGCGCAGCTCGACAACGCCCGCAAGATCGTGGACGCGGCCAAGAAGACCGGCGTCGGCGACCGGGGCGCGGTGATCGGCGTCGCCACCTCGTTGCAGGAGTCGAAGCTCTACAACCTCGGCCACCTCGGGGCGTACAACGACCACGACTCGCAGGGACTGTTCCAGCAGCGCCCGTCGTCCGGTTGGGGCACGCCCGAGCAGATCACCGACCCGGAGTACGCCGCCACGGCGTTCTTCACCGCACTCCGTAACGTCGGCGGCTGGCAGGACCTGCCGCTGACCGCCGCCGCGCAGACCGTCCAGGTCTCCGCCTTCCCCTACGCGTACGCGCAGTGGGAGGAGCAGGCGGCGGACATCGTCCAGCAGATGTGGTGACACCCGCGACACACACGCCGGCCGGCCCCCCGTGCAGGGGGCCGGCCGGCGTCGTCGTACCGGTCTCAGGCCAGCGGCGCGCCTTCCTTGCGCAGTTTCGCCGACCCGGCACCCACCGACCAGCCGGCGACCCACCGGCTGGTGCTGGCCGCGCGGGTGCGGTCGGCCAGGTGATACCAGTCCATCCGGCACCGCTCGCGGGTCACCTCCAGTACGCCGTAACCGTGCCCGTCCAGTTCGGTCCAGCGAACGTGCGGATTCGTCGAACGCAGCAGGCCGGCACCCAGCGCGCTGAGCGCGTTGCCGGCGGGCAGGCCGAGGAAGTCGTTGACGTTGTCGCTGGTCACCGATGGCACCACGAACTCGGCAGCGGCCGGGTTGTTCGGCCCGGTGGATCGGGTGGTCACCTCGTTGGCCCACGAGGTGTGGATGTCCCCGGTGAGAAACACGACGTCACGGGTGCCGGTGGCACGCACGTAGTCGACCAGCTCGTTGCGGTCGGCGTTGTACCCGTCCCACTGGTCGGTGTTGAGCGCCGCGCCGTTCTGCGGGATGCCGAGCAGGGCACCCAGTGGGCCGAGCAGCCAGGCGGGCAGAGCCCCGACGTCCACCCGCGCGATCATCACCGGGTTGCCGACCAGCTTCCACCGTGCGCTGGACGTGGCCAGCCCAGCCTTGAGCCAGGACATCTGCGTGTCACCGGTGATGGTGCGTCCCGGGTCGTCGACCGCGGTCCCGGACGCCTGCTGTGAGCGGTACGTGCGAAGGTCCAGCATGGACAACTCAGCGAGCCGGCCGAAACGCAGCCGACGGTAGATCGCGCCGTTCACCCCGACCCGCACCGGCATCCATTCCAGGTACGCCTGGCGCGCCGCGGCGAGCCGATCCGTGAACGGGCCCTCGGTGCCCGGCGTGTGGTTCTCCGCGCCGCCGGACCACTGGTCGTTGGCCACCTCGTGGTCGTCCCAGGTGATCACCCACGGCACTGCGGCATGCAACGCCTGCAGGTCCGGGTCGGTCTTGTAGAGCGCGTGCCGGATCCGGTAGTCGGCGAGGGTGAGCACCTCGTGCGCGGGTCGCACCGGCCGGACCACCGTGCCGCCCGCGTCGAACTCCCCGCTGCCGTACTCGTAGAGGTAGTCACCCAGGTGCACCACCAGGTTGAGGTCGCCTCGCTCGGCCAGATGCCGGTACGCCGCGAAGAAGCCGGCTTCCCAGTTCGCACAGGACACCACGCCGAGGCGCAGCCGGTCGATCTCCGCCTCCACCGGTGGCGCCGTCATGGTCCGGCCAGCCGGCGACCAGCCGCCGTTGTGGCCGAAGCGATACCAGTAGGTGGTGGCCGGTGCCAGGCCGTCCACCACCACCTTCACCGTGTGGTCGGATGCCGGTCCGGTGTGCTGTGTCCCCACGGCCACCACCGTGGTGAAGTCCGGGTCGGCGGCGACCTGCCAGGTCACGCCCACCTCGGGGCCGAGGCCGGAGCCGGGCTGCGCCTCGGCGGTCGGGGTCAACCGGGTCCAGAGCAGGACGCCGTCCGGTAGCGGGTCACCGGAGGCGACGCCGTGCTGGAAGGCGCCGTCGGCCGCGTGGGCCGGCGCGCCACCGGCGAGGGTGACGCCGGCCAGCGCGGCGGTGCCAGCCGATGCGCCGGCCACCCGCAGGAGAGTACGACGGTCAAGGGTGTTCGTCATGGTCTATGTGTCTACCGTCGATGGTGGCTCGTGCGCTGCCCCCGTCGACGAGTGTTCGCCGACCCGTCGACGGGGGTTCCCGTTACCCCGCCGCTCAGCAGGCGGGGTAGAGGCGGCGGGTGCCAACCCCGGCGGCGTACGCGTCCCGGTCGCTGAACCGGCAGCCGTAGTCGGGCCGCGCCACCACGGCCGGGTCCGTCACGGTGTCGCCGGCCGGGCGCTTGCCGGTGCGTACCCACGACACCAGGTCGTCCCAGGCGGCGCCGGCCTCGGCCGGGGTGAACTCGCAGTGCTGCGTGGCCCGGATCGCCCGCTGCACCACCAGCCTGCCGCGACCGTTGCGTGCCACGTCGGTGGCGTACGCCTGCTCCATGCTGAACGGAACGAACAGGTCACCGAGGCCGTGCAGGCTGAGCACCGGCGCGGTGGGCCGACCGGCGATCCGCGGCACCTCGGTCAGCGTCGGCAGGAGCCGCTGCACGACGTTCTCCGGGGGGACCCGCCGCACGGTGGCGTTGACGTTCACCGGGCTGTTCGGGGTGTACCGGGTGAGCAGGTTCGTGGACAGCTGACCGGGTCGCTGGGCGGGGGAGTTGCCGCTGCTGGTGGGCACGCTGATCGAGAAGAGGAAGTCCTTCCAGACCGCGAACGCGGCGTCAGCTCCCGGACGCGGCCCGCCCGAACGGTTCACCGTGATCGCCCGCAGTTGCCTGCCCCGCTCGGTGGTGGTGTCCGGCCCGGTGGGGGTCAGTCCCGTCAGGCCGAGCGCCGCCTGGATGCGGGGCACCGCGTTGGTTAGGTAGTCGGCCGGGGCGGGATGGGCCGGCACCTCGGCGAGCGCCTGTGCGACCAGGTTGTAGTCCAGGTAGAAGTCGAGCAGCGTCTGATCGCCGAGCACCCCGCACATCGGCAGCGCCCCGTCGTAGTAGCCCGGGTACTGCTCCAGCGAACGACCGATGACGTACCCGCCCATCGACACCCCGGCCAGGTAGGTGTGGTGCGGTCGGCGAACCGTCCGTCCGAAGTGGTCGGCGAGGTCTTTGGTGCCCAGCACGCCGGAGCGGATGTCGAAGCCGTTGCGGTCGTACGACGACGACGCCCAGGCGTACCCCTGCTCCAGGAGACGCTCGCGCAACCCGAAGGCGGGCGGCTCCGGCGAGAGCACCGTGCCCTGGCCCCGGTAACCGTGCGCCCACAACACCAGGTTGCCGTTCCACCGGGCGGGGACCTCGATGATGTAGCCGGCGTGGCGGTGCACGCCCTGGCGTACCGTCGTCGACCTGCCGCCCACGACCAGCGGAGCCAACGGCGGGTTCTCGATGGTGTAGCCGGGCAGCGGTTGGCCGCCGCCCGGGTCGCGACCGGTGGCGCTGGCCGGCGCGGCACCGGCCAACCCGACCGCCAGGGTCAGCGTCACGGTCGCGGCGAGCAGCCGGCGGAGGGTACGAACGGGTGCGGACAGCATCGATGCTCCCCATCGGACGGATGTCGCCCTGGGGGCGACCAGGCGGGACGGTTGCCTACCGGCCGGTAGCGCCCTGAACCTAGGACCGCCGTCGACACGTGTCAATGGCTGTGCTGATCGGCTGGTCAAGCGGTATGCGCCGCGTGCTGGTGGATGGTCGGCCGGACGTACCCGGTTGTCGGTGGGGGTGGGCCGGTCGGGTTGACTTGTCGGCGTGGACGAGTTGATCTGGGAGGCGGCCCGAGCGTCGCGCACGTGGCTGGACACGGCGAACGGCACCGGGCAGACCGAACTGACCTGCCGCATCCTCAAGCTGACCGAGGAGGCGGGGGAGGCGTCCGCCGCGTGGATCGGTCTGCTCGGGCAGAATCCTCGCAAAGGTGTCACCCACACCCGCGAGGACGTCGCGGCGGAGTTGGCGGACGTCGCCTTCACGGCGTTGGTGGCCATCGAGAGCCTGGGGTTGGACGCGCAGACCGTCCTGGACGCCTGCGCCGCGAAGGTGCGCTCCCGCCTCGCCGGGTGAACCCGCCCCGGCCGAGGCCCCCGTACGCCGCGCGCGGCGTGGCCGGAGGCCGTGCGCGCCTAGGCGGGCATGATCGACTCGGTTCTCTTGATATCGGGGTGACTGTGGGTCCGGGATAGCCCGATTTTCTTGAAGTCGAGTGGATCGTGCTCGTTTGGTGGCTCAAGGTCATGGGCGCGAGATGATGTGGGTGTCTTGTCCGGTCAGGGTGGGTTCTGGGCTGTGGCCGGGCGCACCCGTGGGGCGGAATCGTGGCGGGGTCGGGGTCGTTACACACCCTGATGATCGCAGGACCACCGCCCGGCCGCCCGGCCCGCCGGGGGTGGGAATGCGGGACCCGGTCGGGTCGTTGTAGTCCCCACGAACGACCGTAGGCATCGCCTTCACGTGGGTGCCGATGGATGGGCCGCCCCCCGGAATGACCCTGGCCCCCCGGTCGTTACATCTGGACCCCGGCGCCCTGAGCCCTCCGCTCGGTAGGTCGCCGACTCCGACGCCCGCGAGGGTGTTACCCCTCAGACTTCCCCCTTGTGAACGTGCAGCGCCGGACGAGGTGCTCACACCCTGCCGCCGTTCCCCCCTTTTGGCGGTCGGGGTGTCCTACCCCCGAAGGAGCTACCCCCATGAACACGATCATGCGTAAGAGCGTGCTGTCCGTTGCTGGTCTCGCGTTCGCCGGTGGTGTGTTCGCCGGCCCGATCGCCGCCCACGCCGCCACCCCGGTTGAGGGCAAGCCCGTCGCGGCGGCCGTGCAGACCACCGCGCCGAAGCCGCAGGGCGAGCAGTCGCACATCGACCTCAACGAGGAGAAGACCGCCAACGTCAAGGCGATCATCGCCGCCACGAAGAAGGCCGGCCTGCCCGAGCGGGCTGCGGTGATCTCGATCGCGACGAGCCTGCAGGAGTCGAAGCTGGACAACCTCGGCCACCTGGGCGACATGAACGACCACGACTCGCTGGGCCTGTTCCAGCAGCGCCCGTCCAGCGGTTGGGGCACGCCGGAGCAGATCACCGACCCCGCCTACTCCACCACCGTGTTCCTCAAGGGCCTCAAGCAGGTCGACGGCTGGCAGGACATGCCCCTGACCGAGGCCGCGCAGACCGTCCAGGTGTCCGCCTACCCCGACGCCTACGCCCAGTGGGAGCAGCAGGCCACCGACCTCGTCAGCCAGCACTGGAACAGCTGACCCACCGCACTACCGCACTACCGCACTACACGGACCGCTGGCCGGCACCCCGCAAACCGGGTGCCGGCCAGCGGCGTATCCGCCGCCTGGTCGGGGCTGGCGGGCTGGGCGGTGAGGTGCCCGACGCACCCTCGGGCGTGCCGGGGAGCTGATTACCCCGACCTGATCGGTGGTTGTTCGCAGATCTTGGACAGTTACCGTTCGCGCGAAACGGTAACTGTCCAAGATCTCCGTTCCTGCGGCGGTGAAGTGCGCGATCGGCACCGCGGGCGGCGGTGACAAGCATGACCCGCACCGCCAGCGGCGGGGAGCGCGATTGACAGCGCCGGCGGAGGTGGGGAGTGCGCGACTGGCACCGAGTGATTCGGCCGTCCCGGCGGATGCGGTACCTGCCGGCGCGAACTCGACCTGGGCGCGGCGGGAACTGTCGTCCGGCTCTCGGCGAGCTCTTGACCAGGAAGCGCCGCGACGGTCCGAGGGCGTGAGCGTACAGTCGGGCGGTGGAGCGTACCGAATCGATGCTGGCGCAGACCCGGCCACCTGGCGTGGCCGACGTGGATCCCGGCAGTGTGCTGTTGCCCGGCCACGACGTGCCGTTGGGTCGGTACACCACGGTGCGGCGGTTGTTGCCGCAGCGGGTCCGTCGGATGGTCGGCGCCTGGTGTTTCGTGGACCATTTCGGCCCGGACGATGTGGCGCAGCGGCCCGGCATGGAGGTGCCGCCGCACCCGCACACCGGTCTGCAGACGGTGACGTGGCTCCTCGACGGTGAGATCCTGCACCGCGACAGCCTCGGAAACGTGCAGCCGATCCGGCCCGGTCAACTCAATGTGATGACCTCGGGCAACGGCATCGCCCACTCCGAGCGGTCGCCGGCCGTCCACCCGCCGGTGATGCACGGCGTGCAGCTCTGGGTGGCGCTGCCGGACCCGGCGCGGGCCGGGGCGGCCGACTTCGCGCACCACGCCGACCTGCCGCGGTGGCGCGACGGCGATCTTGATCTCACCCTGCTGGTGGGCGAGTTCGCCGGGCAGCGGTCACCGGCGGTGGTGCACACCCCGCTGGTCGGCGTGCAGTTGGAGTTGAGCGGTGAGGCGCCGACGACGTTGACGCTGCGGCCCGACTTCGAGTACGCCCTGCTGGCGATGTCCGGCGCCGCCGAGGCGGCCGAGGTGGGATTCGAGCCGGGGGAGTTGCTGTATCTGGGCTCCGGTCGCCGCGAGCTGACCGTGCGCGGTGGGGCCGGGGCCCGCTTGCTGTTGCTGGGCGGTGCGCCCTTCGAGGAGCCGCTGGTCATGTGGTGGAACTTCGTCGGCCGCTCGCACGAGGAGATCGCGGCAGCCCGCGCGGACTGGATGGCTGGGGACGGACGGTTCGGCGTGGTCGCCGACGATTCGGCGCCTCCGCTGCCGGCTCCCGCCCTGCCCACCACCCGCCTCAAGGCCCGCGACCGCACCGGCGGCCTGCACAGCTGACGCGGCCCGACGCGGGCCGGGTGTGACCGAGGGTCGCGCGGGTAGTCGCCGGCATGCCGACCACTCTGATCACGCCCCTGGCGGACCGGAAGCGTCTGGCGCGCCGCCTCGCCGGCAGCGGGCGGGGCTTCGCCGAGCAGTACGGCTTTCGGGTGACCAACAACCCGGCGAGCCTGTTCCAGGTGCTCTACCTGGCGGTGCTCCTGGCGCGTCGGGGCGACTTCCGCCGGGCGTTGGACGGGGCGCGGGCGTTGCGCGACGAGGGCTGGGACAGCGCCGCCCGGCTGGCCCGGTCACTGCACGAGGACCGGGTCCGGGTGCTGCGCGCGAGTGGCCAGCGCGGCGACGTGGACGCGCTGGCCGACGTGTTGGGTGACCTGGCCCGCACGGTGGTCGAGCGGTACCGGGGGGATCTGCGCCGTTTGCGGGCGGTGGCGCGGCACGACCCGGACCGGGAGCGGACGCTCCTCACCGAGCTTCCGGGCGTGGATGGTCAGGTCGTCGAGTTGTTTCTCCGTGAGGCGCAGGCGCTGTGGCGGGAGGTGGCGCCGGTCGCCGACCGCCGGGCGTTGGCGGCGGCCCGTCGGCTCGGTCTGGGCAGGTCGGCGGACGACCTGGCCGGCCTTGCCAGCGAGTCGGAGCAGTTGGCCTGGCTGGTGGGGGCGCTGGCCCGGGTCGACCTGGAGCACCGGTACGCGGAGGTGACTGGTCGGCCGTGACGTGCCCTGGCCCACACTTCGTCAAAATCTGACCAAACGGAGGATGTTCTGTCGTATGGTTGGACCCGGCAGTGCTGACCGCTCGGTTCGGGCGGGCATCCACCGCTTGGTGACCCGCGACCGGTTCGGACGCGGTTCACCGCCTGGGCAGGCTTGCGTGGCGCCCTGGGTCGCGGTTCGTGACCAGGGGCGCCCGCCTGTCCCGGCCCTTCCTTTCGCGCCGCTCCGTGCCACCTCCGGGGCCAGCGCGGCCCCCTCCATCGCAGCCCGCTCAGTTGGCCAGGCCGGCCAGCAGATTCACGGTCACGGCGATGATGAAGGCACCGAACAGGTACGACACCATCGAGTGCCGTAGCACCGTGCGACGCATCTCGTTGCTGGTCAGGTTGGTGTCGGAGATCTGGAACGTCGTCCCGATGGTGAATGCGACGTACGCGAAGTCGGAGTAGCACGGCGGCTCGGACTGGTTGAAGTTCACCCCGCCGTCCGGGCCGGTGTAGTAGATCCGGGCGTACCGGGCGGCGAACACGGTGTGCACCACGAACCAGGACAGCAGCACGCTGAGGACGCCGAGGGCGCCGTGCGCCTCCCGGCCGAGCCCGGGTGGCGCGCTCTGGGCGCTGGCCACCACCAGTCCCACGGCCAGCAGGCTGGCCAGGCAGGCGACGAGCAGCAGCGCGTCGCGGATCGCCCGATTCGGGTCCTCGTGTACGGCCAGCCGCGCGGTCCGCTCGGCGTCCATCGGCCAGAGCTTGTGCCAGACCAGGGCGAGCCAGCTCAGCGCGCCCACGTCCCAGCCCGCGAGCGCGGCGAGCGGTAGGGGTAGCAGCAGCGCGAAGAGGCAGCCGGCGATGACACCGACCACGGCCACCACGGCGAGTTGCACTGCGGCCGGAAAGCGCACGTCCGGCGGTCGGGAGGACGGTCGGTGTGCGGGGCCGGGGTGGGTCATCGGCGACGCCCCGGTGTCGGAGCCGTGGCCGCCACCGCCGGGTCAGATGCCGCGCAGATGCTGCGAGACCCGGTTGTGCGTCTTGTCCCGGGCCTGTTCGGCGCGCTGCGCGGGACCCACCTCGGGCGCGGCCTCGATGCCGGCCGACCGGGCCACCTCGGTGCCGTTGGCGTAGTCCACCGGCGGCAGGGCCCGCAACGCCTTCAGTACGTCCGGCGGGGCGCCCTCCCGTTCGGCCTCGCGGACCACGTCGTCCTTCTCGGCCGGGTAGTCCAGGCTCGACAGGTACTGCAGGACGTCGGCGTAGCTCGCCATGGCGTGGGCTCCCTCGGGGCATCGATGTGGTCACGACCGGCGGCGGTTACCCACCCGCCGGCCGGTCACGCCCGAGCGACGCAGGAATCCCGGCGCCGTTTCCGCCCCGCCGCCGCGGGTACCCGCAAACGCCGACGCGAGCCCAAGGGAGTACGCGATGAACTACGACACCTTCATCGACCAGGTTTCCCACCGCACCGCGACGTCCTCGGAGCGCGCGGTCGAGGTGACCCGCGCCGTCCTGGAGACGTTCGCCGAGCGGCTGACCGGCGGCGAGGTCCTGGACCTGGCCGCCCAACTGCCGCAGCCGTTGCAACTGGTGCTCAAGCCGAGCCCGAGCACGGAGCAGGCGGACCGGTTCGGGGCGGCCGAGTTCGTCGCCCGGGTGGCGTTGCGCGCGGGGGTGCAGGAGCCGGCCGCCGGGGACGCCACGCGGGCGGTCTTCACCACCCTGCGGGAGGCGATCACCGGTGGTGAGTTCGATGACGTCGTCACTCAGTTGCCGCGCGACTATCGGGGCCTGGTGGAGCAGGCGATGGCTCCGGGGGCGACGCTGCGCCGTGCCTGATCGCGGCGCACACAGCTGTTTACCAGGGCAACCATTGATGTCCCGCTTGGCTTGGGGATTCAGCCTGGCCTAACCTTGTCGTGCGAGGGGAGTACTTCCCACGAACCATTCCGGTCAGTACGGCACGCCCGGCGTGCCTCGGGTGGTTGCCCATCAGGTGATGGGTGAAGGAGACCTCGAACATGACGGTGTTCGAGGAGAGCCATGACCGAAGTGTCTTATTTGTCCGCCGCCAGTGACCTGTCGTCGGTGGGCACGCCCACGCTGTGGGCGGTCACCATCATCGGCGTCCTTCTGCTGTTGGTGCTGGACTTCCTGGTCACCCGTCGCCCGCACGAGGTGTCCATGCGGGAGGCCCTCGGCTGGTCGGCCTTCTATATCGCGCTGCCGCTGGCGTTCGGCGGCTGGCTCTGGGCACGCTTCGGCTCCCAGCAGGGTGTGGAGTACCTGACCGGTTACCTGGTGGAGAAGTCGCTCTCGGTCGACAACCTCTTCGTCTTCATGCTGCTGCTGGCCGCGTTCGCGGTGCCGGCGGTGCTCGCCCAGCGGGTGCTGCTCTACGGCATCGCTGGCGCGCTGGTGTTGCGGGCCATCTTCATCGCGCTCGGCGCGGCGGCGTTGCAGACCCTCGACTTCGCCTTCCTGCTCTTCGCGATCATCCTCATCGCCACCGCGGTGAAGCTGTTGCGCGACGCCCTCTCCGGGCACCAGCAGGAAGTCGACATCAACAAGATGCGCTCCGTGAAACTGCTGCGCAAGGTCATGCCGGTGGTCGACGACTACCACGGCACGAAGATGACCGTCCGGCAGGGCGCGAAGCGGGCACTCACCCCGTTCGCCCTGGTGGTGGTGGCGGTTCTGGCCACCGACATCGTCTTCGCGGTCGACTCGGTGCCGGCCGTCTACGGCATCACCGAGGACCCGTACCTGGTCTTCGCCACCAACGCGTTCGCTCTGCTCGGCCTGCGGGCGCTCTACTTCGTCCTGCACGCGGCCCTGAGCCGGCTGGTGCACCTCAGCTACGGCCTGGCCGTCATCCTGGCGTTCATCGGCCTCAAGCTCGGTCTGCACTGGGCGCACGGCATCTGGGACAGCGTGCCGCAGATCCCCACCCTGGCCTCGCTCGGCGTGATCATCGGCGTGCTGGCGGTGGTCACCCTGACCAGCCTGCGCGCCACCCGGGGCGGCGACGTGCCCGAGGAGCGCGAGGTCGTCGCGGAGCGGCACTGACCGCACTGCGCCGGCACGACCAGGAGGTACGCGGGAAAGCTCCCGGCCGGGCCGGCGCGGATGGTACGACTGTGCAATGGGAATCGTGTCACCGGGCTTTCAGGGTCGGCCCCGAACGCAGGAGCCGGCCCTGCCACCCGGCCAGTACCTGACCGAGGACTTCCCGGTGCTCTCGGCCGGCCCGACGCCCCGGGTGTCCCTGGACACCTGGGAGTTCGTCATCGCCGCCGAGAACGGCAGCGAGCACCGGTGGTCGTGGCAGGAGTTGATGGCCCTGCCGCAGGAGACGCCACAGGTGGACATCCACTGCGTCACCCGCTGGTCCAAGCTCGGCACCACGTGGCAGGGCGTCTCCCTGGACACGCTGCTCACCGACGTCGACACCGGCGCGCACTTCGCGCTGGCGCACTCCTACGGCGGGTACACCACGAACCTGCCGTTGGACGACCTGCGCGGTGGCCAGGCCTGGGTGGTGCACACCTTCGACGGCGCCCCGCTGCCCGCCGAGCACGGTGGGCCGGCCCGGCTGCTGGTGCCGCACCTGTACTTCTGGAAGTCCGCCAAGTGGGTGCGCGGCCTCCGGCTCAAGACGATGGACGAGCCGGGGTTCTGGGAGACCGCCGGCTATCACGACTACGGCGACCCGTGGCGCGAACAGCGGTACCAGGGTGACTGAGCGCGCCGTGGCGACGAGCACCCAGCGCCGGACGCCCAACCGGTGGCAGGTCGGCCGGCTGGTGGAGCGCCGGGTGGAGACACCCAGCGCGCAGACCCTGGTGCTGGAGGTGCCGGACTGGCCGGGGCACCTGCCGGGGCAGCACGTCGACCTGCGGCTCACCGCCCCGGACGGCTACCAGGCCGCCCGGTCGTACTCGATCGCCGGGCCGGTGGTGGACGGCCCGGGTGGCCCGCGCATCGAGGTGACCGTCCAGCGGGTGCACGACGGCGAGGTGTCCCCGTACCTCATCGATGTCTTTGGCGCCGGCGACCCGGTGGAGGTCCGCGGACCGCTCGGTGGCTGGTTCATCTGGCGGCCCGAGGAGACCGCGCCGGTGCAGCTGGTCGCCGGTGGTTCCGGCATCGTGCCGTTGATGGCGATGATCCGGGCGCGGCGGGCGACCGGCAGCAAGGCGCCGTTCCGGCTGATCTACTCGGTGCGCACCCCGGGCGACGTGATCTACGCCGACGAGCTGCGCCGCCGGGTCCGCGACGACTTCGGCCTGGACATCGCGTACGTCTACACCCGCGAGGCGCCCGAGGGCTGGCGCGGCGAGCCGCACCGGATCGGGTTGGCCGACGTCAACACGCACGGCTGGCCGCCGGACCTGGAACCGCTCACCTACGTGTGCGGTCCGACCGCGTTCGTGGAGACCGTGGCCGACCTGCTGGTGGGGTTGGGTCATCCGTCGCGGCGGGTCAAGACCGAACGCTTCGGCCCCACCGGCTGACCGCCCGCCCGCTCCCGTAACGCCGAGGAGATCCGATGACCGAGATGTCGTACCTGGACGGCAACATGCTCGACGGCCCGATGCGTGAGCTGTTCACCGTGGACCTGAGCACCGCGATGGGCCGTTGCGAGAACTGCGGGACGACCGGCTCGATGGCCAGCCTGCACGTCTACTCGCACGCCCCGGGTCTGGTCGCCCGCTGCCCCTCCTGCGAGGAGGTGATGGTGCGACTGGTCCGTGGACCGGACCGGGCCTGGCTGGACCTACGCGGCACCACGTACCTCCAGGTGCCGATGCCGATGGAACAGACGTTTCCCGGCCCGCTCTGACGGATCGCCCCGGCCGGGTCAGGCGTCGGCGACCGTCCTGATCGCGCGGATCGCCTCGGCGACCCCACCGGACCACGGCGTGCCGTGGCCCGGTAACACCCACGACGCCTGAACGTCCTCGAGGTGGCGCAGCGACGCCAGCGCCTGGTGGGGGTCGTCGGTGAAGGGCGCGGGTTGTGGACCCCGCTGGCCGGTCAGCACGTGCCGGGTGGTCAGGGCGTCGCCGACGAAGACGGCGTCGGCGATCGGCACGTGGATGGCGATGCTGCCCGCCGAGTGCCCGGGGACCGCGATGACGCGTGGCGCGCCGGGCAGGTCGAGCACCTGGCCGTCGTGCACGGCGACGACCTCGGTGAGGTGAGTGGTGCGAAGTCCGCCCTTGCGCATCGCGTACCAGAAGAAGCCGGCCGTCGCGCCGAGCTTCATCGTGCCCCACGACATGTCGGCCTTGACCTCACCTCGCGCGCGGGCGGCGTCCGCCTCGTGCACGTAGATCGGGACACCGTGGTCGCGCCGAAGCCGTTCGGCGAACCCGAGGTGGTCGGTGTCGCCGTGGGTGAGGACGACGCCGCGGATGTCGTCCACCGAGCGGCCCAGGTCCGACAGCTCGGCCCGCAGCTCGCGCCAGTGCCCGGCCAGGCCCGCGTCGATGACTGTCACACCCTCGTCCGTGTCGACGAGGTAGACGGCCACGATGTCGTTGCCGATGCGGCGCAGGTGCGGGGCGAGCCTCATCGCCGCACCCGTGTCGGGATTGCTATCGTCTGCATGTGGCTATGGTACGTAGCCATCATGGCTATGGTCAATAGCCATCGAATCCGACCCCCGATCCGGAGGGAAGCGGCATGCCGACGCCCGATCGGACCTCCGTCGACGCCATCGTCCGCGCCGGGCAGGACATCCTGGAATCAGCGGGTATCGCCGGCCTGACCATGCAGGCCGTCGCCGACCGGGTCGGCGTGCGCGCGCCGTCGCTGTACAAGCGGGTGCGAAACCGCGACGACCTGGTGCGCCTCATCACCGAAGCCACCATTCGCGACCTCGGGGAACGGCTCGCGGTGATCGTCGCCGGCACCGACCCACGCCGCGAGTTGGCCGAGCTGGCCCGAGCCTTTCGCGCGTTCGCGCACGCCCGACCGCGGGGCTACCAGCTGATCTTCGCGCCGCGATCCGACCTCGCCGGCCCCAGCATCGTCCTGACCCACGCCGTCGAACCCGTACTGCGGGTGACCGCGAACCTCGCCGGCGAGGACCACGCCCTGGACGCCGCACGCACGCTCACCGCGTGGGCGAACGGATTCGTCAGCATGGAACTGGCCGGGGCCTTCAAGCTGGGCGGCGATGTGGACCAGGCATACGAGTACGGCATCGCCCGTCTCGCCGACGCGCTGGCCCGATGAACACCGGTCCACGGTGCCGGCCGACGTCGCGCCGCCGGCCGGCACCGTGCTCGTGGGCAACGCCTCGATCAGACCTGGTTCGCGCCACCGTCGACGAAGATCTCGCCGCCGGTCATGAAGCTGCTCTGGTCGGAGGCCAGGAACAGCGCGGCGTTCGCGATCTCCTCCGGCTGGCCCATCCGGCCCAGCGGCACCGTGGCGGCGAGCATCTGCAGCAGCGCGGGTGCCTCCTCCGGGCTGGCGGCCAGCCCGGTGATGCCCGGAGTCTCGGTCGGGCCCGGGACGAGGGTGTTGACCCTGATCCCGCGACCAGCCAGCTCGGCGGCCCAGGTGCGACCGAACGATCGGATGGCGGCCTTGGAGGCGGCGTAGACGCCGAAGGCGGGGCCGCCCTTCGTCGCCGCGGTCGAGCCGGTCAGGATGACCGACGCGCCGTCGTTGAGCACCGGCAGGGCTTTCTGGACGGTGAACAGGGTGCCGCGCACGTTGCTGTCGAACGCGTCCGAGTAGTGCTCCACGGTGATGGTGCCCAGGGCGGCGAACTCCCCACCACCGGCGTTGGCGAACAGCACGTCCAGTCCGTTGCCGTGGGTCGTGATCGCGTCGAAGAGGCGGTCGAGGTCGTCGAGATCGCTGACGTCGCTGCGGATCCCGGTGGCATTCGGGCCGATGGCCGCGACGGCCTCGTCCAGCTGCTGCTGGCGGCGGCCGGTGACGAAGACGTGTGCGCCTTCGGCCGCGAAGCGGCGGGCCGCGGCCAGGCCGATGCCGGTGGTGCCACCGGTGACCAGTGCGGTCTTGCCATTGAGCTGAGCCATGAGTCGTACTCCTTGGTGTGGGTGGTGGGGCACAACGGTCAGTTGGTGCCCGGTGTGCGGGTGGTGAAGTGGGGCAGCAGCGTGGCGAGTTCCCGCCAGTGCCGCCGCGGCGGACCGTCGCCGTCGCCGGCGTCGGGCCGGAGGACGTGCAGGGTGACGTGGTCGGCGCCCGCGTCCAGGTGGGCCTGGATGCGGTCGGCGACGTCGTCGAGGTCTCCCCAGGCGACGAGGGCGTCGATCAGGCGGTCGCTGCCGCCCGGGACCAGGTCCTCCGCACCGAAGCCGAGGCGGCCGAGGTTGGCGCGGTAGGCGGGGAAACCGATGAACATCCCGATGCCGGCGCGGGCGGTCGCCCGCGCCCGGGTGGGATCGCGGTCCAGGACGACCGCGAGGTGCGGGGCGATGAGTGGGGCGTCGCCCACGCGTGCCCGATGCGCCGCCGAGTATTCGGGAGTCACGAGGAACGGGTGCCAACCGGAGGTACGCGTGCTGGCCAGATCGACCATTTTTGGACCCAGCGCGCCGAGAAGGCGCCGGTCGGCCGGAATCGGGTGGGGTGCGGCGTCGAGCCCGTCGAGGAAGCGACGCATCGACACCGTCGGTGTGCCGTAGTCCTGGCCGGCGTTGGCGGCGGAGTGGGCGTTGCTGACGCCGAGGCCCAGAACAGCGCGCGGGCCGTACGTCGCGTCCAGCGCGGACCAGCGGCTCCCCAGGGCGGCCGGGTCCTGGCCCCACATGGACAGCACGCCCAGGGCGACAGTGGCGTGTGGCGCGGCGGCCAGCAGGTGCTCGACGTCGTCCACCGCCCCCGGGCCGTCGAGGCCGGGGATCCAGAGCGCCGGAAAGCCCAGTTGGTCCAGCTCGGCCGCGGCCTCGCGGACCTCGGGTCGGGCCGCTCCGCGCAGCTCCGTGCTCCAGATCCCGACCGGGCCGAGCGTGTGCCTCACGTGCTCCATGGCGAACCCCCTCCACACATCTGTACCGCTCGGTATGGAAAGAACCTAGCAGGGTCCACGGTCATTCCCCAAACTTTTGTACCGATCGGTTTCCGCGGGCGGTAGAGTGGGCGCGGCAAGGGGGTGGAGGAGATGACCCAGACCGGACGACCGCGTGGTTTCGACACCGACGAGGCCCTGGATCGGGCGATGGAGGTGTTCTGGCGACACGGCTACGAGGGCGCCTCACTGACCGAGCTCACCGGGGCCATGGGCATCAACAAGCCCAGCCTCTACGCGGCGTTCGGCAATAAAGAGGGCCTGTTCCGCACAGTGGTGGCCCGGTACGCGGACGTCGAGATGGCCTACGCGCGCGACGCGCTGGACCAGCCGACCGCCCGGGACGTGGCGGCGGTGCTGCTCCGGGAGAACGTGGTGGCGCTGACCCGCCCCGACCGTCCCGCCGGCTGCCTCTCGATCCAGGGCGGCACCGCCTGCGGCACCGACAACGCGGCCATCTCCGACTTCCTGGCGGCCAGCCGGCGAACGGGGGAGAACGCCCTGGCGGCCCGCTTCACCCGCGCCGTCGAGGAGGGTGACCTCCCAGCGGAGGTCGACCCCACCGCCCTGGCCCGCTTCCTGAGCGTCGTCACCGAGGGCCACGCCGTCCATGCGGCAGCCGGCGCCCGACGTGACCAACTGGAACAGTCGGCCGAGATCGCCCTGCACGCCTTCACCGCCGCGGCGTATCCCGTCCGGTGACCGGACGCTCGGCGCCCCGGTCGAGGCGCGGAAAGTCGGGTGCGGGTGACCCGGCCCGCCCCTTAGGCTCCCGCTCCAACGGCCGGCGCGGCGTCCGGTCGGAGGGGAGATGGGCGAGGCGATGACTGCACACCTGTTCGCGATCTGCTTCGACGCACGCGAGCCGCTGCGACTCGCGCGGTTCTGGTCCGGGCTCCTCGGCCGAGAGATCGTCGACGATCCACGTGACGGCGTTCTGCTGCTGCCCGCCGGCGACCCCGACTTCCGGATCCGCTTCCCCCAGCACCAGCAGCCCAAGGTCGTCCAGAACCGGATGCACTTCGACCTGACGAGCAGCTCGCTGGACGACCAGCAGCGGTCGGTGGCCAGGGCCCTCGAGCTCGGCGGACGACACATCGACATCGGTCAGGACCCGAACGACGATCACGTGGTGCTCGCCGACCCCGAGGGCAACGAGTTCGACGTGATCGGGCCGGGCAACAAATTCCTCGCCGACACCGGGCCGATCGGCGCGCTCGCCTGCGACGGATCGCCGCAGGTCGGCTACTTCTGGAGCGCCGCGCTGGGGTGGCCGCTGGTCTGGGACCAGGACGAGGAGACCGTCATCCAGTCGCCCCGCGGGGGCACGAAGATCTCCTGGGGCGGTCCGCCGTACATGCCGAACGGGGGCCGGGACCGGGTCCGATTCGACGTCGCCGTGGGCGTCGACACCGACCGGCCGGCGGAGATCGACCGCCTGCTGTCGCTCGGCGCGACAGTCCTCGACGCCGACGGCGGCGATATCGGCGGGCGGGTGTTGATGGCCGACCCGGACGGCGGCGAGTTCTGGCTTCGGACGGCACGCTAGCGCGGGTCCGAGCCGTGTTCGGCGGCTCTGCGGCCGGCGCGGACGGACCGGGTCAGTCGAAGACCGAGACGCGGGTGCGGTGGTGCCGAGGGGATTCGATCTCGTCGAGCACCGCGACCGCGAGGTCGGCGTACGACAGGGTGGTCGATCCGGACCGGGGCACGGTGTCCCCGCCAACCCGGTAGCGGCCCCGTGGTGGTGCCGCCACGTCCAGCATCGCCGGTGGGGTGAGCATCAGCCAGTCGACCGGGGTGTCCGCCGTACGGAGCCGCTCCAGGCCGGCGGTGTGCGACAGGGCGAACGGGCGGAGCTCACTCGGGAACGCCGTGGGGTCGTCCAGGATCAGGCGGCCGTGCTCGTCGTGGAGGTTGGCGAAGAGTCCGATGAGGACGAGGCGACGGACTCCGGTCTCGGTCATGCCGTGCAGGAGCGCGTCGACGGCGTTGACGAAGAACTGGTCGTCGAGTCGGCCGAGGGCGGCCAGGGCCTCGGGTCCGGATGCGGGGCTGACCGCGCTGACCACCGCGTCGTGACCGTGCAGGATCGTGGACGTCGAGCGCGGGTCCGTGACGTCCCCGCGGACCACCGAGACGCCGTCCGCGGCGATGTCGTTGCTCGGGTCCGGATTCCGGACGACGGCGGTGACCCGATGTCCACGGGCGCGGGCCTCGGCGGTGATGGCCCGTCCCGCTCTGCCACCGGCACCGAAGATGGCGATGCTGTTCATGGATTCGTCCCCCGTCTGGCTGTCGCTGCGGACCACGGGAACGGTATCTACGAGATACTGGTTACTACAAGGAAACCGGGATGGATGGGGGCATACCGTGGCGGAGCTGGATCCCGAGATGTTCGACCCGATGTGCCCCTCCGGTGCCCTGCCCTTCCAGATCGGTGACAAGTGGACCGGGATGGTCGTGCTCTGTCTACAGGGCGGTCGGCGTCGCTTCACCGAGATCCGGGTGCCCCTTCGTGGCGTCACACCCAAGGTGCTGACGCAGACCCTGCGGGCGATGGAACGCGACGGCCTGGTGGTGCGCACCGCGTACCCGGAAAATCCGCCGCGCGTCGAGTACGAACTCACCGACCTGGGGCGCACGCTGTTGAGCCTGATCGAGGCGGCGCGTGCCTGGAGCAAGGACCACCTCCCCGCCCTGCTCGACGCTCGGGAGGCGTGGACACGAGCGGCCTCGGCCGCTCCGAGTGGTCGGCCGTGAGATATCTGCGTACCGGTGGTCCCGCCGCGATCCGGCGGCCCCGGCCCACCGACTCCGACGAGTTCGTCGCCGCCGCCCGGCGCAGTCGGGACCTGCACCACCCGTGGTTGGTCGCGCCGTCCAGCCCGCAGGAGTACGACAACTACCTGAGGCGGATCCGCCGCCGCGACGGGGCCGGTTACCTGATCTGTGACCGGGCCAGCGGTGCGATCGCCGGCTACGTGAACATCAGCGGGATCGTGCTGGGTGCGCTGCGCGGTGGTTACCTGGGATACGCGGCGTTCCAGCCGTACAGCGGGACCGGGCACGCCTCGGCGGGCGTGGCGCTGGTGATCGACCACGCGTTCCACACGGTCGGACTGCACCGCCTGGAGGCGAACATCCAACCGGGCAACGAACCGTCGCGCCGGGTCGCCCGCAAGCTCGGTTTCCGGCTGGAGGGCTTCTCGCCGGACTACCTGTTCGTCGATGGCGCCTGGCGCGACCACGAACGCTGGGCGATCACCGCGCCGCGCTGACCGGGGTCAACGGAAATGGTCCCGCTCCGTTACCCTCAGCGAAGTGGCGGTCAGTCCTGACAACGAGCGATGGCTGGTCCGCGTCCGCAGTACGGATGCCCGGGTTCTGGGCGCCGGCCTGGCGTTGGATGCTCGCCGCGTCCTGACCTGCGCCCACGTCGTCAGCGGCGGCGGCGACAGCAGTTCGTCCGGCAGCGAGCCGTCCTGGGCTGTTCTTCTCGACCTCGTCGGCCAACCGGTCAGCCGGACGGTGTCGGCCCGGGTCGTGCCCGGCTGCTGGTGGCCACTGACCGACGATGAACGGGACGACATCGCGGTGCTCGAGCTTGCCGAGCCGATGGCGCAGGGACCGTTCGCACCGCTGCGCCGCACGAAGACTCTGGACCGCCGCGTCGTCATGTACGGCTTCCCGACAACAGTCGAACACGGCGTACGCGTCGAGGCCACGCTCAAGGGCCGGTCCGGGGCGAGATGGGAACGGATTCAGATGGTCTCGGGGCCGACCGATCTCCGGGTCAGTAAGGGCTTCAGCGGCACGGCGGTCCTCGACGCGCGGAGCGGGCACGTCGTCGGGATGGTGGTCAGCACGTACGAGGATGCCGACCGCGACGGCGATGTGGTCGGCGGTGCCGCCCAGGGCCTGTCGTGGATGATCCCGGTCGAGACGATCCTGAATCGCCTTCCGTGGCTTGGTCCCCGGGTGCCCGGTGAGCCTGCGGTCGATCCGCGTCTGCGGTCGCCCGACGGCATTCCGGCGAACCTCAAGGTCCTCCGCCAACTCGCGGACTTCTTCGGTCGCCTCTCGCCCGACAACGTGCTGGTCATCGTCGTCAACCACCGCGAGTCCGACGTCGCCGAGGCGGTTCGCCAGGCCGCCGTGTTCTCCAGTCGGGAGCTTCGATCGTCGAGCGACCCGGAGCAGAGCCCGGACGCTCCACCCATCGGCAGCATCGACCTCGCGGTGGACGCGACGGACCGGAGCACGAAGGACGTGTCCCAGCGGATCGCCGACTGGGCTGGCGAATCCGACGTCGCGAGTACGGCGCCGGACAACGACCGCGCCGTCGAGGCGACGCCGCGCTCGATCATCATCAACAACATCGACGAGGCCGCGGATCCCGAGACGCTCCTGTCCGAGGTGGTGCTTCCCCTGGTCGACCAGGCTCCCGCCCGGGATCTGCGGATGCTGCTGACCTTCCGTGCGGAGTCGGTCCCGCTGCGCACCACACTGCTGGCGCGTCGCGTCGCGAGCCTCCAGGCCACCGAGGAGGCCACCCGCCGGGCCTACCGCCAGGCCGCCGCCGTGGTCGCCGACGTGCCCCGGCTCCAGCCCAGGGCGATCGAGCTGCGCATCCAGTTGACCAAGCTGCGGGCCGCGGCGGCCAGCACCGACGGCGACACCCTGGCCGTCCTGCTCGCCTCGACCGAGCGGGCCACCGACCGGGCACTCCGCACGGCCGAGTCGATCCGGCGGGAGATCGTGGCGCGGGAGGATCTCTGGTCGGAGCTGCGCGGCCGGCTGGGCGCCTATCGCGCGCGGGCCGTACGGCACGGGTTCGCCGAGGACGCCGTTCTCGGCACGTCGTACCGTGGCGCGCACGACCTGCTCATGGCCGCGCCGTGCGATCTGGTGACCGCCGAGGCGGCGGTCCGCGACTACACCGAGGCGGTCGCGGACCGGGTCGGTGGCCACCGCGGCGGGGGTGGGTCGTGACACCATGCAACTGGCCGGGCTGCGCCGGCACCGTCGACGAGACCGGGTTCTGCGACGTCTGCGGCCTGGCGCCACTGCCTCCCGACACGGCCAAACCGACCGCGGCCCCGTCCCGGTCGACCGGTCGAGACATCTGGACGGTGGCCAGCCTCGTCTCGCTGCCGGTGCTGACCTTCTCGCCCGACGGCGCGACCACCCAGCCCCTGCGGGTGCCCGAGGAGTTCCGCTTCTGCCCGAAGGGTCACCCGGTCGGTCGGAGCCGGGGCGGTCGACCCGGTCGGGACAGCGGGTTCTGCCCCTACTGCCCGACCCCGACGCCGTTCAACTTTCGTCCTGGCCTGCAACCCGGTGACCTTGTCGCCGACCGGTACGAGGTGGTCCGCTGTGTGGCCCGTGGCGGCCAGGGCTGGGTCTACCTTGCCCACGACACCCACAACGACCACGTCGACGTCGCGCTGAAGGGCGTGCTGCGCGCCGCCGACGAGGCCTCCCTCCGGGCCGCCGTCGAGGAACGACGGTTCCTCAACGCGCTGGACCACCCGAACATCGTGCGGAGCATCGACTTCGCCACCCACGACGACCCGGTCGCCGGCCCCACCGGTTACATCGTGATGGACTATCTCGACGGCATGTCGCTGCGCAGGTTGCAGAACGCCGCGAAGGACCCGCGACAGCCGGACGTCTCGCTGCCGATCGACCACATCCTCGCCTATGGTCACGAGATCCTCGCCGCACTCGACTACCTGCACCGGCGCGGGCTGCTCTACACGGACATGAAGCCCGACAACGTGATGCGCACCGCCGACCGGATCAAGGTGATCGACCTGGGCGGGGTCCGCAAGGCCGACAGCGGGAGCGAGGGGATCGTCCACTCCGTCGACTTCTCGGTCAGCAGGGCCGAATACCAGAATCGGGGGCCGACCGAGCGCTCCGACCTGTTCGCCCTCGGTCGTACGTTGGAAGACCTGTACCGGCACCGGACGCCCGGCCCGGACACCCCCGGCGCGGCCCCGGACGCCCTCGGCATCGAGTCGTTCAACCGGCTCGTCGCCCGCGCGATCCGCCTGGACTGGGACCGACGGTTCGCCTCCGCCGCCGAGATGTCCGAGCAGCTTCTCGGTGTGTTGCGGGAGATCCTGGCGGGCCAGCCGGACCGGCGTCAGCCCGAGCCGATCTCGCTCTTCCAACCCTCCGCCCGGCTGCTGGACGCGGGGCTCGGGCTGGTCCTGCCCCTGCGTACCTGGATCGACGCGGGCGACAGCACCGTCCTGGACGACGGCCGTCCCGCGTCCGTCGACGTGGCCCTCGGTCTGGCGGTGCCCCGACCCGACCCGGACGACCCGGCCGTCGACGTGCTCCGCACGGTCGACGCGTCGGACGCCCACGCCCTCCTGGGTGAGCTCGCGATGGTGGAGCAGACGTCCGTGGAGATCGAGCTGAGCAGGTGCCGGGCGCACCTCGCGCTGGCCGATCCCGACTCGGCCGCCGTATCGCTGGTCAGCGCCGAGACGTTGATCGGCACCCGAGCCGACGCCGACTGGCGGATCGCCTGGCACCGCGGGCTGCTCGCGCTTGCCGCCGACCGGATCGACGATGCGGGGCAGCGGTTCGACGCGGTCTACAGCGACATCCCGGGGGAGGTCGCCCCGAAGCTCGCGCTCGGCTACTGCGCGGAACGACGCGGCGACCACGTGTCGGCAGCCCGCTACTACGCGGCGGTCTGGCAGCGCGATCCCTTCCAGGCGAGCGCCGCGTTCGGGTTGGCCCGGCTCCGTCTGGCGGCGACCGACCGGGCTGGGGCCGTCGCCGTCCTCGACGAGGTGCCGGCGCTCTCCCGGCACCACGACGCCGCGCGGGTCGCCGCGGTGCGGGTGCTGTCGTCCCGGCTGCCCGGTGGGCCACCCGCCGCCGGTGAACTCAACCAGGCCGTCCACCGGCTCGCCGCGCTGGACGTCGGCGGGGAGGCGCGCGACCGACTGATCACGGCGATCCGGGAGATGGCGCTCGAGCTGGCCCGTTCCGGCGACGCCGCCAAGCTGACCGGCGGCCCGGTGCTGGGTGAGCCGCCCACCGAACGCGCCATCCGCACCTTGCTGGAGCGTTCCTACCGCGCCCTGGGCCAGCAGGCGCAACACGCCGCGTTCCCGGACCTGGTGGCGGTGCGCGCGAACCGCTTTCGGCGGGCCGGTCGCACCGACGACGCTGGCCGGCGTGCCGCCCACGACCTGCTCGTCGACCGAGCCAACGCCGTCCGACCCCGCACCCGATGGTGACCGAACCGACCCGGAACGGAGCGTGAATCGATGGAAACCGCAATGCGGTTCGACCTGGAAGTCAACCAGAACAAGTTCCTGCGGGTTGGCGGTCGGGAGATGCACGCGGTCCTCTCGGTGACCGGAGAGGGTGACCCGGCCGAGGACGACCCGAGGGCCCCGTCGGATCCGTCCCGGCTGGTCGAGGTGCTGGTGATCGACTGCTCCGGGTCGATGGCGGATCCACCGACCAAGATGGCCGCAGCGCAGCAGGCCGCTGCCGCGGCCATCGCCGTGTTGCCGGACGGTGTCCGGTACGCGGTGGTCCAGGGGACCCACGAGGCCACCATGGTCTACCCGGCGACTCCGACGCTCGCGACCGCCACGTCGGCCACCCGGAAGGAGGCCAGAGCCGCCGTGGCCCGCCTCGGCGCCAGCGGCGGTACGGCGATGGGCAGTTGGCTGGCGGCGGCCCGGGGCCTGCTGCCGCCGTCGTCGACGATCAACCACGCGCTGCTGCTCACCGACGGCATCAACGAGCACGAGACCGCGGACGAGTTGGAGCGCGTCCTGCACAGCTGCGTCGGTCGGTTCGTCTGCGATCCCCGAGGGATCGGAGAGGGTTGGCGCCCTGCTGATCTGCTCCGGATCGCCGCCGCGCTGCACGGCACCGCCGAGGCGGTACGACGCCCGGCCGATCTGGCGGCGAGCTTTCGCGAGTCCGTTCTCGCCGCGCTGACCAAGCTCCTGCCGGACGGACGGATCCGGCTGCGGACCATGCCGTACGCCGAGCTGGTCTTCTTCAAGCAGACCAGTCCCACCATCCAGGACCTCACCGAGTACGCCGAGAGGGTCGACGAGCGGACGTGGGAGTTCGCCACCGGATCGTGGGGTGCCGAGCGCAGGGACTATCACCTGTCTCTGCGGGTCACGGCGCCCGACGACGTCCTGGAGCAGGACCGGTTGGCCGCCCGGGTCAACCTGGTGGTCGACGGCGAGGTGCGGTCCGCCACCGCCACCGTTCTCGTCAACTGGACCGTCGACATGGCGAAGTCGGCCCGGATCGATCTCAGCGTCTCCCAGGTGACCGGGCAGGAGGACGTCCGGCAGGCCATCAACGCCGGCTGCGACGCGTTCGACCGGGGTGACCGGGTCGAGGCACACGCCCAGTTGGCGCAGGCGGTGGCGCTGGCAACCGCGACGCGCGACGAGGCCGCCCTGGAGCAACTGCGGCACCTGGTGGACATCGAGCCGGACGGCCTCGTGCGGCTCAAGGAGGATCTCAGCCAGGCCGACGTCAGGGTCAGCATCGTCGACTCGGTGCAGAACCCGCTTCAGGTGCCGGCGCCACGGGTGCCGGCGGTGGCGGATGTGATCTGCGGTGCCTGTCTGGAGACCTCACCGGCCGGCTCGGCGAGCTGCGAGGCCTGCGGTGAACCATTCGGCGCAGGCCCGACGGCCGGGGTGCCGGTATGACGGCGGCCGCGGGGACGCCGCCACGGGTCAGCACCACCCGGCGGACCCTCGTGCGTCTGCGGGGGTGGCTGCTCGGGCTCACCGCGGTCACCCTGGCGACCAGCCTGGCGGTCTTCCTCGGTGTCGCCGGCAATGCCGACGCGGCCGCCGAGCGATCCGTGCCGGCGATCCTCGCCAGTTACGACGCGCAGGACGCGCTGCGCAACGCGCACCTCGCGGCGGTGGGCAATCTCGGCAAGGGTGGTGTCGTCCTCGGCGGTCCCGGGGCTGATTACCAGCGCCAGATCGCCGCCGCCGGCCAGTACCTCACCCTGTTGGCGGAGAACAACGCGGCCGGTGACGAGGGCACTCAGGACATCCAGACGATCGAGGCGCTGCTGGTGACCTACACCGGGATCATCGGCCAGGCCGACGCGCGCTTCCGGGACGCCGACCTGGGGGCGCTCGGGGTGGCGGCGCTCCGGGACGCGGCGAGCCTGTTGAACGACATCCTGGTCCGGATCCAGGATCTGCGGGGTAAGCAACTGCTCGCCCTGGACGGCCAGGTGGACAACACCTGGACCAACACGCTGACCGCGGCGCTCTGGTTGCTGCCGCTGGTCGCGCTCGGGGTGCTGTTGGCGCGGACGCAGGTGTATCTGGCCCGCCGCTTCCGCCGGACGGTGAATATCCCCCTGCTGATGGCCTCGGTCGCGGCGGTGGGGATGGTGGCCCTGACCGGGGTGAGCCTCTCCTCCGCGGACCGGTTGGACCAGACCCGCGCGGGAGTCCACGTCGTCGACGGCAGCAGGCGGGCGCAGCTCATGGACGTGGGTTCCCTGGCCGCGTACGGCCTCGTGGGTCAGGTGGAGACGCAGTGTGGCAGGACGGCCTGTGCCGACACCATCGCTGAGCTTCGCGGCTCGTTCCCGTCCCCGTCTCCATCCCCGACTTCGACGTCCCAGGCTGTCGCGACCGACACCGCCGTCACCGACGACTCCGCCATCATGGACGACGGCGCTGTCGCGGCCGACGACGCCATCACGACCGCCGCCGACGGCGCGGCCAGGAGTTACGCCGGCGAGCTCCTGTTGCCCCTGCTCGCGCTCGTCATCGCGGGGCTGATCCTGTGGGGCTTCCAGCTCCGCCTGGCGGAATATGGGGAGCGGTGACCATGAAGCGCAGCGCACGGATGGCGGTCGCGACGGTCACGGTGCTGCTCGCTGGTGTCGCCCTCGGCGGTTGCTCTGCCGAACCGACTGCGGAGCTGACGGTCTTCGGCTCGTGGACCGGCGTCGAGGAGGCCGCGTTCACGGCGGTGTTGGACGACTTCCAGCAGAGGCACGGTATCCGGGCCCGCTACCAGGGGCACCGGGACGTCAGCCAGGTGCTTCAGGTGGCGATCGAGCGCGGCCGTCCGCCCGACGTCGCGGTCCTGCCCCGCGTCAACGACCTGCAGCGGTACGTCAATGCCGGCCAGTTGGCGTCGCTGGAGGGCGCTGTCACGACCGATCCGGGCGCCGCCGCGCAGCTGATCAAGCTCGCCCCCAAGGTCGGGCCGAACGGCACGCGCAACGGCAGGGACCTCGCCTACGCGGTCGCGATCGCCACCCACCTGAAGAGCGTGGTCTGGTACGACCCGACCGAGTTGAAGAAGTTCGGCCAGGATCCGCCGGCGACGTGGGACGAGCTGGTCAGCCTGACCCAGCGCAGGATCGGCGCCCAACAGGTGCGCTGGTGTCTCGCCATGAGTTCCCAGTCGGTCTCCGGTTGGCCGGGCACCGACTGGATCGAGGACATCCTGTTGCACCAGTCCGGCCAGGCCTTCTACGAGCAGTGGACGCGCGGTGACCTCCGCTGGGATTCCCCGCAGGTCAAGGAGTCCTGGGAAACCTGGGGCACCCTGCTGCGGGCCTCGTCGGAGGGGACGGCCCGGGCCAGCCTCTACACCACCTTCCAGACAGCGGCGAAGGGCTTGTTTCCCCGTAGGACGGACGCGGGGTCGACCGCCCCACGTTGTCACCTGGACCACCAGGGTTCCTTCGCGGTCCGCGAGTACCGTCCGCACCTGCCGGCAACGTCCAGCCCGACGACCACCGGTCCGACTGCCCCGCCGTTCACCTTCTTCCCGACACCGTCGATCGGGGCGGCGGACACGTCGGCGCTGCGCGAGGTCTCCGACGACGTCGCGGTCATGTTCCGTGACCCCAAGGAGCCCAAGGGCACCAGGGACACCGAGCGGGCCAGGAAGTTGATGACCTACCTCGCCTCCGAGGAGGCTCAGACGGTCTGGCGTCAGCAGACCCAGGACCTGGCGTTCAGTCGGCGCGGCCAGGCACCCGAATACCAGGACGAGGTCCTGGCGGCGGTCGCGCAGCGACTGCGTACCGGCACCCTGTGCTGGGACGCGTCGGACCTGATGCCGGCGACGATGGCCACGGCGTTCGAGCGGGCGGTCCTGGTCTACCTGGAAGCACCGGAGCGCCTGGACGGTCTGCTGGCCGAACTCGACAAGATCAGAGAGACCGGGCACAAGGCCGAGTGGCTTGATCTGACGTGCGTGCCGCCCGCCTGAGAGAGGACGTGAACGATGACGGAACTGCGCAGATTCGACCTGGACGGCGGCGGCTCGGTGGTGGTCGAGGTCGACGGTCGGGCCGGCGTGACGCCGGCCGGCAACGCCGGCAAGGTGGTCCGTGAGGCGCGGGCGACGTTCGACCGGGCGCTCTCGGAGGTACGTGATGCCGCCTCCGCCGCGCTCGGGCAGTTCCAGTCGATGGCCCACCGTCCGGACGAGGTCGAGATCTCCTTCGGGGTGCAGTTGACCGCGGAGGCCGGCGCGGTGATCGCCCGCACCGGCGTCCAGGGTCAGTTGACGGTCACGGTGCGCTGGCAGCGGCCACCACACGGCCCCACCCCACCGCACCCCGAGGCGCCCGTCTCGCCGGAGTGATCAGGAGGTTCGCCCCCGGTCTCAGGCCGGGGGCGAGCCTCCTGATCGAGGGAACACCTAGGCGCCTGGGCGGGGGAAGGCCACCGGGCTGCGGAGGTTGTTGTGGCCCACCGCGCGGATGCCGAAGAAGACGTTGTCCTTGGACAGGTCGATGCTGACCTCGGTGACGTCACCGACGCCGATCACCCGCTGCCACTCGGCGGCCGTGGTCTCCCGCCACACCACCTCGTAGCCGGCCAGGCCCGGTTCGTCGCCGCGCTGCCAGCGCAGGGTGGTGTTGTTGGTCAGGTCGGTGGTCACGATGATGGCGCCCCGGGGTGTCCCGGGCGCCTGGGCCAGCGACCAGAGCGCCGCGCCGTTCACCCGGGCCACCCGGGCGATGTACGCGAAGTCGCAGAACTCCGGCAGGTCACCGAACTGTTGGCCGTCCTGCATCCGGACGTCCTGGTGCTGGTGGGCGAAGTCCTCGTTCGGCTCGGTGAACCGTGCCGCCGGCCAGCCCTCGCGCAGGAACGAGATGTGGTCGCTGCCGCGCAGGTAGCGGTCGCGGCGGTAGATCACCCGTACTCGCATGGCGGTGGCGTCGTTCTCCGCCACATCTCGAACGAACCGGGCGAGTTGCCGCGACGTGGAGTCGTTCTCGCCGCCGACGGACTGTCGGGTGGTGGCCTCCGCCGGGGTTTCCGCCGTCGGCACCCCCTCCGCGAAGAGTCGCACCGCATGCGGGTCGCGGGTGCCGTCGTCGGCGGTGCTGCTGCCCACGATGTCGTCGCTGAACATGCCCTGCACGTCCGCGCCGGCCGCCTTGAGTTGCCCGGCGAGGTACGCCGAACCGTACAGGCCCTGCTCCTCGGCGGCGACCGCGGCGAACACGATGGTGGCCGCGGTGGGGCGGGTGGCCATCAGTCGGGCCAGCTCCAGCACCACGGCCACCCCGGAGGCGTCGTCGTCGGCGCCCGGCGCGTCGCTGACGGCGTCCATCACGTCGGTGACCCGGGAGTCGTAGTGGCCGGTCACCACGTAGGTGCGGTTCGGCGACGTCTGGCCGCGCAGGGTGGCCACCACGTTGGTGATCCGGGTGGCGGTGGGGATCCGCGACGCGGGTTGCTGCACGTACGACTGGAGTTCGACGGTCATCCGGCCGCCGGAGGTCGCCGCGTACTCCTGGAGCCGGGCGTGGATCCAGTCCCGGGCGGCGCCGATTCCCCGCTGGGGGTCGTCCTGGCTGGAGAGGGTGTGCCGGGTGCCGAACGCGGCCAACCGCCGTACCGTCGCCTCGATTCGGCGCGGATCGACCTGCCGGAGCAGTTCGCGCAGTTCACGGTCGGGTCGCTGGGCGCGGGCCGGGCGTCCGGGGCCGGCGGGGACGGGGTCGGCGGCGGCCGGCGCGGCGAGCGCGGGCACCGCGACGGTGGCGGCGGTCGCGGCGGTGGCGGCGGCCGAAGCGGACAGGAAGGTGCGGCGGGTCGGCCTCGTGGGCCGTGCGCCGGTGTCGTCTGATCCCATCCCGGCATCCTGCCCATCGACGGTGGTGTCTGTCTATATCGCTGCTCGTGGATGTTTCGCCGCTCGCACCCGAGCGGCGGTTCCACGTTTGTCCTGGGCTTCGACGGGAAACGGCCCGCAATGACGAAACCTCGTGTGGTGATCGTGGGGGCCGGGTTCGCCGGTTACCACGCGGCGAAGACGTTGAGCCGGATCGCCCGTGATCGGGCCGAGATCGTGGTACTGAATTCCACCGACTACTTCCTCTACCTCCCGTTGCTGCCCGAGGTGGCGGCCGGGGTGGTCGAGCCCAAGCGGATCGCGGTGCCGCTGACCGGGACGCTCAAGGGCGTACGCGTGGTGGTCGGCGAGGCGGACCACGTCGACCTGCAGAACCGGTGGGTCGGCTTCACCCAGGCGGAGGGGGAGAAGAACCGGTTGGCGTACGACCGGCTGATCCTCGCCGTGGGCAGCGTCAACAAGCTCCTGCCCATCCCGGGGGTGACCGAGTACGCGCACGGCTTCCGCGGTCTGCCCGAGGCCGTCTACCTGCATGATCACATCGTTCGTCAGGTCGAACTGGCCGAGCAGGCCGAGGACCCGGCCGAGCAGCAGGCCCGCTCCACCTTCGTGGTGGTCGGAGCGGGTTACACCGGCACCGAGGTCGCCGCGCACGGGCAGTTGTTCACCGACGCGCTGCACGCCCAGCGGCCCCGGCTCACGGTCCGGCCGCGGTGGATGCTGCTCGACGTGGCACCGCGGGTGCTGCCCGAGATGGACGAGCGGATGTCGAACACCTCGCACCGGGTGCTCAACCGCCGGGGTGTGGACGTGCGGCTGGGCACCTCCGTGGCGGAGGCGACCTGCGACGGGGTGAAGCTCACCGACGGCGAGTACGTGCCGACCTGCACCCTGGTGTGGTGTGTGGGGGTGCGGCCCGACCCGTTCGTCAACGAGTTGGGTCTGCGCACCGACCGGGGGCGGCTGGTGGTCGACGAGTTCCTCAACGTCCCCGGCTACCCGGAGGTGTTCGCCTGCGGCGACGCCGCCGCGGTGCCCGACCTGGTGAACCCGGGGAAGATCTGCGGGATGACGGCTCAGCACGCGCAGCGGCAGGGCAAGCGCGCGGCGCACAACATCGCCGCCTCGTACGGCTTCGGCAAGCGCAAGCCGTACAAGCACCACGACCTGGGTTGGGTCGTCGACCTGGGGGGCAAGGACGCGGCGGCGAACCCGTTGCAGGTCAACCTGGGCGGGTTGCCGGCCAAGACGGTCACCCGGGCGTATCACCTGATGGCGATGCCGGGCAACCGCACGCGGGTCAGCGCCGACTGGGTGCTCGACGCCGCGCTGACCCGCTCGGCGGTCCAGTTGGGGCTGGTCCCGGCGAACGCGGTGCCGTTGGAGAGCACCACACCCGAGGTCGCGTCCCGAGCCCGCTGAGCGGGGAGCCCACGCGCCGGCCGGTCAGCCCCGAGGGGCGGGACCGGCCGGTCGCCGCGCGCCGGGACCGGCCGGTGGGGCGGGCCGCAGCCGGCGCGGACCGTACTCGCGCAGCAGGGCCTGGATGATGCCGGCGGCGGGGATGGCCAGCAGCGCGCCGAGCAGACCGGCCAGCTCCGCCGCGAGCAGCACACTGACCAGTACGGTCAGCGGGTTGAGCCGGACCGCCCGGGACAGGATGAACGGCTGGAGCAGGTGGTTCTCCACCTGTTGGTAGACCACGAAGAAGAGGAGCACCACCACCCCGGCGGTGGGGGAGTGCAGGAAACCGGCCCCGGCCGCGATCACCGCCCCGAGCGTGGCGCCGACGAGCGGTATCAGGTCGGCCACCGCCACCAGCAGGGCGATCACGGCCGCGAACGGCACGCCGGTGAGGGCCAGCACCACGTAGGTCAACACCCCGCAGATGACGCTGATCAGCAGGTTTCCGGTGAGGTAGCCGGTGACGGTGCGCGACACCTCCCGGCCCACCCGGCGCAGCCGCTCACCCTGACCGTCCCCGGCCGCCGCTAGCAGGCCGCGGGTGATCCGCGGCGCCTCCAGGACCATGAGGTACGCCAGCACGATGACCGTGACCACCCCGGCTACCGTCTCGACGACGCCGCGCAGCACGCCCACCGCGGGTTGCCGCAGTCGGGTGCCGAGATCACGGAGCTGGTCGGAGTGCTCGCTGACGTAACGCCGCGCTCCGGTGCGCTCCAGCAGTTGCCCGAGCGGGCCACGCCCGGCGCGGGCGTCGTGCAGCAGCTCGGGCGCCCGGTCGGCGAACCGGGCCAGTTCCCCGGACAACGGCACCAGGATCAGCGCGGCCAGGATCGCCAGCAGCACGAACGCGACGAGGAACACCAGCAGCGTGGCCAGCGAGCGCCGCCGCACCAGACGGCGTTGCACGCGGTCGACGAGGGGTTTGAGCGCCACGGCGAAGAACGCGGCGACCACCGCCCAGACCAGCACCCGCCGGGTGGCGTACACGAGGACCAACGCGAGCGCGGTCGCGAGCAGCAGACCGATCACGATCAGGGTTCGGCGGGCGGTCGCCCGGTCGTCGGCGGTGCTCATCCGCCGCGCCTTCCCCGCACTCGCCGTCGGAAACCCGGCATTGCGGACGGAACGGCCGCTCTGGTCCTTCCGTGCGGGTCAGCCGCTCAGCCGCGCTCGTCGGCGTCGGTGACCGGGTGCGCACCGGCGACGAACGTGTCGAGCGCGGCGGCGTGCAGCAGCCCGCCCGGCACCGGGTCTCGCAGGGCGGCCACCGCCAGCCGGCCGACCGGCAGCCCGGCGGGTCGGGACGTCGCGGCCAACACCAGGTTGCCGTACCGACGACCTCGCAGCATCCGCCGGTCGCCGAGTACGCACACGTCGGCGAAGACCGCCCGCAGGGTGGCCACCTGCGCCCGGGTGGCGACGAGCGGCGGTAGGTCCGTGACGTTGACCAGGAACATGCCGTCGGGGCGCAGGACGCGGGCCACCTCGGCGGCGAACTCGACGGTGCGTACGTGCGGGGGCATCCGGGCCGCCCGGTAGATGTCGGCGATCACCAGGTCGTGGGAACCGGCCGGGGTGGCGCTGAGCGCGTCCCGGGCGTCGGCGACCTCCACCCGTACCTGCGGCGGCAGCGGCGGCAACTCCCGGGCCACCAGCTCGACCACGGCCGGGTCCCGCTCGACGACGCGTTGCGGGGAGCCGGGGCGGGTGGCGGCCAGCCAGCGAGGCAACGTCAACGCGCCACCGCCCAGGTGCAGCACGCTCAGCGGGACGCCCGTCGGGGCGGCCAGCTCGACCGCGGCGGCGATCCGTCGCACGTACTCGAAGTGCAGGTGGCGGGGATCATCGACATCCACGTACGACTGCTCGACCCCGGCGGACAGCAGGATCCGCCCGGTCCGCCGGACCGGGTCGGCGACCAGCTCCAGCCGGTCGGCGGCGCGGTTCATGACGGGCACGCTAGCCCAGGCGGACGATCCAGCCGGCGCGCGGCCCGGCACGGCCGACGGGCCGGCGGAGCGGGAGGTCCCGCGTCCGCCGGCCCGTCGGTGCCGCCGTAGCCGATCAGCTGCCGGCCATCCCGGCACCCACCTCGTCGATCGCGTCGTCGATCCGGTGGGCGAGGTCCACGTCGAGCGCGGTCACCCCGTTGGCCTGACTGGTGCGCACGGTCAGGACGGCGGCGGTGTCTCCCGGACGTCCGATGCTCGGTCCGCGTCCGCTGTCCTGGCGCATCCGGTCGAGCCGGTCGAGCACCCGGTCCAGGTTGTCCGGCGGCAGCGCGACCACCCGGTACAGACCCTGGGTGTCGCCGGCCCAGTAGGGCAGGTCGTCCAGCGCCGCGTCGACCGCGTCCGGGTCCAGGGTGGGCGTGGTGGTGGAGGCGCCCACCAGGCCGCCGCCAGCCTCCGGTGGGTTCAGTAGGTCACGCAACCCGTCGGGTACGTGCAACGACTCGACGAGGTCGCCATCCTGCTCGGCGAGCGCGGCCATCGTCGCCTCCGCCTGATATCGGGCCTGCTCGGGGGTGTTGCCACTGATCCGGCCCACCTCGGCGAGGAAGCCGGGCAGGTCACGGTGTCGCTCGATGCCGTCGACGGGCAGCACGTCGTGCAGCGACGCCGGCACCGCCGCGAGCAGGCGTTGCCGCTCGGCGGCCTCCAGGGCGAAGGCGAGGACCAGCACGGTCGCCTCGGTGCCGACCTTCGCCGTCTTGAAGTCGACCCCGGCCCGACGCCGGACCTCGTCGACCAGGTCGTGGTAACCCATGCTGCTGACCCCGGCCGCGCCGGTCGGCGGGGACGGCTGCGGTCTCGGATTGTCGGCGCTGCCGACCGGCGGCGGCGCCGGCCCGCCGCGCGTACTGTCCGGCTTGTGCGGTCCGGCCGCCGGTGGACCGGATCGCCTGCTCTGGTCCAGGCTCGTGAGTTGCTTGGAAGCGCTCAGGCTGGCACCGATCTCACTGGGCTGGCGACCCTGTTCGCGGGCCTGCCGGGCCAGCGCCCGACGCCGCTGGTTGTCGCCCTCCATCTGCTTACGCATGGTGGCACCCCTTCCGCTGGGGATCGTGGGCTGTGTCAGTCGCGTTCCCGCCGCCCCGGGAGCCGAAACGGGCGCCGCCGGGGCGGCGCGGCCCGGTGTCCGCGACGCTTCATCCGGCGGGGGTGAGGGGTGCTCACCCGCTCGGCGCGCACGATCGGGTCAGGACCGAAGTTCTTCCGAGGTACGCGGAAGGAAGGTCGTCATGAAGCAGATCGTCGAGATCGTCCCCGCCCGACGTGGCTGGTATGCCCGCTGGCAGCTCACACCCGAGGTCACCAGGTGTTACCCGGTGAGCCTGTGGGCGCTGCTGGAGGAGGCCGACGGGACCGGCCGTGAGGTCATCGGGATGGACTGCATCGGCCAGTGGCCTGGCGCGGACGACAACGAGGCGGGTGGGCAGTTCGTCCGCTACCTGTACCAGACGCCCGATTCGGGAGAGCCCGACGACGTCGATCCGGCCCCGCCGGGCGAGCTGCGCGAGAACGGGCCTCGACTCCAGCCGATGACGACACCCTAGAGACATTCCTCCGGCCCCCGACCCCAGGTCCCAGGGTCGGGGGCCACCCCGGCTGCCCGGAGGCGGCCGCGGATCAGCCGATGGCGCGCAGGTCGTCGGTGGCGTGCTCCACCGTCAGCAACTCGGTCAGACCGGTGCGGTCCAGCATCCGTTGCAGTTGCGGGCCGGCCCCGGTCAGCCGGATCGCCCCGGCGGCGTGGTGCACCACCAGCAGCGCGCTGAGTCCGGAGGAGTCGCAGAGGCTCACGCCGGTCAGGTCGACCAGCACCTGCTGGTCGCCGCGCAGATCGGCGGCGGCGGCGATCAGCTCGGGCGCGGAGGCGTAGTCGAGCTCGCCACTCAGCCGCAGTCGGACGTGCCCGGCGTCGAGCCGGGTGGTCTCGATGATCAACAGCTGGTCGGACATCCCACCATGTTCCCAGCCGGGTGGGCGAATGCAAATCGGGGGCCGGCGACACGCCCGCTCGCGCTCGCCCAGCCGCTGGTGGCGGCACCTCGCCAGCCACGGTGAGATGCCGCTTCGCGCGTCCCGGCGTAGGGTGGGCGGGAGAGTTTGGACCATGGACGCCGGTTCCGGAACGGGTTCGGGTGGACGACAAGGAGTGAGGCTCAGCTGGTGACTGCATCCGACGTCAGGGACTGGGACCCGGGCGACGGACGGATCTTCACGCCGAGCACGACACAGTCTCCGGGGTGGAGCGCCGACATGTCGCCCCGGCCCGCTGCGGCCCCGCCGCCCCGATCCGCCCCGGGCCTACCGCCGACGGCCCTCGACCGCGATGGCGCCGCGTCCGACTGGTTCGAGGTCGCCGAGCACCTCCGCGAGGGCCTGGTGGTCTGCGACGTCGACGGCGTCGTGCGGTACGTCAGCCCGGTGGCCGAGCGGTTGCTGCCCGGTGTGACGCCCGGCGAGCCGCTCAGCGCGGCTGGTGTTCCCGGTCTGAGCGAGGGCGACCCCGGCGGCTTCACCCATCGCGGACGTCGACTGAGCGCCCGCCAGGTGCCGCTCTCCGGCGGTCACTGCTGCTGGTACGTCGAGGACGTCACCGACCGCCTCGGCCGCGCCGACGCGCTGCTCGCCGAGCGGGCCCGCTCGACCTTCCTGGCCGTGGTCGGTGACAAGCTGGGCAACCCGCTGCACCCCGCCCGGGCCGCCGCCGCGATCGTCCGACTCGCCGTGCCGACCCTGGCCGAGGTGGCCGTGCTGGTTCTCGCACCGCGCGCCGGTCGGGCCGGCTGGTGGCGGGCCGCGAGCACTCCCGACGAGCAGGCGTCGGTGGACAACGGGGTGCTGGCCGCCGACGAGCTGCCCGCCGCCATCGCCGACGGGCTGACCGGGGTCGAGCCGCACGCCCTGGACTGGCTGGTCGAGCAGGCGGTCGACGCCGGCTGGCTGCCCGAGTTCGCCGGCGTCGCGACCGCGGCGCGGGTCGTCCCACTGCCGGGCCGGGACGCGCCTGTCGGTGTGCTGCTGGTCGCCCGTCGCGCCCCCGACTCGTACGACGAGGCCGACGCGGAGCTGATCCGCGCGTTCGCGGCCCGCGCCGGCGCGGCGATGACCACCGCGCTGCTCTACCGCGACCAGACGGAGGTCGCCGACACCCTCCAGGCCAGCCTGTTGCCGGTCGAGCCGGCCGAGGCCGCGGGCGTGCAGTGGGGCGCCGCGTACCGGCCCGCGCAGGCGGGGCTCCGCATCGGTGGCGACTTCTACGGATCGCACCGGCTCGCCGACGGCGGCTCGGTGTTCTTCCTCGGCGACGTGTCGGGCAAGGGGGTCGAGGCGGCCGTCTTCACCGGCCAGCTGCGCCAGTGCCTCCAGGCGCTGCACCGGTTGGAGTCGCACCCCGGGCGGTTGCTGCGGCTGCTCAACGACGCGTTGCTGGAGACGACCCAGGCGCACGGTCAGGGCCGCTTCGCCACGATCGTGCTCGGCGTGGCCCGTCCCCACCGCGACGGTGGCCTCACCCTGACCATGGCCGGCGGTGGGCATCTGCCGCCGCTGGTGCTGCGCGCCTCCGGCGAGGTGGAGTCGGTGCCGCTGCGCGGCATGCTGATCGGGGTCGTGCCCGACCCGCGCGTCGGCGAGGTGACCGTCCGGCTGGCACCGGGCGAGACCTGCCTGCTCTACAGCGACGGGGTGACCGAGGCCCGCGGTGGCCGCCGTGGCGACGAGCAGTTCGGCACCGAGCGGCTGGTCGCCACGGTGACCGGCTGCCAACGGATGCCGGCGCCGGCCCTGGCCGAGCGGGTCGAGCAGGTCACCTGCGACTGGTTGGCGCAGGGCGATCACGACGACATCGCGGTGCTGGCGCTGCGGGCGGCCGGCCCGGGTGGGCGCGCGTCGCGGCACCTGCACTCGGTGCCCGCACCGGCCCTCTCCGAGCAGCGCGGCGAGGTCGAGGCGTGACCGCCGCCCCGGCCCGCTCCGACCAGCGCGGCGAAGCCGACGCCACCGACCCGGGCGACGCCTACGTCGGTTACCTGGACTGCCTCGCCGACGCCGACGAGGACGCCGCGATCGACCTGGCGATCGGTCTGCTCGACGCGGGAGTGCCGGCGGAGCGGGTGCTGCTCGACCTGGTCGCGCCCGCCCAGGCCGAGGTGGGTGAGCGGTGGGCGCGCAACGAGTGGAGCGTCGCCCAGGAGCACGCGGCCACCCACATCAGCGAGCGGGTGGTGGCGGCGGTCGCCGGGCACGTCAACCCGCGCCCGACCGGCGGACGGGTCGTCGTCGCGTGCATGGACGGCGAGTGGCACGCCCTGCCGCCCCGGCTGGTGGCCGAGGTGCTGCGGTTGCGGGGCTGGCAGGTGACGTTCCTGGGCGCCAGCGTGCCGGCGGCCCACCTCGTGTCGTACCTGCACCGTTATGACGCGCACGCGGTCGCGTTGGCGTGCGCGCTGCCGATGCGGCTGCCGCACGCCCACCGGATGATCGAGGCCTGCCGCCGCTCGGACGTGCCGGTGGTGGTCGGTGGGCGCGGGTTCGGTGCGGACGGCCGGTGGGCGCGTCGGCTCGGCGTGGCCTGGGCGCCGGACGCGCCCTCGGCGGCTGAGCTGATCTCCGACGAGCGGGCGTTGCGCAGGGTGCCGCCGGCGCGGCTGGGCCACCTGGCCGACGACGAGTACGCCAGCCTGGTGCGGCGTCGTGGCGAGCTGATCGACAGCGCGTTGAGCGACCTGCGGGAGCGGGTGCCGGCGACGCGCACCTACACCGTCAGCCAGCTCGACTCCACGGTGAGCGACCTGGGCCACCTGGTGGATTTCCTGGCCGCGGCGGTCTATGTCGACGACGCCTCGTTGTTCACGGAGTTCGTCGAGTGGCTGGCGGGGATCCTGTCGAGTCGCGGGGTTCCCGGGTCGGCGCTCGCCCGGTCCCTGGAGCACTACGCCGGCGCGTTGCGCGACTTCCCCCGGGCGCAGCGCATGGTGGCCCTGGGGCGCGCCGGGCTGCCCGCCGCCGACCGCTGAGGGTCCACCCGCCGACGTCGCTGTCGATCACCGCGCCCTACGGCCGACGCGGCGACCCTGCGTATACTTGCCGCACCGCAAATGTCCACCTGCGGGTGGAGCGAGGGGGAGAACGGTGACGTTCAGCGTCAGCTACGTCGAGCGCGACGGCGGTGGCGCCTGCCTGCGCCTGGCGGGCGAGCTGGACATGAGCACGTCCCCCGAGCTGACCGCCGCGATCGACCGGCTCACGGCCGCCGGCGAGTGCCGGGTGCTGCTCGACCTCACCGACCTCACCTTCTGCGATTCCACCGGGATGGCCGTGTTCGTCCGGGGGGACAATCAGGCTGCGGCCGACGGTGGTTGGCTCCGGCTCGTCGGCGCCAACGGCCGCGTCGAGCGGGTGTTGCGGATGACCGGTCTGGCCGACGTGTTGAGCTACGAACCGGAATCGGTCGACCCCGCGTCCCGCAGCGCCTCCTGATGGGCTAGATTTCCCCGCCAGCGCGGTGACCGTCAGGTCCCGTCCCCGCCGACCCGAGGCAGGTAGTGATGGGCGCAGACAGCCCGCAGCCGGTACGCATCCTGGTGGTCGACGACGACCCCGGTGACGTACTGATGATCGAGGAGGCGTTGGCGGACTCCGACGTCGACAAGGTCATCGACGTGGTCAGCGACGGCGAGGAGGCGATGGAGTTTCTCCGCGCCGAGGGCCGGCACGAGCAGGCCCGCCGGCCGGACGTGATCCTGCTGGACCTGAACATGCCCCGGATGGACGGTCGGCAGGTGCTCAGTGCGGTCAAGCAGGATGAGGACCTCCGGACCATCCCGATCGTGGTGCTGACCACGTCCAACGCCGACACCGA
The DNA here is from genome assembly GCF_040647935.1 of Micromonospora sp. NPDC049204. Taxonomy (NCBI): domain Bacteria; kingdom Bacillati; phylum Actinomycetota; class Actinomycetes; order Micromonosporales; family Micromonosporaceae; genus Micromonospora; species Micromonospora sp. NPDC049204. Next base: position 43,672 of record NZ_JBEZDC010000001.1, on the reverse strand, counting down.
CATCGTCGGCAGCTACACGTTGCAGGCCAACGCGTACGTCACCAAGCCGATCGACCTGGACGACTTCAACGACGTGGTCCGCCGCATCGACGAGTTCTTCGGCCGGGTGGTCGTGCTGCCCAAGCGCGCCTGACGCGCCCCCGTGCGCGCATGCTGAACATTTTTCCCGAACCCCCTCGGTCGTCACCGTCGCGGCCGAGGATCCAGAAGGGGAAGTAACAGCGGCTGCCTGGGGGGCGACGGGATGAGGTTCTCCATCGTTGAGACCGGTTACGACACGCGGCAGGTGGATTCCTGCCTGGACGAGTTGGGGATCCGGCTGTCCCGGCTCGCGGCGCGCGCCGAGGGTGCCGCCGACGCCTCCGGCGAGTGGGACGAGATCCGGCAGGAAGCGGCGTGGCTCAGCGGGCTCCTCCAGCGGCTGGACCTCGGCGACACCGCCGTCACCCGGGACGCCTCCGCCGGCGAGCGACGGGCGGCCGCCCAGATCCTGGCCCAGGCCCGCGCCGAACTGGATGAGGCCCGCGCGGAGGCACGACAGGTGCGCGAGCAGGCGTACGAGGAGGCGGTGCAGGCCCGGCGCGACTTCGAGGCGGCACTGTACGTCCGGCGGCGGCGCGAGGCGCAGGTGGACCTGATCCTCGGTCAGGTGACCGAGGATCAGGTGCCCGCCGACACCCCGACCGCGGCTGCCGGCCTGGCGGGGCGCCGGGTGGGAGTCGGCGGGCTGGACGCGGGTGCGGAGCCGCCCTCGGGCCGTCGCTGAGAGCGGTCGGCGCGGAGTTGAGCTGTCGGCTCAGGTGGTGAGCGCCGCCGCGACGGTGGACGCCCGATCCTCGTGCTGGGCGTACGCGTCGGGGTAGGCGGAGATCTGCACGGCCTGGGCGGCGGCGGTCACGCTCATGTCCTGCCAGCCGGGGATCTCGTTCAGCGCGCTGTAGAAGGCCCGCGCGGCGTACGACGGGCGCATCAGCTCGGCCACCGTGCCCCAGCCGCTGCTGGGCCGTTGCTGGAACAACCCGAGCGAGTCGTGGTCGGAGCCGCTGCCCTGGTTCGGGTAGTCGGCCGACTCGGGGAGGACGTCGCTGGCCAGGTTGTAGAGGTTGCTCTCCTGCATCGCGGTGGCCAGGGCCACCACCAGGGCGCGACGCGGCATCTTCATGTCCCGGCCGACGTCCACGATGATCTTCGCGTTGTCCATCTGTGCCTGGTCGAGACCGGCCACCGGACGGGGTCGGCGGGGCTTGACCGGCTTCTTCGGCGCCTTGCGGGCGACGGTGGGCGCGGGGGTCGGCGTCGCCGTCGGGCTGGGCAGGACCCGCGCGGGGGCGAGCTCACGGTCCAGCGACCGGGAGGCGCGCTCGTCGGCGATGGCGGCGCGGTCGGCCACCGCCTCGGCGAGCGGCTCCACCGAGCGGGCCGACTCGTCGTCGTTGCCCCGGGCGGTGGCGACCGCGACGAGGCTGAGACAGCAGGTGACGCCGGTGGCCAGGGCTACCCGGATCGGGGTCGAGCCCAGCAGGGGCCGCCGGGGCGGTTCGGGGACGCGGTGCCGGCCGATCGTCCGTTCGGTTGATGCGACATCGCCCGATGGGGTGCTCGGATGCGCGTCGGTCAGCTTCTGGTCGGAGGGGTCGTCGGGATGCACCTGACGAGGTTAAAGACCCAATTGCTCGAATTCGCCGGCCCGTGGGGTGGCCTGCGCCACAATTTGCCCCGATCCGGGGGATTTCCAGGGGCGAAGGTAGTGCAAGGCCTACCAACCTCGCGGATCGGGCCAGACCGGCATTTCCGATTGGCTGGGCGAAGGCGGTCAATTGACCGAGTCGCCGCGTCGAAGCGTGCCGTCTCGGGGGCCTCACCTCTTCGGGTGAGCCCCCCTCGACGGAACGGGCCAGTCCGGTCTGCCCGCCCGGTCCGCAGGGATAGAGGTCTCCCCACGCGTCGCCTGACGTTGAATCGTCCGGCCAGACCTCAGTGTCGACCGTTCTCCGCCGGCGTGACGGTCAGCCGATGCCGGCTCGTGTCGCCGCTGGAGAACGGCCAGAGCCGGTCCGCGTACTCCACCAGGTCGGCCAGTTGATCTCGGCTCAGGCCGGCGGACGAGATCGAGGCGTGCACGTCGGCCCGGTACAGCCCGTCGTCGTCGCGCCCCAGCTTCGCCTCCGCCCGCACCTGCACGGTGTGCGCCTCGTTGGTGATCTCCCCGGCCGCCTCCACCGCCGCGTGATGCAGGCAGGACGCGAAGGCGGCGGCCAGCAACTGCTCTGGTCTCAGCCCCGTGCAGTGCGCCGCCAGCGGCGAGGCCAGCGGGGTGGAGAGCCCGCCATCGTCGGTGCGTACGTGACCACCCTCGGCGGTCGCGGTGGCCTCACGCAGCCAGGAACTCTGATCCGGCATCGCGTTTCTCCCGTCGCTCGGCAGGTCGGCTACCCGGCCGCCGCCCGCCGAAACGCCCGTGCGCCCCCGGTCAGCGCCCGGAGGCCCCCTCCGGCTCGTCGAGCAGGACCACCGCCTCGGTCGCCTCGGTGGCGGCCCGTTCGGTCCATTCCGATGTCGGCACCGGCCGGCGGGGCGTCGGGGTCGTCATCGGGACGTACACCCGGGCGTCCACGGCCTCGGCCAGCAGCAGCGCCGCGACCATGCTGCTCGGGCGCAGCGCGGGATCGTCGGCCAGGCAGGAGCGGCACAACTCGGCCACCTCCGGCGGCAGCCCGTCGATCTCGGGCAGCGGCTCCGGTGGCTGACAGCGGCGTACGCCGAGCAGTTCGTTGAGGGTGGCCGCGTGGTACGGCAGACGGGCGGTGAGGCTGTAGTAGAGCAGGACGCCGAGGGCGTACATGTCGGCGGCGGGGGTGGCCGGCGCCCGCTCCAACTGCTCGGGCGCGAGGTAGGCCGGGGTGCCCAACACCATCCCGGTCGGGGTCGGATCGGGTGCGCCGGCGGGGACGGCGATGCCGAAGTCGAGCACCTTCACGCCCGACGGGGTGAGCATGACGTTCGCGGGTTTGACGTCGCGGTGCACGATGCCCTCGGCGTGCGCGGCGGCCAGCGCCGCGGCGACCTCCGCGCAGACCCGTACCGCGATCCGCCAGTCCAGCGGCCCGGCCCGCAGGTGCGCGGCGAGCGTCTCGCCCTCGGCCAGCTCCATCACGATGTAGGGCACGGCACGGCCCGGCCAGGTGGAGGCGGTGCCGAAGTCGTGCACGCTCGCCACGTTCGGGTGCACCAGGCGGGCGGCCGACCGGGCCTCCGCGCGGATCCGGTCCACCGGGCCGCCCTGGCGGTGCCGGCCGTCCTGGTCGTCCGGGCCGGGAAGGATGAGCTTCACCGCGACCGGCCGGTCCAGCACCTGGTCGTGCGCCCGCCACACCTCCGACATCCCACCCACACCGATGCGCTGCTCGAGCTGATACCGCCCGTCCAGTGTGCGCATCGACCACTCCTCGCCCTCGCTCCGCCGACGGCGGGTGCTCCGATCGCGGTACCCGAGCGTCAAGCTGGGCAAACCGCAGCGGTGTTCGGGGCGATCGGCGCTGCGCCGACGGTGGCGGGTGCGGTAGCTTGCGAGCCAGAGCCGGCGTCACCGATTGTGCCGGCACGGTCACCCGAGGGGGCGCCGCGATGAGCGAGGTCACCGTACGCTTCGTCGGCGGGCCCGCGGACGGCCTGGTCCGCCTGCTGCCGGCCGGGTCGGACGGCGCCCCACCGCAGCGCTGGATCATGCGGCACCCGGACGGCACCGGGCCGGTGCAGCCCGGCCCCGACCACCTCTACGAACGCGGCCAACCCGACGACGCGGGCGGTTGGAGCATGCGGTTCGTGCGCACCGACGCGTACGGGGTGTCCGAGTGACCACGAGGCGGGGCTGACGGTGGTGAGGCCGGCGTCCCGTCGGGTCGACCGCACAGCTGGCGCACAGCTCCCGCAGGGGCGTGGCACAGGCGTCGCGGCCACGATGGGACCCATGGGCACCAACGGGCAGGCCGCGCTGAGCCGGATCGAATTGCGTCGTCCCGACGGCGAGCCCGTCCGGGTGCTGGTGGTCGACGACGAGGCGACGCTCACCGACCTGCTGTCGATGGCGCTGCGCTACGAGGGCTGGCAGGTCCGCAGCGCCGGCGACGGCATGGCGGCGTTGAGCGCCGCCCGACAGTTCCAGCCGGACGCCGTGGTCCTCGACGTGATGCTGCCCGACCTGGACGGCTTCCAGGTGCTGCGCCGGCTGCGTGAGCACGCCCCCACCGTCCCGGTGCTCTTCCTGACCGCCCGCGACGCCGTCGAGGAACGCATCGCCGGCCTGACCGTCGGCGGCGACGACTACGTGACCAAGCCGTTCAGCCTGGAGGAGGTGATCGCCCGGCTGCGCGCGCTGCTGCGCCGCTCCGGCTTCGCCGTCGCCGCCCGGGAGGACGCGGTCCTCACCGTCGGTGACCTCAGCCTGGACGAGGACAGCCACGAGGTCCGCCGGGACGGCCAGCTGATCACCCTCACCGCAACCGAGTTCGAGCTGCTGCGGTACCTGATGCGCAACCCGCGTCGCGTGCTCAGCAAGGCGCAGATCCTCGATCGGGTGTGGCACTACGACTTCGGTGGCCAGGCCAACGTCGTGGAGCTGTACATCTCGTACCTGCGCAAGAAGATCGACGCCGGTCGCGCGCCGATGATCCACACGCTGCGCGGCGCCGGCTATGTCCTCAAGCCCGTCGAGTAGCCGCCACCCCCTGCGGGCCGTCCGCCGGTGGCTGGCCGGCCGCTCCCTGCGTACCCGACTGGTGTTTGCCCTTCTCGCGCTGCTGGCGGTGGTCAGCGTCGCCGTCGCCGGCCTGACCACCGTGGCGCTGCGGCACGTCCTGATCGACCGGCTGGACGCCGAGTTGGCGCCCGCCACGGTGATGCGGGGTGACCGCCCGGGACGGCCGGCGTTCCCGGGCAGCGGCCCGGCCATCCCACCCGGGTCCCCGTCCGGCACGGTGGTCGCCGAGATCACCGACGGCCGGGTGACGAGCGCCCGGACCCTGACCAAGAGCCCGTCGGGCGACGACCCGTTCCCCGACGAGCAGACCGTCGCAGTCGGGGAGGTCGCCGCACTGGCGGACCTGCCGGTCGACGCCACACCGCGCACCGTCGACCTGGGCGCCCGCGGCGACTACCGGGCCGTGGCCCGGCAGTACTGGGACGGCCGGGTACGCGTCGTCGCCGTCCCCCTGGCCGGGGTGCGGGAGACCGTCCAGCGGCAACTCGCCGCACAGGCCGCGGTGGTCGCCCTCGGGCTGCTCGTCGCGGGCGCCGCCGGGGCACTGATCGTGCGGGTCACGCTGCGCCCGCTCAGCCGGGTGGCCGCCACCGCCACCCGGGTCACCGAACTGCCCCTGGACCGCGGCGAGGTGGCACTCGCCGTCCGCGTCCCGACGGCGGACACCGATCCGCGTACCGAGGTCGGCCAGGTCGGCGCGGCGCTGAACCGGATGCTGGGCCACGTCGCCGACGCGCTGTCCGCGCGGCAGGCCAGCGAGACCCGGGTACGCCAGTTCGTCGCCGACGCCAGCCACGAGCTGCGTACGCCCCTCGCGGCGATCCGCGGCTACGCGGAGCTGGCCCGGCGCGGCCGCGACGAGGTTCCCGCCGACGTGGCGCACGCGCTGCGCCGGGTGGAGTCGGAGAGCACCCGGATGACCAGCCTCGTCGACGACCTGTTGCTGCTGGCCCGCCTCGACTCCGGTCGCCCGCTCGCGGCGGACCCGGTCGACCTGACCGCCCTGCTGGTGGACGCGGTCAGCGACGCGCACGTCGCCGGCCCCGACCACCGCTGGCAGCTCGGCCTGCCCGAGGTGGCGATCCGGGTGCCCGGCGACGCCGCGCGACTGCACCAGGTGGTGGCGAACCTGCTCGGCAACGCCCGGGTGCACACCCCGCCCGGCAGCACGGTGGTCACCACGTTGGCCGTCGACGCCGACAGCGCCGTGCTCACCGTCGCCGACGACGGACCCGGGGTGCCGCCGGAGCTGCGACCGGAGATGTTCGAACGGTTCGCCCGCGGCGACAGCTCCCGGTCCCGGGAGCACGGCAGCACCGGCCTCGGCCTGGCGATCGTGGCGGCCGTGGTGGAGGCCCACCACGGCACGGTCGCGGTGGACAGCCGCCCCGGCCGGACCGTGTTCACCGTCCGGTTGCCCGGTCCCAGCACGGACACCTGATCGGTCCGCGCGGACACCCTCGGTCAGCCGCGCAGCACCTCGGCGAGGACCTCGACGACGCGTCGCGTGGAATGTCCGTCGGGGTCCTCGTCGGTGTTCAGGTCGGTCACGCTCATTCCGAGCAGCCGGTCGGCACGGGCCAGCGGGGTGACAAGCGCGATCAGGTCGGCCCAGCGCAACCCGTCCGGCTCGGGGTAGGTCACCGCGGGCAGATCGCGTGGATCCACCACGTCCAGGTCGAGGTGCAGCCAGGCCGGCCCGTCAGAGTCGGTGGCCAGGCCCGCCCCGACCGTCGCGGCGCCTCGGCGCAGCACCTCGGCGGCGTTCACCTGGCGGATCGCCGGGTCGATCCGGGCCGCCTCGACCCGGCTGCTCTCGTCGGTGGCCGGGCGGTGCCCGAGCAGACAGACGCGGCTCGGCGCGATCAGCGTGCCGTCCGGGCCGACGGCGGCGGCCGGGCCGTGCCCGGTGACCGCCGAGAGGTCCATGTCGGCGGCCTCGCCGGTGGGGGAGGTCGCGCCGTCGAGGAAGTCCGGGTGGGCGTCGACGAACCACAGCTCGGTTCCCGGCGGCAGGGCACGGCAGATGCCGGGCAGGATCGCGCAGTCCCCGCCGAGCACCAGCGGTCGGTGGCCGTCCGCCAGGAGCGCGCCGACCCGCGCGGCGATCGCGCCACCGGCCCGGACCAGGCCCGCGGCGCCGATCACCCCGCTGGCCGGGTCCCGGACCGGGTCGCGCAACCGGGCATCGTCGATCTGCCCGTCGTCGTCGGCGGACAGGGCGTCGATCAGGCCGGCCCGGCGCAGCGCGGCGGGGGCCCGTTCCTCGCCGCGCCCAGCGCCGGAGGAGTCCAGCGGCGCGTCCACGATCATCCAGCGCACGTCCGCAGCGTACCGGTGCGGTCGGGCGTTTCGACCACATTCTGTGGCGAGGCTGGGAGTACGCCGATGTGCCCGCGACGGCGATGACGAGCGGCGTACGGTGTGGGACAAGTCCGGCTTTCTGGGTCAAAAGCCTCACCGGTATTGCGGCCGGGACGCCGGTGTCGAAACGGCGAGCGCAAGGAGCGATCGGTGATACATCTGGCCTACCTGGACGCGGGATCCGGCAGCCTGATCGTGCAGGCGGTCGTCGGCGGGGTGGCCGGCGCAGCGGTCGCCGCCAAGCTCTACTGGCGACGCCTCGTCGACCGGTTCCGCCGGCAACCGACCGACCAGCGGTGAGCGGACCGGTCCCGACGATGGCGATCTCACCCACCGAGGTACGACCCGAGCCGGCCTCCTTCCGCGACCCCGCCAACCGCGTCTTCCACGTCGGCGACGAGGTGCTGCGCGGGCTGGACCCGCAGGCCGCCGAGCACTGGCGTGCCCTCACCGGCAGCACGTTCTTCCCGGCCCTGGTCGCCGCCCGCAAGGTCTGCGCCACCGAGGACGCCCCGTCGACACTGGTGCCCGCCGCGACCGGCGCGCCGTGGGCCGCCGTGCTGCGCCACGAGCGCATCCCGTTCGTCTCCCACCCGTACGAGTGGTCGTTCGGCATGCTGCGCGACGCCGCCCTGCTGCACCTGGAGATTCTGCACGCCGCGCTCACCGACGGCTTCACCACCAAGGACGGCTCGGCGTACAACCTGCAGTGGCGCGGCGCCGAGCCGGTCTTCATCGACATCGGCTCCTTCGAGCCGGTCCACGACGGCGAGCCGTGGGCCGGTTACCGGCAGTTCTGCCAGACCGTGCTCTACCCGCTGATGCTCACCGCCCACCTGGGCGTCGACTTCCAGCCCTGGCTGCGCGCCCGGGTCGACGGCATCGAGGCCGACGAACTACGGCCCCTGTTCGGCGGGACCCGTCGGCTGCGCCCCGGCGTGCTGACCCACCTGCACCTGCACGGCGCCATGCAGCGCCGCAACGCCGCCGCCAGCACCACCGACGTCCGCGACCAGCTCCGGGCCGCCGGCTTCTCCCGGGAGTTGCTGCTGGCCACCGTACGCGGCATGCGGAAACTGGTCCGTAAGCTGGACCACCGTCCGGCGGAGACCCACTGGTCGGACTACCAGCAGACCTGCGGCTACTCGGCCCGCGACCGCGTGGCGAAGGAACAGTTCGTCGCCGCCGCGGTGGCCGCCGGCGCCCGCCCCCGCCTGGTGCTCGACCTCGGCGCCAACGACGGCCGGTACTCCCGACTCGCCGCCGGGCACGCCGACTACGTGGTCGCCGTCGAGCAGGACCCGGCGGTGGTCGACCAGTTGTACCGGACCCTGCGCGCCGAGGGGCAGCGCCGGATCCTGCCGCTGGTGCTGGACCTCGCCGACCCGTCGCCCGGCGGCGGCTGGCGGGGCGTCGAGCGGGCCGGCTTCGCCGAACGGGCGTCCGCCGACGTGGTGCTCGCCCTGGCCGTGGTGCACCACCTGGCGATCGGGCGCAACGTGCCGCTGCCGGAGGTCGTCGACTGGCTGACCGGGCTGACCGCGCCCGGCGGCGCGGTCGTGGTGGAGTTCGTCGACCCGCAGGACCCGATGGCGACCCGACTGCTCGCCAACAAACCCGCCGGCCTCTTCCCGGACTACCGACGCGACACGTTCGAGGCGTTGCTCGCCGCCCGGGGCCGGATCACCGACCGGCTGGAACTGCCCTCGGGCACCCGCACGCTCTACCGGACGGTGGTGGGTGGCTGACCCGGCCGCCCACCCACCAGCCCCGGACGCCCGGTCGCGACCGGCCGCCACCCGCTGGTACCGGGGCTGGCGGGGCGAGCTGGGCCGGCTGCTGGAGGTGGTCGCCCTGGTCGGGCTGGTCGTCACCCAGCCCCTGCTGGACGTACTCGGGCGCAGCCCCGACTTCTTCCTGTTCCACCGTGCCGACCCGGCCCAGATCCTGCTGCTGACCGCCCTGGTCGCGGTGCTGCCCACGACTGCGGTGGCCCTGCTCGGCGCGCTCAGTCGACTGGCCGGCCGGACCGCCCGCGCCCTCACCCACACCGGCCTGGTCGGGCTGCTGCTCGCCGCCCTCGCCGTGCAGGTGGGCCGGCACGTGACGCCGCTTCGGGGCGTACCCCTGCTGCTGGTGGCCGTGCTGGCCGGTGCCGGCGGCGCGGCCGCGCACCGGCGGTGGCGGGCGCCGGGCCGGGCGCTGCGACTGGCCGCCGCCGGGCCGGTGGCGTTCGTGGCGCTGTTCCTGCTCGTCTCACCCACCTCGGCGGTGGTGCTGCCGCGCGGCGACGGCGGCGCGGCCGGCACCGCGCAGGGCACCGGCGTACACCCGCCGGTGGTCATGCTGATCCTCGACGAGCTGCCGCTGGTCAGCCTGCTCGGGACGGACGGACGGATCGACGCCACGCGGTACCCGCACTTCGCCGAGCTGGCCGCCGGCTCGACCTGGTACCGCAACGCCACCGGGGTCAGCGGCTGGACGCCCAACGCGCTGCCCGCCATGCTCACCGGCCGGTACCCGGCGAAGCCCGTCGCCCCGCACTACTCGCAGTACCCGGACAACATCTTCACCGCCTTCGGCGGCCTGTACGACATCCGCGCCGAGGAGAGCATCACCCGACTGTGCCCGCCCAGTCGCTGCGAACAGGCGGTCGCCCCCGAACAGGGGCTCGGCGTGCTGGCCCGGCAGACCGGCAGGCTGCTCGGCCAGCTCGCCGGGCCGACGGAGAGCGCCGTCGACCCGGAGGACTCCTACCGGGAGCAGACCCGGGCCGAGGCCGGCCTGGACGCCGCCGAGCCGGTGCCGGCCGACCCGACGTTCCGCTGGGACAGCCTGGACGACAACCAACCGGCCCGGTTCACCACCTTCCTGGCCGGGCTGAAACCGACGTCCCGGCCCACCCTGCACTTCCTGCACCTGCTGATGCCGCACTCACCGTGGGCCTACCTGCCCTCCGGGGCGCGCTACGACGCCCCCGAGGACCTGCCCAACGACGGCGCCGGCTGGATCGACCTCGCCCGGCAACGCCACCTCGCCCAACTCGGCTACACCGACCGGCTGATCGGCGAGACCCTGCGGACGCTGCGCGCCAGCGGCCTCTACGACCAGGCCCTCGTCGTGGTCACCGCCGACCACGGCGTCAGCTTCCGCCCCGGCGCGCAGGGCCGGGGCATGGACGCGATCAAGGCCGCCGCCGGTGAGGTCGCCTGGGTGCCGACGTTCGTCAAGGAGCCGCGGCAGCGGACCGGGCGGGTGGACGACCGCAACTGGGAACACGTCGACCTGCTGCCGACCGTCGCCGACGAGGCCAACCTCCGGCTGCCCTGGCCGGTCGACGGCCGCTCCGCCCGGCAGGCCCCCCGCGCCGACGGCACGAAACACTTCTACGACCGCCCGGGCGTTCCGGTCACCTTCCCCGGCGGGGTGCCCGCCCCACCGCCGCCGCCGACACCGCACCCCCTGGTCGGCACCGAGGTGCGCGCCGGACCGGCCGGCGGCAACGCCCGGGTGGCCGACCTGGCCGCGTTCACGGCCATGGACCCGGACACCGGCACCCTCCCGGCGCTCGTCTGGGGCGACGTCCCGGACCGGATCCCGGACGGCACGCTGCTGGCGGTGGCCGTCAACGGCCGGATCGGGGCGGTCGTCCCGGTGGTGCCGCCCGACCCCGGCGGTCGTCGGTTCGCCGCGTTGCTCACCGACGACAAGCTGTTCCACGCCGGTAGCAACCAGCTCGACGTCTACCAGGTCGCGACGGACGGTACGCTGCGACGCCTCGCACTGTCCTGAACCGGTCGTCCCGCCCACCGGGAAGCCGGGTTTCCCGGTGGCCCGGTCGGGAATCGGGTGACGCATACCTCACCGCCGAACCACGGCGGGCGTTGTCCCCCGAGCCGCAATTACGGTAGAAGCGAAGGCAATTCAACGTAGATCTGCCGGCGAAGCGAGGAACCACATGACGGAAGTCAAGCTCGATCACCCCGGTGGGCAGCTGTCGATGCCGGTACACCCAGCGGTCGACGGCCCCGCCGGTATCGGGGTGAGCAAGCTGCTGAAGGAAACCGGGATGACGACATACGACCCCGGTTTCGTCAACACCGCGGCCGCCTCATCGGCGATCACCTACATCGACGGCGACGCGGGGATCCTGCGGTACCGGGGATACCCGATCGAGCAGCTGGCCGAGAAGTCCTCCTTCCTGGAGGTCTCGTACCTGCTCATCTACGGTGAGCTGCCGACCGAGCAGCAGCTGACCGAGTTCACCGAGTGGATCCGGCGGCACTCGCTGCTGCACGAGGAGATGCGCCGCTTCTTCGACGGCTTCCCCCGGGACGCCCACCCGATGGCGGTGCTGTCGTCCGCGGTGAGCGCCCTGTCGACGTTCTACCAGGACAGCCTGGACCCGTTCGACTCCGAGCACGTGGAGATCTCCACGGTCCGGCTGATGGCGAAGGTCCCCACCATCGCCTCGTACGCGTACAAGAAGTCCATCGGGCAGCCGCTGCTGTACCCGGACAACTCGCTGGGGTACGTGGACAACCTGCTGCGGATGACCTTCGGCGTGCCGGCGGAGCCGTACGAGGTCGACCCGGTGATGTCGAAGGTGCTGGACATGCTGTTCGTCCTGCACGCCGACCACGAGCAGAACTGCTCCACCTCGACCGTCCGCCTGGTCGGCTCCAGCAACGCCAACCTGTTCGCCTCGGTCTCCGCCGGCGTGAACGCGCTGTTCGGCCCGCTGCACGGCGGTGCCAACCAGGCGGTGCTGGAGATGCTCCAGAAGATCCACGCCGGCGACGACGACGTCCGCTCCTTCGTCCGCAAGGTGAAGAACAAGGAGGACGGCGTCAAGCTGATGGGCTTCGGCCACCGGGTCTACAAGAACTACGACCCGCGGGCGGCGATCGTCAAGAAGGCCGCGCAGGACGTGCTGGGCCGGATGGCCAAGCCCGACCCGCTGCTGGACATCGCCATGGAGCTGGAGGAGATCGCCCTCGCCGACGACTTCTTCGTCTCCCGTCGGCTCTACCCGAACGTGGACTTCTACACCGGCCTGATCTACAAGGCCATGGGCTTCCCGACGAAGATGTTCACGGTGCTCTTCGCGCTCGGCCGGCTCCCCGGCTGGATCGCCCAGTGGCGCGAGATGATCAGCGACCCGGAGACCAAGATCGGCCGTCCTCGGCAGGTCTACGTCGGCGCGCCCGAGCGGGACTACGTCCCCTTCGCCGAGCGCTGACACCCGCTCCTCGCTTCACCAGCAGGCCGTCGACCCCTTTCGGGTCGGCGGCCTGCGGCCTTTCCCGGCGCTGATCGGGCCGGGCAGTTGCTGTTCGTCCAGCGCATGCACATGGCGCTCAACGGCGTACGGCTGGTCGCCGTGGGCGTGCTGCTGGCCGGCATCCCGCTCGCGGCCCTGGTGCCGCCGCTGGCCGCGCTCGCGCTGCTGGTGCTGATCGTCGCGGCGCTGATCGTCGTGGACACGGTCCGACACACCGACCTACGCCAGCAGCTGCGGGGGAGCAGCTGAGGAAGGCGCTAGACGACGGGGAGTTCACCGCCGTCGACTGCCAGGCTTGTTCCGGTGACCCACTGCGCCCGGTCCGACACGAGGTAGGCGACCGCCTCGGCGATGTCGCGTGGGTCTCCGGGACGACCCAGGGGGATGCCCGCCGTGGTGGCGGCGAGCGCGACGTTCATCGCGTCGGCGAAGTTCTGGCGGATCGCGTCGGCGCCCGGGGTGAGCACGTTGCCGGGGATGATCGTGTTGACGCGGATTCCGGCAGGCGCGAGCTCGCTGGCGAGCGCTTTGCCGTAGGTGTTGAGGGCGGCCTTGGCGGCACCGTAGTGCGCCAGCGGCGGCGCCGGCGTGAGCGCCGCTCCGGAGGAGATGTTGACGATCGCGGCGCCCGCCCCGGCCTCGCGCAGCGCCGGCAGCACCGCGTTGTTGACGCGCACGGCGGACAGGTAGTTGAGGTAGAGCGCGTCGAGCCATTCCTCATCGGGGATGGATGAGATGCCCCCGAGGTGAGCACGTGCCGCCGCCGCGTTGTTGACCACGATGTCGACGCCGCCGAGTGTGTCGAGCGCCGCCGCGGTGAAGGCCTGCACGCCCGCGAGCGTGCCGATGTCGCCCTGAATGAAGGTGGCGGCCTTCGGTGTCTCGTCGGAGGCGTTGCGCGCCGTGGTGACGACTGTCGCGCCACCGTCGAGCAGCCGCTGGACGATGGCCGCGCCGATCCCACGACTGCCTCCCGTGACGATCGCGCGCTTGCCGGCGAACTCAGTGGAGTCGGGTGAGGTGACGGTCCTGTACATACGGTTCACCGTAATGGACAAAATTCCGGATTCGGGCCGATGCCTCAGAACGGCGCACCCACGGCGGCCGCGCCCAAGCCCAGGCGTCAGAAGGCGGAGATGTCCTGTGCGCGCTCGCTGCGGCTCAGGGCGCTGATCAACGCGGACTGACCCCGGCGGCGTACGGCCAGGCGCACCAGCAGGTCGCGTACCGGATCGAAGACCTCCGCGGGGAAAACTGGCGTGGGTACGCCGACGCTCACCGCCAGGTCATCGGAGTGGACCACGATCTCCAACTGGCGGGTGAGCAGGAAGTCGCCGCGACGCAGCGCCCAGCCCTGCCACGGGATCGGCACGACGTCACGAGCGCCACCTCCGGAGAGCAGATCGCCGACCTCCTCCACCGCCTGCGCGGAACGGCCGTGCAGGTCCTCCGGCCCGCGGACGGCGTCGGCCTCGTCGTTGCTGGAGGCGACGGTGCCCTTGTCCGGGGACCCCTCGGAGACCCAGGAGGCCCGCTCGTAATGGTTGTCGGCCGACTGCAACACGGGCAGGTCGGTCGGCATCGGCAGCAGCTCCGCCGCACGGACCGCCTGACGTCCCAGGTGGCACGCCAGACCACCCACGGACAGGTGCGGCAGGGCGCTCGGGCTCGACCACCGCCCGGTCACCTCGGCACGGTGGATCAGGTCCAGCGCGATCGAGGCGGCGATCGGAAAGCTGGCGTCCAGGGCGTCGACAGGGCGAGACATCCGCACATTCTGACAGGCGCCGGCCGGTCGGGCTGGCGTGCGCCGACCGACCGGTGCCGAGCGGCGCGGTGCCGGCTGGCGCGGCGTGATCGACTCGGCTTCCGGGACGTCGGGGTGTCGCGGGCGCTGGGACACCCCCACGTCAAGGAAACCGAGTCGATCAAGCGCCAGGCCGTCGATCACGCGCAAACGGGCCAGGCCGCCGATCACGCAGCGTCAGCGCAGGCCGGCGGCGGCGAGCAGGTTGCCCTCGGGCAGCGCCGGAAGCGCCCGGCCCTGGGACATGCGCTGCTCGGCGCGTTGGGAGGTGAACGCGGCGTCGGTGGCGATGGCGGCGGCGTAGCTGGCGGCGGTGCGCTGGGCGATCGCCGACCAGCCGTACTGGTCGTGGACCATCCGGCGGGCGCGGCGGGCCATGACGCGCGCCCGGTCGGGGTCGGACAGCAGCGCGTCGATTGCGTCGGTGAGTCCGTCGGGGTCGTGCGGGCGGAAGGTCATCCCGGTCACGCCCGGCTCCACGATCTCGCCGAGGCCACCGGTGGCGGCGACGGCCAGCGGTGCGCCGGCTGCCGCGCCCTCCAGGGCCACCATGCCGAACGGCTCGTAGATGCTCGGCACGGCGAAGCAGTCGGACGCGGCCATCAACGCCGGCAGGTCGGTGCCGCCCAGGAAGCCCGGCATGGTGACCATCCCGCCGAGGCCGCGGCGGTGCACCTCGGCCTCCAACTCGGCGCGGTACGGGCCGTCGCCGGCGATCACGGCGCGCAGCCCGGGGTGCCGCTCGCGCAGCCGGGGCAGCGCGGCGATCAGGTGCTGGACGCCCTTCTCGTAGACGAGGCGGCCGGCGAAGGTGATGAGCGGGCCGTCCCCGGCGAACCGGGCGCGGGCGGCGGCCACCGCGCGGGCCGGCACCCGCCAGCGGTGCGGCTCCACGCCGTTGGCGACCACGTCGACCCGGGCGGTCGGTACGTCGAACAGGGCGTTCACCTGCTCACGCATGTACCCGGAGCAGACGATCACCCGGCCGGACTCACTGGTGAGCCACTGCTCGACGCCGTGGATGGTGCGGTTCATCTCCTCCGGCAGCCAGCCCTGGTGCCGCCCGGCCTCGGTGGCGTGGATCGTGCTGACCAGCGGGATGTCCAGGTGGTCGCGCAATGTCATCGCGGTGTGGGCGACGAGCCAGTCGTGGGCGTGGATGACGTCGTACGAGCCGGCCTGGGTGGCACGCAGCGCGGTGCGGGTGAGGGTGTGGTTGAAGGCCATGGTCCAGGCCAGCAGCGAGTCGGTGGCGAGGGGGAAGGTGACCGGGTCCTCGGGGGCGCGCAGGACGCGGACGCCGTCGGCGTACTCCTCCATGGGCGCGCCCTCGGTGTGGCGGGTGACGACGGTGACCTCGTGGCCGGCGGCGGCGAGGGCGACGGAGAGCGCGTGCACGTGCCGGCCGAGGCCGCCGACGAGCACCGGCGGGTACTCCCAGGACAGCATCAGGATGCGCTGGGTCTGCGGGGGCACCCCGGCGCCGGGCTGCGCCGGCACGGCCGCGCCGGGCTGCGCGGTGAGACCGGGCTGGGTCGGGAGCGGGGACCGGGAGGTCAGGGTGGGCCGGTGGGCCCGGTCCTTGGTGGCTGTGTGCTGCTCGTCGACCCGCAGGGTCACATCAATCTCCGTCCATGCATGGTGGTACGCCGGCGTCAGTGGCGGCGGAGTGAGGTGTAAGGGGTGGCCGAGTGGCCTGGCGGAACACGCGCGAACGCTTGTCCCCGATCAAGGAAAGGGCATCGCGCCCGAGAACGCACCTCAAAAAGGGTCATCGTGACGGAGGACACCTGAGGGTGTTGCCCGCATCAGACGGGCGGATTTCCGTCACCGCCTGAAAGGATGGATTGGCGCTGCCGGGCGGGGGGCAATACCTGCGTGCGCGCGGGCATGCGTCGGCCGGTGCGGGCACAACCATGGTCTAAGGAGCAACATGCAGGTCTGGCCGGGCGAGCGGTACCCCCTGGGCGCCACCTACGACGGGATGGGCACCAACTTCGCCATCTTCTCCGAGGTGGCCGACAGGATCGAGCTCTGCCTTTTCGACGAGTGGGACACCGGCGCGGAACGCCGCGTCGAGCTGCGTGAGGTGGACGCCTACGTGTGGCACGCGTACCTGCCGGGCATCGAGCCGGGGCAGCGCTACGGCTACCGGGTGCACGGCCCGTACGACCCGGCCAACGGGCTGCGCTGCAACCCGCACAAGCTGCTCCTCGACCCGTACGCGAAGGCCATCGACGGTGACGTCCAGTGGGACCCGGCGGTCTACGACTACGACATGAACGAGCCGGAGACGATGTCCGAGACCGACTCGGCGCCGTTCATGCCGAAGTCGGTGGTGGTCAACCCGTACTTCGACTGGGGCAACGACAAGCCGCCGCGCACCCCTTACCACCACTCGGTGATCTACGAGGCGCACGTGCGCGGGCTGACCATGCGCCACCCGGACATCCCGGAGGAACTGCGCGGCACGTACGCGGGCATCGCCTCCCCGCCGATGATCGACTATCTGACCCGGCTCGGGGTGACGGCGATCGAGCTGATGCCGGTGCACCAGTTCATCCACGACAACCGCCTCGTCGACCTCGGGCTGCGCAACTACTGGGGTTACAACACCATCGGGTTCTTCGCCCCGCACCACGGCTACTCGGCGCTGGGCCGCACCGGCCAGCAGGTGCAGGAGTTCCGGGGCATGGTCAAGGCGCTGCACGCGGCCGGCATCGAGGTCATCCTCGACGTGGTCTACAACCACACCGCCGAGGGCAACCACCTCGGCCCGACGCTGAGCTTCAAGGGCGTGGACGCCCCCAGCTACTACCGGCTCAGCGAGGAGGACCGCCGCTACTTCGTCGACTACACCGGCACCGGCAACAGCCTCAACGTGCGCAGCCCGCACTCCCTGCAACTGATCATGGATTCGCTGCGCTACTGGGTGACCGAGATGCACGTCGACGGTTTCCGCTTCGACCTGGCGGCCACCCTGGCCCGCGAGTTCTACGAGGTGGACCGACTCTCCACGTTCTTCGAGGTGGTGCAGCAGGACCCGGTGGTCAGCCAGGTGAAGCTGATCGCCGAACCGTGGGACGTCGGCCCCGGCGGCTACCAGGTGGGCAACTTCCCGCCGCTGTGGACGGAGTGGAACGGCAAGTACCGCGACACCGTGCGGGACTTCTGGCGTGGTGAGCCGGCCACCCTCGCCGAGTTCGCGTCGCGGATCTCCGGTTCCGCAGACCTCTACCAGGACGACGGCCGCCGCCCGTTCCACAGCATCAACTTCGTCACCGTGCACGACGGATTCACCCTCAACGACCTGGTGTCGTACAACGACAAGCACAACGAGGCCAACGGCGAGGACAACCGCGACGGCGAGAGCCACAACCGCTCGTGGAACTGCGGCGTCGAGGGCGACACCGACGACGAGGCGGTGCTCGCCCTGCGCGCCAAGCAGCGGCGCAACTTCCTGGCCACCCTGATGCTGTCGCAGGGCGTGCCGATGATCGGCCACGGCGACGAGTTGGGCCGCACCCAGCACGGCAACAACAACGTCTACTGCCAGGACAGCGAGCTGGCCTGGGTCGACTGGGACAACGTCGACGAGCAGCTGCTGGAGTTCGTCCAGACGTTGACCGCGTTCCGCAAACGGCACCAGGTGTTCCGCCGTCGCCGGTTCTTCACCGGCCTGCCGGTGAACGGGCGCGGAATCGACGAGCCGCTGCCCGACCTGGCCTGGCACACCCCGGACGGGCGGGAGATGACCGGCGAGGACTGGGGCAACGACTTCGGCCGTTCGGTGGCGCTGTTCGTCAACGGCGAGGGCATCCGCGAGCGCGGCCAGTACGGCCAGAAACACCACGACGCCTCGTTCCTCCTCTGTTTCAACGCCCACGACGCGCCGCTGGACTTCACCATGCCCGGCAGCGAGTACGGCCAGAAGTGGGAACGGGTGATCAGCACGGCCGAACCCGAGCCGGGCGACGCCACGGTGATCAGCGCGGGCGGCACCATCCGGGTGCCGGACCGCTCCCTCGTCGTGCTGGAGAGGACGATCTGACATGCCGGCCACCCCTCCGAAGGCCACCTACCGCATCCAGGTCCGCCCCGGCTTCGACCTGGACGCCACCGCCGCGATCCTCGACTACCTCGCCGACCTGGGCGTCAGCCACCTCTACACCGCCCCGCTGCTGACCGCCACCCCCGGTTCGCAGCACGGCTACGACGTGGTCGACCACCGGGCGGTCAACCCGGAGCTCGGCGGCGAGGCCGCCCGGCAGCGACTGCTGGGCGCGCTGCGCGCCAAGCAGCTCGGCCTGGTCGTCGACATCGTGCCCAACCACGCCGGTGTCGCCGTACCACCGGCCAACCCGGCCTGGTGGGACGTGCTGCGCCGGGGGCGCGACTCGTCGTACGCCGACTGGTTCGACATCGACTGGGACCGGGGCCGGCTGCTGCTGCCGGTGCTCGCCGACGACCCGGCCGCCCTGGACGACCTCAAGGTGGTCGACGACGAGCTGCGCTACCACGAGCACCGCTTCCCGATCGCCGACGGCACCGGCGACGGCACCGCCCGCCAGGTGCACGACCGGCAGCGCTACGAGCTGGTCTCCTGGCGGCGCGGTGACGCCGAGCTGACGTACCGCCGGTTCTTCGCCATCGCGGGCCTGGCCGGCCTGCGCGTGGAGGACCCGGCGGTGTTCGCCGCCACCCACGAGCTGATCCTGCGCTGGGCCGCCGCCGGGGAGGTCGACGGCATCCGCGTCGACCACCCGGACGGCCTGCGCGACCCCGGCGGCTACCTGACCCGGTTGCGGGCCGCCGCGCCGGACGCCTGGCTCGTGGTGGAGAAGATCCTGGAGTACGGCGAGGAGCTGCCGGACTGGCCGGTGGACGGCACCACCGGTTACGAGGCGCTGGCCGCGGTCGGCGGGCTGTTCGTCGACACCGACGCCGAGGGCGACTTCACGGTGCTGGACACCCAGCTCGTCGGGCGCCACACCTCCTGGGAGGACCTGACCCACGCCACCAAGCTGGCCGCCGCCACCGGGCTGCTCGCCGCCGAGCTGACCCGGCTGGCCGCGCTCGCCCCCGAGGTGCCCACCGAGCAGGCCCGCGTGGCGCTCGCCGAGCTGGCCGCCGCGTTCGAGGTCTACCGGGGCTACCCGCCGCACGGCGCCCGGCACCTCGCCGCCGCCCGCTCCGAGGCCGGCCGCCGCCGCCCTGACCTGGCCGGCGCCCTGGACGCGATCACCCGCCGACTGCGCGACCCCGACGACGAACTGGCGCAACGGTTCCCGCAGCTCACCGGCGCGGTGATGGCCAAGGGTGTGGAGGACACCGCGTTCTACCGGTGGACCCGGTTCGTGGCGCTCAACGAGGTCGGCGACAGCCCCGCCCACTTCGGGGTGCCGCCGGCGGAGTTCCACCGCTTCGCCGCCGCCCAGCAGGTCCGCTGGCCCGCCACCATGACCACCCTCTCGACCCACGACACCAAACGCGGCGAGGACGTCCGCGCCCGACTCGCCGTGCTCAGCGAGCTGCCGGGCCGCTGGGCCGAGCAGGTCAAGACCTGGACGGAGTACGCGCCGCTGCCCGACCCGGCGTTCGCCCACCTGCTGTGGCAGACCGCCGTCGGCGCGTGGCCGATCGAACGGGAACGGCTGCACGCGTACGCTGAGAAGGCCGCCCGGGAGGCCGCGGCCTCGACCAGTTGGGCGGACCCCGACCCGGCCTTCGAACAAGCCATGCACGCGCTCATCGACCGGATGTACGACGACCCGAGCCTGCACGACGAGCTGACCGAACTCGCCGCCGCCATCACCCCCGCCGGCTGGAGCAACTCCCTCGGGCAGAAACTCGTGCAACTGACCATGCCCGGCGTCCCGGACACCTACCAGGGCACCGAGCTGTGGGACAACTCCCTCGTCGACCCGGACAATCGGCGCCCGGTCGACTTCGACGTACGCCGAGAGCTGCTGGCACGCCTCGACGCCGGCTGGCGTCCCCCGATCGACACCGACGGAGCGGCGAAGCTGCTCGTCGTGTCGCGGACCCTGCGGCTGCGGCGGGCGCACCCGGAGCTGTTCACCGGCTACCGGCCGGTGCCGGCGCACGGGCGGCTGGGCCGGCACGCGGTGGCGTTCGACCGGGGCGGCGCGATCACCGTCGCCACCCGCCTGCCGCTGGGCCTGGCCCGCGCCGGCGGCTGGTGCGACACGGCCCTGTCACTTCCCGTTCACGAGATGAAGGACCTGTTCACCGGCCGGGTCTACAGTGGTGGGGAGACCCCTCTGGACGACCTTCTGTCCGACTATCCCGTCGCACTGCTGGCTCCACCCACCGCTGCCGTGGAGGCTGCGTCATGACCGAATTCTCCGTGTGGGCACCGGACGCCACCCGCGTGCGGCTGCGCCTGACCGGTGACGCCGACCACGAGATGCGCGCCGCCGCCGACGGCTGGTGGCGCGTCGACGTCCCCAACGCCGGCCTCGACTACTCCTTTCTGCTGAACGACGACGAGACCCCGCTGCCCGACCCCCGGTCACCGTGGCAGCCTGCTGGTGTGCACGGTCCCAGCCGCCGCTACGACCACTCGGCCTTCGCGTGGTCCGACACCTCGTGGACCGGCCGGCAACTGCCCGGCAGCATCCTCTACGAGCTGCACATCGGCACCTTCACCCCGGAAGGCACCTTCGACGGGGCCATCGACCGCCTCGACCACCTGGTGTCGCTGGGCGTCGACCTGATCGAGCTGCTCCCGGTCAACGCCTTCAACGGCGAACACAACTGGGGGTACGACGGCGTCTGCTGGTACGCCCCCCACCAGCCCTACGGCGGCCCC
This sequence comes from Micromonospora sp. NPDC049204, assembly GCF_040647935.1. Lineage (NCBI taxonomy): Bacteria > Bacillati > Actinomycetota > Actinomycetes > Micromonosporales > Micromonosporaceae > Micromonospora > Micromonospora sp. NPDC049204. Next base: position 22,626 of record NZ_JBEZDC010000001.1, on the reverse strand, counting down.
GACGGCCTGAAACGGTTCGTCGACGCCGCCCACGCCAAGGGGTTGGGGGTGATCCTCGACGTTGTCTACAACCATTTCGGGCCCTCCGGGGCCTACGCGCCGCAGTTCGGCCCCTACCTGGCCGAGCAGAGCAACAGTTGGGGCCGCTCGATCAACCTGGACGGCCCGCACTCCGACGAGGTACGCCGCTACATCATCGACAGCGTGCTCATGTGGCTGCGCGACTACCACGTCGACGGCCTCCGCCTGGACGCCGTGCACGCGCTGCCCGACTCACGGGCGGTGCCCATCCTGGAAGAGCTGGCCATTGCCGTCGAGTCGCTGTCGACGCACGTGGGGCGGCCGTTGTCGCTGATCGCCGAGTCCGACCTCAACGACCCGCGGCTCATCACGCCCCGGGAGGCGGGCGGGTTCGGGCTGCACGCGCAGTGGAACGACGACGCGCACCACGCGCTGCACACTCTCCTTACCGGGGAGCGGCAGGGGTACTACGGGGACTTCGGCTCCTTGGAGACGCTGTCTGACGTGCTGACGGGTGGGTTCTTCCACGCGGGGACCTGGTCGAGCTTCCGTAACCGTCATCATGGGCGGCCTCTGGATTCCCGCGTCCCGGGTCATCGGCTCGTGGCGTACTTGCAGAACCACGATCAGATCGGGAATCGGGCTACCGGGGATCGGATCTCGGCTTCGCTGTCGCCTTCGCTGCTCCGTGTTGGGGCTACGTTGCTGTTGACGGCTCCGTTCACTCCCATGCTGTTCATGGGGGAGGAGTGGGCTGCCTCTACGCCTTGGCAGTTCTTCACCTCGCATCCGGAGCCGGAGTTGGCGTCTGCGGTGCGGACCGGGCGGCGGCGGGAGTTCGCGTCGCACGGGTGGCCGGAGGGGGATGTGCCGGACCCGCAGGACCCGGAGACGTTCACGCGGTCGCGGTTGGACTGGGCGGAGCTGGACAAGCCGGAGCATGCTTCGATGCTGGCGTTTTACCAGCGGTTGATTGAGCTGCGGCGGTCCTGCCCTGATCTGTCGGATCCTCGACTGCAGGCGGTGTCTGTGCAGCATGGGGATCAGTTTTTGGTGATGCGGCGGGGGGACACGCTGGTTGTCGCCAACCTGGCTGGGCGGGGGCAGGGGGTGTCGCTGCCTGGGGTGGCTCGACGGGTGCTGCTGGCTACCGGGGAGGGGGTCACCGTGATGCGGGACCGGATCCAGTTGCCGGCGGAGACTGCGGCGATTGTTGCTCTATAAAGTGCACGTACTTTAGGCCCGGCTGCTTGTGCTCTTGACGAGCTGCCGTCTTGCCGCAGCCGTCAGCCCTGACGAAGGAATTGGACCCCTAATCATCAACCGCTGCCTTCAAGTGTCCTAGGCCGTAAGCCCCGAGCCAACTCCAGCTCTTGTCCGCTTTGACAATCAGAGCAGCCTCATCCATCCGGCCATTAGCCACTAACAACTGGAGTAAGCGTCGCTCGGCGTAGAGGTCCCCTCTGCTGGTCAGCTTCCTTAAAACCTCTATCGCTTCATGCTCTTTCCTGCCAAGCTCCAGGAATGCAGCGAGTCTCTGCAGGGCTTGAGTTTCGCCAGTCTGCGCATATAACCGCAATTTTTCGAGCGCATCACCAATGCGATTTGTCGACACCAGAAGTCCCACCAATGCCTCGGCTGCGATCGTGTCGCCATTATCGGCTCGCATACTAAGCTCATCGATATGTCCCAGTGCTACCAGCACGAAAGAAAGCCTCCTAGCCGCCTGCCAATTATCGGAATCGGCTTCTACCAGCTTCCGGTAAAGCGATTCAGCGTGATGTGCCATCCCTTTCTCGTAGGCGGTATCGGCTAGTCGCAGCTGATCATGTGGACTCACAGTTCTGGCCGTTAGGGCCGCCCACGCGAGGTTTGGCACCGTATGGCTTGTACGCATTTTGCTCAGTCGTTGCAGGAGGAAGTCGGTTACCGAGTATCCGAGGACTGTCCGACGATCAGAGCTAGTGATGACAATTACGGGTGCGGTTCCTCGATCCTGGGGTCGATCCGTAGAAGTTAACTCGTCAAGGTTGGATTGAAACCAAGAGTCGTCCGGATAGTAGCCCGTCAAATAGGCTCGAGACGCGCCCAGCAGGAGAGCGGAATCCAGCGGGCCTTGAATCCCGAGGCGGCGGGCATCGACGGCGGCGTCGACAATTGCGCGCTGCTCCTTCGTTCCTCGCTCGTAGCGCCGAACGATCTCCAGTGCGCCTGAAAGAACTTCCGTGAGGTTATAATCAGCATTCTCCAATGCGAGCATAAGTCGGGGGTCGGCCGGCGCGAGGCGGGCAGCCTCCCAGCGCTCTTCCGGCGTAAAACTGTCTAGGGATATTTCCGTTAAGCGTCGGTCATCGAGGATGTCGAGGGCCGACGGATACCGTGGACGGTGAAGTCCATGGGTCACGTCGAATTCAGTACTACGAAGCTGATTAGCGTATTCCGGCCATAGTGTTGCCACGATGACTACGGGGCTCGGTGCTTCCAGCAGCTTCCGGATGGCAGCCGCCGTAATCGTGGTATGTCCTGGAGTTAGGTATGGTCCCTCCAAAAAGCGCTGAAACTCGTCGAGCCAAATGATGATGGGTGGTAACTTGAAGTCCGCGTTAGCAATCCGATTAACTAATTCTCCGTCGCCCAAGTCCGGTGCTAGAAGTGAGAAGTCAGGAAGTGTCTTGCGGCTAGCCTCATAAAGAAGGCGCGTCTTCCCCACGCTTGAGTTTCCCACTAACAGCAGGAACCCGCCGTCCTTCGCTGAGTTGATCAGGGCGCGGCAAACTATATCGAATTTCTCACGGGGCACGAACAGCGGCAGATCAGGGTCGATGCTAAATGGTTCGCTCATCGCCCTCTTGCGCAGCCAACCTAGCCTTCCTGCAGATTCCGTTTCAGGCTCGTTGTCCCTCGGCCTAGCCGATACAAGGCTGATCGCTGGATGTACCCGTAGAGAAAGCGCATCGGCAGCATCCATTCGAGGAAGGCTGCCGATTCTTCCGACGTGGTTCTTCAACCGGTTATAGGTGTGGCTATCGCGCTGCTCGTCCGAGGTTGCTTCCGCCGTGATCGCCATCTGGCGCTTGTTGGAAAGCTGGAGCCAGCCGAGGTAAGTCGACGTCAGGAAGGACAGAAGTCCGATTGCTACGCTCACGACGCTGCTAACACTGTCCTTAACGGCCAGGTCGGCGTCCGTGAAGCTGGCAATGGCATCGACTACGGTGGGTGTCCACCACCACCCAGATAGTCCGAGTATGGCTAGAAACGCGAGCCCTCGCCACGGCCAGCGATGGTCGCGGCGCAGTCTGGTGAGATCAAAGGGCATCACCATTACGATAGACGTACGCATCCACAACGGTGCGTTGCTGTGGCGGTGGGCTGCGAGAGTCTTCCAGGGATCGTCCCTTTGGCCATCCGCTGAACGACGAACACTGGCGCGTGGTCGGGCACCTCCATGGGCCGTCTAGGCCGTCAGTGGGCCGGCTGAGGGGCACCCAGGGCGGACCCTGCCGCACCCGAGACGCGACGAGCCAGTGACCGACACGGACAGCTGACCTGGTAGGGGACCGACGAGCAACCGCATGTCAGGCTACGGTCTCACTCTCCTATGTAAGCCTAGCGCTTTGATCGGCTTGCTCATGCAGCGGACGATGGATAGGCCGAGCTGCTAGGGAGGTAGACCGGGGCGCTCCGGTCACGGGCGCGAATCGCCGCTTGAACTCGTATGGCGACATTTTCGGGAAGATGCTGTACAGCCTCTTTGATTGGAAAGAAAGCGACGTCCTCCAGTTCCTGTCTGGGCAGCGCGAAGCCGTCAAGGCTGGCAATGGATCCGCAGTCAAACGTGAAGCTGACGATGGCACGCGGGCGGTGCCCAGCGGGTGGTGCCCAGTCCACCACGAGAAGATCCCCGACGACCACAGGCATCCCCAACTCCTCATGGATTTCGCGGGCGCAGGCCGCGTGCGGGTATTCGCCCTCGTCCACGTAACCGCCGGGGAAGGCCCAGTGGTCGCGGTACGTGGGCTTGACGAGCAGCACGTTGCCCGTCGGGTCGGTAATGAAGGCCGCGGCGGCGGCGTAGAAGGAAGCCAAGTTCGCGTACCACGTGGCGGGCTCCGTCCAGGTCACCTCGGTGACGCTAGCGGATGTGTCTAGGTGCGCTCTTGCTCTAGATGGCTCCCGCCGTGGCCGCGAGGGTATGCAAAACCTCGTTGACCTGGGGTGATGCTTGCTGCGGGCTGAACGTGGTAGCGAGTTCGCGGACGCGCTGTCGGACACGCGCCGAGTGGATGCCCGCAGCATGCTGCCCGAGTTTGTTGGCCCATTCACAGGCGGCGTCGGTGTCCCCAGTACGTGCATAAGTCATGGCGACTAGGGCGGTGTGCAGGGCACGCGTTCGAGTGTTTTGGCTTTCGAGGGTGAGCGCTTCGGGGGCGTGTCGAAGGGCCTGTGAGTACAGATGTAGGTCACCCAGGCACCTCATTGAAGCCCCGGCCAGGTGGGCAGCGCTGAAGTAGTCAACCCAGCGCGGGCCGGGGTCAGTGCCCGTCCGGTCGAGAGCACGCTCAGCCTTAGTTAGAGCGAGCTGGCAGGCACGTCTCTCGCCCGACTGTCCGTACGCGGTAGCGGCGGTGGCATACAGCCGAGCGAGGACTGCGGCGGGTGCCCGGCCGGCGCCGTCGATGGCTGCTTCGATGAGCCGGGCCGCCTCCCGACCATGGCCTAGGAACACCGCCTGGGTGGCAAGGTTGGCCAGCAGGTGAGCGCCATAGAGGCGATCGTCAGCGGCCTTGGCAAGCCGCAGACCGAGCGTCACATGATGTTGGGCCACGGCATGTTCGCCCGCGTCGTATGACATAAAGGCGAGTTGGCCGGAGAGCGTTGCCGCTGCGCGCATGAGATCGCGTCCAACGGCATCGGTGTAGGTGCCTTTCAGCATCGGCGCGACCTGACGCACCAGGAAGTCGGCCATGACAGCACGGGTACGCGGAGAGCCACTGCCATGACGTCGGTCAAGGTCGGTGAAATGGTCCGCCAGCGCGTACAGCGATTGAACATCGGTGGAGGTGACCTGTTGCCGGCCGTTCCGGCTGACCGCCTCGTCGGGCAGGTCATACCGCCAGCCAAGCGCCGCCTCAAGCGCTTTGCCGCTGTCGAACGCCCCAGTGTCCTGTTGGTTGAGGCGCTTGGCCAGCCTCGTCCAGACCTGCTCGGCGGTCTCGATCGCGCCATCAACGGTCGCAGGATAGACACACATACCAATGCTGTCGCCCGCGCCGAAGCCCAACTCGGCAATGGCGACCGGGCGACCAAGCTTGCGGGCCAGGGTCTCGGCCATCGCGGCCTGGACGTGCTCGCCAGGCCGGCGACCGCGTAACCACCAGTAGACGCTGGCGGCGTCGTAGCGCCAGGCGCCCTCGTTGCGGCCGGTGTGATTGAGCTGTCGGGCGAAGGCAGCGTGGGAGTTGGCGTAACCAGCAGTCAGCAGAAGTCCTTCGAATGCCGCGTTCGTCACCGGTCGCGCCATCGCTCCGCCTCCAGGCATCGGTCAGCTACCAACAGTGACGAGCCTATGGGTTGTCGAAGTCCTATGGGGACCCGCGCAACCCTGCGCAACCCACGTCCTGAGCAGCGCAACTGGGCGCATTGCTTGCCATCTGGTCCGTCGACCGGCAGCCCGCTTCGCTGATCGCAGGGGTCCTGAGTGACGGCAAACGTCACCCCCGGCCAGCGGAGGTGTCGATGCAGGGCGAGTCAGCGAACAAGGGCGAGCAGTTGGAGGCGGCCGAGCGGGAGGCTGCCAAACAGCGTCTCCTCGCCCAGGCCGAGGCGGAGCGCGTACCCGTGGACGACACGACCCGCGCGGTCCCGGACCGGCGGTGGCGGCGTGACCAACGATGACCTCCCGATCGGCCGCCGGGTTGCCCGCTGGCGCGTGCGGCGGTCGATGACGCAGCAGATGCTTGCCGACCGGCTGCGCAGGTCGAAGAGCTGGGTGGACAAGGTGGAGCGGGGCGTGCGCGCCCTGGACCGGTACTCGGTGATCCAGGAACTCGCCCACGTCCTGCGGGTCGATCCGGAGGTGCTGCTCGGGCAGCAGCCGAGCACTCCGGCGGGCACGCCGGACGGGGTGGACGACATCCGGGCCGCGCTCGCCCGCTACGACGTCCCGCAGGCCCCGGCGCAGACGCCGGAGGAGCTGCGAAGGCAGATCGGGTACGCCTGGTTGTCCTACCAGCACGCGCACTACGGGCAGTTGGTGCGGGTGTTGCCGGGTCTGCTGGACGCTGTCCAGGGCGCGCGGTCGGCGGAGGTGCTGGTGCCGGCGTACCGGATCACCTCGTCGCTGCTGGTGAAGCTCGGCGAGGCCGACCTGGCCTGGCTGGCGGCCGACCGGGCGATGGCCGCCGCCGGAGACAACCAGATCCTGGCGGCAACGGCAACCATCGCGGTAGCCCAGGCGCTCCGCGCGTCCAACCGCGACCACCTGGCCCTAACAGCGGCCCTAACGGCCGCGAACCGCATCCTCCCCTCCCTGCCCGGCCTAGGTGATCAAGAGGTTTGCGGGACTGTTGGAGATCAAACCGCCCGCAAACCTCTTGATCACGAGGGCGTGGGGCGGGGGTGGTCGGCGGCGGAGTGGGCTGTGGGCGGGACGCTGCTGGTCCAGGCCGCGCTGGCCGCCGCCGGCTGCGGCGACCACCACCGCGCCGGGGAGCTGACCGACCGGGCCGCGGGGGTCGCCGCACACCTTCGGGGGTACGACGATCAGCACCGCACCGGCTTCGCTCCGGTTGTCGTCGAGGTGGCTCGGGTGGTGCTGGCGGCGCAGCGGGGTGACGCCGAGGAGGCGCTCCGGCGGCACTCGGCCGTGGTGCGGCGGGAGGCGTGGCGGCGGTTGCCGGCCGAGTATCGGGGCGCGTACCTGGTGGACGTCGCGCGGGCGTACCTCCAGGTTGGTGACCTGCGCGGGGCTGCCCGCGCCCTGGTGGACGCGGACAGTGTCGCGCCGGCCGAGGTTCGGTGCCGGCCCCTGGCGCGTACCGTGATCGCCGATGTCGCCCGCGCACAGCCGGCACCGGCCGGCGTGGCGCGCTTGGCCACGCTCGTCGGCCTCACCCGCTGACTGGCCGGCTGCTCCGGGCCCAGGACGATGGCGCGTGACCACGCCGGGGCGTCAGGACGCGCGGTCCTGACCCCGATGCCCGGCATCGCGATCAGGACCGCAGCCCGGGGCCTGCTCGACCCGCGACGGAAGCAGCTGCGCCGCCCCAGCCACCGGTACCGGCTTCGGCGGGGTAACCCCGCAGCGGACTCACAGAATCGTCGTCAGCACACCGCCATCGACGCGTACCGCCGATCCGTTGATTGCGGACGCGGCGGGACTGGCGAGGAAGGTCACGGTGTTTGCGATCTCACTCGGTTCGATGAAGCGTCCCAGTAGGGAGGTCTGGTTGGCGCCAATGATCGCCACCTTCAGGTCATCCTCAAGGAGGGATTGGGCATCGGCCAGCGACCTGACCGTTTCGGCGACGCCAGTGGAATAGGTGGGGCCGCCCAGCACCGAGTTGACGGTCACCGCAGTGCCCTTCGTCAGCTTCGCCAGGCCGTTGCCCACTGCGAGCATCGCCGTCTTGGACGTGCCGTAATGAATCATGTCGGCGGGAATGTTGACGCCCGACTCGCTGCTCACGAACACGACCCGGCCCCACCCCCGATCGAGCATTCCCGGCATGAGGTGCCGCGCAAGCCGGACCCCGCTGAGTACGTTCACCTCGAAGTAGAGCCGCCACTCCTCGTCGGAGATGAGGTCGAAGGGTTTGAGCTCGAAGAGCCCGACGTTGTTGATGAGAATGTCGACGCTGGGCAGTTCGTCGCACAGCCTGTCGACGTCCTCGACAACCGAGAAGTCGGCTTGGATACCAGTGACGGATACGCCGGGCGCTTCCCGACGCAACACGTCGACAGCCTCGGCCAGCTTTGCCGGGTCGCGGCCGTTGAGGACCACGTTGACACCCTCGCCGGCCAGGGCCTTCGCGGTTGCGTAACCGATGCCTTGACTGGATCCGCTGATGAATGCGGTCTTGCCGCTGAGCTGCAGGTCCACGTGCTGTTCTCCTCGTGAGTGGTCGCCGATTGGTGCCAGAACGCTGCACCTGCCGGACGTCGGCCGGCGTTCCTCTCGACCTTGCCGCAGACCGATGAGCATCTGATGAGCACCGCGTCAGTGGCGGACGCTGGTGTGGTCGGGACCGTTGGCGCCTGCGGCCACCCCAACCGGACGATCCGCACGTCAGCTGCCGATACCGCCTCCGCACCCCACAGTGTGGGTCGGAGCCGTTGTGCACGACGACGGTTTGGCCGGATCGATCATCGCTGGCCCCCGACCGGGCGACGGCCGCTGGTCGACGCGGGCAGCGTCGCGCCGGCTGAGGTTCGGTGCCGGTCGTTGGGGCGTACCGCGGACGTCGAGGTCGCCCGCGCGCAGCCGGCGCCGGCCGGTGTGGCGCGACTGGCGACGGAACAGTTCCTCGATGCTCCAGCGGGAGCCGGCGACGGTGACGATTGTGTGCAGCGGCACCGGGCCGGGTGACCAGCACAGGTAGAAAGCCAGCTCGCCGGTGGTGCGGCTGCGGCCTCGTCCAGGACGACCCGCCACCCGGTCGGGTCCACGCTGTGGCACGCGGCCACCGCACGATCTTCGGTTGTCCTCACAAACCACCGATGATCAACGCGGTGACCGTCCTCCGGGCTCGCCTTCCCACGCCTGTGCGGTCACGGTTGTCAACAAACGGGGGTGGCAGACCGTGCCGCACGGTCTGCCACCCCGCCTTGCTGAGCCCCGGTCAGACCGCGGTTCTTGTCCAGCGCTGGTTGTTGGCGCTTCCGCAGGTCCACTGCTGGATGTCCGCGCCGTCTGCGGTTCCCGACTGGTACACGTCCAGGCACTTGCCGCTGTGCCGGGCCACGAGCCGGAAGTTGCTGCCCTGGGACTGCCATTGCCACTGCTGGTTCTGGCCGCTGCCGCACGTCCACTGGACGATGTTCGCGCCGTCTGCGGTGGAGGCGGAGGCGACGTCGAGGCACTTGCCGCTGTTCTGGTTCACGATGCGGAAGTAGCCGCTACCGGCGTCCTCGAAGCGCCATTTCTGGTTGCTGCCGCCCAGGTAGCTCCATTGCTTGATCTCGGCGCTGTCGGCCGTGGACTGCCCGATCACGTCCATCGCCTTGCCGCTGTTGACGTTGTTGATCCGGTAATGGGTCCCCGATGGCGGAGGTGTCGTCGGGTCGCCGCCGCCGATGGTGTCGCCGAAGGCATAGCGGATCCGGTCGGCGCCAGATGTGTTGCGGATGGTCAGGTTGAGATTGGTGCCGCTGCCACTGAGGGCGAACATCGAATACCAGTCGTGGCCGGAGCCGGAGTTCTTGCCGCCGAGGGCGGGCCAGTAGGTGCCGCCCATCTGGTTGTCACGCATGACCTGAGCCATGGCACGGATGTGGCGCACGAAGTTGTCGGTGCTGTTCGCGTCGGCGTAGTTGAGGCCGTTGTCCATGGGACCGCCGAACTCGGTCGCGACCGCCCGGGAGGCACAGTTGCCCAGACGCGTCTGCATGTGACTTCGCCAGGCGTCGTAGGTCATCGAGCCGTAGAAGAAGGCGTAGTGGTGGAAGGACAGCAGCGTGCCGTTGAAGCGGCTGTCGTTGCAGACGTCGCGCAGGTCCTGGCTTGCGCCAGTGCCGCCGATGAGCACCCGGCTGGGCACGGCCGAGTAGTGGGTGCTGAGCCAGGTGGCTGCGATGTCGCGCCACTGTGCCGAGCTGTAACCGCCCGGCTCGTTCATTGGCTCGAAGTACACGTTGGTGTTCGAGCCGTAGGCGCTGGTCACGCTGGACCACATCGTGTTCCACGCGGCGAGGTTCGCGATCCTCGCGCCGGAGTTGTGGTCCGTCCAGAAGGCGAGGATGACCTTGAATCCACGGGCGGTGGCGGCGTCAATGGCGCCCCGGTAGGCGTTCCACCAGGTGGTGTTGGCCACCGTCTGAGTGTTGATGGGCAGCCGGACGGTGTTGATCCCCATGGTGGAGGCCATGTCGTCGTAGAGGGCGTTGGCCTTGGCCTGCACCGTCGCGTAGCTGTCGGATTGGCTCAGGCCCTGCACGACGAGCGGGCTGGTGCTGAAGTTGTCACCCAGCTGAGCCCAGTTCATGCCTCTGAACTGGCTGGTGGCGGCAGCGGCTGGGCCGGCGGTAGCGGTGATGGCGATTGCCGCCGCGGCAGCCGTGGTCGCCATCACCGCACTGGTGGCCACGAGCCTGGCCATTCGCGACAGGGGGCGGCTGAACATGGCAGGTCGCATTGCGTCGTCCTTTCTGTTGGGGGACGGGGACGGGGACGGGACGATGCGGGTCCTACTGGTCGTCCGGCGCGAGCGGCATCACGGCCGGACGACCCCGACGGCATCCACGACGAGACTGCCGCTGCGCACCATGATCTGCACGGTGTGCGTGCCGGCGCCGAGGTTGCGCAGGGCGTACGTCTGAGAGAACTCGGGAGAGGCGAGGGTGCTCGCTGCGGAATTGACCACCGTGCCGTCCACCGTGACCTGCAGGACGGCCGAGCCGTTGTTCGGCCCGATGATGTCCAGTCCGGTGCCGGCGAACGTGTAGGTAAGCGTCGAGCCGCTGCCCTGGCTGGTCGACAGGCTCCGCTGAACGTTGTACATACCCTTACCGTTCTCGTGCGCCCAGGACCCGCCGTACACCAGCTTCCGGGCGGGCGGGTTGGCCAGGTCGGACATCTCCAGGTTGTCCAGCACCTCGGAGTAGTACGGCGGGCTTCCGTCGACCGTCTCCACCTTGAGGTTGTCAAACCGGGTGAAGTAGTAGCCGCTGCCCAGCGTGATCCGGCCGGACAGCTTGGGATTCGGGTCGGTGTAGGTGGCCAGTGTGACGCCGTCGAGGTAGGCGGTCACCGTGCTTCCGACGCCCTTCAGCGCGATGTTGTGCCACGCGTTGTGAGCGGTGTTGAACCCACTGATCCGCACGCCGCCGGCGCCGCTGACCACGTTGCCGCTGGCGACCGCGTTGTTGTTGACCAGCAACTGCCAGCCCCCGTCGAAGGTGAACCTCACCGAGTACGGCGCACCGTTGTCACCGTGCTGCTCGCGGATGCTCAGCCGGGCGTGGTTGGCGCCGTTCTGGGTGCTGCTGTTCTCGAAGGAGACGTCGACACTGGCCTTGTAGTTGAGCCACCGGCTGTCACCGATCCTGGTGACCGCGTCCCCCCCGTTCCACGCACCGCCCAGGCCCTGGCTCGGGCTGTCCAGCTGCTGGCGCAGCACGTAATTGGTCGATCCGTCCGGCTGGTATGCCTCGAAGGCGCCGTTGCGGTCGCTGGCGTAGCGCGGGATGACGCTCTTGGCGCCGCCCCGCGACGTGATGAAGTCCTCGGTGCCCGTGATGGTGCCGCCGCTGCCGATCACCGGGACCGTCTTGCCGGTGTAGTCGAAGCCGTCGGCGTAGAGGATGTTGTCGCCGGTGCTCTGCACGTCGCCGGAGATGTCGGTGTCCAGCACGGTGCGCTGGCCCTCCACCGGCAGGGGTTCCAGGTACTCGGGCTTGGTGTGGTTGGCCAGCGTCGTCACGGTGACGACCGAGTTCGGCCTGACCGTCACGGTGTACACCCCGCCGTCACCGGCCGGGACGCTGCCGAGGTGCTTCAGGTAGTTGGCGTTGAACGGCTGGCCGGGGTCGGCCGCGCGGGTTTCCCACAGCTGTAGGGCCGGAGTGCCGGAGTAGGCCATGTTCACCGGCTGGAGGCGGTACGACTGGGTGTACTCGCTGTCGTTCATGAAGACCGTGGAGAAGTTGCGCCGGTCGGGCGCGGCGAGCGTGAGATAGCTGGGCGTGCCGTTGCGTCCGACCACCGGGTTCGTCCCGGTCGCTCCGGTGTAGCTGGATTCGGGGACGGCGCGCCAGATGCCGGCCGTGTTGCTGGAGTTCTCCCAGCCGGTCTTGGCGAACCAGCTGAAGTGCCGCAGCACGTCGATGGCGGCGTCGTAGTGCAGCCAGCCCGACCAGGGATCACGGGCGCTGACGACCTCCTTGTAGGAGTACTGCCCACCCTCGTAGAAGGACCCGATGGCCGGTTGGTAGATGAAGTTGGTCCGGCGCGAGTTGACGAATCCCTTGATGATGGTGTTTCCCATCTCCAGGGCGCTGTTGGTGCCGCCGATGCCGGTTCCGACCACCGACGGGGACCGCATGTTGTTGTTGGGGCGCAAGGCGGAGTTGCCGAAGGTCGCCTGTGCTTCGCTGTTCCAGATCTCCTTGTCGTAGTCCATCGCCAGGCGCTTGAAGTTGCCGGCGCTGTCGTCGTCGGGGCTGTAGTGGTAGCCGGCCGCCGCCACCAGGTCGCGCAGGCCGGCGTCGCTGATCATGCTGCCGCCGAACGACCCGACACCGACCTCGTCGGAGATGACGACCTTGAGCTGGTTGTACCGGGATTGCTCAGTCGAGTTGGCGAAGTCGGCACTGTCGGTCCTGACCCGGTTGGCATAGGTCTTGGTCCAGTTCAGGTCCGCCCCGCGCTCGTTGAGACCCGGGTTGACGTAGTCGACCATGAACCCGTAGGTCCGGTACGCGCTCAGGATGGTCTTCTTGAACCAGGTGTAGACCTTGTCGTTGCTGTTCGCCCAGCCGGGGGAGTTCCAGCGCAGCAGGGACACCTTGACGTTGGGGTTGACCTTCTTCGCGTCGGCCGCGAGTTGGAAGCCCTGCGCACGCTTGACGTTGGGGGTCTCGGACTCCCAACGCATGGTCGAGGGGTCCGGTCCGGTGGAGTTGTTGCGGTCGTTGCCCATCTCGATCTTCACGTTGGTGAAGACCGGACTCTCCCCGCCGAAGAGGACCCGCAGCAGCTGCGCGTACGCGGTCGGGCTCTGGGCCTTGTAATCCATCAGCAACTCGCTGGTGCTGTTGGCGCTGAGCGCACCGAAGCCCTTGAACGTCAGGCCGTTGACGTTGCCGGCGCGGATGTTGTTGCCGTCCACCGTGATCGTGCCCGATCCCGGAGTCGACACGTCAGTGACGATCCACTGCTGGTTGGTGCTGCCGCTGTTCGCGTACTGGACGAGGTTGGCGCCGTCGGACGTGCTGCCCCCGCCATCCAGGTACAGCCCGTTGGCCCGGTTCCTGAACTTGGCGTAGCCGCCGGAGTCCTCCCGGGTCCACTGCTGGTTGGTGCTGCCGCTGTCACTCCACTGGCCGCAGATGGATCCGCCCGTGGTGCGGCCCATCCCGTCCAGGTACAGGCCGGTGGCCCGATTCCTGATCCGGACGTAGTCGCCGACGGCATCGATCGTCCACTGCTGGTTGTCGCTGGACGACGAGGAGTACTGGCCGACTGCGGCGCCGTTGGTGGTCCGGCCCATGCCGTCGATGAACTTGCCGGTGGTCCGGTTGCCCAGTTTGACGTAGGTGGCGGCTACTTCCATGGTCAGGCCCACTGGGGTGGATGCGGCCGGCATGGCTACCACGTACGCCAGGGCAAGCGCTGCGATCGACAGCATGCTCAGCGCGGTGGGTCTGACGCGGGCACGGCGCGGGCGGGCTACTCCCGGAGTCTGCCGAGGCGGAGCGGATCGAGGGCTGGTCATGAGATCTCCAGTCAACCGGTCAGGGTGGTGGTGGCAGGCGACGCCTCGGGCTCGCCGGCCTGCGGTGTCCAGAGGTGGCACGCCATCGTCTGATCGCATCGAATCATATTTATACGATCCGGATCAAGAGATGCCATGAAACGGACCGAGGCGTTCAAGAACGTTCAGACTCGATCATTCGGCCGTCATGCTGGAGGGCCGCGATTTATCCACCCAGCGGTCGGGGGCCACGCTGGGGACAAGGTCTCGCGCTTGTGGACGCGGACGACGAGGGAGCGGCTCGTCGCTGGATCAGGCGGCGTTGTGCTGGCCGTTGACCGGAGGGCTGATGGTGCACCGGCTCGCCGCATCCAGCCGGGCGGACACGCTTTCCGGCAGTTCGAATGCGAGGCCGGCCAGGTTGGCGTTCAGTTGATCGGCGGAGCGAGGGCCGAGGACCACCGAGCTGATCTCGGGGCGGCTGCCGAGCCAGGCGAGCGCCACGGTTGGCGTGGTCGTTGCCAGTTCGGCGGCGACGGTGGTGACCTCGTCGACGATGTCGAAATGCCGCTCGGCGAGGAGGCCGGTCACGAATGCGCGTGCCATCGGGCTGGGCATGGCCGCCCACTCGGCGAGTCGGGATCCGGCGGCCGGCGCGGTGCCGCGCTGGTATCGACCGGCGAGCAGACCGCTGCCGAGCGGGCTGTAGGCGAGGATGCCGAGCCCGTATTGCTGGCAGGTGGGCACGATCTCGGCCTCGATCGCGCGCGCGATCAGCGAATAGTTGGCTTGCAGGCTGATGAAGGGTGTGCCGCCCAGGCGTTGCGCTGCCCATTGGGCGCTGACGATTCCGGCGGCGGTGAAGTTGGAGCAGCCGACGTAGCGGACCTTGCCGGAGCGTACGAAGCCGTCGAGCGCTGCCATGGTTTCGTCGATCGGGGTGTCCGGGTCGGGCACGTGGCACTGGTACAGGTCGACGTAGTCGGTGCCCAGTCGGCGCAGGCTCGCCTCCAGGGCGCGAGTCAGGTGGGCGCGGGACAGGCCCCGGTTGTTGGGTCCGGCGCCTTGCGGTGCCGCCCCCTTGGTGGCGAGGACGACCTCGGAGCGGCGGTGGGCGATGGCTCGGCCGACGACCTCTTCGCTGGTGCCACCCCGGTAGGTGTCCGCGGTGTCGATGAAGTTGTGGCCGGCGTCGAGGAACTCGCCGATGACGCGGCGGGCCTCGGTGGCCGGCGTCGGTGCCTGCGGATCGGTGCCGAAGTTCATCGTGCCCAGGCATGCCCGGGAGACGTGGAGGCCGGATCGGCCCAGTGTCGCGTACCGCATGCCACCCCTCGTACAATCGGAATTAGCATTCCGCTTCAACATACGGAATCTGGATTCCGATTGTCAACGGTATTCGATCGGAGGAGGCCGGCATGATCCGCTCGGATGCGGCGCGCAACCGCGCGAAGGTGCTCGAAGCGGCCGAGATCGTGCTCGACGAGCAGGGACCGACCGCCCGCATGGACGAGATCGCACGCCGAGCCGGAGTGGGTGTCGGCACCCTGTACCGGCACTTCGCGACCAAGGAAGCCCTCTACGCGGCGATCGTCTCGGCGCGTGTGGACCTGCTGCTCGACGAGGCCGCCCGGTTGCGCGCCGCCGCGGAGCCACAGACCGGGTTCTTCCGATTCTTCGCGCAGGTCGTCGCGGACGCGGCGGGCAAGAAGACCCTGACGGACGCGTTGCGCAGCGCGGGGATCGACGTCAAAGCAGAGCAGGCGGGCCAGCGTACGCGGATGCGTGAAGCGTTGGCAGAGCTTCTGCGCGACGCCCAACACGTCGGCGCCGTACGCCCCGACGTCGGCCTGCCCGAGATACTCGCCTTGCTAAGGGGCGCCAGCATGGCGGCCGAAACCGGTGACTACTCCGGCCCCGTCATCGACCGGACCCTCGCCGTTCTGTTCGACGGCCTGCGCCCGCATTAACGGCATAACGCAGCCATCGGCGGTGCTACGGTTCGGCCCGGGCTGAAGGTACTTGTCAGCGGATGCTTGCAGGGGCAGGCGCTGCGGTACAACGGCAGCAGCGTGATCTATGACGGCTCGTTCACCGGCCGTACCGTGCCCGGACGGGGAGTAGCCGCAGAGGAACTGCTCCGTCACGGCATGCCGGTGTTCCACCAGGGACAGCTTGCGCAGGCCGCGGCGATGCTCACTGACCTGGAGACGTCACCGCGCCGCACCGGCCAGCAGAATCCGCAGTCTGAGGTCAGGGAGATCGACACTTGAACGCATTGTGATGCGTTCAAGTGAATGGATATGCTGGAGGTATGTTATCCGCCTATTCGGAGGAGCCCGGCGCGACGGGATCGCGGTGCGACCTGCGGGTGTGCTTCTTCGGTGACTCGTTCACGACGGGGGTTGGCGATCCGTCCGGTGTGGGCTGGGTGGGGCACGTGGCTGCTGCCGCCCGCGCGCAAGGCCATGATCTGACCGTCTACAACATGGGGGTTCGCCGGGACACATCCCTGGACGTGGCCCAACGCTGGCTTCCTGAAGCCCGTGTCCGCCTCAAGGACGGGCAGGCTTTCGGGGTCGTGTTCGCGTTCGGGACCAACGACGTGGACATGCAGCTCGACCAGGTTCGTGTCCCGCCGGGCCGATCACTCGCGCTGCTCGCCGCGATGCTCGACGACGCCCACGCCGCACGGTGGCACACGCTTGTCGTGGGGCCGCCGCCGGTGCTGGACCCGCAGGCAAGCAAACGGGCAGCCGATCTCGCCGCCGCGATGGCGCGGGTTTGTACCACCCGAAGCGTGCCATTCGTCGATGTCACGGAGCTCTCCGCGGACCCGGTCTGGTGCCAGGAAATCGCTGCGGGTGATGCCTATCATCCGTTCGCGGCTGGTTATACCCGCCTCGCCGCCCTGGTAGAGCCGGGTTTCCTGCGGTGGCTGGCCGGCATGCAGGCCGACCTGAGGCACTCTCTGGGACTAGCGGGCGTCGCGCCGACGACGCGCGCGCTCGAATTCGGCGACATCTGACATCCAGGGACCGTGCTGTTCGAGTGCGGCACAGCCGCCACGCACGAAGGCGGTCACCAGACTTCGATACTCGCCGATCCCGTCGACCAGGCGGTACTCGACCTGGTACTGCGGATCCGACCCGGCTGCCCCGTGCCGCACCGTCGTGATCCGGGCGATGGAGTCCGCGTAGAAGTGCAGTTGAATCCCCTCGCCCAGTTCCTCGTCCTCGATGGTGAACACTTCGTTGTCCCCGGCGGAGCGATCGGCGACGAACTCCCAGAACTCGGCGGAGGCGGTGCGAGAACCGTCCCGTACCCACGTCTTCTCGCCGCCCTTGTCATCGGTGAACGACAGGGCCGCCTTTCCCGCACTCGCACCGACGTCGGCGGCCTCCTCGTCATCGTCCGCAGGGGTGCTCCGGGAGCGGTCCGCCGCCTCCGAGCACATCAGGAAGCTCACCGTACGGACCGCGTCATCGACGAGTTCGGGGTGTGCGCGGCGCACGGCCGCGTCAACCGTCGCCGCCATCCGATCCCAGTCGCGCTTGTCCGTGGCCCGGTTTCCCCGCCGCGGATCGAGGTCGATCCGCATCCCGGCGCACGCCTGCTCCGCGGTGGCGATCACACGCATGACCTGGGGCAGCAGCGCGGGGGCGACGGCGTCGGGGCTGCGCCGTGGCACCGTCGCGCCATGCAGGTACCGGCCCGTGTACCTCAGGATCTCCGCATCGAGTGGCCCGAGGACCACTCCGCGCTCGGCGCGACGGCGGTGCGCGTGATACTCCTGCGCACGTTTCTCATCCGACCCCTCCGTCGCCGTGCGCATCGCCGCGCAGACCTGACCGCGCCCAAGTAGCGCGATGTCGGCACCATGGGCAACGAGTCGGCTCCGGTCCCACCGGATGCGCCGAAAGAGCGCGTCGACGTCCGCGGGTGGGGAGAGCAGGACCGGATCCAGGAGCGCGACGGCAGCGTCCTCGTCGAGCTGGCCCCGAGTGCCGGCGGCGTCGCACAGTGGGAGGACCGCACTCCACAGCAGCAGGTGTCTGGCCAGGTCGTCCCGGATCACCGCGAGGTGGGCTTCCCCGATCGGGAACGCGAACGTACGAGGGTCGTGGTTGGCGTCGGCCCCGGCGGCGAGCATCAGTCTCAGTTCGCCGTCCTCGCGGATCACCGTCGGGATCCAGCCGCTGCCGCTACGCGTGAAGACGATGTCCCGCACGGCTCACGACCACCGTGCACATTCGACGTCGAGGCGTGGGTCCGTCCGCACCCAGACTTCGCCCCCGGCGGCGTCGGCCGGGGCGTCGACCTGTTCGAGGCCGAGGAAACCGATCAACTGGAGCAGTTCGGCTCGTTCGGCTCGGTCCTCGTCGACATCATGCGAGTCGAAGAAGACGTAGTACCTGTCGCTCGGGTCGACGATGCCGGAATCTGCCCAGATCCGGGCGACTTCTTCGACTGCCGCCGCTTCCGTCGTGAACGTGGCGGCGCGGGCGGCACCGCGGGTCTCCGGTGACGCGTCGAGATCGGAGAGGTCGGGAAACCACTGGCCGAAGTGGTCGAGGCCGGCGTATCCGTTCTCGAAGAACAGCATCGCGCTCGGAAGGTAGCGGTTGCCCCTGTCGACCAGGAGATGTTCGGACCGAGGTTGGTCCGCATCCTTGATCCGGGAGATCGCACCGCGACCGGGCCTGAGCACCACACTCTGCTTCGCCGCTTCGTCCCTGATGGTGTAGGTGTCAGACTCTCGACCTCGGAAGAACGCAGAGAACGCCACGTACGCCTCCTGCGGGTCGCCCACCGAGACGTGTTGATCGTTGCCAGCACCGGCAGTGAAGACGAACAGCTTCGGTCCGGGACTGTAGGGGCGGGCCATGTGTGTCCTTCGTTCACGTGTGACAGCTCCGCCAGCGTAGTGGATCGAGCTGACACGCCCACGGCCTGATCATGAGCGTGCAGCCGTACGGCAGCTTGTGTATCGACGTGTCGTACGCCAGCACCGCCGATGGCACGGCCAACAAGCAGTGGACCTGCAACAGCACCGCCGCCCAGCAGTGGAACCTGCGCGGTTGGTAGAACCGATCGGCGGGCACTGGGAACCACGCGGTCCGGTGCTGCACCACTAAACTGCTGCCCCAGTACTCGGTGGTGATGCCAGGACGGGGGCGGCGATGAACGCCGAAGATCGCATCGAACGAACCAGGACGCTCTACGACCAAGCCGTGTTGGGTGGCGATGCGAGCGCGCTGGCCGACGCCGATCGGGACCTGGACGGGGTGGAGGCCGACACTGCGCTGGCCCGTGGGCGGATCCTGCACGCGCGGTTTCTCATCGCACGCGCCAGTAGCGGCTCGCCTGCCGTCGAGGACCCGGCTGAGCTGCCGTTGTTCGAGCGTGCGATCGAGCTGTACGAGGCGTTGGGCGACGTCCGCGGCCAGGCCGAGACGTCGTTCTGGATCGGCTGCCTGCATCAGGTCATCCGAGGTGACAACGAGACCGCGGTTCCACACCTGGAAAGATCCCGCGAGATGGCGGCGCAGGTCGGCGACAAGACGACCCAGGCCGAGGCACTGCGACACCTGGGCATCGCGGCGCACGCTGCGAGTCGACTGGACGAGGCACGCGAGCGGCTGGAGGAGTCGTCGCGGCTGCGCCGAGAGCAGGGAGCGCTGGGCAGCGTGGCCGCCAACATGGTCGGCCTGGCCTACGTCGCCGCCGCCCAGGACCGCCACGAGGACGCGCTCGCGACACTCGACCGCGCGGACGCCCTCGCCCAGGCGAACGGCGCCCACGCCATCGTGCGGCAGATCGAGCACGCACGGACGCAGATCTAGGCACGCGATGACGCCAGGTAACCCGACCTGCCGACCCAGGCCCGACCACGACCGCCACCCGAGGCCACCGCGAACCACCCGCGTCCGGCGACGGCCGGGAGCGGGGTTTCCGGGAACGTGAGATCCGGGCATGTACTTCGGCACTGCTGGAGGGGAGAGACAGCAATGCTGGTGACTGGTTATCTCGGCGCGGTGCTCATCGGTGCCCTCGTCGGCCTGCTCGGCCGACTCATCCTGCCGGGGAGGCAGCGGATCGGCCTCTTCGCCACGTTCGTCATCGG
Source organism: Micromonospora sp. NPDC049204 (assembly GCF_040647935.1). Lineage (NCBI taxonomy): Bacteria > Bacillati > Actinomycetota > Actinomycetes > Micromonosporales > Micromonosporaceae > Micromonospora > Micromonospora sp. NPDC049204. The sequence continues at coordinate 2,847 of NZ_JBEZDC010000001.1, read as the reverse complement.
CGTCGGCTCGGCGGTGCTGGGCACAGTGGTCGCCAGGGCGCTCGACATCGACGACGGAGCCAGCATGCGGGTGTGGGTGCTGCGGTGGGACTGGGTCGTGCTCGCGATCCAGGTCGGCGTCGCGATCGTCGTGGTGGCGCTGGCGAACATGCTCACCTTCACCAGGCTTGCCGGCGGCGACGACAACCCCCGTCGGCGGGCTCGTCGCAGGCCGGCCAAGGGCTGACTGAGGACACCCGTCCAGGTGGCGGGCTGGAACACCGCGGGACGTCGTAGCCGCGCCTACTCGCAGAAGACCCGCACGGTGGCATCGGGTGAGTCCACCTCCACGGTCACCTCGTCGAGGTGCTCCACGAGCGCCTCCAACTGCTCGGGCTTGAGCTGCGTCAGGTCGATCGGCACACCCGAGTCGCTGAGTGAGGCGTTGGCCTTGACCAGGGCCTGCGGCGGGACCAAAGCCGCCAGCCGTACGCCGGCGCGCAGCAGTTGCAGTGGCACCCGCACGTTGACCCGCGACGGCTCGCCGTTGTCGGTGGCGTCCACCAGCACCCGCAGGTACTTCACCTTGCCCTTCGGTCGGGTGTCGTGACCCGCTGTCGCCGGTGCCTGGTCGCGTTCGAGGGCGGCGATGAGCTGCTCCGCCTCCTCGGCGGTGATCTTGCCGGCGGCCAGCAGGTCGAGGATGTCCTTGCGTTGTTCGGTCACGCGAACGTCTCCTATCGGATAGCCACGAGCACGGCCGTGCGGCCCTGCTCGATGTCGAAGCGGGCGCCGGGTAGCGCGCAGATGACACGCCAGGCGGCGCCGAGTGCCCGCACCACACCGATGCGGAACACAAGGCAGGCCACGATCGCCGCCAGTACGACCAGGACCACGACCGGGAAGAGCACGAGCGCCACGGGAAGCACCGGAACCCAGACGCGGACGGGTCGGCGGTCCGGGCGGTTGACCTTGACGGTCACCAGCTGCGGCATCACGTCCGGCCGTCCAGCTCGGCCAACGCCTGCTGTGCGGTGATCTCACCGCGGCGCAGCCGGTCGATGATGTCGGCCCGCGAGGGCGCCGGGTCGGTCTCGACGAAGTCGAGCATCTGCGTGATCCGGTTGAGTCGTGACTTGATCGTCGGGTAGCTCACCCCGAAGATGCGTTCCATCTCCTTGATCGAACCGTGGCAGCGCACGAACGCCGTGACGAAGACCTGATCCTCGACGTTGAGCTGAGCCAGTTGCGGCGGCTCGAACTCGCCCTCGATCGCGACGCCGTTGCTCGCCAGGCGCACCCGCTCGACGACGAACGGCTGCCCTCGCGTCAGGCTGGTGAGGTCCTGCCAATCCATCGCCTGATCTGTCATACCTGAAGTTCTAGCTCAGAAATCCTCAACTTCCAAGAGGTTGATCTTAATTTTCTTAAGCAGGGCCGCGAGCTGCGCCACGACGGTCCGAAGCGCGAGGCTCGTGAGCACGGCCTGATACTCCAACGTCACGTGATCTGCCGGCTGGCTTACTCGGCTAGCTCATGAAGAAGATCATGGCCGCGAGGCTTGCCCCCATGGCCAGGTGCTCCCAACGGAGCAGGTCCGTGATCGGTCGATTGCGCAGCCGGACGAGTGCGGCCGCCATCCAGCAGAGGTAAGCCGCCGTGGCGGCGCGTAGCAACACGAGCGCCCCGTCATGGCCGGTGACGGTGCCGTGGTCCATCCGGGGCCCGGCGGCCAGGTGGTGGATGGCCATCGACCCGCCGTGTTGATGCATCAGCACGGCGAGCGCCATGAGCACGGCCCCGGCCGTACGGTGCCACTCCACCTCCGGGCCGCGCTCGGTCGGACCGCTGGTGACGAGTGCGACCGCGAAGGCGAGGAGCAGCAGCGCGCCCGCGTACTGCACAACCGGTGCGGCGTCGAGGGTCACCGCGACCATGACAGCCACCATCGCACCCGCGAGCATCCGGGCCCTGCGGCACGCGCCCGCCCGCGGCGCGACGCAGCAGCAGGCCGACACCGCGGCCGACCCGAGCATGATCATCTCGAGTGTCAGGACGTCACCGCCGAGGTAACGCCGGGGCGTGACCATTGGGCGGTGGGGCGGCCGTTGAGCCGCCACGGGTGACCACTGACCCGCGGCCAACCTTGGGGTGAGTTCTCCCAGTCCTCTTGCCGGCCGTACACGGTGAGGTCCAGGGCGTGGTAGCTGGTCATCAGCGCCTCCACGCCCCGCCCGGTGGTCCAGTAGGTCTCGTAGACCTGGTCGCCGTCGCGCAGGTAGCAGGCGATGAACCCGAAGTCACGACCGTCGGCCAGAGCCGGGTCGGAGTCTTTCGCCGAATACCAGGGGAACGGGTAGCCCATGAACTCCGCGAACGGGGCACTTTCGTCGTAGGGGCCCTGGCAGAACACGGCGTAGGTGACGTCCCGGGCATGCAGGTAGTCCAGCGTCTGCATGTGACAGGTCGAGAAGGTGCACCCCTCACACTGATGCTCGTGCGGCTTGCCGTCGTGCCACATGTGGAAGTAGGCGATGAGCATCCGGCGGCCCTCGAAAACCTCCACCAGCGGGGTGTCCCCGCCGGGGCCCTGGACCGTCACCGTCGGCATCAACGTCATCGGCAGCTGACGACGAGCGGCTGCGATCGCGTCTCCTTCGCGGGTATGGGCCTTCTCCCGGACCAGCAGTTCGTTGCGCTCGCGCAGCCAGGTCTCCCGGTCGACGACCGGGGGCGTGGCTGCGCTGGACGCGGGGGTTGCCGTCATGGCTGTCTCCATAAGATTGTTGATGTCCGGGATCGATGTCTCGGATGCCCGGAGCGGTGGGGTGTGGCTGATGGCTGCTTGCCCGTGGTGGTTCCGAAGGA